>CAYRAV010000140.1:0-2085 GCA_964422365.1 uncultured Lachnospiraceae bacterium | reverse complement strand
TTTGTGGAGAAATCAAATTCATTTTTTTATGAAATTTACTCCAAAAGAGAAAATAGAAAATATGAGTATACATGTATTGCAACAGGTATTTGATGCATTGTATGAATCTATGTATCGTGGTCAGCATAATGTCATGAATACAATACGTTATGCATTTGATGATGCATTACATCTGATAAGAGGAAAAGCAGAAGAGCATAAAATACTGGGAGCAGATGAAGAGGAACATAGGTTAGAAAAAATAGCAGAAAAAGTAAAAAAAATTTATATAGAAGAAAACCAGTATAGGGATAATGCACAATATTTGAAGGAAATGTTAGTGAAAATAAATCCTGCAATTATAAAAACAGAGAAGAGAGAAGAAGCAGATACCATATTTTCCATGTGTGATTATGTAATGAAGGTAACAGAACCGAAAGAAAATCAGATTTATATAGATAGTAGTATGAATGTGTTAGAGAATGAAGAAGATTTACTGTTAGTAAAGAACTATGAGTTCAGTAAGACATTGTTTATCTATATGAATCAAAACATGTTTTTAGCGTCTGTTGAAAAAGTAAGGAGAAGTATAAAAAAGAATATATAACATATGTAACAGTTCAGCCATGCAGAAATGATTGTGCAAAGTGCACTTTGTACAATCATTTCTATAGGGCAGACGTCTGTTATGAATATTGATGCCACCAGCTTGCTGAGGAGTATCTGTCTAATTACAAGCTGAATTGGTTAATTGCAATCTGATAGAAGTCTGATAATACATACATTAATGGTGATAAAATTCTATAATTTTATCCAGACGGGAAGACATATTCATAAACAAGGCATCAACGAGTGTTAGTGCAGTCATAGCTTCTACTACTACTACAGCTCTTGGAACTATAATTGGATCATGACGTCCTTTTACACTGATTTCAATTTCTTCATTGGATTTGTTTACTGTTTTTTGCATTTGGGAAATAGAAGGTGTTGGTTTAAAAGCAGCACGTAAAATAATTTCAGAACCATCACTTATACCGCCAAGAATTCCTCCAGCATGGTTAGAAGACTTTGTGATATGGTTATTTTTATCTAATATAAAAGCATCATTATTAGAAGAACCAGTAGCAGTAGAAGAATGGAATCCGTCACCAATTTCAATACCCTTGACAGCACCAATAGACATAATAGCTTTGGCAAGATTGGCATCTAACTTTTCAAATGAAGGATCACCAATACCAGAGGGCATTCCAGTAACAATACATTCTACTATGCCTCCAGCCGAATCTTGTTCTGTCATCTTTTGCCATAGAAAGTCCTCTGCTTTTTTCGATGCTTCTATATCAGGCATATAAAGAGGACTTTTCATAATATTTTCTTTTTTGCATTTACTATAATCAATAGAAATGGGACCAATAGAACGAGTGTAAGCACTTACATCAATTCCCAAATTTTTTAAAATGGTACAAGCGATAGCGCCTGCTGCAACACGAGCAATGGTTTCACGGCCAGAAGAACGTCCACCACCGCGATAATCCCTAAATCCATATTTTGCATCAAAAGTAAAATCAGAATGTCCTGGACGATAATAACCAGCAATTTCAGAATAATCTTTTGAACGTTGAGTTTGATTAAACACAATCATTGAAATTGGTGTACCTGTTGTCTTTCCTTCGAAAACACCAGATAAAATTTCAACAATATCATCTTCCTTTCTAGGAGTAGAATATTTAGTGGTACCAGGTTTACGTCTATTCAAATAAGTTTGTATGATTTCTTCATTCAAAGGAAGACCAGCAGGACAGCCATCCACTACCACACCAATTCCTTTACCATGAGATTCTCCCCATGATGAAATACGAAACAAATTTCCATATATAGAGCCTGACATAAAAACACATCCTTTCATAATAAAAAATAATAATAGATGAAACTAATTTGTTGATACATAGTGAACAGCATATATTATAATGTAAATAATAGTAGTGTGCAAGTTTTTCTAAATAATAAAAATAAGTCAAATGTAACAGTTCAGCCATGCCATTCATAATTTACCAGAATGTACATTATTACCAAAAAATTTACGGTTTGGCTGGTAAATTATTTATG
>CAYRAV010000139.1:0-2197 GCA_964422365.1 uncultured Lachnospiraceae bacterium | reverse complement strand
AATGAATTTTTTCCAATTCGGCAGAAACCTGAAATTACGTCATGAGAAGTTAACCAGCAATTATCTTCTATAACAGTTCCATGTCCTATATGGTTACCGCTCCATAATATAACATTGTCACCGATTTTTACATGATACTGAATAGTGTTATCTTCAAATATAAAAACATTTTCACCCAATTCTACATTATGCCATACAAAGGCATGTGAGCTGACATATGTTGCACAATGATACCCTTTATTTTTACAGCTATGAAATAATCTTGTACGAACCCGGTTTAATTTTCTGTAGCCAATTGCTACAAATGCATCATATTCCGTGGGTGGATATAGTTTTTCTATTTGTTCAAAATCTATAACAGGCAGTTCACACAATTTTTCTTCTTTTCTATAATTATGTTCTACTGCAAAAGCAACAACTTCGTATTTTGAATCTAACATAAAGTAATCATATGCCATTTTTGCAAATTCACTATCACCAACAATTACCAGTTTTTGGCTTTTTTCCATGCTATCACCATCCCATATAATTTGTTTATCTGTACAACAAAATTTTTTATTTTTCATAAGGTGTTACAACACAATAATTTTCTGCTCCCAAATCAGGCATATATTTAATCATCTTATCCAATCCATCTAAGACATCTTCTGTAATAATATTATAATCTAACAATGCCTTCATCTGGTTATGTGCAAAAGGTTTTATAAAGTAAGAACCTTCCTCTATTACTTCAAATGAATTGTTTCTGGCTAATTCTTTCATTTCATCCATTGAGAATACACTATGCCTTTGAAATGATTTTGCTTTTTCTGTAAGTATTCCTAATTGAGGAATAATACCGGATTCATATGCCAACGTAAGATGAAAGGAGTTTGGATTATTTGTTGTGATTAACACTTTTGTATTTTTATGACATATTTGTCTAACTGATGAAACCAGCTCTTGTGCGTCTTCCACTTCATGGATTAATGCTACTAATAAAATAAAATCAAATTTCTTTTCATATAGTTCATTTACCCGATTTTGTACAAAATCATGAATACACTCCACATTCAACTTACTTTTTTTACAATATTTTTCCGCACTCTCATAAAGAATCTTTGTTGGTTCGATAATTGTCATTTCTTTAAAGTTTTCATAATTCAAAAAAAATGGTTCCATTCCGCAACCTATTTCCAATATTCGAGATGTAGAATATCTGTTCAATATTTCAACCATTTTTTTCTTTCGATATTTAGTTAGTGTCACTTCAAAATCAGAGTTATTGTATTCTTCATAAAACAGTCTTCCATATGCTTCCATATCTACTGGCATACCTGTTATCCTCCTTATTGTTTAAAACTATTTACAGTTTTTATTACTTTTTTAATTTCTTCCTCTAACATTCCGTTATACATTGGCAAAGAAAGTACTTCTTCTGCATATGTTTCTGTAATCGGAAGACTTCCCTGCTTCATATTCAAATAATGGTACGCTTCTGATAAATGAGGCGGGATAGGGTAGTGTATCATGCTATGAATTCCATTCTCATCTAAATGATGCATAAGTGCTTCCCTGTTTTTTGTGCGAATAACAAACTGATGCCATACAGAGGAACTATCTTTTCTTATTTTAGGCATAACTACACTGTTATTTTTTATACTTGTAAGATAACTTTCTGCAATTTTCATTCTTTCCCGATTCAATCCATCTAAATATTTTAATTTTATCCGCAACAATCCTGCCTGCATTTCATCCAAACGGGAATTTACTCCTACAACCTGATTGTGATATTTTTTTTCACTTCCATAATTGCGGTATATTTTTGCGTTCTTACACATGTCTTCCAGATTGGTAACTAATGCACCTCCATCCCCAAAAGCACCCAGATTTTTGGTTGGATAAAAAGAAAAACATCCAATATCTCCAAAAGTGCCAACCATTTTACCACAATGGGTTGCCCCATGTGCCTGTGCACAATCCTCTATTACCTTTAAATCATACTTTTTCGCTAATTTCATGATGGAAGTCATATCTGCTGCCTGTCCATATAAGTGCACTACCATAATTGCCTTCGTTCGTTTCGTAATTTTCTCTTCAATCTTGTTGACATCTATATTGTAGTACTGATCAGGTTCTACAAAGACAGGAGTTGCACCATTTTCTGTAATTCCCATTACAGTTGCAATATAAGTGTTTCCCTGTACAATTACTTCAT
>CAYRAV010000138.1:0-2386 GCA_964422365.1 uncultured Lachnospiraceae bacterium | reverse complement strand
GAGAAATTTTAGATCGTTGTATTGCTATGGAACAGCATATTGAGTTTTATGGGGAAGGAGATACCTATAGTATTTTATATCCTAAGTATTGCCAACTGGTCAATACTGCAATTACAGGAGGGTATGATGAAGTAGATTTGGAAACAAATGAATATTTGGAGGATGACAAAAAACATATCCGTACAAATATAATAGAAGAATATGAGTGGACAATGAAAGATAATCCGGATACCAGAACAGCAGAAATTTTGAAAGATTATTTGGAAATATTAAAGGAAAATGATAATATTGTCAATGAAAATATAGAGAAATTTTATAATAATATATATAATGAAATAGATGAAAAATTTTCATAATATAACTAAAAAATAATATGCTAAATCTGTGTGAATAATAAGAGGATGTGCAGGTTGTAACAAGCAATTTTCAAACACGCTCTAGTACACCACCATAAATGCAAGTTATGAGATGCATGTTGGAATACCTTATCGGGCGAAGTCCGCCAGTCCCAATGGGCATGAATTGTGGTATGCCCATTAGGGTATACCTGAATTCAGTTTTTTGCTAAAGCAAAAAGGGTGCTTTCATACAAATGAAAAATGTATTGACAAAAATACAGGCATAGATATAATAAAAAGTAGTTGATTAGGTGACTAATATAGTGATAGTTACTACTGATATTCTTGAAATCGTTTTTATTTTAATCAGGGAAATAAAACCCTGCAGAAGAAGGAGAAACTTACATATGCGTGAAATGGAATTTCGAATGGAAATTCCCGGACTTGTGAAACCGGGGGATCAGGTGGAAGTAACAGAGAAGCAGACACCCGCACATTATTATTATATTATAGAGCCCGCAGTTGCCATGAGCGGATGTATTCCTAATAACCAACGTCTAAAGGTAAAAGATGGTGTGGTAAAAAGTGTGACAGAAACACCAAGGGGCATACAGGTAATTGCAGTATTTGAAGAATAGAAAAAGAAAAGTAAAAAAATAGTGGAAAAAGAGAAAGAGATATGTTAAACTGAACAAGAAATTTGTTTTTCTGCATGGATGAACCATGATGCATATTCAGAATAACAAATTTTGAGTATATTTTTTAAAATCATTAGGAAAGGAATTGAGAAGATGAAAAAGTTAAAAACAGTATTGTTAAGCATGATGCTCATAGCAGCAATGGTGGTTTGTTCTTCATGTATGCAAGCCAATCTGCAGGTAAAGATTAAAGAAGATGGAAGTTCTGCATTTAGTATGACAACATTACTTTCAAAAGATGATTTGAATGAAATAAAGTCAGCTATTTATCCACAAATGTTAGCTATATATGGTAGTGCAGAAACGGCAGATATATATATGGAAAAGACTTTTGGAGAAATTGAATCATGGGATTTGGTTACAGTAGATGGAAAAGAATACTATAAATATGCAAATGAACAGTCTTTTAAAAATATGAAGGAACTTGCAGAAGAATTAGAGAGTATGTCATATTTTGGCGGTGTTTCTGTTGGAACAGATCATTTTTATGCTGCTACTGTAATGGATGATGCAGCAAATGGAACGATAGCTGGTATTTCACAGGAAGAATTAAATGCAGCATTGTCAGTATATGGATTGACAATAGAGCAGATAACAAAAATGGTAAATGATATTAAAATAGCATTTACAATAGAATTTCCAAACAGTATTACTTACAGTAATGGTAAATTTGAACCAGGCAGCAATCAGGTGACATGGGAACTGAATGAGTTCAGTGCAGAAAATATAAGCAGTGATGTACAGATTTTCTATGCAGAAACAATGAATCCTAGTGTATTGTTGAACGACAAAACAGCACCTGCTGTTACAGGTATTAAAAATAATGGTATTTACAGTAAGGGAACAGTAACAGTAACAGATCAGGTAGGTGTGGCAGGAATCAAAGTAGATGGAGAAAGTGTGATTATGTTAAATGATTTAACAGAAGGCAGCACATCAACTGCAACACTACAGAAAAAAGTATACAAATTACAGGATTTGCCATCTGGACAAGGCAAACACACAATGAAAATTTTTGACCTTGCAGGAAACAAGACAACAATAACTTATACATATGATACCCAGAAACCAACAGTGAAAGGTGTGGCAAGTGGAAAAACCTATAAAAAGGCACGTACCATAAAATTCTCTGATAAATATGGTATCAAATCAGCTAAATTAAATGGAAAAACAATTAAAAATAATAAAAAAGTAAGTAAAAAAGGTTCTTACACATTAAAAGTAACAGACAAAGCAGGAAATGTAACAACTGTCAAATTTAAAATTAAAAAATAGTAACTATTCAGAAGGTGCCATTCACAAAATGCTTTGGCTGGTTATTTTATTCATGATGCTGTTACCAGCTATGAA
>CAYRAV010000137.1:0-2428 GCA_964422365.1 uncultured Lachnospiraceae bacterium | reverse complement strand
TCCCCCACAAATTGTGACACGCATCTTGTAACAAGCAATTTTCAAACACACTCTAATCTATCTGTACACCGAGTGTTCGCAATTGTGACTTAGCTTCTCTTACCCTTCCTGTTGCCTGCGGGAAATTATTCACAACCTTTTTGTAATTTTTGATTGCATTTTTAGTATCTCCCGTTCTATGGTAACATCTGGCAAGAAAGTAAATTGCATCCACATTATCTGAATTGTATTTTACAGATTCTTTAAATTTTTTCAATGCTTCATCATACTGATATCGGCTGTATAGCCCATTTCCTTCCCTGTACAATGCTTGTGACACATCTGAAAATGTATTATCCTTAATTATTTTATATAATTTCTGTGTTTCAGCACTAAGCAGCTTAGAATCCACTTTGAGTAAAATCTGTGCTGCTTCTGTTTTTTTGTTTGAAATATAATAGTTCACAGCTTTGATAAACTTATCATATACTTCCTGATTCGTCTCTTCTTCTTTATATTTGTCAATTTTTCCATCCAGTTTTTTGATTTTTTCTTCTAATTGCTCTTTATCCTTTTCTAATGCAGCAATTTCAACCTCATAATTTGCCTTTTCTTCATTGAAATTAATCATGCTGTTATTATATTCATTGACTACCTGTTTTTTTATTGTTGGCACTGCTAAAATATATATTCCTAAAATTCCAATAATGACACCTACAATTAAGTTAAAAAACACCCACCAGTTAGATCTGTTCGATTTAATCTCAATATCTGCCGGAGCAAAATATTTAGGTGTCTCAAGATTTCTTGTAGTTGTTTTCTGCACAGCACCCTCATTTCTTTCTGCCTCACGTTTTATAACTTCTCTTTTTCCCTCATTGGCTGTTATACCAAGTTCCGTCAGATAATGCAAGGTCAATGTATTATTTACATCAATTTTCTTTGTTTTTTGCAAATAACGGACTGCTTTCTCCTTTTCCTCATTCTTAAGATACAGCAATGCCAGCAGATGATATGCTCTGATATATTTAGGATTTAAATTGATTACTTTTTTTAATTGTAACAATGCCAAATCCAGATTCCCCTGTTTTGCCTGCGACAAAGCATAATTATATTTCTTAATTGTTTGATTCACAGTATGCAGTTTTGACGGATTCGACTGTACTGCATTGATATAATAATCTGCCCTATTATTTTTCGCCTGGAAATGTTTGCTGATTACCCATTCACTAAATGCTGAAACACTCTCTCCCATTTCAAAATAGACAAGACCTAATAAATTTCTTGCATTTGTATTTCTCTTATCAAGCTGCAGACTTTTTCTTAGAGAAATTACAGCTCCTGATAAATCCCTTACTTGTGCTTTTACCAAACCATCATTATAAAAATGATTAGAAGCACTCCATACTTTTTTATATATCCTTAAATCTGCTCCGCATTTGTCACATGTATTATGCTGAAAGGAGATATAACCATTACAACTTGGACAATTCATTTCTACACTTCTCCATTATCTTATCGTTTCATTTCTTGTATCAATTCTTTCATTATATCTGTTACATCTGTTAAATCATTATTATAAATTGCTTCTTCTGCTTGTTCAATTTCCAAACTGGGTTGAAATTTTTCTAACTCTTCCTCAAAATTAATCATTCTTTCCCTCCTATCCTTCCAGTCAAAGACTCTCTTTCTAAAATACTCTAATACATCATACTGATAAATCTTTCAAAAGTCAATACCTGGCAGGAACTCTGTTATTGTAATTTAACGCAGAAATCGATATTTTTCTTATTTCACAAAATGATAACCATCTGACAACTATCATTTATAATCTGCCAGAACTGTTCTATCTTTTCCATAAATTAGTAACAGTTCTGCATGCCATTCATGCCTTATGTTCCGTGCAAAGCACATCCATTGCAGTATGACCGAATGAGTACCACTTCCCAGAATGTACTATTATTACAAAAAAATTACCATATCAGGACATATAGATGCTGATATGATAATTCACACTTGAATCTACACTGTAGGTATTGTTTCAATTTCCACTCCACGTTTTTGATATGTAACCGCATAATTCTCATCTTTTAAAAACTGCTTTGTTCCATTCAGGCTAATCTGAACGCCTGGATAAATGGATTTTCTCACTTCAATTTTAGATTCATTTGACTTTTTCAAATCAGATAAAATCTCGTCTTTTTCATTTAATGCCTTTGTCAGTTCAGAATCTCTTTCAATCTTGGCTCTTAGTAACGGCATCTTTTTTGCATTTAATGCCACATTACCATTCTGGATTACCTGTTCTAATTTTTTCAATCCTTCTGTGGTCTTGTTTAATTCCTCTGAAATGGAATTTATCTTTTTATCCTGTTCTAATAATGCCTCATACAGATTATTTTCAGCACCTGCACTTACAACTGTTTTAATTTCGGCCATGTTTCCAATG
>CAYRAV010000136.1:0-2485 GCA_964422365.1 uncultured Lachnospiraceae bacterium | reverse complement strand
AAGGATTGGATTTGGATACAATAAAAAATGTTTGTGCAGAGTATGAGTGACTGCATAAAACTGAAAGCAGGACTTGGAACATTTATGTTGGACTCTGCGGAAGCGGAAAGGTCAGTTTTTGCAGCTTTGAAAAATAGATATAAACTCATTGATACTGCCAATGCCTATATGAATGAGGAAGAAACTGGAAATGCGATCAGGAAATCAGGCATACCAAGAGAGGAGATTTTCCTTACTTCAAAGGTATGGGTAGAGCATTACGGATATGAGGAAGGTAGCTCATGAAGCATGGGCTCCATTTGGAGAAGGCAGGGGAGGTACGTTTGATCATTCTGTTGTGTTGCAATTCACAGAGCCCATCAAGAACATGTTCCGAATTGTATGCGTCCAATGATAAACGCAAAGATCAAATCGCTGTCTGAATTAACAGAACATACAATAGTGCATGAAATAGAAGCACCACACGAGGTTTTAAGAAAACAATTTCAATAAATTTTAGTTTGTAGGGAGCGATAAAATGTTTACAAATGAAATAATATCTGATTGTGAAAAGACTTGCATAGATGATTTAGCAGAATTGGAAAAGGAATATAAATTTAGATTTCCAAACGATTTTAAATCGTTTTATCTTCAGTACAATGGAGGAAAGCCAAAAAGAAGAGAAGTTTGTTTACAAGATGGAAACTGGAAAAGCAGTACAAGGTTTCACAGTTTCTATACAATAAAAAGTGAATTGGCAAATAAATTAAAAGATATATATGAAGATTGGTGGATAAAAGGACTGATTCCATTCGGATACGATGAAGGCGGAGAAGATTTTTGCTTTAGTACAAGGGACTCCGATTATGGCTGTATCTATTATTTTATGAGTGATTGTTTAGATGATGAAGCTCCAGAAAATGCACTGATAAAAGTAAGTGAGAGTTTTACTCAATTCATCAATGATATGAATTAAGCCATGTTTAACAATGTACAGTTTGTTGGAGAGATAGACTAAGCAACAATCCAGATGGAGTAAGAAATAATTTGTCTATATAAAAAGTGCTAAATCAGTTAGATATTTTATAAGTGTCTTTTTGATATTATCAGGTGTTTCACTCATATCATATTCAATCCATTTCATGATTATATTCCAAACTGCACCTACATTAAATGCAATGATATAGGATGTTTGTTCTGGAGAAAATGACTGGAACATGGTGCAGCCATCGCTTGCGATTTGATTGTGGATTTTGGGAAGGATTCATATCATTCTCCTTTCTGACACTTTTTGTTAAATTTGTGTCACTTGTTCTTGGAACGTTGCTTTTCTAAGATTAATATTTTATCATAATGAAGAAAGTGATACAAGAGTATACTTCTTACGAAAGGAGAAAAGAATTGGATAAATTTGTATGGTTGTTCCCTATCTTATTTATTTTTCACGATATGGAAGAAATAATAGGTTTTGGAATCTGGCTAAAGAAAAACAGAGCAATGCTTAATGAAAGATACCCTAAGGTTAATGAGATATACAAAGATTTCAGTACAGAAGGAATGGCAGCAGCAGTATTGGAAGAATTCATGGTCTGTATCCTATTTTGTGTTTTAAGTATTGTTACACAAACACGATATATATGGATGCTGTGGCTGGGCGGCTTTATAGCATTTGCCCTTCATTTGGTAATACATATAGGACAATCAATTGTAATGAAACAATATATACCATCTTTGATTACTAGTGTGATTGCACTCCCTATAAGTATATGGGTTATTTCAGGGTGCGTCCAAGTGGTGAATTGTGGAATTGGGATGGTAATTGCTTTTAGTGTGCTTGGAATTGTAATTGTTGGTTTGAATTTAAAATTTGCCCAGTCACTAATCGGCAAATTTACAAGATGGAAGGAGAAGTTGTAATATGTTTTTTGCAGCTGCAGTTGCAATTTGTTTGGTGGTATTTGTTATTTTGTTTTTAATATATGTTTTGCCTATGAATTTCATGCATCCATTACCTAGTGGAAGAATAGAAGAGACGGATATTATAGCAATTAAAAATCGAATCAATAATTTATTCTTTATTCCGTCAGGCGAAGATTGGATTGTAATTGATGCAGGTTCTGATGCCAAGTTGATAAAGGAAGAAATGGAGCAAATGTCAATTGATAGACATAGAGTAAAAGGGGTTTTTTTAACTCATACAGATTACGACCATGTGGCTTCTATTGTATTGTTCCCTAATGCGGCAATATATATGAGTGAACAGGAAGAACAGATGATAGATGGCAGTACTAGCAGACAGTTTTTAAAGAAAAATAGTCTGCCTAAATTAAGTGATTCTAATAAAATTATTTGTCTGCCAAATAATGAAATTATAGATATATGTAAACACAAGGTACATATTATATGGGCACCTGGTCATACAAAAGGGTCAGCTATATATGTGGTTGATGAGAAGTATTTATTTACTGGAGATGCTTTTAAAATAGCAGATGGCTGCATTTCGGTT
>CAYRAV010000135.1:0-2661 GCA_964422365.1 uncultured Lachnospiraceae bacterium | reverse complement strand
CTGGAGAAACTCTGGTAAATGAATTAAAGGATTCACAGATTGAATTAAAATATGGAATTGACAAAAATGCAAATCATCTTTACGCAGATATAGATATTGTCACTTTAGAAGACAGTTTAGAAGATGTAGATGCTGTTGTAGTAACACCTATTTTCTTTTTCGAAGAAATAGAGGAGCAATTATCACAAAAGCTTGATTGCCCTATTATTTCGTTGGAAGACATTTTATACGAAGTATAGGAAAGATGATGAATAGTGAAGATCAATATATTTATGAACAATTTCAGAAAAACTTCATAAAGAGTTCATACGAGAACATAGTTATTTACGGTACCGGAATTCATACGCAGATATTATTAGAAAACCTGCCCGAAAATACTGTAACGGGTTTAATGGATGCGAAACGAACCGGAGAAATTTTGTGGAATCATAAGGTATTATCTTACGAAGAGGTTGCAAGACTATCTTCTCCGATTATTGTTATTGTAGCAAGAAATGCTGTGATAAATGTGATATACCGGAGAATTGCAGACTTTGCCTCCCTAAACCATATACCCGTTTATGCTATAAATGGAGTGGAATTCCACAACCAGAAAACAGCATATACTGATTGTGAATGTTTTTCTTTGACAAAAGATACTCTCAAGGACATGATATCTGATGCAGAAACTGTTACATTTGATATTTTTGATACCTTAATTACACGAAGAATTCTAAGGCCGACAGATATTTTTCTTGTGATGGATAAGAAACTTAAAGAAGTTCCATATGTTTTTTCAACAGAAAGAATTAAGGCAGAAGCAAGTTTACATTTAAAAAACCCAACAATTGAACAGATATACATACAGCTGCAAAAGAATCTGCACTTGACAGAGAAAGAAACAAGAGAACTATTAAATCTGGAAATAGACACAGAAAAACAATTTTTAATTAAAAGAGATTCTATGTGTGCACTTCTGGATGACGCTGCAAAAGCCGGAAAAAAAGTCTATCTTGTTTCGGATATGTATTTATCAAAAACACATTTGCAGAGTATTTTACATAAGCTTGGAATAAATAATTATGACGACTTATTAGTATCCTGTGATTTTGGCTGTTCTAAAGAAGAAGGCTTGTTTGAAATTTTAATTGACAAGATGAATTTAGTGCCAGATAAATGTCTCCATATTGGAGACAATTTATATGCGGACATAAATGCTGCCCGGAAAGCAGGGATGAAAACTTTTCATGTGTATGGCGCAGTAGAAATGCTTGAGCAAAGCATTTATTCACAGCTTATTGAAGATATCACCTCACTGGAAAGCAATATCATTTTATCAGACTTTGCAGTATATGCTTTTAATGATCCATTTGGAAACTATGAAAAGAACGGAAAACTTATTATAGGCAATGATGAACAATTAACAAAATTGGTAATTGCTCCTGTCATATTCAAATATCTGCTTTGGCTTATCCAGAAGATAAATGAATATAAAATTGCATTGGTAATTTTTCCATCGAGGGATGGGTTTATATTAAATAAAATTTATGAAGAATTAAGCCTGACTGTAAAAGATATATACTGGGCAGAGTCCAAGTACCTTTACACTTCAAGAAGGTCTGCAATGGTAGCCGCTGCGGCAGACAGAGAAGATGTGGTCAAAGTACTGTCATTTCCTGATACCCGGGATCTGGATGAAGTGATTAAGGCAAGGTTTAACTTAAAAGCTGATAGCGTTAAAGAGCTTGATGACATTGAGGATAAACTGTTTGAAGAACTGCTGGAAGTATCCGCAAAAGAAAGACAGTCTTATAAGAAATATCTGAATATGCAATTACCCAATACATATGAACGTGTCGCTTTTGTGGACTTTGTGGCAATGGGATCAATTCAGGAAGCGTTGCAGATCATTCAGGAACAGGAATTTCAGGGTTTATATTTTATGCGGAGAATAACAAGCGATGCCAGTAAAGAAAAATTGAAATGTGATTCGCTGTATCCAATGGCAAACGATTTCTCATCTAAATCCAAAGTATACCAGTACTACTATTTTCTTGAAAATATAATGACATCATATGAACCCACAGTCATAAACTTTACGGAGGATGGACAACCTGTTTTTTATGAGGAAAAACGGTCACCTGAGCAGCTTGCAAGCATTAAAAAATGCCATGAAGTAATAAAGAGCTATTGTATGGATCTGTATCATCTATGTTGGAATCCTCTGGAGTGGGTTGAAGATGTAAAAATCTATGATGAATTGCTTGGAATTTTTTCAAGTGATTATAGTAAGATTGAGAATTCCAACCTACTGCATTTAGTAAATATTGATGAGTATATGGGAAAGGACGTAACAGAAATTAATAGATAGAAAAGGACGAAGAATATGCGTGGCGACATAAAAAGTTTGCAGGATTGGAAGAAGCAGGGAAGGAAAATAGCAATTTACTGCGCCGGACGTCATGGGACAATCTTATTTGAATTACTAAATAAATGTGACATATCTGCTAATTGTTTTCTTGATAGTAACGAGGATAAGTGGGGTCAAAAGATCGTTGATGATTGCATTTGTGTCAATCCGCAGCAAATAGAAGATAAAGATAATTACATTGTGTTCATTTGTATTGCACCTGCTTACTATGAAAAAATCTGCTGTCAGGTTTTACTCATGGGGTATCACAA
>CAYRAV010000134.1:0-3035 GCA_964422365.1 uncultured Lachnospiraceae bacterium | reverse complement strand
GTTACCCTTACCATTGAAGAGTTATCCCGAACAGATACCATAACAGAAATGAAATTTTCTATCTCTGATACCGGAATTGGGATTTCTGATGAAGGCAAGAAGAAAATATTTACTGCCTTTGAACAAGCAGAAGATAATATTGTAAATCAATATGGAGGCACAGGCCTGGGACTTACCATTAGCAGCGATTTTGTCCATCTAATGGGCGGAAAATTAGAAGTAGACAGTAAAGTTGGAGAAGGCTCCACTTTCTACTTTACACTTTTATTTGAACTGCCAACAGAAGAACAACAATTACAACTGGAAAGAAGTACAAAAAATGTTGAAGATGACAATAATGAATATGATTTATCAGACATTCAAATCCTAATTGCGGAAGATAATGAATTAAATGCTGAAATTGCAAAAACAATGCTAGAGCTCTCTGGTGCAAAAGTTTCTATCACAAATAATGGTGAAGAAGCTGTCGCAGCATTTGAAACTTCTATGGAAGAAACCTATCAACTAATCTTAATGGATGTGAATATGCCTGTTATGAATGGTTACGAAGCAACAAAAAAAATCAGAACTCTAAACCGCCAAGATGCAAAAAGGATACCAATCCTTGCATTAACTGCCAATGCTTTTGATGAAGATAAGCAGGAAGCACTCGATGCTGGTATGAATGGACACATTGCCAAACCAATTGAAATGAAAATGCTGATGAAAGAAGTAAAGAAATTGTTTTAGACAAATAAAAGCGTAAATCCAGCTTAGGATTTACGCTTTTTTAGGGAAATACTCTCTACTCTGTTAAACCGCTGACAGGAGATGAACTGTGTTGCTCTCTTCCCTCAATATCTTTTGCAAAAATCATTTTAAATATTGTTCTTACAAGCGGTTGAATAAAGAACAACTGTGTAAAGAATGCAAATGGCAGGTTAAGACATACTAATTTTAACCAGCTTGCAAGCAAAGCAACTACACTAAAACCTGCATAATATGGATAATAAATAACTGCTGCAATGAAACTCATTGCAGGACACATTAAGCCAACTGTTGCACAGATAACAGCTGTTTCCAAAAGTACTGGATGGGTTGTTCTTGGGTCAAACACTTTTGCTGCCAACTTAAATGATAACGGGCTTCCCATAACATTCTCCAGTAAATAAGCACAACAAAATTCAATCAATACAACTGCCCAGATTGGAAGAAATCTTCCAAACATATAAATTCCACCTTGGTTGCCGATTGCTTCTAACACACCTGACGCACCATTTGCAGCCATCAGAGCATCTCCATTTACTACATAAAGACTGTAGAAAACATACGCATGAACGGTAATCAAAACAGTAATGAAAGCAAATACCATTCTTTGAAATTGGTTTCTTGGCATAAAATATACACTCCTTTTCCGCATAAAAAAGCACAAGTAATCTGGACAAATCTGAATAAAACATTGTACCGTAATCAGATTTACGTGCCAAGCACTACTTGTGTCGTTATGCATTTCCTAATTAAATTATTTATCTTCTTCGAAAGTATACCACTTATTTTGGCAAAATGTCAAGAAAAATTTTTCTATAAATTTACAATGGCTGAACTGTGTTACTACAATAGAGTAACCGCTCCGATTGCTGCCCTGCCATTTTCCTATCGGCTTCGTACCAAAATCTCTTTTAGCTCTTCCACGCTAAATGTATAATTTTTATTGCAGAAATGGCAGTTTACCTCTATCGGTTTTCCTTCCTGAATCATTTCATTTATTTCTTTATGCCCGATGCTGACAATTGCCTTCTCCACCCTTGCTTTATCACAATTACAATAAAATTCAGTTGGCATTTTATCTAAAATCTCTAAATCAAATTCTCCCAAAATATACTCTAAAATCATCTCTGGTGTCATATTTTGATCAAGCAATGCTGTAATAGATGTAATTTCTTTCAATTTGCTCTCCAATTTGTCAATTACCTTTTCCTCTGCAAACGGAAGTAACTGAATAATAAATCCCCCTGCCTGTTTTACCGTATTATCTTTATTCATAAGTACACCGAGTGCAACCGAGGATGGCACTTGTTCAGAAGTTGCAAAATAATATGTTAAATCCTCTGCAATCTCTCCTGAAACAAGTTGTGTCTGTCCCATATAAGGTTCTTTTAATCCCATATCTTTGATAACGCTCAACACTCCTAAATCTAATGCTTTTCCTACATCCAATTTCCCCTGCTCACTTGGCGGAAGCATTACATTAGGATTGTATACATATCCCTTTACATTTGCCTTGGAATCTGCTGTTACAGTCATCCCACTAATTGGACCGCTGCATTTAATCTGTAAGGTAAGAAGATCTTTCTGTCCTTTCATCATGCTTCCCATCATACTGCCTGCTGTTAAAAGGCGTCCCAATGCCGCTGTAGCAACCGGACTTGTATTGTGTGCTCTTTTTGCTTTCTCTACCAAATCTCTTGTCGTTGCTGCAAAGGCTCTAATCTGGCTATTCGCCGCTGTTGCTCTTATAATATAATCTGACATCATTTCAATTCCTTTCTTTTCCTATCACGCATAATCCAGAGCAAATCTGAACATTCATTCCTACAATCTGCGCATCTTGCTTTGTATTCTATTTCATTTATATAATTTATTTTTCTGGTGTCCCTCTCTTGCTACTATATAGATGCGCTCACTATCCATCTTTGGTTCCTCTCTTGTAAATGCATCATAAGCCGCAACAAACTTCATGCCTGCCTGCTCTAATAATTCTTTGATTTCCTCTAGTCCATAGGCTTTCTGATAATGTGTTTCTTCCCATCTTCTGTACAATCCATTTTCTTCCTCTGTATAAATAGTAAGATCATATTCGTTTACCTTTTCCTCCGGGTAATAAAAATTTTCCCATATAAAACTTTTATCTTCTCTGTTTTCTGCAATAACAGTATCCCCCAATATTGTTTCATATTTATATTCTGTATTCAAATCAAAAATAAAAATTCCGTTCTCATCTAAATAATTATTGACCAGACGAAACACTGTTAGTAAATCTTTTTTTTCGACAATAT
>CAYRAV010000133.1:0-3110 GCA_964422365.1 uncultured Lachnospiraceae bacterium | reverse complement strand
TAATATATCTAATACAAAGAATTTGTTTGAAAGGCTTCGTGGAAAGACCAGTCAGATAAAAAAAGAAAATGCAGCAATTGAAAAGGAGCAAAATATTCTCACATCTTTAACAGAAAAGTCTCTGGCAAAAGAAGAATGGAATATTTCTATTGAAGTACCACAAGAGGCTGAGCCGCCAGAAGAAATAATACAGGAAAAAAAGAAAAAGTCCTTAAAGGTAAAGCCGTTGACAAAAGAAGAATGGTTACAAAAAACAAAAAGAGTGAGCCAACAAGTGGAAGCATCTCAGAAAGGGGAGCTTGAGAGAGAGGAATTAAAACAGGATGGACCTAAAAAAGTGGAATCTGTGATAGGAGATACGATTTCCATAAAAATAAAGCCTAAAGATACAAAAATCGTCATTGATGGTATTGATTTGACGGAAATATTTGGAGGTTATGCAAAACAACCAAGAGTAAGAGCACAATTGTTAAAAGAACTGACAAGGATGAGAGAAGGTGAACGGCCAATTCATATCGCTTTAAGTGAAAAGGATGATGAACAGACAATGGAATTTATAAGAAGTCTGGGAAAAGCCATAAAGACGATGGAAATATTGGACAGTCACAGAATTGCAAGCATTGATGCAGAAAAATTAAATAAAATACAACTTTCTGATAAACAGGATGAATTAAAAGGTGGATGTGTTGCTGTTAGAAATGCAGGAAAAATTACAGCAGATACAGCACAGTCTATTTTAAATATGATAGAGAAATATAACGAAGAGGTGGTAGTGATACTGGTAGACCAGAATTCTTCTTTAGATTTTCTTATGGCAGAATATCCTGTACTGGCGAAATATTTTAAATATAATATTACAATTTAGTATTGACATTTTATAAAATTTTCGTTACTATTCAGCCATGCAAACACGCTTTCGCTTGCATGGCTGAATAATAATAAAAGGAAGCCTTGCAAATTCTGCAAAGGATACAATTATAATTAAATTGGTTAAGAATGGAGGAAAACAAAGTGAGTAAAGAAAAAGAGCAGTCAGTTTTAGTAGTGGGACATATGAATCCAGACAGTGATTCTATCTGTTCTGCTATTACTTATGCAAACTTAAAAAGCAAAGTAACAGGAAAGTCCTACAAACCGAGAAGGGCAGGGCAGATTAATTCAGAAACCGCATTTGTATTAGATTATTTTGGTGTAGAGGAACCAAAGTTTTTAGATGATGTTAGAACACAAGTAAAGGATATTGATATTCGTGTAGTAGATGGTGTGAACAAGAATATTTCTTTGAAAAGAGCATGGGATATTATGGAAAGAGATAATCTGGTTACCCTTCCAATTGTAGACGAAGACAATCATTTAGAAGGTCTGATTACAGTAACAGATATTGTAAAATCCTATATGGATATCAATGACAGCAGAATCATTTCTAAGGCAAACACATCTTATAAAAATATTTTGGAAGTATTAGATGGAGAATTGATTGCAGGAAATGAAGAAACAGTATTAGATACAGGTAAAGTATTAATTGCAGCAGCAAATCCTGATATGATGGAAAACTATATTGAAAAAGATGACATAGTTTTATTAGGAAACCGTTATGAGTCACAGCTTTGTGCAATTGAAATGAATGCGAAATGTATTATTGTATGTACTGGTGCGCCAGTCTCAAAAACAATTGTAAAGCTGGCACAGGAACAAAATTGCACAGTGATTAAAACAGATTTTGATACTTATACAGCATCCAGATTGTTAAACCAGAGTATGCCTATATCTTATTTTATGAGAAGTAAGGGATTAATTACATTTTCGAGGGAAGATTATATTGATGATGTAAAGGAGATTATGGCGAAAGTAAGACATAGAGATTTTCCTGTAATTGGAAAAGATGGAGAGTTTCTTGGATTAATGTCAAGACGTAATTTATTGGAAGTAAGGAAAAAACAGGTTATTTTGGTAGATCACAATGAAGTTTCGCAGTCGGTAGATGGTTTAGAACAAGCTACCATTCTTGAAATTATTGATCATCATAGAATTGGAAATATTGAAACAATGGGACCAATTTACTTCAGAAACCAGCCAGTAGGATGCACTGGAACAATTGTATATCAGACATATTTAGAAAATGGCATAGAGATTGACCGAGCAATGGCAGGATTGATGTGTTCTGCGATTTTGTCAGATACTTTGGTATTCCGTTCACCAACATGTACACCTGTAGATAAGGCAGCAGCAGAAGCACTGGCTCAGATTGCAGGGATTCAAATTGAGCCATATGCGAAAAAAATGTTTGCAGCCGGCAGTAATTTATCAGGAAAAACAGAAGAAGAAATTTTCTTTCAAGATTTTAAGAAATTCAATGCAGGTGAAATAGTATTTGGTGTTGGACAAATATCCTCTATGGATGAAGAAGAGTTAGACACATTGAAAAAAAGAATGATTCCATATATGGAAGATACATTTGAAGATCATGGAGCAAATATGTTATTTTTCATGTTAACCAATATTTTGGATGAATCATCCGAATTAATATTCAAAGGAGAAGGTGTGGATGAAGTTGTGAAAAAAGCATTTAAATCTGTGGAAGAGGGAAGAACATATTTGAAAGGTGTTGTTTCTAGAAAGAAACAGATTGTGCCTCAGATTATGGGTGTATTGCAGAATGATTAGACAGCTAATCTATAACTTTTTATTAGAAATGTATGGTTTGGGAAATGATATCTATCCAGGTAAACACAGCTGCACATATCACAATTTATGCCTATTCGGTCTGTCAGGCTTTGGCTGATAAGGTTATACTGCAATGAATGTACTTTGTACTGAAGAATAAGGTATGTATGGCATAGAGGAAACTGTAGCTGCTGGATAGATTGAGATGCAAACTGATACAAAATGATAAAACGTAAGAAAGAACAGATAAAATTTAATTTTATATCTGTCCTTTCTTACGTTTTTACACTTTAAATTGAAGCTGTACAGGTTTTCTTAACTTCTTTCCACCTTTTGATCTTACATTTGTTGTAATATGCAGAACATAAGATTCATCCTTAGCATAAGCTTCAAGTGGTTCAATTTGAATGGAATTTTCATTGGCATCGTATGTTATCTTTGTCTTT
>CAYRAV010000132.1:0-3194 GCA_964422365.1 uncultured Lachnospiraceae bacterium | reverse complement strand
TACAATTACTGATTACATAGAATGGGAGGAAGCAGAGGGGGACATCAAAGAAAAACTAACTACATTCTTAAAACAGTTAGAAATATTTCGTGAAAAAGTTCCCTATACCTCTATTCATGATATGATACAATTGATTTATGAGGAAACAGGGTATCTGGATTATGTTACGGTTATGCCTGGTGGTCAGAGAAGAAGGGGTAATTTATTGATGCTGCTGCAAAAGGCAGTGGAATTTGAACAGACCAGCTATCAGGGGTTGTTTCATTTTAACCGTTATATCGAGAAGCTGCACAAGTATGAAGTGGATTATGGAGAGGCAGGAGAAGCAAATGGTGTGCATGGTGCTGTCCGTATTATGAGTATTCATAAAAGCAAAGGGTTGGAATTTCCGGTTGTATTTGCAGCAGGTATGGGAAAAGCGTTCAACCAGCAGGATGCCAGAAGCAGGATGGTATTGGACTCAGAATTGGGAATCGGCGTGGATGATGTAAATTTAGAGTATCGTGTAAAAAAAGCCACTCTGCTAAAAAAAGTTATTCAGCGGAAAACAGTATTGGAAAATTTAGGGGAGGAATTGCGTGTCCTGTATGTTGCCCTCACAAGAGCAAAAGAAAAATTAATTATGACTGGATTTGTAAAAGATTATGAAAAACAAATGGAAAAATGGCAGCAGAAAGCAGGGGATGGCAAAGCATTGTGCTATATGGATTTGATGGGAGCTGGCCAGTATTTTGACTGGGTTATTCCTGCTATTATAGGAAAAGAAGAGGCAGGCACAAAAATCATCCCCGTTACATTAAAAGAAATCGTACAGGGAGAAACAATTGGACAGATTACAGATTCTATCAGGCAGCAGACATTATCAGACTGGGAAGAAACGGATGTGTGGTTAGATTTAAGAAAACAGCTGAAGCAACGCATGGAATATGCCTATCCATTTTTAGCAGAACAGAAACTGCCGGGAAAAGTAACCGTTTCACAGTTGAAAAAAATGGCACAATTATCAGAGGAGGAGGCCGGAGTAGTACCAGAAAATGTAAAGGAAGCAGTGGAACAGAAGGAAAGAGAAAAAAATACAGTAAAAGATGACCAAATGAATGAAAAGCAAAAAGAACCCAAAGAACAGCCAGAAACAGAAGAAAAACAACTGCAAACCGAAATATTTACAGAAGACATACCAATGCCTAAGTTTCTAAAACAGGAAGAGGAATTTTCAGGTGCAGACAAAGGAACCTTATACCACAAAGCGTTAGAAGAGATTGCACTGGAAAAGGTAGTAGATTTATCAAGTGCAGAGGCAGAATTGAATCGATTGGTAAAATACAACGTTTTAACGGAAGAAGAGCGAACCGTAATTGAACCCTCAAAAATATATCATTTTTCCCAAACTGACATTGGCAGACGAATGGTTACAGCAAAAAAGCAGAGTAAATTGTATTTGGAACAGCCTTTTGTGATTGGTGTACCTGCAGAAACCATACAGTCGGATTATGATAGCAGAGAAACTGTTTTAGTGCAAGGAATCATAGATGTTTATTTTGAGGAAGAAGATGGACTGGTGCTGTTAGATTATAAAACAGATAGAGTGGGAAGATACAATGGTGCAAAGATATTAGAAAAACGTTACCATGCCCAATTAGAATATTACCAGAAAGCATTAGAGCAGCTGACAGGAAAAAAGGTAAAAGAGAAAGTAATCTATTCCTTATATTTAGAAGATGAAATAAAAATAAAGTAGGTTTGAGTGAATCATATCCTTTTTGTGTTGAACAAGCGAAAGGTGCATATTTGGATATATTGATATAGGAATTATCGCAAGGTAAAGAGCAGACAAGGGAGAATAGATGGATACAAAGAAGGCATTGGGGCATGAAAGAAGATAAAAAGTGGAAGGTGATAGTAATAAATAGAAAAGAAGAGTCTTACATAAACATATTTTGTGTAAGACTCTTTTTCAAGTTGTTGTGAAACCTTTATGGTTTATAAATTTGGACAAATAAAATAGGAGATGTCTTATATATTTTTTTGAATTGGAGCATTATTTTTTTTCTTGCGGTTAGACAAAAGTCCGCCGATTCGTCCGCTTTCTTTGGAAGACAGGGATTTCCATCCATTTTCCACAACTTTATCAAATAGACCGATTTCATTAGCAATTTCATATTTTAGCCGTTCATCTGGTTCTAATAAATCAAGGTCCTTTAAAGAATGTATTTCTATTTTTTCTTTTTTTTCCATATAACATAACCTCTTTTCTTCCATGTAAATGTACAAATACATATAATTGTTTAAAATATGTTTGAAGTTTCATTGCCTCAATCTGAAAGGAAAAAATTGAAAAGTAATGATAACTGTAGTAACAGTATGGGTATAAACTGAAAAAATATACATATGACACTAAGTAAATAGAGTATATTTTTTAGCAAAAATCTTATAATAACTATTACATCATTTTTTTCTGTGAGCAGCCAGACAGGCGGACATGTTTGTATTGATAGTTGGGGCTGTCATAAAAGGCATAAATGATGTGGGTCATAACATTATAAATTTGCTGCTTGTTGCGGAAGACTGGCTTACAGAAATGTGGATATGGTTTAGAGCGTGTTTGAAAATTCATTGCCAATCATTCTGCAATAAGCAATTTTCATACATGATTTAGAAAAGCAAAGGAGAGACTGGATAATGGAAAGCAGAAAGAGGAAGAGATATGGTTTTGCTGTTCTGGTGATTGTATTTATGATAGGAACTACAAGCTGTAAAAGCAATACCAGTGCACAGGATAAAAGTATACAGAATCAGGCTGGAAAACAGATGGAAGATAAGGCAGAAATAAGTAAGGTGTCTCCTGATGTCATGACAGGGGATACAAAGGAAAAGGAGAATTTTTCAGATTTACTGGAAAGAACAGATGATATAGAAGAATTGTATGCATATATAGAAGATAATGCAGAAGGTGCAACAAAGGAAGAATGGGAAGAATGGATTACAGGAGTAGCCGGTTTTGGAGAGAGTGATACAGAATATGGACGTTTTCAGGAATACAGAGGAGAGATGTCAGAGGAAATGAAATCCTTTATAGAACTTATGTCTGCTGAACAATTAAGACCATCTTTTGATGAAGAAGGAATTCAGTTGACATTAGGAGAAATTTTAGATCGTTGTATTGCTATGGAACAGCATATTGAGTTTTATGGGGA
>CAYRAV010000131.1:0-3212 GCA_964422365.1 uncultured Lachnospiraceae bacterium | reverse complement strand
TGCCTCTTTTATTTCATTACCTTCCATAATTCGCATAATACCAGGAGATAAAATGGATGTCATCGGAATATGGCCTGCCAATATACCTATCTCACCTTCTGTTGTTTTTAATTCCAGCATATCTGCTTCTCCTTCATAAAACATTCTGTCTGGAGAAACAATTTGAATTTTCAACTTATTATCTGCCATGAAATACCTCCTTTGCTACTTTTTCGCTCTTGCAAGTACATCATCTATATTACCTGCATTTAAGAAATAGCTTTCAGGTATATCATCATGTTTTCCTTCGATAATTTCTTTAAATCCTTGTATTGTTTCTTCAATTGGCACATATTTTCCTTTAAAACCTGTAAATTGTTCTGCAACAAAAAATGGCTGTGATAAGAATCTTTGTACCTTTCTTGCTCTGTTTACTAACATTTTGTCATCTTCTGAAAGTTCATCCATACCAAGAATCGCAATAATATCTTGTAATTCTTTATATTTTTGAAGAATTTCCTGAACGGCACGAGCCACTTTGTAATGTTCTTCTCCCACAATGTGTGGATCTAGGATTCTGGATGTAGATTCTAATGGATCTACCGCTGGATAGATTCCCAGTTCTACGATAGCACGCGAAAGTACTGTTGTTGCATCCAAATGGGCAAATGTTGTTGCTGGAGCAGGGTCTGTTAAGTCATCCGCTGGTACATATACAGCTTGCACAGATGTAATGGAACCATTTTTTGTTGATGTAATACGTTCCTGCAATGCACCCATTTCCGTCTGTAATGTTGGTTGATAACCAACGGCACTTGGCATACGTCCAAGTAAGGCCGATACTTCTGAACCTGCCTGTGTGAAACGGAAAATGTTATCAATGAAAAGAAGTACATCCTTTCCACCTTGATCACGAAAGTTTTCTGCCATAGTAAGCCCTGTAAGACCTACTCTCATTCTAGCTCCCGGCGGCTCATTCATCTGTCCAAATACCATGGTTGTCTTGTTAATAACACCTGAATCTGTCATTTCATAATAAAGGTCATTTCCTTCCCTTGTTCTTTCTCCTACACCAGTAAATACCGAATATCCTCCGTGCTCTGTTGCTATATTAGTAATTAATTCCTGAATCAATACAGTTTTTCCTACACCTGCCCCACCGAAAAGTCCGATTTTTCCACCTTTCTGGTATGGACAAAGCAAATCTACGACTTTAATGCCTGTTTCGAGCATTTCTGTTGTAGTAGACTGTTCTTCAAATGCGGGGGCCTTTCTATGGATTGGTTTATATTCTACGCCTTCTGGAACCGGCTTGTTATCAATTGGTTGTCCAAGTACATTAAACATACGTCCTAATGTGCTTTCTCCTACAGGTACGCTAATTGGTGCTCCTGTTGCTACTGCATCCATTCCACGTACCAAACCATCTGTTGGTCCCATGGCAATACATCTTACGGTATCATCACCTAAGTGCTGTGCTACTTCTACAACTAATGTATCTCCACTTTTCATTTCAATA
Organism: uncultured Lachnospiraceae bacterium; assembly: GCA_964422365.1. GTDB lineage: Bacteria > Bacillota > Clostridia > Lachnospirales > Lachnospiraceae > CAYRAV01. The sequence continues at coordinate 1,714 of CAYRAV010000131.1, read as the reverse complement.
TTAATTGATTCATAAATTTCCGGAAGTTTCCCTTCTGTAAATTTAATATCAAGGACAGCACCAATAATCTGAGTGATTTTACCAATATTTAATTCTGCCATTATGTCACTCCTTTGTCTTACTCATTAATTGCAGATGCTCCTGCTACAATTTCTGTTAATTCCTGGGTAATGCTTGCCTGTCTTGCACGATTATATTTTAAGCCCAGATCAGAAATCATTTCTTCTGCGTTACTTGTTGCAGAATCCATTGCCTGCATTCTGGCTCCGTTTTCACTTGCAACTGCTTCTACCAAAGCACCATATATTAGACTATTTATATATTTTGGAATTATCATATCCAAAGCTTCCTCAGCTTCTGGTTCATAATTCATCATTGTCAAATCTGCTGTTTCCTCTTCTTCCTCAGTTTTGAGATCCACTGGAAGTAATTTTACCATAGTCGGAATATGGGTTACTGTATTTTTAAAAATAGTATATGCAAGATAAATTTCTCCTACTTCTCCATTAGCAAATGCTTCTAATACAGTTCTTCCAATTTCTGCTGCATCGCTAAACATCGGATTATTCATAACTTCTGAATAGTCTTCTTTGATGTCATATCCCTTTCTTGCCAGCGTTTCACGACCTTTTCTTCCTACTGTGTAAACAACAGCATCTTCTTTGGCTATGTTACCTTGTGTCAATAATTTTACAACATTTGAATTATAACCACCAGCAAGTCCTCTATTAGAAGTAATCAGTATAACTGCCTTCCTTCTTGATTCTCCTGCCTGCAAATAAGGATGTGATATATTTCCAGACTTTGCTAACATGGATTTTACTGCTTCATACATGTAATTAAAATATGGCTTACAACTTTCTGCTTTGCCTTTTGCTTTCTGTACTTTTACAGTTGATACCAGTTTCATAGCCTTTGTAATCTGTCCGGTGCTTTGTATGCTTTCTCTACGTCTTTTGATTTCTCTCATGGACGCCATGACAACACACCTCTCTATTCCTTGCTAAATTCCTTTTTATACTCTTCTATTGCTTTGATTAACATTTGTTCTGTCTCATCACTAATTTCTTTTTCTGCACGGATTTTTCCAGGAATATCTGCATATTTTGTATCAATATACTCAAACAGTCCTTTTTCAAAGGCTAAAATATCTTCTACCGCAATATCAATCAAATATTTTTTTGTCGCTGCATAAATAATAATAACCTGATATTCTACACCCATTGGCTGGTATTGTGGCTGTTTTAAGATTTCTTTGATTCTTTCACCCTGGTCTAGTTTTTCTTTTGTATCGGCATCTAAGTCAGAACCAAATTGTGCAAAAGATGCAAGTTCTCTATATTGTGCAAGTTCCACACGGATAGGTCCAGCAATTTTTTTCATTGCTTTAATTTGTGCAGAACCTCCTACACGGGATACAGAAAGTCCGGCGTTTACCGCAGGTCTGAAACCTGAGTTAAACATTTCTGTTTCCAGATAAATCTGTCCATCTGTAATAGAAATTACATTTGTTGGAATATATGCTGATACATCTCCTGCCTGTGTTTCGATAATCGGAAGTGCTGTTAGGGAACCTCCTCCTAATTCATCTGATAAACGTGCTGCTCTTTCTAATAATCTTGAATGTAAATAGAATACATCTCCAGGATATGCTTCACGTCCTGGTGGTCTTCTGAGAAGTAATGAAAGTGTACGGTATGCCGTTGCATGTTTA
>CAYRAV010000130.1:0-3361 GCA_964422365.1 uncultured Lachnospiraceae bacterium | reverse complement strand
CAATTAATATTGTTACAATTTTTGTTTTTGATATTAACTTACTTATTTTGATTATCCGAAAGTCTTCCACTTAATAATTCTCTCTATTTAGATTTTACTCCAAACAATCTAAATTATTTAACTTTCACCTTATATGATAATCCCTCTAAATAACCATATCTTTTTTAACTGTAAACTTTTGCAGCGATTGGATTTTTTTCACTCCAACTTACTGTTTTACAGTTTTGTGGCATTTCTACAATACATAAATGATAATCCCTTGTTTGTCCATCCTTTCTTCTCTCCGATATATTTTATTATTTATCTTAACTGGATGTTTGATATAATTCCGATTGGTCATTTGCTAGGAACGACTATCATGCCACATATGTATTGGTTCATTTATAAAATTCTATCCCATTGGACCCACCTCTTTCATCAACTCAACACTTTTCTATTTATTTAGAAGTTATTGTGTTGTTTTTGTTTATGTTCTTATATTAACATGTTTCCCATCTATTGTCAACACATTTTTAGGATTTTTCTCATATTTTTCTGTTATTTATTCATTATCAATATTATTTTCTAATATTAATTAATAATTGTTTATTTTTTCTGTTAATTTATAATAGTTCATTTACTAACAATATACACAAAGAAACTTGAACAAACCAGCTTGAGCAAACTGTAAATTTGGGGGTAATAATATACATTCTCGGAAATGTACCCATTCGGGCATACCTCAATAGATGTGGTTTGCACTGAAAATAAGGTATGAATGAGATGGCTGAACTATTACAACTGCGACAATAAAAATGAGATTCCAATACAGCATTTGTTTATCAACTGTATAGAATCTCATTTTTTATTTACTATATATTCTTTGTTATCCCACTCTTACAAATCTCTGTAATAAGCCATTGTATCCTTCATTTCTTTCACAATCTCAACCTTATTATTTTCAAATCCGCGATAACGCATATCTAGTTCTTTTACTTTTTTCATTTTTTCCCTTGTATACCGTGCCATCGCTTCTTCAAACAATGGCTGGGTGCCTACTTTCTCCCTGATATCCTTTCTAAACGGACAATATGTTGCTAAAATTTCTCTTGCCACTTTATTCATTCTAATAGAACCTTTGGATTCATTTTTAATCCATGTTACATAATCAATTACAAATATTTCTCTTGTATTTCCCCTGCCCTTCTGTATCTGTAATTTTAATTTTTCTTTCTTTTCTTCTGACAAATCCCGGTTCTTACGGTAAAACTGTATATAATCACAGTATTCCGAAGTAAGCGATTTATATTTAATGTCGTTCCATGCCATTCCCTGTATTGTTCTGCATAATTCCCAACGGAATCTTGCCATGACTTTCATCAGTACTTCTTCCATATCCCCTTCTGCAAAGACAGGCAATAAAAATCTTCCGCTTGTAGTACGGCGTTTTCCTGTTATTTCCTGCCACATGACACCATTTGAGCCATAAGTCGGCATCAATATCACATCTGGAAATACTTCTATCATAACCATTTCTTTTTCTATATTCTTTTCTTTATTTTGATACATTGTTTCACGATAGAATATAGAATAATCAATATCTAATATCTGATTAACCAATTGATTTATTCTATCTGTTGTCATAAAGCTCTGATCTAAATGTCCCATGAATAAATCCTTATATAAAAATGGGACAAATGCACCTAATTGTCCACTTGAAATTCGGTTATTATAACGGAACATATTCATGATTTCATAATTTAATTTACGTTTTGGATCTTCTAAATGTTTTTTCATTTCCGCTTCTGTAATCTGACCTGACTTCTTCATGTCACGGAGTGTTTCTGTGTAATCCATATCAAATTCACTTTTAGATGGCTCTTTCTTTTCTTCATAAATAGCAGTTAACCATTCCTTTATCGTATATACTTTACATGGACCATCTCCATCACTTTTATCCTGTAGACAGTATAACTCTAAAATCTGCTCTTTACTTAATAATGTTTCATCTATAAATCCATAGTTTAAGAATAAATCAATCAGATGCGGCTGATTTTTCTCTTCATAAGCACGCAGGAAAACTTTTTCATAGATTTGATAGAACATATCTGCCAGTTTCTTCCTTAATTTACGTGCATCATCACTAGTATCGCTTTTATCCGGCATTCTGCGAAACCTGTCTATCATTCCTTTAAAGCTCTCACACTGCTCTGATTCTAATTGCGCATATTGTAAAATCTTATCCAGTGAACCAGATAGCTCACTTTCAATATTTTCTGTATTCATGTTTGCATACTTTACAGCTGTTTCTGTACTGACTTCATCATTTCCTTCTTCTGTTTCTGATGCAATGACCAGATTCATAATGCTTTGCATTTTTTCTTTATCTACAGATGCTTTTCGTGCCGTTCTACCTGTCAGTATCTGTTCTAATTCTTTAATTTGCTCTTCTATTTTCTTTAAATTTTCTGTAAACACAGCAATATTTCCATTCTTTTTTGCACTGACTAAAGCGGCCTTTGCAATTTGCTTATACAAACATTCTTCTGTATCTTCTGAAAATAATTTTCCCATAATAGCAGTACAATAATCAGCTGCTTCCACACACTGTGCAGTATATTCAGAAATCAGCCTTATCTGCTCTGATGCATGAAATGTGCTCACTCTTGCCCCATGAGAGTAATAGGCTTTCTGTACATCTAATGCCAATGTTGCACACTCTAAATAGTAAGACAATGCATCTTCTTCTAAATCTTCCTCTGTATATTCTGCCACTGAATCAATATTTGAAATAACAATATCACTATCTGTTTTTTGAGTTAGTTGTTTCATTTCCTCATAGACATCCCTAAAAAACTGGTAAGAAGATGCTGCTTCTTTTTTTAACAAACGATATATTTTAAATATTTCTACTATATAACGGTTTAATGCAGGAATGATATTTCCTCTATATTCCTGCTTGTCCTCTAGTAAATTTTCTAATTCTTCAATTGTCTTAATTGGGATTGGATAAATAATTGTCTCGTCTAATGTATAACAAGTTGCTTCATGTTTTTCCGTATATAAATCTCCCATTCCGATAAAACTGCCTGGACCAAAAACCATTTTTACACCTGTGTTATAAACAAGTACTTTTCCTTTTATAATAAGTGCAATATTTTCTACTGGTCTGTTTTGCCCATAAATTACTGTTCCTTTTGGCAATTGATTCTTTGTATTCATATTTAATTCCATGTCAGTATACCCCCCAAGCCTTTTATTGTTATCCTAAAGCGTGTTTGAAAATCCATTGCCCCACTTTGCATACCCATCCGGGTATCCCGCAATTCATGCCCATCCGGGCTGACGGACTTCGTCCGATATGGTATACCCATCCGGGTAT
>CAYRAV010000129.1:0-3839 GCA_964422365.1 uncultured Lachnospiraceae bacterium | reverse complement strand
CATGAGTTGCGGGATACCCGGATGGGTATACCATATCGGACGAAGTCCGCCAGCCTGAATGACATGGCTGAACTGTTACCCATTATGAATAAAAATTTCTGGAAAAATCTTGACAATACTACCTTTTTTTAATAGACTATATTTCAGGCATAGAAATTTTGTAACTGTACTATAGAGTGTAGTGTTGGAGCGTTACAGAGTTTTTATGGAATGATGAAAAGTTGTAAAATGAGAAATGTAAAGAGGAAGAGGAGTAGATAAGTAATCTTTTCAGAGAGAATTGCCCAGGGCTGGAAGGCAATTTAAGCAGTGCTTATTGAAGGTAGCTTCTGAACAGTATTTCTGAACAGTGAGTAAGAAATACCGGGTGGCTTCGTTAAAAGCTTTGAGGTGATGGGAAAATTATTTTCCGTCATAAATAAAGGTGGTACCACGGTTCTTCGTCCTTTTGCGAAGAACTTTTTTTATTTCCGCGGACAACCAGTCTGCTCAGCAGCTTTGGTAAAGCGGAACTGTTTGCATTTGTGACTGCTGTGAAGAATTTGATTTTTGCAGGCAACGGAGTCAGGCAGACAAGCTTTTATGTTTATGTGGCTTTGTAGAAATTTTTTATTGGTTACCTTCTTTGAGTTGAGATTAAGAAAGGAAGAATGAAATGGCAAAAGAATTGGAAAAGACATATAATCCTCAGGAAATTGAACAGAGATTATATGACAAATGGGTTAGCAAAAAATATTTTCATGCAGAGGTAGATAGAAGTAAGAAACCATTTACAATTGTTATTCCACCTCCCAATATTACAGGAAAACTGCATATGGGACATGCTTTGGATAATACATTGCAGGATATTCTGATTCGTTTTAAAAGAATGCAGGGCTGCAATGCACTTTGGATTCCGGGGACAGACCATGCAAGTATTTCTACAGAAGTAAAAGTTATCAATCAGTTAAAAGAAGAGGGAATTGACAAGGAAGAATTAGGCAGAGAAGGGTTCTTAAAGAGAACATGGAAATGGAAAGAACAATATGGCGGGACTATTATCAGCCAATTAAAGAAGATGGGTTCTTCCTGTGACTGGGATAGGGAAAGATTTACATTGGATGAAGGATGTTCTAAAGCAGTAGAAGAAGTCTTTGTAAAGCTGCATAAAGAGGGATATATTTATAAAGGGTCCAGAATTATTAACTGGTGTCCTGTATGCCAAACATCTATTTCTGATGCAGAGGTGGAACATGAGGAACAGGCTGGACATTTCTGGCACATCAAATATCCGATTGCAGGTACGGATGAGTTTGTAGAAATTGCTACAACAAGACCGGAAACAATGTTAGGGGATACAGCAGTTGCAGTACATCCTGATGATGAACGTTATCAGCATATCATAGGAAAGAAAGTTCTGCTTCCAATTGTAAATAAGGAAATTCCGGTTGTAGCAGATGCATATGTAGACAAAGAATTCGGAACAGGTGTGGTAAAGATTACACCTGCACATGATCCAAATGACTTTGAAGTTGGAAAACGTCATAATTTAGAAGAAATCAATATTATGAATGATGATGCTACCATCAATGAAAAAGGCGGAAAATATGAAGGATTAGACCGTTATGAAGCAAGAAAACAGATTGTGGCAGAATTGGACAGTTTAGGGCTATTAGTAAAAGTAGAAGATCATGTGCATAATGTAGGAACACATGACAGATGCAAGACTACAGTAGAGCCTTTGATTAAACAGCAGTGGTTTGTAAAAATGGAAGAACTGGCAAAACCGGCTATTGATGCATTGAAAAGCGGAGAGTTAAAATTTGTGCCGGAACGTTTTGATAAGACTTATCTTCACTGGCTGGAAAATATCAGGGATTGGTGTATATCAAGACAGTTATGGTGGGGGCACAGAATACCTGCTTATTATTGTGATAAATGTGGAGAAGTAATTGTTGCAAGAGCTTCTGAAAAACCAGAAATATGTCCAAAATGCGGACATACACATCTGACACAGGATGAAGATACCCTAGACACATGGTTCAGTTCTGCATTGTGGCCATTTTCCACATTAGGCTGGCCTGACCAGACAGAAGAGTTAGATTATTTTTATCCAACAGATGTATTGGTGACAGGATATGATATTATATTTTTCTGGGTAATTCGTATGGTATTTTCAGGTTATGCACATACAGGAAAATCACCATTCCATACAGTATTGATTCATGGTCTTGTTCGGGATTCACAGGGCCGCAAGATGAGTAAATCTCTCGGAAATGGAATTGATCCATTAGAAATTATAGATAAATATGGTGCAGATGCCCTGAGACTTACATTAATTACAGGAAATGCACCTGGAAATGATATGCGTTTCTATTATGAGAGAGTAGAAGCAAGCAGAAATTTTGCCAATAAAGTATGGAATGCTTCCCGTTTTATTATGATGAATTTAGAGCATGCTGGTGATTTGGCAAATCTAGATATGACAAAACTGACACAAGCAGATCAATGGATTTTATCAAAAGTAAATTCTTTGATAAGAGAAGTTACTGAAAATATGGAACATTATGATTTGGGAATTGCAGTACAAAAAATTTATGATTTCGTTTGGGAAGAATTTTGTGATTGGTATATTGAAATGGTAAAACCAAGATTGTATCACGAAGAGGATGAAACAAAGACTGCTGCTGTATGGACATTAAAAACAGTACTTATGACATCATTAAAATTATTACATCCATATATGCCGTTTATCACAGAGGAAATTTTCTGCACCCTGCAGGAAGCAATGGGGGTACAGGAAGCAGAATCTATTATGATTGCATCATGGCCTGCATATCAGGAAGAGTTAGCCTTTAAAAAAGAAGAAGAGGCAGTAGAAATGATTAAGACAGCAGTAAAAGGTATTCGTAATGTAAGAGCAGAAATGAATGTACCGCCTAGTAAAAAAGCAACTGTTATCATTGTATCTGATAGTGAAACAATTAGAACTATTTTTCAAACAAGTAAAGTATTCTTTGCAACATTAGGATATGCCAATGAAGTATTGATTCAGGCAGATAAGTCAGGCATTGCAGAAGATGCAGTATCAACAGTGATTGCAGGAGCAACAATTTATATGCCTTTTGCAGAATTAATTGATATTGAAAAAGAATTGCAGCGTTTAGAAAAAGAACAAAAGAGATTAGAAAGTGAATTAAAACGTGTCAATGGAATGTTAAGCAATGAAAAATTCATTAGCAAGGCACCAGAAGCAAAAATCAACGAAGAAAAACAAAAGCTGCAAAAATATACAGAGATGATGGAGCAAGTGGTGGAGAGATTGGCACAGTTAAAAAAATAATATAAAAAGCAGCTGTAAACGTGGGCAAGTTATATTAAATTTCAGTCAGATACAAATACAAGCATTTCTGCTAGAGCGTGTTTGAATCTATACCTCATGAATTTGGACCAAATCCCCCGCAAATCGTGACGCACATCTTGTGACAAGCAATGTTCAGACACGCTCTAGGTTTGCTGCTTTTGGGAATAAAACTGTAAAAGAGCAGATAAAACTATAGAATATTGTTTGAAAATATAAAAGAAAGAGGGTATAATAAAAAAAAGTGCATTCTATTCAAGATTGAGCATAGAGTTAGTATAATATTTCGTTTATGGGGATTTCTGACAAATTGTAAATAGTGATTTTGAATAGGTAAGATACAATAAAATTTTGAAAAAAGGGGGTCTTTATATGGAGGCAAATGGTCGTACAGATCAAGATCAGACAATTGTTAGAGTATCAGAAGACATGCTAGAAGCATATATCACCATATGTCCGCCTCAGGGGATAGAGGATTACACAGAAGAAATGATAAGAA
>CAYRAV010000128.1:0-3870 GCA_964422365.1 uncultured Lachnospiraceae bacterium | reverse complement strand
TCGTATACTTTTGCTTCATACGACAGCCTCCTTTTATTATTTTTCCTTTTGGTCTTCTTTTGCCCTTTTGATTAAATCTTTGATTACTTCTGGTGGTTCTGATGTTTCAGGCGGTTCTGTAATTATTTCGTTGTCTGCTGCCTGTTCTCTATCTTCTTCTTCAAGTTCTTCTTCTAACTTTTTTAATACTTCTTCTTGTGAAGTGTTTTCACCACTCTCTCTTACTTTTGCAATACTTGCAATTGTGACATCTTTTTCAGAATCTAAATCCATTAATTTGACACCAGATGTGATTCTTCCAATTTCTGAAATCTGACTGCACATAATTCTAATAATAATACCTTCTGTGGTAATCATCATAATTTCATTTTCTTGGTTGACTGCCTTCACACCTACTACATTTCCGGTTTTTTCTGTTATTTTATAACATTTTACACCCTTGCCACCTCTATGCTGCACACTAAATTCTTTAATGGAGGTACGTTTTCCCAAACCATGTTCAGAAACCAATAATAAATAGTCTCCCTGTGTATGAAGCTGCATTCCTATGACTTCATCATCAAAAGCAAGATTCATCCCAATCACACCCATAGAAGTTCTTCCTGTTGGACGTACATCATTTTCCTGGAAACGAATACACTGACCATTCTTTGTTATTAAGAAAATATCTTTTTTGCCATTTGTTGCTTTCACTTCAATAAGTTCATCATCTTCACGAAGATTGATTGCCTGTAGTCCTGTTTTTCTGACATTAGCGTAATCCGTCAATGATGTTTTCTTTACAATCCCCTTCTTTGTTGCCATAAATAAAAATTTATTTTTGGGATACTCTTTAATTGGAATAATCGCTGTAATTTTTTCTCCCGGCTGCAGCTGTAACAGGTTTACAATGGCTGTTCCTCTGGCTGTTCTTCCTGACTCGGGGATTTCATAAGCCTTCAAACGGTAGACTCTTCCTGTATTGGTGAAGAAATTAATATAATGATGAGTGGTTGTCATTAATAAATCTTCAATATAATCTTCCTCTAAAGTCTGCATTCCTTTGATACCTTTACCGCCTCTGTTCTGGCTTTTAAAGTTATCTATTGTCATACGTTTGATATATCCAAGGCTTGTCATTGCAATAACTGTATTTTCTTTTGGAATCAAATCTTCCATAGAAATATCATATACATCATAACCTATCTTAGTTCTTCTTTCATCACCATATTTATCACGAATAATACTTAACTCTTCTTTGATTACTCCTAGTAGTAAATGCCGGTCTGCCAGAATTGCTTTGTATTCTTCTATTTTCTTACTTAATTCTGAAAATTCTGATTCAAGTTTCTCACGTTCTAAACCTGTTAACGCTCGAAGTCTCATATCAATAATTGCCTGTGCCTGTACATCATCTAATTCAAAACGTTCCACTAATTTTTCTTTTGCTTCTGCTCCATTTTTAGAACCTCTGATAATGTTGATTACTTCATCAATATAATCTAAGGCAGTCAGTAATCCTTTTAAAATATGTGCCCTTTCTTCTGCCTTATTTAAATCATATTGTGTTCTTCTTGTTACAACTTCCTCCTGGTGTGCAAGATAATATTGCAGCATTTCAAGTAAATTCATTACTTTTGGTTCATTGTTTATCAATGCTAACATAATAACACCAAATGTATCCTGTAGCTGGGTATGTTTGAATAACTGATTTAATATTACATTGGCATTTACATCCCTGCGTAGTTCAATGCAGATTCTCATACCTTGTCTATCAGATTCATCCCTCAATTCCGTTATTCCATCTATCTTTTTATCTCTGTGTAATTCAGCAATTTTTTCAATTAATTTCGCTTTATTTACCATGTATGGAAGTTCTGTCACTACAATACGGCTTTTTCCATTTGACATAGTTTCGATATCTGTTACTGCACGTACTCTGATTTTTCCTCGTCCGGTGCGATATGCTTCTTCAATCCCTCTCATGCCAAGAATAGTGGCCCCTGTTGGAAAATCCGGTCCCTTTACAATTGTCAAAATTTCCTCTATCGCAGTTTCTCTATCTTCTTCTACAATATTATTGATAATTTTTATGACTGCATTAATTACTTCTGTTAGATTATGTGGTGGAATATTTGTTGCCATACCAACTGCAATTCCTGATGTCCCGTTTACCAGAAGGTTTGGAAATCTTGACGGCAATACCGTTGGTTCTTTCTCTGTTTCATCAAAGTTTGGTACAAAGTCAACTGTATTTTTGTTAATATCAGAAAGCATCTCCATAGAGATTTTACTTAATCTTGCTTCTGTGTAACGCATTGCCGCAGCACCATCACCATCCACTGAACCAAAATTTCCATGACCATCCACTAATGGATATCTTGTAGACCATTCCTGTGCTAAATTAACCAAAGCACCATAAATAGAACTGTCACCGTGAGGATGGTATTTACCCATTGTATCACCGACGATACGTGCACATTTACGATGAGGCTTATCTGGACCATTATTTAACTCAATCATTGCATATAAAATTCTTCGCTGAACCGGTTTTAATCCATCACGAACATCTGGCAATGCACGTGCTGCAATAACTGACATCGCATAATCGATATATGATGTTTCCATGGTCTTTTTTAAGTCTACTTCATGTACCTTATCAAAGATATGTTCATCCATTTAACTTCCTCCATTTTTTAAATATCCAAATTCTTAACGAATCTTGCATTTTCTTCTATAAATTCCCGACGCGGCTCTACTTTGTCACCCATTAGTGTAGTAAATGTCACATCAATTTCTGATTCTTGGTCTTCATCCATTGTAACCCGAAGCAAAATACGTTTTTCTGGATCCATAGTTGTTTCCCATAACTGCTCTGCATCCATTTCTCCAAGACCTTTGTAACGCTGGATTTTATTGCTGTTATCCCGTCCAATATCTGTTAAAATCTTATTCAATTCTTCATCACTGTAGGCATAATAAACTGATTTATTCTTTTCTACTTTGTAAAGAGGAGGCTGTGCCAGATACACATATCCCTGCTTGATTAATTCTGGCATGAACCGATATAAAAATGTTAATAGTAATGTGCTAATATGTGCACCGTCTACATCAGCATCCGTCATAATAATGATTTTATGATATCTTAACTTAGAAATATCAAAATCTTCATAAATACCTGTACCAAATGCCGTAATCATCGCTTTGATTTCGTTATTCACTAAGATTTTGTCCAATCTTGATTTCTCCACATTTAAAATTTTACCACGTAATGGCAAAATTGCCTGAGTTGCTCTGGCTCTCGCTGTTTTTGCACTACCACCAGCAGAATCTCCTTCGACAATATAGATTTCACAATTTTCTGGGTTTTTGTCAGAACAATCTGCTAATTTTCCGGGAAGACTCATTCCTTCTAATGCTGTTTTTCTTCTTGTTAAATCTCTTGCCTTACGAGCTGCATCTCTCGCTCTTTGTGCTACAATTGCTTTTTCACATATCACTTTTCCTACACTTGGATTTTGTTCTAAAAAATATGTAAGCTGTTCCGCAAAAATACTCTCTACAGCCCCTCTTGCCTCACTATTTCCCAATTTTTGTTTTGTTTGTCCTTCAAACTGTGGTTCTCCTATCTTAATACTAATAATGGCAGTTAAACCTTCACGAATATCTTCTCCTGTTAAATTTGCTTCGCTATCCTTTAGTATTTTCTGTTTTCTTGCATAATCGTTAAATGTTTTTGTCAAGGCATTTTTAAAACCAACCAAATGAGTTCCACCTTCTGGTGTGGTAATGTTATTTACAAAACTATAACATCCTTCATTGTAAGAACTATTATGCTGCATGGCAATTTCTACATAAACTCCGTTTTTAGAACCTTCACAATAAATGATT
>CAYRAV010000127.1:0-4170 GCA_964422365.1 uncultured Lachnospiraceae bacterium | reverse complement strand
ATTAATGTCTATGGGTATGATGATGTTACCACCAACTACGATTTCTATGCCATTTAAAATATTGTTATTTATTCTTGCAGATGGTTGGAATCTGGTTATTGGAGAATTAGTGAAAACATTTTATTAGGAAAAAATATTTTATATAATGAAAGTGAAGGTTGAGGTAGGATATGAGTCAAGGTGTGGTAATGGATATTGCAAGAGAAGCTTTATGGGTGATTATTAAATCATCAGCACCAATGTTGATTGTTTCCTTGATAGTGGGACTGATTGTCAGCATTTTTCAGACGGTTACATCGATACAAGAACAAACATTAACATTTGTTCCTAAATTGTTATGTGTTTTTGTTGTCATTATACTTGCAGGTTCATGGATGATGAATAATGTAGTAGTATTTTTTGAGAATCTGTGTCAGAATTTTAGTCTATATGTAAGATAATTTTAAGAATATATAATAACTTAATTGTTAATTTTGATATATGATTGAGAGAGAAAAGCTATTATTATATTCATGCATAGAGGTATAACTTTATAAATCCACAAGATATATAAAAAAGAACAGCACAATATATAGGAGAAAGCGATGAGTTTTACAGTAGAACATTTGGAATTCATTTTACTAGTTTTAGTTAGGATTAGCGGTTTTGTTTTCACAGCTCCTTTTTTTGGGTTAACCTATATTCCTAGAAATGTTAAAATTGGATTCTGCATTTTTATTACAATATTAATGACCTATGTTCTGCCTTATAGTACAATAGAGTATGTAGGAGTAATAGAATTTGCCTGTATGATTGTAAAAGAAGTTATAGTAGGAATTCTAATCGGATATATGACTAATATATGTACGTATATTTTGAATTTTTCAGGTCATCTTATGGATATGGAAATAGGTTTTTCTATGGTAAATGAAATGAATCCAGTAGCGAATATGCAATCAACGATTACAGCTAATTTATATACATATTTAGTAATGTTAATGTTGGTTATAACTAATATGCATCATCAGATATTAAAAGCCTTTATATATGCATTTGAGATAATACCAATTGGTAAAGTGAAATTTAGTGGAAATATATATTTTATTATGTTAAAGTTTATTTCAGAATATTTTATTATTGGTTTTCGAATTATTCTGCCAATTTTTGCGTCTATGCTTGTTGTAAATGTTGTTTTGGGTGTTCTGGCTAAAGTAGCACCACAAATGAACATGTTTGTCATTGGTATGCAGCTAAAAGTATTTGTTGGACTATTTATTTTAACGATTGCAATTCAAAGCATACCACAGATTTCAGAATTTATATTTAGTGAAATGCGTACCATGATGGAGTCGATCGTAAATGCAATGACACCATAGCAGTTCGTGAAAGAGAGATATGTGAATTAATGGAAAAACAAAAATTTTATATAAGATATGATTTACAGTTGTTTGCAAAAGAGGGTGCAGGAGGAGAAAAAACAGAGCAGGCAACACCAAAAAAATTAAAAGATGCCAGAAGTGAAGGCCAGGTTGCGAAGAGTATGGATCTAATAACAGCATGCATGTTATTGGGACTTTTTCTAATACTGAAGATTGCGGTTGGCTTTATTGGCAATAATTTTTTAGGTGTATTTAAAGAAAGTTATAGTAATATTAGTAAGATAGAAGCAGAAGTATTTAATGTAAATATAGCACATTCCTATGTTATTTACGGATTAAAACAGATTTTGCTGTCATCTTTTCCAATATATATTATTTCTTTTTTAATTGCGTTTATTTTGAATTTAGTTCAGGTAAAATGGAGACCTACATCCAAAACATTACGTCCTAAATTTAGTAAGTTTAATCCTGTCAGTGGAATGAAACGTTTATTTAGTAAAGATAAAATAATGGAGCTGCTGAAGTCCGTTGCAAAAGTGCTTGTATTAGGATATGTAGTTATTGACACATTAAAGGGTAAATGGAATTTTTTATTTGAATTGTACAATGTGTCACTGAATCAGGCAATTTTGTTAATTGGCAGTACTATTATTGATTTGGGGTTAAAAATCAGTATATTTTTTATGGTAATAGCATTTATAGATTTTGCATATCAGAAATATAAATTTAAAAATGATATGAAAATGACAAAACAGGAAGTAAAAGATGAGTATAAAAACTCAGAAGGAGACCCACAGATAAAGGGTAAGATTCGTCAAAAAATGAGAGAGGTTTCCCAAAGAAGAATGATGCAGTCATTACCTGAGGCAGATGTTGTCATTACAAACCCTACACATTTGGCAGTTGCGATAAAATATGATAGAGAAGTCAGTAATGCACCTGTTGTCATAGCAAAAGGAGCAGATTTTCTTGCAAATAAAATTAAAGATATTGCAAGAGAAAATAAAATAGAAATTGTAGAAAATAAACCATTGGCAAGAATGTTATATTATAATGTAGAGATTGGACAGGAAATTCCAGAAGAATTATACCAGATGGTAGCTGAAGTATTGGCATATGTGTATGAATTGCAAGGAAAAATTTAATTTTTATAACAGTTTGGCTATGTAGAAATAGAGATACCATCTGCATAGAGAAATGTGTTTACTAAAGACAGATTTGTATAATTTTCGTAAAAAATTTCATAAAAAAGATGACTTGTTTTGAAAATTATGATATAGTAATAAAGTGTAAAAAACATCAATATATTTCGCAATTTGTAAAGAAAAGTATTTGCAAGTGTGGAGAAAGATATGTTAATAAGAATATTGACGTAGTTGGAAGGAAAGTGATGATTGTTTGAATGGCTGGAATGTGAAAGGAAAATTTTATAGAACTGTAAATGATATAGATAGATTGAAAGGAGGCAAACGAATATGAGTAAAAGGGATCTGGCAATTGGAATATACTTATTAGCTGCAATTATATTCTTTATTGTTCCTATGCCATCCATAGTGTTGGATGCTTTATTAGCTCTTAATATTTCGATTGCCATGATTGTTTTATTTAATGCATTATTTTCAAAGGAAGCACTTAGTATGTCAAGTTTTCCAACCATACTGTTATTTACGACAATATTTAGAATCTCTCTTAATGTATCATCAACAAAGTTAATTCTAACAACTGGGGAACCAGGTAATGTTGTTGAAACATTTGGAGAGTTTGTTGGCGGTGGTAATTTAGTCATTGGTACAATTGTATTCTTAATATTGATTATAGTGCAGTTTATGGTAATCAACAAGGGTTCTGAGAGAGTGTCAGAAGTAACAGCACGTTTTACATTGGATGCGATGCCTGGTAAGCAGATGGCAATTGATGCAGATTTGAATTCTGGAGCAATTAATGATATAGAAGCAAGAGCGAGAAGACAAAAAATTCAGGATGAATCTAGTTTTTTTGGAGCCATGGACGGTGCAACAAAATATGTAAAAGGAGATGCGACGGCAGGGTTAGTTATTACGGTTGTTAACTTTGTAGGAGGTCTTGTATTGGGAATTATGCTGCAGGGAATGGAACCATCTGAAGCATTACAGCATTATACTATTTTAACAATTGGTGATGGATTGGTAAGCCAGGTTCCATCATTGATGATTTCATTGGCTACAGGTTTACTGGTAACAAAAGCATCAAAAGAAGCAGAGATAGGAGATGTCTTAGTACAACAGCTGTTTTCTATACCAAAAGTATTATATATGGTAGGTGCAAGTATGATTTTTCTTGCACTTACAACGCCTTTGGACACTGTTGTTTTTACGGTATATGGTGTGTTGTTTGTTGTAGTTGCAAGAATGATTGCAAGTCATAATGAAGAAGCAGATTTAGAGGAAGAAGTTTCTGCTGAAGAAAGTGAAGCGGATGAGGTCAGAAGACCAGAGAATGTGGCCTCTTTATTGCAAGTAGATCCAATAGAATTAGAGTTTGGTTATGGTATTATACCATTGGCAGATGTTAATCAGGGTGGAGATTTACTAGATCGTGTCGTAATGATTAGACGTCAGATTGCTTTGGAACTAGGATGTGTTGTACCAATGATACGTTTGCGTGATAATATTCAGTTGAATCCTAATCAATATGTAATTAAGATAAAAGGAGTTCCAGTTAGTGATGGAGAAATTTTATTTGATCACTATATGGCAATGAATCCGGGTTATGTGGAGGAAGAGATTACATGTATTCCAACTTTTGAACCATCATTCCATATACCTTCTATTTG
>CAYRAV010000126.1:0-4182 GCA_964422365.1 uncultured Lachnospiraceae bacterium | reverse complement strand
AATAAAGCCTTTATTTCCAACATTCTAATTACCTATAGCATGTATGATGGTATGTCAGCTATAACCCATATATGATATCATTTGATTTTAATACGACAGCCCCTTTTCACTTTCATCCACCTATATGTAATAATTTGACCAGGTTCATTCATACTTTATTTTTCAGCACAAAGCATATCATCACAATCTAACTGTATGGTACCATTTGCCAAAATAGACACATTAGTGGAAAATACGTAACAGTTTAGCCAGTTGTAAACTGTTACGAAAATACTTTTTTGGAATGGACAATTTATTCTCCAATTACATATACCTTATCCGCAATTATAACATACTTTTCTTCACAAACAGTAATCTTCACTGTTTCTTCTCCAACACAATAATAGACGATACCATTCTCCAAAAAATGCTCTACAGATAATTGCTCTGGGTTTTCTGCTTTTTTAGCGTTTTTTAACATTTCCATCAATTGCATCCGCTCCTGCGGTGATAATGAATTGCCTTGCTCATTGTCTACTATATTATTCTCATCCTCTATCATTGAAAGCACTTTTAAAAGTACAGAATCAATTTCTTCACCTTTTCCAAAGTGTGCCTTATCTTCTTTACCAGCATTTATCTGTCCCTGATAGGAAACATTCCCCTGCTCATCGTTTGAGACTATTGTTCTAAACACACTCCATCCTATTCCTCCAATAGAAATACACAAAAGAATAGAAGCTGCCACAGCCATATATTTTATTCTTTGTCTCTTTTTCATACGAACTACATTGTCCGGATTCATCTTATTTTTCAACTGCTCTACAAATGCTTCATCTGGCTTTATTCTCTCCACCGTTTTTTCATAATCCTTAAAAAATTGCTTTTCATCCCACATTAGGCACCCTCCTCCATCATTTTTTTTAATTTTTCGCGTCCTCTGTGCAGATAGGAACGTACCGTTGCAGGTTTGGTTTTCATAATCTCTGCAATCTGCTCTGTTGTAAGCTGTTCATAGTAAAATAAATTAATTGCCACTCTATATTTTTCTGGAAGCCGCATAACATACTCATATGCATAGTCAGGCTTTTGCTCTGGTGCTTCCATTTCCTTTAAACTATCCATCCCTTCTGTACGCCTGTTCCATGCCATAGTAAGGATTGACTTTCCACGATTGGCAGCAACTTTAAGCAGCCACGCCTTTAAATGTTCCTCTTCCTGAAAACCTTTTCCCTTTTGCACCTGCATCAACAAACGCAAAAAAGTATCCTGTACCACATCTTGTGCATCTTCTTTGTTCTTCATTTTTACCATAGCAAGCCGAAAAAGCATTGTGCTGTATCGTTCTACAACTTCTTCCATTTCATATTCCTGGGTTCCACATATTACTTTCACAATTTTCCATCCTTTGTCTTTTTTCTCATTGTATTACATTCTTACATTACTATAATGGAAAACTATATTTTTTGCAATATAATTTGTAAATTATCAATTATATCATATTACAGTTCAGCCATGAAGAAACAATGGTGCAATATGCACGTGAGATAATTTCTTTATTCTATCTCTTCAAAGATAATACACCTGCTTTGTAATAATACTGTCCTGAAGATACTTCTGCCTGTTTGAATGTATCCTTTACGATTTCTTCTATTGTGTCTTCATCTGATTCTTCCTGTACACGTACTATTGCTGCCTCTTTTTTAGAAAGTTCTGTTACAAGCATCTCTACAGCCTCGGAAACATCTGCAGCTGTCAAAGAATGTTTTGTATAATATTCAAAATTCATACCTTTTGCTGTATATTGTGAAATGTAAGAATCAAGAAATGCATCTTTATTTTGCAATAACATAGTATCTGCTAACTGATCTGGTAAATTAAAATAACAGTTTGGCAAATTCTCGCAGTCATTGTTTGTAACATCCATAGCATACCATTGCCCCTCTATATTCACACGATTCCATTCATGGTTAACCCCCTCTAATGTTCCTGTTACAATCACAGCATCTATCCCCGATTTCTTTGCAAGTAACAGAAATGCCTCTGCATAAGACTCGCAGACACCAATATTTTCTACAAGAATTCCGTATGGTGTAAAGGAATTTGCAAATCGCTCTACTGCTTCTGTATCGATCGTTCCATCCGGGTTAATATATTTCAAGATTTCATCATTATATGTTCCATTTTCACAAATATATTGGTTAATGGCTTCTTCCTTTTCATAATCACTCATGCTGTCCTTTATAATACTATGCACGATTTCTTCCGCTTTCTTTAGCGATTCCTCTTGCATCTGGCTAGTTTCTTCTGCTGATAAAGCATACTGCACTTCCAATACTCTTTTCTTATAATTATAGTCTGCATTTTTCATAATTCCAATCAAAGGATTTTGTGTATATGCTTCCATAACTGCATCCATCAACTTTTCAGAATCCGAACTTTCTGCAAAATCTCCTAAATAGATTTCCTCCTGATGTCCGAGCATATTAAGAGCAATCCACTCACTTAATGCAGAATTGGCATATACAGTATCTTCCACTTCCTCTGAAAGGTTAAAACCTCTGTCATTTTTTTTCTCGGAATCAACCATTTCTTTTGGTGCTTCTGTTGTCTCGCTCTCTACAGGCACTTCATAATCTTTGTCTGGTAAATATGGTACATTTATCTCTTTCTTCACAGTAACTGACTTCGCAGCAAGTTCATCCTGCCTTTTGGTCACATTTTCCATATCTTTCAAAAATTCCTCATATTCCATACCACTAAAAATAATTTCTTCACTCATTTCAATTGGAAGATTCTTAATGGTAGAGTTTATATGTATTGTACCATCTGTGAACAGCATAACTTCTGCTCCATGGTACTCAATTAAAAACGTTCCAATAGAACCATCTAACATTTCTATATCTATATAAACAGGAAGTGCCAATGCACTGTCTCCCTCATATTTTCTTTTAGACTCTTGAAACTCTTCGCTCACTGTATACGGTATCTGTTTGCTAATATCTCCTACGGTACAAAAATTGCTCATTCCTGATTTTTTTCCATCATATGTTCTTGCAACAACAAAGTATATCTTATCTTCCTCTAACCCAATATTCATGCGCCATTGTGTCGGATCATCTACATCAATCTCTGTATCCCTGTATGTTTCCTTAAAATGTTTCTCCCAATCTTTTAAAGTTTTGAATTCATCATAAGTACAGGAGGTATTTTCTGTTGTTACCTCAATAGTGGAATAATCTGCATTTTCTCTATACTCATATACCTCATAATAATCTGCATCTTCTATTTCCGACCAGCTTAATGTATAAACTCCATTTTCATTTACTTTCTGTTCTAAAGTCGGAGTGTCCATCTCCTCTTTTGTGCTAAATACAGTTACAATCGGTTTATCTAACATTTCTCCTGTCTTGAGGTCTGCTTTTTGCATTAACCAAAATTTACTTTTGCTTCCCCATGTTCCATCTGAAACCATACTCCCATCCGCTTCATAATTGAATACCATTTGCGGTCCAATTGTTACTGACTTTGTTTCATAATCAGCATCAATGGAAATATTCACTTGGTGCTTAAAATCACTGTCACAATAAACAACAAAACAATCATGCAGATACTGCTGTAAAAGTCTGTCTGATAAATTTTCATAAGTAAATGTATGGTCCTTGTCCATATTATACATTGGTTCTGTATAATCTACTGTTTCAGTTTCGGTATACTTTGCTTTAATTTTTGTCACAAGATCAATTGATGTGGTTTCAGTTGTTTCATTTGTTTCCTGCTTATCCATATTCGTAATCTTTTGTGTTCCCTGCGTACTGCAGCTGCTTAACATGACAGCACACAGACCGCAGGCGAATAGTTTGGTCATTGTTTTTTTCATTTTATCTCTCCATTCCTTTAGCTATAAACATTCTATATCCTATCTGTCCTTTATGAACTGTTATATTTATAACACTTTATTAAAAACTGAAATGTTGCAAAAAGAGAAAACTCTTAGTAACAGTTGAACCATTGTTTCTATCCGGCAGACACCCGACATGAATCCTGCCCCCTTGATACAAGCTTGTCATTACACAAATTAATTTTTACTATTCATTCTTATCCCTTTCTCTATTCATCTTCATACGGATGCAGATCATAACATGCCGCATAACCATCTTTTTTCTCATAAAAAGCAATCTCTATATAATCTTCATCATGATA
>CAYRAV010000125.1:0-4243 GCA_964422365.1 uncultured Lachnospiraceae bacterium | reverse complement strand
TTCCAAGACCACCATTTCCTAAAGATGGCTCTAATTCACATTCTTCAATTTCTGCCAGGTTCTTACCATTTGCTTTTAATGTTTCGCTTACTTCCTTATAAATCCTTAGATTAATCAAGTTGTTAGATAATAGTTTACCAATTAGAAATTCCGCAGAAATATAATAAACTTTTTTCTTTCCTTCATTATAACCTTTTCCTGCCAGCTCATCTTTTGTCATTTTCAACAAAGCTACATAAATTTCCTCATTAGAACATGCACTGATTTCTTTTCCCAAAATTTTGCTTAACTTTTCTGCTACCATTTCTGACCTCCACTATAAATATTTTATCATTTATCCAAATGCAAATGATTAGAGAATCAAATGCTGCTTTTCTCTTCTAACCATATAAATGCATTTTCATTACTGCTATTATTGCCTTTTCATTTTATATCAAATTATATCAAACGAATTAACTTGTCTAATACACATACTTTTTCAGTATAGCATATTTCAAAAATAGTTACAACTCTTTTTATGAAAGTTTTGGAATTCCATCAAAACCAACCTGCAAATCTGTATCTGTTGGAATATAATCTGTCATTTCTCCATTATGAAATTTTTCATAAGCAAACATATCAAAATATCCTGTGCCTGTCAATCCGAATAAAATTGTTTTTTCTTCACCTGTCTCTTTGCACTTCATAGCCTCATCAATAGCAACACGAATTGCATGACTGCTTTCTGGTGCGGGAAGAATCCCCTCCACTCTTGCAAACTGCTCTGCTGCCTCAAACACAGAAGTCTGTTCCACAGAACGTGCTTCCATGAATCCATCATCATATAACTGTGATAAGACGGAACTCATTCCATGATATCGTAATCCGCCCGCATGATTTGGAGAAGGTATAAATCCACTTCCTAATGTGTACATTTTCGATAATGGGCAGACCTTTCCTGTATCGCAAAAATCATATACAAACTTTCCTCTTGTCAGGCTCGGACAAGATGCAGGTTCCACAGCAATAAATTTATAATCATTTTCTCCCCTTAGCTTTTCTCCCATAAAAGGTGCAATCAGTCCTCCCAGGTTAGATCCGCCGCCAGCACATCCAATAATCATATCCGGCTTAATCCCATATTTATCCATTGCAATTTTTGTCTCTATTCCAATAACAGATTGGTGCAGCATAACTTGTGAAAGCACACTTCCAAGCACATAACGATAGCCTTCTGTCGATGTAGCAGCTTCTACCGCTTCAGAAATAGCACAACCTAAACTTCCTCCTGTCCCCGGATGTTCTGCTAAAATCTTTTTACCTATTTCTGTTGTCTCAGATGGTGACGGTGTTACACTTGCTCCATACGTACGCATTACTTCACGTCTAAATGGCTTCTGTTCATAAGAAACCTTAACCATATATACTTTACAATCTAAATCCAAATAAGAACAAGCCATTGATAATGCTGTTCCCCACTGTCCAGCGCCTGTTTCTGTAGTAACACCTTTTAATCCTTGCTCTTTTGCATAATATGCCTGAGCAATGGCTGAATTTAACTTATGACTGCCACTTGTATTATTTCCCTCAAATTTGTAATAAATTTTTGCAGGTGTTTGTAATTTTTTCTCCAAACAATAGGCTCTTACCAACGGAGCTGGACGATACATTTTATAAAAATTTTGAATTTCTTCTGGAATATCAATATATTGATTGGTATTGTCCAATTCTTGTTTTACCAATTCATCACAGAAAACATGTCCTAATTCTTCTGCTGTCATTGGCTGAAATGTAGCTGGATTTAACAATGGTGCCGGCTTATTTTTCATATCTGCACGAACATTATACCACTGTTTTGGCATTTCACTTTCTTCAAGATAAATTTTATATGGAATTGTTTGTTCTTTCATGTTTGTTCCCCTTTCGATATCCGAATTTTTTCACATATATTTCTAATTTAACATGTTAATGAGACAGAGTCAACAACAAGAATCTAAGTAAATATTTACCTTCCCTCTTCCTGTCTTAACCACTTAATACATGAAAGTTCCAAAACACCAAGCTGTCAGTATAGCAAAAAATCATACAGAAAACTGTAAAACATTGCTTTATCAATAATACCATCAAGGACAAACCAGCTTCACTTATACTAGAGTGTGTTTGAAAATTGCTTATTACAAGATGTATGTCACAATTTGTGGGGGATTTGTTTCAAATTCATGAGGTGTAGCTGGCTACATTGAATGAATTTGGGGCAAATATCCATACTTTATCGGACAAAATCCGCCAGCCTGGATAGGCATGAATTGTGGTATGCCCGAATTGCTATTTATCTTATATTCAATCGGTGCAGTTCATCCTCTCACATAAATTTTAAATAAATCCCCTATCTTTGATACACACTCCTGTAACAAGTGATTTTCAGACACGTTTCAATATTGGATATAATATTGTTGCAATAACAATATTAACCAATGCTTTTATAATATAAAATGGAACACTAGCTGCCGCATAAATAATACCTACTGCTAATGTCATCCTATCTGCTTCCCTATTTAAAACAACTGCTACTAAAATATCATAACCAAAATACCCAAGAACCATAATTATTTCAGCTAATATCCCAGAAATTAATAAAGACATTGTGCAATAACGACTGCTTACCTTTTTAGAATCATTCTTTCTGCTCTTCATCAGTATAATAAATACATTTGATGCAACTATTGCATTCAGAGCCTTGATTATCAAAGTACCTGGTGCATATATGATATAAGGACTTAAAACATCTGAAAACATAGAACCAATACCAGCTGCTAATGCACCTAACCCAGGTCCTAGCAAATATCCACAAAGCAGTACTACACAATCACCAAAATGAATATAGCCCATTGTTGGTGTGGGAATCTTGATCATTGTAGTCGCCACATACACCATAGACATCATTAACGCAGTTAACACCATTTTTTTTGTTCTTTTGCTCATCATATCACTCTTTCTATATTTATTCTCTCTAATCAAACTTTTCACTCTGTGTATTATCCCCATAGTAACGCATCATTGTAAATTCTCACAAAAATATTAGATTGCACTCAATAAAAAATGCTCTCTGAACAATTTTAACTTTTCAAAATCAAAATTTGAAATTTTCAAAAGGCAACATCGGTTTTTGTCTAACAGATTTTTGTGCATTTTATAGTTCATGCATTTACTATGATATTATCCCATTGATATATTGCTAAATATAATTTATGTATAGTTTCTTAATAAATATATTCCTAAAACTATATCTTACTGCATTATATCGAAAAAATGATACTATTAATATATCCAATTTTATCATTTTTTTTAATATCAGTTTTCTACTATAATTTTTTCATATACAGTATGATAAACATTATGCTTGGACAGTGAAGCATAACATATTTTTTCAGAGTGCTTCTTTACAAATGTAAGTGTAACAGGCTTTTGAGTTTTCCACTATTTTCAGTTTACTGTTCGCTAAGCTGCATAAATGCCAGGTATATGGGGAAGTACCAATTGTGATTAGACTATTTAGGAAAATACGTATTTTATATAGGTTTCGGAGATATCACAGATGCTGTGGAGACATTGACAGGTTTCGGAGTGTAATCCTTAAAAATGAGGAAATTCAAAAACAGGCTGTATTGAAATCTTGGGAATAATGCTATCAGTAAAATAGATAAGTTTAGCTGCTCTAATTACTTAATATTCATTGTAATAGCATATTAAAATTTTTATAATTTATTTTCACCATAGATTCTATCATGAAGGATTTATATAAATCCTCTTAGAGCGTATTTGCAAATTGCTTGTTACAAAATATGTGTCACAATTTATGGAGAATTTGCTCCAAATTCATACGGTGTAGCAGGCTGTATTGAATGAATTTGTACCAAATATCCGCACAAAGTGGCTATGCCGATTGTGACAATGAATTTTCAAACAGGTTCCAATTGTGATAATAATGACTTTTCACATTTCACTACTATTCACATATAATAAAATTGGAAATCAAAAAACGGAATACATCCTTATAATCTTATCTGAATTTCTATTGATATAAAACTATAAGAAATGGGTGCATCATCATGAGACGTTCTAACACAATTCTTCATATAAAAGATATACACAGTCAGGGATATCAGGGAAACAATATTGGTATTGCCGTGCTAGACACAGGAATCTGCGAACATCCTGATTTCATTACTTTCGAAAATAGAATTGCTGCTTTTAAAGATTTTGT
>CAYRAV010000124.1:0-4407 GCA_964422365.1 uncultured Lachnospiraceae bacterium | reverse complement strand
TCTGCGAGTTTCATCTATCCCCTTTTAGGCTATCTATTTCCCGACAGCCCCTTTTTATTATTTATGGTATGATACTATATATAAGTAATTAGTAGATTGTAACAAGCAATTTTCAAACACACTCTAGAGGAGGTATTATATGGAAATAAAAGAGATTCAAAGCAAATGCAGCCAAGTCAAAGGCAGCATACAGAAAGTAATTATTGGGAAAAATGATGTGATTGAGTTGGTATTAACTACTTTGTTAGCAGGAGGAAATGTTCTGTTAGAAGATGTTCCGGGAACAGGAAAAACGGTATTGGCAAAATCTTTGGCAAAATCTTTGGCATTTTGTTTTAACAGAATACAGTTTACACCTGATTTATTACCCTCTGATGTAACAGGAATACATTATTATAATGCAAAGGAAGGAGAATTTGTATTTAGAAAAGGTCCCGTATTTTCTAATATTTTATTGGCAGATGAGATTAACCGTGCCACACCAAGAACACAGTCCGGTTTGTTAGAATGTATGGAAGAAGCACAGATTACGGTAGATGGTGAAACAAAAGTGTTAGAAAAGCCTTTTTTTGTTATTGCCACACAGAATCCGGTGGAAACAGCAGGAACTTTTCCGCTTCCAGAAGCACAATTAGATCGTTTTATGATGGAACTTTCGATGGGGCTTCCGGAAGAAGAAGAGGAAATACAGATGTTAGAGCGGTTCAGGCAGGAGAATCCAATAGAACAATTAAAAGCAGTATGCAGCAGGGAAGAATTATTAGAAATGCAGCAAAATATAAAATCAATAGAAGTGAGCAGAGTTGTCAGCCGATATCTGGTACAGGTGGTACAATCCACAAGAAAAAATAAAAAGATAGCTGTTGGTGTCAGTCCGAGAGGAAGCCTTGCATTATTCCGAAGTGTGCAGGCATATGCGGCAATCCAGGGAAGGAATTATGTTATCCCGGAAGATATAAAATATATAGCACCTTATGTTATGGCACATCGCATTACAGCAGGAAGCGGATTTTACAGCAAGGAAGAAAAGACGGAATTAATCAAGGAATGTATTGGGACTGTAGAAGTACCTACAGAGGATTTTAAGTCAAAAAACCTACCATAAGGAAAACTTTTAATATTGGTTTGTCTTTTTTCGATAACACCATTCAAAAATCAGTTACATAGCCTGCTATGTACTTGATTTTTGAGCGGCACTCTCGAAGAAACATCCTGCACACTATTTAAAAGTTATTTCTTAGCAGTTCCTAGAGCGTGTTTTAAAATGCATTGCCCCAATCTGCATGTCCCACTTTGTATGGATATTTGCCGGATTCATTCCATGCAGACTGCTGCACCTCATGAATTTGGAACAAATCCCCACAAATTGTGACATACATCTTGTAACAAGCAATTTTCAAACACACGCTAAGCGGAGGAGAATAAAATTTCAGACAGGAGAGTGGTTGATATGTTAGGTCTGGTTGCAGCATTGGTGGGTGTCTGTCTGTTGTTCTGGATGCAAAACTGGTTATATAGAAAATTCTGGAATAAACGACTAACTATAGATATTTTTTTTCCTATCAGTCATGCTGTGGAAGGGGATACTGTTTATTTGCATGAAGAACTGAGAAATGAAAAGATACTCCCGCTTCCCATGCTCAAAGTAAAGTTTACAACAGCAAAAGAGTTGGTATTTGATGAAGTGGAAGAAGGAAGCGTTACAGATAAATACTATCGAAATGATATTTTATCTGCGATGATGTACCAGAAAGTAAGGAGAAAGCTCCCTATTATATGCAGTCATAGAGGTTTTTATACAGTTGAAGACATAGATATGATTGGCAGTGATTTGTTTTTGTCAGAATTTTATGTATTTCATTTGGAAAAAAACAGTTCATTAATTGTTTATCCAAGACATCTTCCTCTGAAACAATTGCAGATTCCTTACCAGAATATTATGGGAATGGTATTATCACAACAGAGATTGTATCAGGATCCTTTTGAGTTTTCAGGAATTAGAGAATACCAAAGTTATGATAGTATGAAAATGGTCAACTGGAAAGCAACAGCAAAAACAGGAAATCTTCAGGTCAATGTAAAAGATCATACAGCAAATCGTTCTGTCAGGATAATACTAAATCTAAAATCTCGATTTGCTTACAGAGAAAAAGATATGGAAGAACAGTGTATTCGGATTGCAGCTACTCTGGCAGAAAAACTGTTAACGGAAGGTGTTCAGGTAGAATTAGAAAGTAATGGCTGTTTCAGTATAACAAAAGAAAATGCCAGAGTGCCATTAGGGGCAAGAAAAGATTACAGTAGGAAAATAGATGAGACACTGGCATTGATTGATACAAATATAGAGATGTGTTCTGTGATAGAATTAATGAAAAAAAAGTCACAGAATAAAGAAGCAGTATGTATTCTTATTTCAAGAGAAAGCAGGGAGGAACTGCAACAAACCATTTTGCAGAAGCAAAAAGAAGGGGAGAACTGTTATTGGATTATGCCAAGATATGAGGAGGAAGAAATACCAATAAAAAAAGAACTGCTCCCATATTTTAGTACATATGATATGGAGAGATAAGAGAGGTATAGTAGTACTTTCGAAGAAACATCTGTGCACTATTAAAAAGTTATTTCTCAACAATTCCTAACAGTTTGGACATAAAGAAATAGTTACAAAAATAGTTATCTTATGAGGAGGTGAAAAAAAGTGGGAAAAGAAAAGATAAGATTGACCTATCAGTTAAGAAAAAAGCAGCCAATAGAACATGGGATAGCTGTACTTTTAGATTTAAAATATTATTTTGCTGTGTATATGGTAATTGGATATGGGATCTATGCTTTGGATGGTCATACAGAGACTATGATAAAAGATGCAATGATATTAGCATTTACAGTTATCTTTTCCTATATATTGCGGAATGTGATATCCAACCATATTATATTGCTGGTATTACAATTTTGCATCATATTAAGCAGTCATTTATGGTGCCAATACAACAATGAAAAAGTGATGTGTATCTTATTTCTGGCTGGATGGAGTATTTATAGTTTGTCAGTACGAATAAAAGAAAATAAAGAGAGGACTATTCACAATGAGGGATTGTTTTTCATTTTGCTTGGTATTCCAATGGAAGTGCTTGCAGACTATTACCAGTATATTCCAGTTAAGAGTCTGATATTCTGGTTGGGCTTTTTCATGATTACCACCCATTATCTCATAAAATATATGATAGATTTTCTGAAATACTTTGAGCAGGCAGGCCAGGTAAATGTGACCATAAAACAAATTAAATTAAAGAGCCATTTATTGCTTGCAGGTTATGGTGTGATAGGAATGGGTGTTATGCTAATGATGAGCAGACTTCCACTGCAGGGGGTATGGAGTAAAATAAAGCATGGCATATATCTGTTGATGAAACAATTCTTCCATATGCTGGAAGGAGAACCAATACAGACACGTTGGGACCCGTCCCCTGCACCAACACAGTCATCTCAAGGATCAATTGTAATGTCTGAGGATGATTCCTCGTATATAGATTTGAAATGGTTAAGAACGATATATGAATATATATTTGAAATGATACGTATTGTAGTGATTGTCGCAATGATTTTATGTGTTTTAAAGTTGATATATACAATTTTTCAGAATTTAAATAAAAAAGAAAAAGGAATAGAAGAAGAAAGAGAATTTATACATCTTGCGGAAATCAGGGTGAAAAAGAAAAAGCAATATGTATCAGACAGAACAGAAAGGGAAGATGCAGGAAACAATCCTATGAAAGTAAGAAAATTATTTCGGCAGATTATGAAGAAACAGGGAATTGAAAAATATAGCAACAAAGATTATATGACTGCTCATGAAATGTGCCATATACAAGGTACAGAAGAATTAAATGAAGTGGAGAAGATTTATCAAAAAGCACGATATTCAAAGGAAAACATTAGTGAAGAAGAAGTGAAAAAAATAAGGGAGCACTATAAACAAAAGAGAAGTTAGAAATCTTATCACAGGCGAAGCGGTTTCATTATGCAGGTGATTTAAAAGAGAAAGGAACATATGTGGTGTAGTACATGAGAGAAAAGTGGATATTGCAGAATAAAAGAGCAGATTTTAATCAGATTGGAAAAAAGTTTGGAATAAGTCCTGTTTTGGCAAGAATTATGGTAAACCGGGATGTGAAAGAAGATGAGGTTGGAAAATATCTGTATGGCAGCTTGGCAGATTTACATAATCCACACTTGATGAAGGATATAGATGGAGCGGTGGAACGGATATCTAAAGAGGCAGGGCAAAAGAAAGTCATTGCTATTGCAACAGACTATGATAATGATGGACTGCTTTCGGCATTTATTTTGAAAAAAGCCATTGAGACCATTGGCGGAAGAGCAGAAGTATTTGCACCAGACAGGGTAACA
>CAYRAV010000123.1:0-4556 GCA_964422365.1 uncultured Lachnospiraceae bacterium | reverse complement strand
TTGGCAGTTCCAAAAAGGTAGAAAGCCATTCTTTTTTTGCATTTCCCCAGTCTTCCATATCATCCCATGTATCTGCCCCGCTGATTGTCGCAGGAATGGCAATCACCATAATGTCAATAAACTTATGTTTTAGATTCTTTTCTGTTCTTGGATCATCTACAGATTCCAGACAATGCTCTAATTTGATGTTAGATAAGGATAAAATTTTTATTCTGTCAAAAGTATATTGAAAAAGATTTCCGCATATGCTATAATGCCACTAGGCAAAAAGATGTAAGAAGTCCACGTTGACGAAGAAACGAATCCCTCGACCGTACTGCAATACAGTCGAGGGATTCTTCTTTTCTTTTATAGTGGCAAAGCACCCACTAGGCTAGTTGTTGCCCTTGCCGTCACCGTCTAACCATTTGATGATGTAGTGGCAAGCTACACCGCCCAGAACGGCGATTAAAAAAGGTGTAAGAAAATCCAACATTGACACCTCCTCCCTGTTGCGGGTATCGGTGAGTAACCTAAGAATTATAACATATTATTTGATATTCTTCTATCTTTTTTCTAAAAATGGTTTATAACTGGGATTGCGGATGACACAATCTCTACTGCACATGCCTGAATGTTATTTATTCGTAACTATTCAGGTAGAAACACACATTTACTGCGTGTTTCGTAAAAAAGTAAATTTTGATTGTTCTAAGATCTTCGCCGAAGGCGAATTTTCATGGGCTTAGAGCGTAACTGTTCATGGTTTTGAACAGTTACATTTATTCTAACCTACATTTGCTTTCTTACAATCTTATATTCATCTCCTGCCCGAAAATATGGACACTCATAAAAGGTATCTGTTAAAAAATGCCCATTGCATCAATTATTACAATACATCCTTTGATATCCAGCCGGTTTAAAAGTTCCAGGATTGCAGTGAATCTCATTGCTTTTTTTTCTTCTGTCTTATATTGCCCTAATACAAGATTGTTTTCAGCTGCCCATGCACTGACCACATGATTCTTTCAATTTAAATGTTATCTGCACGCGATACAGATTATTAAGTTACCTTTCAAGGCCAAGTGTTGTCAAAATAAACGTATGAATAAAACAGGATATTTTATTTCAAAAAAATTGTGCAAATTTACTGATATGTATTTTGAAATTGTTCTTTTCAGGAAACCCAAAATGAGATATACTGTCTGTGAGTTGATATATGCAATATAAAAGAGGCATAGGACAGATTCTATGAAGGAGTAGTCTTCCAAATATATGCCTATCCTGTATTCAATGCTCTCATTTTGTGTAATACAAATGAGAGGAAAATATACAAAAAAGGTGGTATTGTATTTATGGAATGGTTAGAGCGGTTAAATTGTGCGGTTGAATATATTGAAAAACATTTATTAGAAAAGATTGATTATGAAAAAGCGGCTGAGATTGCAAATTGTCCGGTATATCACTTTCAAAGAATGTTTCTCTATATGACAGGTATATCTGTTTCCGAATATGTTAGAAGGCGAAGAATGTCGCTGGCAGCAGTTGATTTGCAGGAAAAGAAGACAAAGATTATAGACATTGCTTTAAAATATGGGTACGATTCACCTACAGCATTTAATCGTGCATTTCAAAGGATACATGGCATAGCGCCGTCGTTAGCGAGAAATGAAAACACAATATTAAAGTCTTATCCGGTGATAAAGTTCTCAATTTCGGTTCAGGGTATGGAAGAACTGAATTTTAAGGTTGTAACCAAAGAAGCATTTCAAATTTTAGGAAGAAGCTGTCCTTTAAGCAAAGTGATTGAAGAAAACTTTGCAGCAATACCGCATGAGTGGGATACAGCATTAAAAGATGGAACACTTTCTGCATTGTCTTCTTTTATAAAACAGCAGCCCCGGGGGTTATTAGGTGTTAGTGTTCATAATGAGAAGGAATGGAAGTATTTTATTGCTGTAAGCACCGCAGAAAGAAATCATCATTTTGAAAAATATGAAATTCCTGCCGCAACATGGGCAATTTTTTCGGGAAGAGGAACAAACCGCTCTCTTCAAAATTTAGAACGCCAGGTCATAACGGAATGGCTGCCGGCATCGGGCTATGATTATGCAGAAATTACTGATATCGAGGTGTATATTCAAGCAGATCCTAATGATGCAATATATGAGTATTGGCTGCCAGTTGTTAAAAAGGAGGATAAAAATGGCTGTATCGACAATCAGAGCTGAGTTTCATTGCGGAGTAGAGAGAGTATGGAATATTGTGACATCATTAGAGCATTATTCCTGGCGGAGTGATATAGATAAAATTGTAGTGACAGAACCAGAAAAGCAATTTGAAGAACACACAAAAGAGGGGTATGTTACAAGGTTTACAATTACAGTTTGCGAAGAGTATAAACGATATGAATTTGATATGGAAAATAGCAATATAGTTGGACATTGGACTGGCATTTTTTCTTTCAAAAACGGAAAAACAATAATTGAGTTTACCGAAAATGTAACTGCAAAAAAACTGTTTATGAAACCATTTGTTGGAAGTTACTTAAAGAAGCAGCAGTCCGGTTATATGCGGGATTTAAAACATGCATTGGAGGATCATGTATGACTTGCGAAGAAATGATTATCATGTTGCACTAATGTATCTGAAAATTATTTCTAAATAATACTATTATCTGTTTTTGGAAGTACATACATTTTTTAAAATTTTCTGCACAGCAAATAAACAATGGCAGTTTTTCATGTTTTTTAAGTTCTGCCAAAACTGGTCACATGAATGAAAACTTAATTTCCTAGAGCGTGTTTTAAAATTGCTTGTTACAAGAGGTGTATTACAATTTGTATCAAATATTCGTGCAAAAAGGGATGCGCAGATTGTGGAAATGAATTTTCAAACACACTATGGCTATAATTGGCAATTAAATAGGCAGCAGGGAAACATCATAACCAAAACAACATTCATTTTTCAACTTCCATAAGTTCCTGCAAAATATCTTTGAATCGTTCTTTCAGATAATTATGCATGTCAGTTATGTTAGAAAAGTAGTTATCTGCAATCATCTGTTCCTGTGCAATAACCATAAAAGTACTCCTTTTTGATAAGAATTGTCTTATCTTAATTCTTATCAAAAAGGAGGTATTTTCAAAGGTACAAATTAGTTTACACTACTAATGTAAAATTCATATATAAATTTTAATCATCCCAGCTAAATGGTTCCTGCAATTGTGAAATAATCTCCAAATGTACCATCAAATCAACTTTTTTTAATGATTCAACATTTTCGTATCCGCCAAGACTGAGCAATGGTGTATATCCAAAACATTGATTATATTCTAGTTGGCCATACTTGTTTACGGCTTCCTCATATGGCAGATAAACAAACCATTCATTTCCAAGACATTCAAATTCAAATAGATCTGCAATGCCTTGTAAATTGTCCTCTGGCATACATTCAGCAGTTCCATATCTGAAAAAATAGTCTGTAAATGAATTCATACTTGTATCATAAGCAATAATATCACCCATTCCGGTAGTAAATATGGGAATTTCATCCATTGTATCTACAACTAACAATCCATAAACTTCCATAAATTCATCTGGATTAATGACTTTAAAGAAACCATTATAAAAACTTCCATATCCATACTCTTCCCATAATTCAATAATTTCATCAGGCACTTTACCTTTGTATTTCAATATAACAGTTTTTTGAACATTACCAACTTTGCTAAAATCTTTCAATAACTTTCTAAACTGCTCATTCATATTTTCATATCTCCTTTAATTTTATATTTGTAATAGGCAATTATGAAACTATATGTACTTTGTAAATATTTGTGCAAATTGCCATACCAACGCAAGGCACGTTTGCACTACCTGACACTCGCAGCGGTACTACATACTGTTAATTTTCTCTATTATTTACAGAAAGACAGGACATAAATTCATAGATGAATGTTAATCGTCCCAGCTAAATGGTTCCTGCAGTTGTGAAATAATCTCCAAATGTACCATCAAATCAACTTTTTTTAATGATTCAACATTTTCGTATCCGCCAAGACTGAGCAATGGTGTATATCCAAAACATTGATTATATTCTAGTTGGCCATATTTGTTTACGGCTTCCTCATATGGGCGGTAAACAAGCCAATTGTTTCTAATACCATTAAATTCAAATATGTCTGCTAAACCTTGGAAAAGATTTGGTATAGATTTTACAATTCCATGTCTGGCTAAATAATTCATAAATGAGCCTGTACTTCTACAGAAACTAATAATATCGCCCATCCCAGTAACAAATATGGGAACATCCTCCGTTGTATTTATGACCAACAATCCATATACTTCCATAAATTCATCTGGGTTAATAATTTTAAAAAAACCATTATAAAAGCTTCCATATCCGTACTCTTTCCATAACTCGATAATTTCATCTGAAACGATACCTTTATATTTGGATATAACAGTTTCCTCAACATTACCGACTTTGCTAAAATCCTTCAATAATTCTCTGAATTGTTCATTCATATTTTCATATCTCCTTTAATTTTATATTTGTAATAGGCAATTATGAA
>CAYRAV010000122.1:0-4590 GCA_964422365.1 uncultured Lachnospiraceae bacterium | reverse complement strand
AGAAAAATATTCCAAAGAAATATTGGAGCCGCCTTCAAAAAGGAGAAACCATTGTATCAAATGATATCACATTTACACCTGATATGGTATTAGGAAAAGAGAGGAAAGGTATTAAGCTTACCTATTGTACAGATACAAGACCTTTGCCAGTTATAAGCAAAAAGGCAAAAAATGCCGATTTATTTATATGTGAGGGAATGTATGGTGAAAAGGATAAGTTAGAAAAGGCAAAAGAACATAAGCATATGACTTTTTATGAAGCAGCCACACTTGCAAAAGAGGCAGATGTACGGGAACTGTGGCTGACCCATTACAGTCCTTCATTAGTAAGACCAGAAGAGTATAAGGGGGAAGTAAGAAAGATTTTTCCAAATACGAAAATCACAAAGGATAAGAGAAGTGTAACATTAGAGTTTGATAAGAATGAATAAGCGGCGGCACTCTATGGAAAATATACTTCACCCAACTATGTAAAACATGTTGTTTGTTGTACTGGCAGAAAAGAAGGAGGGGATATTTATGAACAAACAAAGCAAAGGAAACAAAAAAGTAATTACAGCAGTGACAACAATGGTGGTGTTAGCAGCATTTGCAATTGGAGTATATTATTATTTAAGTAATCGGCCTGAAACAACGCCGATAGAGAAAAAAACTGAGGTAGAAAGTATATTAAGTAAGGATTTTGAAACCAGTTATCCAGAAACACCAACAGAAGTTGTAAAAATGTATTGCCGTATGATACAGTGTATGTATAATTCTTCACTGAAAGAAGATGACATTGGGGCGGTAATGGATAAAATGCGAATGTTATTTTCCAGTGAACTGCTTGAAAATAATCCGAGGGACCAGCATTTACAGGATTTAAAGAAAGAAATAAATGAGTATCAAAAAAATAAAAGTACGATTGCAAATTATACGGTAGAAAAAAACAGTTCTGTAAATTATAAGACAGTGAATGAGGAAGAACTTGCTACATTACAGGCGGCTATTCTGGTGAATATCAAGAAAAGCACAAAATATAAAAAAAGTAATGAAGAATTTATCCTGAAAAAGGAGGATAAAAAATGGAAGATTATTGGCTGGAAACTGGTGGAAAGCACAGATTTAACAGATGAATCCCAAGTAAAAGAGTTTGATGAACAGGCAGAACAGAACAATAGTGAAGCAGTAAAAGAAACAGAGCAGGTAAAATAAAGGGGTAAGAAAGGAAAGGGAAAAATGGAAAAAGATAATTACATTTTAGGAATTGAATCTTCGTGTGATGAGACTGCAGCGGCAGTAGTAAAAAATGGAAGGGAAGTTCTGTCTAATGTAATATCTTCTCAAATAGAATTGCATAAATTGTATGGAGGAGTGGTTCCGGAAATTGCATCCAGAAAGCATATTGAAAAGATTGACCAGGTTATTGAGGAAGCATTAGATACTGCAGGGAAAACATTAGAGGAGATAGATGCGGTTGCAGTAACCTACGGACCGGGATTGGTAGGAGCATTGCTGGTAGGTGTGGCAGAGGCAAAAGCACTTGCTTATGCTGCACATAAACCCCTTGTGGGAGTACATCATATAGAAGGACATGTATCTGCAAACTATATTGAACATAAACAATTAGAGCCTGCATTTTTATGTTTAATCGTATCTGGCGGGCATACCCATTTGGTATTAGTGAAAGATTATGGAGAATATGAAATTGTTGGACGTACAAGAGACGATGCAGCAGGAGAAGCGTTTGACAAGGTAGCAAGGGCAATCGGACTTGGATATCCCGGTGGACCTAAGATAGATAAGCTTGCAAAAGAAGGGAATCCAAGTGCGATTAAATTCCCAAGAGCCAAAGTGGAAAATGCACCACATGATTTTAGTTTTAGCGGTGTAAAGTCGGCTGTATTAAACTATATGAATGGCTGTAAAATGAAAGGCATGGAAGTGAACAAGGCAGATATTGCAGCATCTTTTCAGGAAGCAGTTGTAGAAGTATTAGTGCAGAGAACCATAGATGCAGCAAAGGAGTACGGCATGAAAAAAGTGGCGCTGGCAGGCGGTGTGGCATCTAATCAGGGCCTTCGTGCCAAGATGAAGGAAGCTTGTGAGAAGGAAGGATTAGAATTGTATTATCCGTCTCCCATTTTCTGTACAGATAATGGTGCTATGATTGCTGTGGCAGGATATTATGAATATAGGAAAGGAATCAGGCATGGGCTGGATTTGAATGCAGTGCCAAATCTTAAAATAGGGCAGAGATGATGTTTCTGATAGAAGATGACAGAGAAAGGAATATAGTAAGAGATACATGAAAAATACAGCGATTATTTTAGCGGCGGGTAAAGGGAAAAGAATGCAGAGTGATGTTCCAAAACAGTATTTACTGTTGGAGGGACATCCTATTTTGTTTTATTCTATTCGTGCATTTGAACAAAGTTTTATAGATGAAATTATTTTGGTAGCAGGAAAAGAAGAAGTAGAGTATTGCCGAAAAGAAATTGTAGAAAAGTATGGGTTTCAAAAAGTGAAAAAAATTGTGGCAGGAGGCAGGGAGCGGTATCATTCTGTTTATGAAGGCTTGAAAGCAATTGACAGTACAGATTATGTGTATATTCATGATGGAGCAAGACCATTTGTAACAAGTGAAATTTTGGAGAGAGTACAAAAAGAAGTGGAGCAGTGCAAAGCCTGTGTAGTGGGAATGCCTGTAAAGGATACTATAAAAATTGTGGGGATAGATCATGTAGTGAGAGATACACCAGATAGAAAAGTGCTTTGGCAGATACAGACACCGCAGACTTTTTCCTACGAACTGGTAAAGGCAGCTTATGATAAATGGATGAAAAAAGAAGATGGCATTATTACAGATGATGCTATGGTAGTAGAGAAGATGTTACAATACCCGATTAAACTGGTGGAGGGTAGTTATGAGAATATAAAAATTACAACACCGGAGGATTTAAAGATTGGAACAGTATTTTTAGGCAGATATGATGAGGCATTTGAGAGGAAGGAGTGAATTTGGACGAAAAATCTAAAAGTGATTTTTGCTGGAGTTCCACTTTGTGGCAGGATAGACAGAAACAAATTTTTCTGTGTGTAGAAACTGCTCTTTTAAGAGTTCCACTAAAATTGTTATGTATGACGATGTAAAAGTAATCGTAACTATTCAGAAGGTGTCATTCACAAAATGTCAGAATATAAATATCGATTAAAACAAAATTGGCTGGTTATTTGTTCATGATGCTAGTTACTAACTATGAAGCCATAATGTGAAACTTGTACTTTATGAGCAAGCCCATGTATCTGTACATATGACGTTGCAGC
Organism: uncultured Lachnospiraceae bacterium; assembly: GCA_964422365.1. Classification (GTDB taxonomy): domain Bacteria; phylum Bacillota; class Clostridia; order Lachnospirales; family Lachnospiraceae; genus CAYRAV01. Next base: position 1,284 of record CAYRAV010000122.1, on the reverse strand, counting down.
TTCTGAACAGTTACAAGTAATCAAAGTTTATAAGGAGGTTTCATATGGCTGGAGAATTTAAGTATGAGATTGTAGAAGAGATAGGTGTTCTTTCAGAGAATGTCAAAGGATGGAGAAAGGAATTAAATAAAATTTCATGGAATGGTGCGGCACCGAAATACGATATTAGGGATTGGGCACCAGATCATGAAAAGATGGGAAAGGGAATTACATTATCAGTGAACGAGATGGAGGAGTTGAAAGAATTATTAGGAAAAATTTTGGAAAAATAAATTTTGATATTATTGGGATGTATTCTATAGCATCATTTGTATTTGATACAATTCACTTATCGAATATAAATGGTGCTTTTTCTGTTATATTGTATTTAGATTGTAAGGGAATTGGAAGGTTTTGATACAACGAAAATTAAGTTTTGGAAGTTTATGGGTAGAATTTTTTGAAGATGCTGTTCTAGAGTGTGTTTGAAAAGTAGTAAAATTCAAAGAACATCTTTACAAAAGCAATAAGGTATTTAGTGCAATTATATTAAATTTATTTTAGAATTTTAGTATGGAAAAAATATACAAAAAAATGTATGCATTATTATTAAAAATAATGTGCCAAAGTCGTAATATGTCAAATTTTGTATTGTTATGTCTAAAAATATGGTATATTTTCACATATTAACAGATGTAATTTTAGTTGGTTTATGGTTGAAATAGGTACAGATTATTTAATATGATACATGTATACTTGATTTAACAGATAAGTATAGCCAAAACAAATAATGAGTAAGAGTATTGAACAATGAAAGGAGACGATGAAATGAATAAGGAGTTCGTGGCATTAGAAGGAAAAGTATTTACAGTGGAACTTCAATCACAGAAGGGTTCTACGAATTATGGATGGTGTGTTGCCTCTCTTCCGAAAGAAATTATTCTTATGGACACAGAGAACGTATTTGTGGGAGGAAGAGCAGGTGGAACAATGCTTCAAAGATTCTATTTTGGAGCTGTATCCTCAGAAGAAATTAATGTGACGATTGATTTTGTTATGACATGTTGGTCTGATTTAACAAAGGTGTCAGAACATTTTACAGCAGAAGTTACAATTATTCCAAAAAATTCATCAGATTTTGTTTCTTATAGTGAGAATGAAACAAATACAACAGTAGCATATGGTTTTATTTACAAGAATGAGTTTGAAATTCAGGATAGTGAACAGGGTGTTAACGATATTAATTTAAAATATGGGTATCCATGTGGTGTACAGGATGCCAATTTAAAATATGGTTATCCATGT
>CAYRAV010000121.1:0-4599 GCA_964422365.1 uncultured Lachnospiraceae bacterium | reverse complement strand
TCCTGGTGGTCTTCTGAGAAGTAATGAAAGTGTACGGTATGCCGTTGCATGTTTACTTAAATCATCATAAATAATCAACACATCCTGTCCTGATTCCATCCATTCCTCACCAATGGCACAGCCTGCGTATGGTGCAATATATTGCAATGGTGCCAATTCACTTGCTGTTGCTGCTACAACTGTCGTATAATCCATTGCACCAAATTCCTCTAATTTTTTTACTATACTTGCAACTGTGGATGCTTTCTGTCCAATTGCAACATAGATACATTTTACATTTTGTCCTTTTTGGTTAATAATAGTATCCATTGCAATTGCTGTCTTTCCTGTCTGTCTGTCACCAATGATTAACTCACGCTGTCCTCTTCCAATTGGTACCATTGAGTCAATCGCTTTAATACCTGTCTGTAATGGGGTATCTACTGATTTTCTGGAAATAACACCTGATGCCACTCGCTCTACCTGGCGGTATTTTGCAGTTTCAATAGGTCCTTTTCCATCGATAGGCTGTCCTAATGCATTTACAACACGGCCTAACATTGCATCTCCAACAGGAACTTCAACAACCCTGCCAGTTGTTTTTACGGTATCGCCTTCATTTATATTTTTGGCATCACCAAGTAATACAGCACCAACATTGTCTTCTTCAAGGTTCATGACCATACCAAATACTTCTCCCGGGAATTCCAGAAGCTCTCCTGACATGGCATTCTCCAGACCATGAATACGTGCAATACCATCGGCAACCTGTATTACTGTTCCCACATCTGAGACTTGCAGTTTTGTACTGTAATTTTTAATCTGTTCTTTGATAACTGAACTGATTTCTTCCGGTCTCAAATTCATGATATGTGTGCACCCTCTTTCCTTTTTATTTTCAACACTACTGTAACTGTACTTTCGACAGTGTTTGTGTCATTTGATTTAATTTTGTGCGAATACTGCTATCTACCACACGGTCTCCAATACGAATAATCATACCACCAATTAAATCTGCATCAACATTAAAATGCATTTCAAACTCAATGTACTTTGTGGTAGCAAGAAGTCTTTCCTCTACTTTCCTGCACTGTTCCGCTGTAAGCGGTGTAGCAGAAGTCACATATGCTACGCCGATCTTTTTGAACTCTTTTACCTGCTCTAAGAAATAAGTAAATATCTGATTGATTTCATTATATCTTCCTTTTTCCACAATCAATATAAGAAATCCTACGATTGTATCTGACGCTCTGCCTTTAAATACATTTTCGATAACAGTTATTTTCTCTTCCTTGGATATTTTGGGATGATTTAACAGTTTTGCAAGTTCTTCATTTTGTTTGAAAATCTCTAGTACGGCGATTGATTCTTCTTGTATAACATCTAGTGTGTTTTTTTCCATGGCAAGCTCAAACAAAGCTTCTCCATAGGTTTTAGAAACTAACTTTGCCATGTACTATCACCCATCTCTTTTAAAGTTTCTTCAATTAACTGCTCTTGTGCTGCTTCGTCCATAGATGCTGACACAAATTTTCCTGCCATTAAAGATGCTACTGAAACCATTTCTTGTTTCATTTCATCTCTTACTTTATTCTTTTCTAATTCTACTTCTTTGTTTGCTCTTTCTACGATACGGGCTGCTTCTGCCTTAGCCTCTTCAAGCATCTCTTTTTCCTGTTTTAAGGCTTTCTTTCTTGAATTGCTTAAAATCTCTTCTACTTCTTTATCTACATTATTTAATTTTATTGTATATTCTGATTTTAAATCTGCTGCCTCTTCGTTTGCAATCTCTGCTTTTTCCATCTCTTCTTTGATTTTTGTTCTGCGTTTTTCTAAAAATTCTCTTGCTGGATTAAAAATCAAATATGACAATGCTACAAATAATATAAAAATAGCAATTGCAGTAATACAAGCATCCACCAGTAATTGCAAATCAAGCCCAAAAATTCTTCCTACGTCTCCAACAGGCATTGTCTGCACTGCATGACTGATTAACCAACTACTCAATTTACGGCCTCCTTTCGCTTATTTGCTTTTACTCACCGTATATTTTATAGTTTTCCGATCAATGGGTTAGCAAATAATAGAATCAATGCAACTACCAAACCATAAAGACCTGTTGTTTCTGCTACTGCCTGTCCTAAAAGCATAGTAGACATAATTGTTCCTTTTGCACCTGGATTACGTCCTACTGCTGAGGCACCATGTCCTGCTGCTACACCCTGTCCAATACCAGGACCTACACCTGCGATCATTGCAATACCTGCACCAATTGCTGAACACGCTAAAATTAAACCTCTATCTGTCATAATAAATTCCTCCTAAAATTAACTATGTTTTATTGATTTTATTTCTCCTTATTTGTGAAATTAATCACAAGCAAATACTTTTTATGCTTCTTCTCCAAAAGCATCTGATACAAACACCATTGTCAACATACAGAATACATATGTTTGAATTGCCCCTGAAAACATATCCAGATACGCATGTAAAAATGCCGGCCATACCAAAGTTAATACTTTTGGCAGAAGCCCATAAACCAATCCAAGCATTACAGTTCCTGATAAAATGTTACCAAACAAACGCAAGGATAATGATACCGGTGTTGCTAGGTCACCAATAATATTAATTGGGAAAAATAATGGTATTGGCTCAAACCATCCTTTGACTTTTCCCATTTTCTGATACTTGAATCCATTAAATTGAATCAACACAAAGGTAATCAATCCTAATGGAAGTGTCACACCATAGTCAGCTGTTGGTGGACGCAGTCCTAACAGACCGGATAAATTTGCCAAAATCAAAAAGAATGCCAGTGTACCAATATAGTTTGCAAACTTAGGACCATTTTTTATGCCCATTGTTTCATTTACCATATTGTCAATCATTTCTACGATTGTTTCTACCACATTCAAAAAATGGCCTGGAACTTTTTCCGGATCAGCTTTTTTAATTGCCCTGTTTACAATTAATGCAAACACAATAATTGTGACCACTACGATAATTAGTGAAATATGTGTTGTTGTCAGATATACTTCCTGTCCAAACATCTTATATTTCAGTAATTCCTGTGCACCCAAAGCCACATCACCATCTGCCCGGATGAAATCAGTACCTGGTAATCCTTTTGATATCACAGCTAATCCACTACTCACATTCTCACCTTCCTTCACCTTTTTCTTTTGGTTTTAATATATAGTTATGAAGTAATGGCTGCAGATAGGCAGATATTTTTAAGCTCAACAATCCTGCAAATATTCCCAGCACATGAAAATATTGTGGAAAAATAATTCCTATCACTGCAACTAACCCCATAATTACCATTCTTATAACTGCCATAACACGTTCCCTCTTTATGGCATCCTCTTCGCCTAAATCCAAACTCTTATTTAAGCTGTAAAACATATGGATTGCAACTATTGCTGCTCCTATTGCTCCTAATCCTATTCCAAAAATTATGGAATATCTTCTTCCCAACAAAATCATACTTGCTGCAATCAATATCACTGCACACAATATGATACCAATTATCAAATCTCTTAATGTTTCTTTTGCTTCTTTTAAATTATCTTTCATCAAAAATATTTCCTCATTTTTCTAGGTTTTGCTTTTTTACAGATTTTATGCTATTTTTATTGCTTTCATACTCCTTTTGCAATTTTTTAAAATACTCCTGTTCCTTCTGTTCCCTCTCTAAATCCTTTTTATAAAATTGTCTAGTCAGATAATAAACATTACGAAATGCCGCTAATATTCCTAAAATCAGTAATATAATAAACCAATAAGATGTATGCAATGCTTTATCCAAATATCCCCCTAAAAAAACACACAAAAAAATAGGTGTCAGCATACTAAGCCCCACTTGCGTTATCATAGCAAAACTTTTCACTACTTCTCTATCCTCTTTTTTCATGAAAAACTCTCCATTCTGTGAAACCAAACTTACAAACCATTTTTTCTATGAACATTATATACATTTTTTTTATAATTGTCCATAAATTTCATATAAAATATTTTTGTTCTCCTTCTGCTGTATGGAAATAAACAATGCTTATTTATAATTTAAATTATATTTTTTTCTTTTATTATTGTACTTTTGAAATTGTATGCTATAATAAATCTCATACCACTTTAGGGAGGGAAACCTATATGAATACATCAACAAAATTATTTCGCCGACGTATGATTCCAGAAGAAAACATATTTTTAAAAGATGATAAAATTCTGTTTCAAAATGATAAACTGATTATTACTTCCTGGAACACACTAAAACCAAGAAGGGATATTGCCACAGGTATTTCTGCTTATTTCATGGATCAAGGATTTAAAATAAGCAAAATTTATAACTCTAATCATCATTTAGTATATTGGTATTGTGATATTATAGAAACTGTCTATGATGTTTCCACAAATACTTATACTTTTATTGACTTATTAGCGGATATTCTTGTCTATGAAGATAATAGTTTTCGTCTAGTAGATTTAGAAGAGATTGGGCTTGCTTTAGAAAAACAGCTGCTTTCTATCGAAAAAGCTTCTAAAGCTTTGCATTTAACCAATGATTTATTAAATATTATTTACCATAACCAGTTTTCTAAATACCAGGCTATTATCAATGAA
>CAYRAV010000120.1:0-4614 GCA_964422365.1 uncultured Lachnospiraceae bacterium | reverse complement strand
ACATCTTCTTTTAGTACTGCAATATCCTGTCCCATTTCGTCCAAACGGCTGTGAACTTTAGAAAATTCGCCTAATAAAATTTGCATTTGTTCTTCTTGCATTGCCTACACCTTCTTTCTTTTTTATATTTAATCCCATATAGCAGTTTACCCCATACACTGAATGTACAGGGCAAACTGTCATGGAATTCTATTATAGTATATTATCTCATGTAAAATAAGTCAACTATTTTTTTAATAAAATAATCAGTTATTTCAATAGCTTAATATTTCATCTCCTTTAAAATATCACAAAAATCAAATGTAGCAAAATAATCTTTTGGCGTTTCTGCTCTTCTAATCATTTGGACACTTCCATCTTCTTTTAATAACAATTCTGCTGATTTTAATTTTCCGTTATAATTGTATCCCATTGCAAAACCATGTGCGCCAGAATCATGGATGACAAGATAATCACCTATATCAATCTTTGGAAGCATACGGTCTATTGCAAATTTATCATTATTTTCACATAAAGAACCTGTTATATCATATTTGTGTCCACATGGTTCATTCTCTTTTCCAAGCACTGTAATATGGTGATATGCACCATACATTGCAGGGCGCATTAAATTCACTGCACACGCATCTACACCAATATACTCTTTGTAAATATGTTTTTCATGGATGGCTTTTGTAACAAGATGTCCATATGGTGCTAACATAAAACGTCCAAGTTCTGTAAAGATAGATACATCTCCCATGCCTGCTGGCACCAATACCTCATCAAAAACCTTGTGCACTCCTTCTCCAATTATCAGAATATCATTTGGCTCTTTGTCAGGAGTATAGGGAATACCAACTCCACCAGACAAGTTGATATATTTTATATCTGCACCTGTTTTTTCTTTCAGCTCCACTGCAAGTTCAAATAAAATCTTTGCAAGAATCGGATAATATTCATTACTTACTGTATTACTTGCGAGGAACGAATGAATACCAAATTTCTTTGCTCCCATTTTCTGAAGTCTTTTAAATGCATCTATCATCTGTTCCTTTGTCAACCCATACTTTGCATCTCCAGGATTGTCCATAATATCGGTTCCTAATGTGAAAGTTCCACCAGGATTATAGCGACAAAAAATGGTCTCTGGAATTCCTGCTGTTTTTTCTAAAAAATCAATATGTGTGTAATCATCTAAATTAATATATGCCCCTAATTCTTTTGCTTTTACATATTCCTCTGCTGGAGTTACATTAGAAGAAAACATAATGTCTCCTCCCTCAAAGCCTAATGCTTCTGATAACATAAGTTCTGTTAAAGAAGAACAGTCTGTTCCGCAGCCTTCCTCCTGTAAAATTTTCAACAAAAATGGATTCGGTGTAGCTTTTACTGCAAAATATTCCTTAAATCCTTTGTTCCATGAAAATGCTTGTTTTAATTTTCTCGCATTTTCTCTAATCCCTTTTTCATCATAAATGTGAAATGGGGTTGGATAACTCTTTACAATTTCTTCAATCTGTTCTTTTGTTACAAATGGTTTTTTCATGGGTGATTTCTCCTTTTATTTCATTAAATTCCAGTAACTGTTGCTGAAGTGTTATCTGCACATTTGCACCCACACCTCCTGAATGGTTACAAATTCTGCTTCATATCTCAAAATATAACTATTCAGAAGGTGCCATTCACAAAATGCCAGAATATCCATATCCACTAAAACAAAATGCTTTGGCTGGTCATTTTGTTCATGAGGCTGTTACCAGCTATGAAGCCATATGTGCAAATGGTACTTTATGAGCAAGCTCCCAGGTACAATCTGCACATATGACTTCGCACCTTCTGAACAGTTACCTCAAAACAAATTTATTGTTCCATAAAATCTGCATTTTGTCAATGTTTATAATAAACAAATGTGTGCAGTAAACAGATGATGAAATCTATATTATGCTTATAATTGATGATTTTTCTCATCTTTTTTAACAAGCTTTTCAATACTATTTCATAAATATCCAACATAAAGACGCAGAAACAATGAATTATGATTATCCACAATTCATCACTTCTGCGTTTCTCCATTGTTATGATCACTTGTCAAGGAAGTTTCAAGTCTAATATACAGAACTTCCTTTTAAAATTATGTGTATTTTAAGACATTATATATTTTTATCACTTTATTATTTTTTACAACCATTTTAAAGGCAAGTCCTAAATCAGGCTAAGTATCATAGTGTTCAGCAAACTCATCTCAGCTATGTTCAATCACTCCTGCATCTTTACTTGTACCATAATATTTAACTTTCTTAGAAAAAGGAAAAGCTCTCTTCTTATATTTTAATTTATTACCACTATTAATATGCTTTTTGACTTGCTTCACTAGAGCGTGTTTGAAAATTGCTTGTTACAAGATGTGCGTCACAGTTTGCGGGGGATTTGTTCCAAATTCATGAGGTGCAACGGGCTGCATTGAATGAATTTAGAACAAATATCCATACCATATCGGACGAAGTCCGCCAGCCCGAATGGGCATGAGTTGCGGGATACCCGGATGGGTATACCATATCGGACAAAGTCCGCCAGCCCGGATGGGCATAGATTGTGGTATGTCCGAATGGGTACACAAAGTGGGGTGTGCAGATTGGGCAATGAATTTTAAAACACGCTCTAGAAAGACTTCCCCGAATTGTTAACTTATTTTCCTTTAATTTTATTTTTTTAATACCTGGTTTGTTTCCACTTATTTCTGTAAAATTGTATCAAGCACTTCATGAATCTCCTGATCAGATAACCCTGTAAAATGAATAACCACTTCATAATCACCAAAAGAAAGCATTGTAGTTGTCCTTACTTCTCCAAAGGATGTATCATCACTCAACTGGAACTTATATCCATTCTTAGATACATATTCTCTATGATTGCTGGTCTCCTCACCAGTAATAACCATTGTTGCTCTCTCTAGAATCTCATTATCTTCTTTCAGATATTTGTCTGTCATCAATGAAATTCGTCCTTCTTTATATTTGAATGTTGTACTCATTCCCGGAATCATATCTGATTCTCCATTGTCATCAGAGGTTTCTTGATAATAAACTTCTTCTGCCTGTTCGTATGTTTTTGTAAATAAATTCACGAATCCGACATCTTCACAAGCAGCAGCATAATCCTTGTATGTGTACACTGTTTTACTTCTTGTTTCTAATTCACCTAATTTCCAATTTTTTGCGTCATCCGATTCATATGTTCTGTCTGTTATCTTATATACTTCTTTTTTTAACCATGCTGTCTCATCATTTCCGTTTTCAGTGGATACGAGTTTTTCTTTATAGAAATCTTTGAATCCTCCATCATTTTTGCTTTCCGCTGTTGTAGTATCCTTTTTGCCTTCCACCGTCGTAGTATCATCTGTGTCTGAAACTTCCATTTCTGGTGCATCCAAAGCAGAAACTGTCATTTCTGATGTATCTCCGTTTTCCCAATTTCCACTTGCCAATCCACATTCCAGTTGCTTTACAGCCCTAAATTGCTGCGTTGCTGCAAATGCAGTTCCTCCTGAAATTCCTAATGCCAATACTGCCACTGCTGCTTTTACCAAATTCTTTTTCGTATTCATTGCTCTTTTCACCTTATCCTTTCGTTTCATATCAAAAATAAATGTTTCCGGCATTTTTGTTTCTGTATCCAGCCCCTGCATCTTGCAAAGCCTGTCTGTTAAGATATCTGCCTTTTCATAATTTCCATTTTCAATTTCCTGGTTAATCTCGTTTTTCAAATCTGTAATTTCTTTCTCACGTTCCATATTCATAAGCAATTCTCCTTTCTGTTTCGGTTTGCGCTCACCTTACATCTATATATGTAAAAATTGTTACGATGTAACACATAAAAAATTATCTTTTTGCAAGGCAGCAGCTAAAATTCTCCCAGATTTAATTTACTTACTGTATTTTTTATCTCTTTTCTTAATCTTACATACCGCATGCGTACAGCAGTTTCGCTAATGCCCATTGCTTTTGCAATTTCTCTCATAGGCTGATGTTCAATATAATATTTTTTGTATAACTCCATCTGTTCTGATGACAGTCTATGCAGCACTTCAGACCTGTACTGCTCATCTTCTATATTATCTTCATGTTTCCGGCTAATCTGTTCAAAAATATCTCCTTCCTTATTTTTTATGTTTTCGTCTGGTTCTGCTAAAATTTCTTTTTTGATTCTTTTGTAATATGTAAATACCAGATTTTTTGCAGTCATATACAAAAATGCCTCTGGTTTTTCATGCCTCTCAAATTCCTTTCCTTTTTGATAAGCAATAAAAAATACTTCTTGTGTCAGATCTTTTGCATCTTCCTGGTTTCCTGTCATTCCCAATATATATTTAAATATACGGGAATACTGTGTTTCACATATTTTTTCAAATGTTGTCATGTATTCACCTCCCATACAGTCAGATAATCAAGCAATCTCAAAACTCTAAGCAACTTAAATTTTATTTGGCAAATTAGAGCGTGTTTGAAAATTGCTTGTTACAAGATGTGCGTCACAATTTGTGGGGGATTTGTTCCAAATTTATGAGTTGCAGCGGGCTGCATCGATTAAATTTGGGGCAAATAGCACACAAAGCGGGGCGTGCAGATTGCAGCA
>CAYRAV010000119.1:0-4642 GCA_964422365.1 uncultured Lachnospiraceae bacterium | reverse complement strand
CTTTTTTTATGGTCAATAAAATAGGAAAAACCTGCCTTCTCATAAGCTTCCTCTGCCAACCTTCCATAAGTCTCCATATCACCTGTTACCACTGCAATATCACGATAGCGATAGCCTTCTTCCCTTATAAGTTTACTGATTTCCATAACCGTAAATTCAATTTCTTTTCGTGCTGTCCCTGTAATATGAATGGATATGTCTCTTGTTGTGTCTTCATACTTTTGGAATGGATAACGGAACAGATTCCTCTCCAATGATTTTAGTTCTTTACTGTTTACAAAACGCTTTGTGTCATGCAGAACCACTTCCTTCTCAATTGTAACCTGTTCCTCATCTGCAATCCGGTACAGCTTTGCAATGGTTTTTTTACTAATATGAAATAACTGAAATGGTTCATCCACCACATGAAAATTCTCTCTTTCATCTATTGTAATGGTTACTACAACCTTTTTTGCCATTCCCATCAGCTTTGTAAGAACTTTGTACTGTGCCGGGGTAAAACCCGTAAATCCATCAAAACAAAATACGCAGCTTCTTATCCATTTTGACTGGTCTAGCACCTCTACAAGTACATCTAATACTTCTTCTGTTGTAATATATTTTTCCTCTACCAATTCCCGAAATCCTTGATAAATAACCTGCATATCTTCTAATTTTCTTTGTAACAGCGGTTTCTTTTTTGTATCCTCTATGATTTTTTCTAATGTATCTTCATCAATACTATATTGCAAAAATTCGGACAGCAGGGATTTTACCTCACTGATATAACCCTGTTTCTTTACATTTGGACGGAACAATACCAGTTCTTCCTGTTTCTGTCCCATAACCTTTCTGACAAGCATACTCTTTCCTGTATCCTCCAATACAGGTCTGTCTTCTCCTCCTATTTCTCCAAATACACGATATGCCAATCGCATAAAACTTAAAATATCTATATTCAGGATACCTTTTCTTGGATGCATTTCCACCAAATCTTTCTGTGTCTGCATGGTAAACTGTTCTGGTACAATAATAACATAATTGGTATTTCTGTTTTCTTCTGACTTTTCAATCACTTTATGGTACAGTGTATATGATTTTCCACTTCCTGAACTTCCTAAGATAAGTTGTAACGACATGTGCCATCCTGCCTTTCTTTGTTATTCTCAAACACTCTTTAATACTATCCTAATGATTTATGTTCCAAATGTCTAGTTTTATTTCTTATATTTTCCCACTCAATAGAAAAATCGAAATATAAAAACTATAAATTGTGTGATGTTTTCCTATTATGTTAATTTTAAAACCTTGCATTTTTTAACATATTCCCAAAAAAAGCTGCCCTGCAAAAGCTGTTCTGTCCTTTTTTCACAAATCTGCTTAAAATTTCTTTTTTTCATTGCTTCATTTGTGAATTTATGATATCATAAAGAATAGTTCACAAATAGCAAATGTAACATATATTACCTTACAATTCTCATTATTTTATAAAATTGTAAGGAATTTTTATTTGGTATCAAGGAGGATTACATCATGACGAAAGTAATTAAAATTAACACACCAGAGAGCGAAAGTCCTAACTTTGCAGCTCAGATTGTAAGCAAAGCTTATTCCTACACAAGCTCTATTTTTATTGAAGCAGGCAACAAGAAAGTAAATGCCAAAAGCTTAGTAGGTCTGATTAGCCTTATGCTGAATAATGGTGAGGCAATTACTTTACACGCTGAAGGACCAGATGCAGATGATGCGACAATGGAACTTGGCTCATTTTTGACAAATGCAGTCTGCCAATAATATAATTTACAACAGCTCAGCCATCTAGAAATAATAATATAGGGTGTACATAACTGCTTACATCCTAAGGAGAATTTGTACAATCATTTCTACATGCCTGAATGATTACTATGTTTTTTAAATTTGAACATATAAAAATGAAGTATTTGCCAGATAAGTTACGGTTTTTGATATTGGCAGATACTTCTTTTTATTTGGCATATTATATTAGGAGTTACAGGAAAATAACTGACACATCTTGGCTTGTCTATTTCTCCGATTACACAGTTCAAAAAGCCCCGCCACAGCCCGCTGTGCCTACTTTTTTTAACCTGTACTTCCCCGAAGAAGTATCCTGCACAATCTGCATCAATTATTTTTCTACAGCTCCCTACAAGTTTGTAACTATCACATCTTTTTCATTTCTTCATATTATATTATCATGAATGTTATTTTATGACATCTTATATATCAACCTTCAGCGTTGATGCCCTTATTTTCCCCGAAAGGAGTTTTTTTTATGGAACGTGTAGAAGCTGCTTCTTGCCAAGATGATTCTATGGCAGCCCAGATACCTCTGGCAATTTCTTCTGTTCCCATGCAGCAATTTGTCAATGTTGCCAATGGTGCAGATGGATTAAAAATGGGAACTATTTTTGAGGACTTATATCTAAACTTCTATTGTACAGAATGTAGAAAATGCGGATGTGGACAGAACCAGTATACAAGACGCCAGGATTATCCGGGAATTGGCTTTATGTCTGGAAATGCCAGCCGCAATGGCAGAAATTATAATAACAATTCCAACTGTGGTAACCACTATAACAATGGTTCTAATACCGGCTGTGGAAACAATTATAATAATGGTTCTAATACCGGCTGTGGCTGCAGTTATAATAACAGGTCCAATGCAGGCCGCAATAACAACTATAATAACAGAACCAATACCAGCTGCGATAACAACTATAATTCCGGATCTAATATGGACTGTGGTAACAACCGCAATAACAGACGTTCCGGCTGCCGCATGAATAACTGTAATTGTCAATCATAAAGGAGGTTTTCACTATGAACTGCGCATCCAATGCACAGAACGAATTATTGCAATTTATCTATGAAACCGGGTTTGCAATTGATGACATTGTTCTGTTTTTAGATACTCACCCTGAGGATAAAAAAGCTCTTGCATACTATCGGAAATACCAGACCCTGCATAGAGAGGCTATGAATGAATATACCGAAAATTATGGTCCGCTGTTAAATACACAAGTCAATTCAGAAAACTGCTGGATCTGGAATTCCACACCATGGCCTTGGGAAGGAGTGTATTAGTCTATGTTTATTTATGAAAGAAGATTGCAATATCCTGTTAAAATTAAAAACCCGGATCCACAAATAGCACAAATTATTATCAGCCAGTATGGCGGCCCTGATGGAGAAATGGGCGCCTCCATGCGGTATTTATCACAAAGATACAGCATGAAATGCCAGCGGATTGCAGGTGTATTAACGGATATCGGTACAGAAGCATCGGAAATGTTCCATTATGGTTCATTTCTACTATATTATCTGTCAGAGTACTTCCTTGCGGATATGGTTTCATAAACCATAAAATAGGTTCAAATAATGGTCTTAGATTACCTATTTTCCAACCTTCCCAATTCTTACTATTTAATTCATCTTCTCTTCTGTCAAAAACACAACTTACCCGTTGTGCTCTATATGCTGCCGCATCCTTCTCCCATGAAATCATATCTTTAAAAATGAAGCCTGCGTCTTCCATAGCGCAAATACACCTATGTGCCATTCTTCTTCCTGCAAAAATAAAACAACTTGCACCTGGCTTTAAAACTCTAAACCACTCTTTCGACCATGATGAACACCACTGATAATATTCAACAGGAATATTTCTATCCGATTGTGACCATCCATTTAATGGTTTACCTCTTGTTTTAAACACGCTGCCTGCTTTTTCTTGTGCAGGACTTTTTCCTAAAAGTGCGCTATTTGTGTTATGATGCAGCACATCCCATTCATCATGATTTATTCCGTATGGAATATCTGATAAAATCATATGCACCGATTCTGTTTGTATACTTTTCACTAGTTGTATTGAATCACCCAATTCTATTCTGCTCATATTTTTCACCTACCTACTTAATTTGTTTATATAAGAAGAAATAGCATTTATTTTTTCTTGTAATTTTTTTGCTTTAATTAATTCTTCAATCGCCTTTTCTCTTGTGTATTTTTTTATTTCATCGATTCAAGATTGACTACATGCTCAAAGTAATCATCTATCTATCTGTCAGTCCGCTTTTGCTTCTGATTATATTGTTGTACGGCTTCATCAAATTTCTGATGATAGACATTTTTCACATCCCGATACAAGTCCTCCATTCCCCAAAAAAACAAATGTTATCGGCACTGTATTCCAATAATTTCTATTTTCGCATATTGTGTTTTTCTACACCCAGCAATTTACTCTTACTGGTTATGATGCTCTTTTCATTACTAATGTGTGTCGAGTAAGAAACAATACCCATAGGCACCTCTCCTTTCCGCTTAAATCTGATTTCTCGCTTGCTTATCATCTTGGCTATGCCGATTTTTACAACACCAACCTGGGTCAAATTTCTCCTGTTTGATTTTAACAATGTCTTCACAGGTGTAGAATAATTCGTTTTCATCCCAAAAATAATCGTTTGGGTTCAGCCTGAAGTATTCATATAAAAAATCTAATAATATTCTTTCACATCCACTTATATCTTCAATAAAAATTATATCTTCAATAAAAATCGGACTCATCAAATTTTCACCTATCCAGTCAAAGTTTCCAATACAGTCCCCCTTAGAATGTATATACATCAGCCACTGCTGTGCTCCTGGT
>CAYRAV010000118.1:0-5044 GCA_964422365.1 uncultured Lachnospiraceae bacterium | reverse complement strand
GGCTCCGTACCTCTTCTGGCTGTCAAGATAATATTCCATCACTTTTTCGCTAAATAATTCCCGGTATGGTACAGATCTACAGTCTGTTGTTTAAATTCGGGTGTATACTTCTTCTGGTTTTTTGCCATGTTGAACAGCTCCTTTTCTTTCTGATAATTATTATAAGGTGTTCAACTTTTCGTGTCCACAGTTATATACTAACACCAAAAGGATGTGGTGACAGAGCCTAAGACAGAAAAAAGTAAACGGATTATCACACTTCCAGATTTTCTGGTTGAAGAGATGAAAGACTATACCAGCCGCTTATATGGCATGATGAAAACCGACAGGCTTTTTATGGTGACAAAATCCTATCTGGAACATGAAATGCTCCGTGGTGTGGAACTGTCAGGCGTAAAGAGAATACGTCTGCATGATTTACGTTATTCCCACGCAAGTTTGTTAATTTCAAAGCTTGGGGCACAGCCTTTAATGGTAGCGGAACGGCTAGGACATGAAAAAATCCAGACTACGTTAAATACTTATTCTCATTTATATCCGAATCAGGCAAGAGATTTAGCCGACCAGCTAAACAGATTGAATGAGGAGGATTCAGAAGAGGAGAGCACAGATCATGCCGGGGAAACATAAAAATCAAACCATTGCTTTCCGTCCTAGTGACTGGCAGAGAGCATTGATAGAGGAACGAGCGGAAATGAGCGGACATCATAAGAAAGATTTTATCGCCCGAAGCTGTATCTATTCCAATATTGTAGTGGTGGGAAGTCAGGTAAATATTAAGCGGATTGTGGATGCGCTACAGGAAATGCAGTGCACAATGAAAGAAATCGTCAGGCAATTACAGTCAGGCGATTTTTCACTGTCTGAAGATGCTTACAAAGAAATGAAGCAGGATTATCTTGCTATGGCAATTACGGTAGTGGATATTGTCAATGGGGCAGCGTATCTGTTTGATAAGATACCCAACACAGATACCCAACATTGGAAAGCAGATTTGGAGTTAGAGCAGTTTCGGAATGTGTTAAATTTGGAAAATCCGGTAGATGATGGCTGATACAGTTCAAAGAGTACGCCGAAATAAAAATTAGGTTGTGGAGAAGAAGAAATGAGGTTATAATATAAATAAGCCTATCACGAGAAAGCAGGTGATATTTTTGAGTGATACAGTTGAATTGAAGTATAAGGAAGAAGATCTGAAATTATTGGCAGGTTTTACCCTTCTGGATGATGACTTTATGACAATCGTCTTTGATCGGAATATAGAGGCGACGGAGCTTGTCTTAAACATTATTCTTGGAAGAAATGATTTGAAAGTCATAGAGGTGGTTGCACAGAGGGAATATAAAAATCCGGTTACAGGAGGTCGTTCCATTAAACTGGACATTTATGCAGAGGATTCTGACGGGAAAGTGTATGACATTGAGGTACAAAATGATGATGCAGGGGCAGACATACATAGAGCCAGATTCCACAGCAGTATGTTAGATGCCAAGATGCTGAAAGAAAAGCAGAAATTCAAGGAAATCCATGATTCGTATGTCATTTTCATTACAAAGAATGATTATATGAAAATGGGGCTGCCAATGTATCATGTGGAAAGGACAGTGCAGGAAGCAGGGACATTGTTTGGGGATGGCTCACATATTATTTATGTGAATGGAAGCTATAAAAATGATGATGATCCGGTTGGAAAACTGATGCATGATTTTCGGTGTACAAGTGCAGTTGATATGTTTTATCAGGAACTTGCGAATCCAGTCAGGCATTACAAAGAGACGGAAGGAGGTCGAAACCAAATGTGTAAAGCAATGGAAGAATATGGCAAAAGAATAGCAACAAAGGAAAAAGAGGAGTCTGCATTAAAAATGATTTCCAAAGGGAAACTTACATTTGAGGAGATTGCAGAGTATCTGGAACTGTCTGTGGAGCGAGTGGAGGAATTAGCTGATTTGCAACCAGTTTGATATAGCTAAATTTGAGTGGTAATGTTACCGTCATTTGGTAATGTTTTGGTAATAAAAATCAGAATAATCATATGGATGAGGTGATTTATTGCGGAAATAGGGTACAAAAATGACGGAAAAACATGAAGCGGCAGTCAAAAGAATGATGATATGTACCGATTGAGAATAGATTTAAAGTTTATTTGCCTGAAAGAAAGATTAGTGATTATTTTGAAATTACGGGAAATGAATTATATGAACTGTTGTTTGACATATCTTTAAATACACCTAGAATTCTTGGTTTTATTTTTTCTTATTGTTATGCAACACATATTACGATGGGAAAGAAGATAACTAAGGCAGCTTTGAATATAGCAGCACTTAAATATTTTGAGGAAGTAACCCAACAATACTTTAAAACAAATAGATTTGTTATTAAAGCGTTTGATGAATTAGAATCCAAAGAGGAACTTAAATGTTTAGTGGATAAGTTTGTGGACAAGCAACTTGAAAATGATGAAATTATTAATAAAAAAGAGAAGAAGATGTTACCGACCAGTCACTTTTTGGTTGAGAATAGTTTGTGCAAATTATTGGAAACCTTAGAGCTGAATGGATATATAAGCACATATAATAAAATAAAGGATAAAGATAATGTCCCGTCAACATTATATGCATTGGATTATGGTTTGTGTCAGAAACATAATTTATCCTATGGGCGACCAAAAGATACAGAATTAAGGAAACATTATCAAGAAAGAAAGTTTACTTTTAATAACTTGATAAGAGAACATTTTAATTCTAGTCAAATGATAGAATGCCCCAATGGTCATGCTTTTCCGTTTGAAAAGTATGATGAAATGAATGCATATGGAATGATTTGTCCACAATGTGTAAAAAATCAGCAATATGTTAAATGTGATATTCATATAACCAATCAGAACATAATGGAAATAATTGAAGCATATACAAAAAATACTGCAAAATTGAATGATGATTTGGAGTTTGAAATTTTGAATTATCTAAAGTATAATAATGATAGGGCTTACTCGGCAGCTGAAATAGCTTTGAATTTGGATTGTTCCTATCAGTTAATAACGAAAAGAGCAGATAAGTTAATAGAAAGAGAACTTTTGTTTGTTGATAAGGAAAAGAGCAAGGAAAGGCGGTACTTTTTATTGACTGATTATGCAAAAAAGATGTTAGATATTGCTTGAGCGAAGTATCATACAATCAGTGAAAGTAAAATTTCTGTTGAAAGATTACTTATAAAAGCGGAAAGGACTGAGTAATATGGCTATAGTATTGAAAGAGGATTACCAAAGAGCTTTAGACGAACAGAAAAAGGAAGTCCGAGAGCTTGTAATGACTGGACTGGAACAGATAAAAGAGGGAAAGACAAAAGACTTTAATACTGTGTGTGACAGATTGGAGAAGAAATACAGAGATGAGGCAATATCAAATTAGGATTACGGAGTTGGCAGAGGAAGATTTAGAAAATGCTGGCGATTACATTGCCTATGAATTGAAAAATCCGTCTGCCGCTGAAAATACAGTAAGTGGAATTCGTGCAAAGATAAATTCTCTGGTAAACTTTCCAGAGAGAAATGAATTGGACGAAGATGAGTTACTTGCTGGATTGGGTGTCCGAAAAGATTATTATCGCAATTACAAGATTTATTATGTGATTGGGGAGGACACCATTTACATAGTTAGGATTTTGCATATGCTAGTTGATAGTAGGGCATGGCTGTATCGGACATTTGGGTTGTAAAGTATAATGATACTGTGATACCCATATGATACCCGTTTACTCTGAAACTCAAAATAATATGGAAAATATACGAAATATGTGGTACAAAATAGTAGGAAATACGCTTGGTTGATTAACAAATAGGTTAATTGTTAGGGGGTGAATAGTACGAGGGTGTATTATTTATTTTATATGGCAGGTGGTCTATGGAGATTGTTTGCCAAATATAAAAAATGTAGATATGTATAGAATTTGTTGCCAATATTATTGTAATAGCGTTAGGAGAAATACATGGAAATACAAGAACTCAGAAATAAGACTTCAAAGTTAAAAATAGAAAAGCAATCATTTTTAAATGATACTTTTTTCTGGGTAAAGTTGGCGAGGGAAGCAGTCGAACAATTGCCAGATACAAAATTTGAATTTGAAGTTCCTAAGGGCGGAAAAGTAGGAAAAATGGGAAAGATGAGAACTGTAGCACGTAATGATGGGAAAAAAATTAAAAACAGGATAGTAAGTAAGGATATATATAATAGTGCATTTGTTTCTGCGGTTGCAGCGGTAGAGGACTATTTGTCTAAGATTATGACATGGATTCTTCTTTATGATAATAAACGTATTAAATGTACAATTGCAGGTGTTAATTTTTCTAAAGAAGTAACAGTTGTAGATTTAATTGATAAGGATCGAGATATTCTTATAAAAAATATTATAGACCAACGTGTAGAGGGGTTATTTTATGCTAGTCCACAAAAGCAAATGGAGTATTTTGATAAAGCATTAGGGATAAAAGTTGATGACGACATTTGGGGCAAATGGATTGAAATTAAAGCAAGGAGAGATTTGTGGATACATAATGCGGGTGTAGTTAATCAAATATATATTGATAAGGTTAGAGAATATAAATTATGCGATTTCGGAGCCGAAGCAATTATAGATGAACAGTACTTTGGTGATTGTGTGGCAACTTTGAAAACATTGATTGGGCGAATTGATAGAAACATTAGGAATATATATAAAGTATAGTGGCAACATTTTGGCAACAGAAAATCAGCAAGCCAGAATAAATGATGTAATTGAAGTAAAAATGGGTGTGTATTTGCACAAAATTTAAACCAAAATAGTTAATAATAACAAAGAACACGCCGAGTTCGAATAACGGACATTTGGACTGGAAAGTGTGTAAAATAGGCATTTTTCAGTCCTTTATTCTGTTTCGTGAGATTGTTTTGAGATTGATATTGAAACACTTTCCATATATTCCATGAAAGGCACGGTAAACGCATAAAATAATATCTATCCATAATTCTAAATTTAATGTAAAATTATAGATGACATTTCCAATACA
>CAYRAV010000117.1:0-5309 GCA_964422365.1 uncultured Lachnospiraceae bacterium | reverse complement strand
TCCCTTCTCCTCTGCAAACTCCACCAGACTCTGGTTCTGACTGCTTCCCGTCAGCTGTCCTACTGTCATTTCGTTATAAGTTTTGTAATCACCACTGTGCAGCTGTGTATTATCGGTCCGGATTGAGAGAACGGTATTGTTTCTGCCGATAGGGAGAGAAAAGGCGAAACTCTCCTCCCGCTCCGAAGTCTTTCGGGCAGAGGTTACCATGTCGATTTCACCGTTTTCCAGCATAGTAAGCATGTCACTCCAAGAGCTGTCATAGCCCGTGTACTGGAAATTCAGATGGGAATATTCGGAGACCATGTCAAGAAATTCCATGCCATAGCCAGTCAGTCCTCCTTCCTCATCCTTCATGTGATAACCCTCGAAGTAAAAGATACCAGCTTTAACCGTCCGATTATTGGACTGCCCATCGTCAGCGGCTACTACCGTTATGAAATTATGCAGGACGAGGATCAAGCATATCATAAATGCAACAAGTCTTTTTATGTATGCTCTGTTTACAGACCGCAACGAGTCCTTTCCCCGATTTCCTCCGACACTTGAAAACATCTTTTTATCTTTTTGAATGTTATGCATAACTATATCTCCTTATCAATTCTAAACTGCTGTTCTTTGTAAAGAAACTCAAAAGATTGAAAACTACTCCTTAAAAATTGTCCCAGTACATCTATTAATGCATTAATATCAACCGGCTTGGAGAGATGGACATTCATTCCGTTTGTTAATATGGCTTTTCCCTTTCATGCCCTCAATGTAATAGTCCTTTTCTTTTGCATCGGTGGTATGCCCATCCGATGTATGATTCATACCAGAAAGATCCGTAAAGCGAATTACATTAAATAATGAATTTTCCTCCATTTCCTGAAGCATTTGGATGCTTACTGTTGGTTCTTTCAAACTTTGTCCTACAGCGTGTTTGAAAATTCATTGCTACAATCTGCATGCCCCACTCTGTGTGTATATTTGCTTCAAATTCTTCAAATTCATTTAACTCTAACTTTCCGAATACAGGGTATCATAAATCCATCCAGCGTTCCATACACAAAACTACGGAACAGCAACGGAAAAATCACATACTGATAATTCTATTATCTTTTCTGCTCTTTTCCTCGCGTCTTCATCATTCCAGTCATATGTATCAGGTACTCCAGATCCATGTCTAAGATTATTAAAATATACTTCATCTATGAATGAACCGTCATCAAGTTCCTCCCCATACCTAACCTCACCATAGGAGATTTCGCTGCCATTTTTCACAAGAAGCACCAAAGCCGAATCTTCCACATTTGTAAAATTTTGAATATAAACTTTGTATTCCGCTTTTTCACTACCATAGGAAGGAAGCGTTTCTATTATTTTTTGTTTAAATCTGGATATGAGTTTTTCCTTGCGGGGAGATGAAGCAGGAAATACTGGCTTTGTAACATCTTTTTTTGCAAGATAGAACGTTTCTCTTCCGAGGTATATGAGTTTTTTGCTGATAGTCTTTGCTTCTGAGGTTTCTGACGGTTCCAAAGAAAAACCTTCTTCATTAAAAATAAATACATATTTCTCATACAATGTTTTTCCATTTTCCTCATAAGGAAAAAATAGATATCCCAAAAAATAATCGTCATCCCTTGCATAATCCGGGTTGTTTCGTTCATAATATATCTCTACTACTCTTTCCTGATCTATAAAATCGTTTTGGTCGTATTTCCATGCATTAAAATTAATCCAAAATCGAAAAGCAGAGATAATCTCTTCTTTGCTTGGAACTGTTTTATCCGGAATTTCTGTTTTCATAGAGCACAGAGTAGAGGTTAGAGATTGTACCCTTGGTGATATACACTCTGTAAAAGATGGAGATTCAACGCTTTCTAAGTTAATACTAGTACAACCACTTAAAAAAATAACAGTGAAAGCTAATATTGACCATTTTAAAAATTTCATACCATACACCTTCCTTTTTTATTGGCAGCATCACGCTTAGAAAAACCAACATTTTTGTGAATTTCCCCCCTGAAAAGCCTATAAATAGCATACCATTCATCTCCATCATTTGCAATACTGTTCCTAATTTTTTATAAGATGCTTGTTTTCCAGAGTGTGTTTGAAAATTGCCTGTTACAAGATGTGCGTCACAATTTGTGGGGGAGAAAGCAGACTTAAAAATAAAGAAAGTAACACCTGCAAAGGCTTACAGTGCAGTAACCTGGACTACTTCTAACAAAACCGTTGCCACCGTTACCACAAATGGAACAGTAACAGACAAAGAGATTCTTTACTCAGGAGCTTATGGCAACACCACATGGACCATTGATAAAGATGGTTTGTTAGAAGTAAAAGGAACGGGGGATATGTATGATAGAAAAAACGGAAAACTCCCTAGTTGGTGGAGATATGGGATACGTGCGGCAAAAATCGAAGTAACAGGGGCAGCAAATATAAGAAACTTGTTTTGCGAATGTAATAAATTGACCAAAAACCTATACCATGATTTCCACAAAATGCAACAGAAAGTATTGTTTTAACGAAAGAATAGAAAAAGATTGGATTTCACAATCAGAAAAAGCTATTACATCAGATTACCTGCAAGGAAATGGACTTTAAAAAGGTTCTGTGTTTTGCAAATATCTAGATCATGTTAGACTCTTTGATTGAATATATAGTTTAATATCTTGATAAGTTTTTAATGTTTCATTAGTTTTTAGAACCCATTTCAAAAAGTATTCTTCCTTCCGGACAAGAATTGGCATTACTGACAAATCTGCCAATGGAATTTACAACAGGGCAGTTAGCAGGTTTATATTACCGGAGATGGGAAATAGAAAAGAAATACCATACATTAAAAAATAAGATAAAATTTGAATGTGTAACCGGTAAAGCCTCAATTTATGTGTATCAGGATTTTTATGCACAAATACTTGTTTACAATATGGTTCAATACATCAGAAAATGTGCAGACTATGAAGTGGAAACAGCGGAACATCAAAAAAAGAAAAACTGCTTTCCACCCTGCAGTCAGAAATGGAAGAATATGTTTTACCCAAAAGAGAACTCTCCGGGCATGAACGCAGAAAAAATATATCAAATAAATATAAAAACAATCAAAAAAACAGTTTCTAAAAAGGTCCAGATTTATACAGGGACAAATCTGGACTTTTTAAGAAGAAACATTGTCAGGATAAAAAATTGTTTATACTTCCAGTTAGATATAACCGTTAAGTTTATGATGTTGAGCATAGCTGGGGATTAGAACTTTCGTTAATAAAGGTTATAAAAGCCAACATATATTTATGTTTTTTATAAGTTACACATAACCGTTTACATCCTCCTTCAAAAGACAGATTCAATTATAATTCATGTATATACATTCTTGTCATATCTGGCTCTCCATCCCCTTGAACCATACATAAAAATTTCCATCCATATTTTTCATAAAAGGAAGTATGATCCGTAACAAGATAAAGTGTATCAATTTCTTGCTGTTTCATATCATCACATACATATTGCAGTAATTTTCCAGCAATACCCTGACAGCGATAATCTTCCTCAACATAAACAGCGCACACATTTGGTGTTAAATCCTTTCGGTTATGAAAATCATTTTCAATCACACCCAATCCCCCAATAATTATATCATTATCCATTGCCAGATACCATTGTGGTACAACGTTTTCATTTTTCAGGCAGTCACGAATGCTTTCCTGATATGCCTCCAATGGAACACCCCATTTTTGATGAAACCAGTTTGCTGCCCGCTCTGCTATATTTTCATTTTCTCTTATTTTTAATAATTCAATCATCTCTTTATGTTCCTCCATTCGTTTCCCGTTTGCTTCTTAAAAATTCATAAGTTTCAATCAATTCTCTTACTCTTACAATTGCCCTTTCCCTTGTCCAGCTCTTATTCAAGGCTCATCTTTATATGCAGATATAATACATCCGAAACTGCCACTATATCCACATCTGCTATTTTGCTAATTAGCATATACTTTTATCTCCTACAAACAAAATCAATAAAGTAGTTTCTGTTCTTAGAACATAATCAATTATAATATTTAATCCCAAATCATTTCAATCTCATTTTCATTTATAATAAAAAATGAGCCTGCACATCATGATAATTTAAACCATGAGTCCAAACCCATTTCCTCTTAACAATTATCTTTCATTTTACGCAGAATACGCCAAATACTTTTTTGTGATAAATAGTATCTTTCTGCAAGCTCATTTACCCTTATTCCCTGAAGATACTCTTGATATATATCATGATTCCTTGCGTATATTTTTTCTTTTGTATGATTTGCCTGTCCCCAACCAACATAATTTTCTTGCTTTTTGGGAACATAAATATTTGCACCATCTACATATTGCTGTATTAATTCTATAATTTCAGCAGGTAGAACTTCTTCTGCTCTTATATAGCCCATTAAACTTGCCTCCTAATTATTTCTTTCTTAGGAATAGCATTGGCTATAACAATCTCACATAATATCGCAACAGCCAATACTATGCAAACATAACATACCTTTTCATAAAATATTCCTCCTGTCCTGTTCGTATTTCTTTCTTCAATAGTCTGCTAATAAATCGTGATTCTGGTTCAATATAGTATAACATATCAATCTATAAATTTCCACAACAAAATCAACAATGTATTGCATGTTTTAATAAATGCGAATCTGGCACACTTGCATCTTTTTCTTCCCCATTGTATAATATTACTACTTGTACCAAATGATTTTAAGCATGAAAAATACATATACTTAGAAAGATTTTTTCTCACTTTCTATATATGGACATTGGAGGGTATGAAATGACAAAAAAAGATGTAATGGAACTAAAAAAACGTTTTACCAAAAACGGATGCACTTTTACCAAACTAGGTGGATGTTATGTAGACGCTGAAAAAAATAAATTAGTAAATATACATGAGACATTTCTAAATTTAGATGAAGAAGAATTTTTTAAATATCTTGATATTGCAAAGAAAACGTTATCTGGAAAATTAAACAATAATCTGCTGGAATTAGAATTTCCATTAAGTGAAGAAGAATCAGGGGGCAGACAGCAATTTCTTATGGGACTTCGGGAAAGCCAGTTAAAAAATCCTGAACTTTTAGACCGTTTTTATGATTTGATTATTGAACAATATGATTGTGCAGGTAATTATCTTATCTTAATTTTTCATGATGTCTATGATGTTATTAAAAAGACAAGCGATAATCTGAATTTAGATGAATCAGAAGAAATGTATGAATATCTTCTTTGTGCCATCTGTCCTGTCACTTTATCAAAAGCAGCACTGGGTTATCGTG
>CAYRAV010000116.1:0-5370 GCA_964422365.1 uncultured Lachnospiraceae bacterium | reverse complement strand
CTTCTGTAAATGTTCCACTGTCTTTAGATACTGATACATTTGGATCTCTGGTAATTGTAGGTCCATCATAAATAACTGCAATACCTGTATCACCAACATCACCAGAAATTTTATCAGCTGTAACCGTCCATGTACTTCCGGAAACTTCATCTGTATATGTACCTGGTGCAGTTGTACCACCGCCATTTGCAATCTCAACATGACCGCTTCCACTTCCCTTTACAATTACAGCTCCACTTTCACGACATACTGCTGCTGCACTTCCTCCATTTACATAATAATCTTTTTCTCCTATACAATTATTATGTAAGTGATTCACTGCGGCTACTTCCTTTGAGGTAAAATGTGTGCTTCCTTTCGCTCCTGCCATAATCGAATGTTTATCAGTTGAAAATGGTCGGGAGAAGTATAATGATGTGGCTTTTCCCTGTCCGGCTACAATTGCGTATGCACGGTCAATCTTATTCTGATCTATCAGTTGTGTCGCTTCACCATATTCTCCATTATTCGAATAGGTATCATGACTTTCTCCCCAATAAACCAGTTTATCTTTGGAAACACCTCTTTCAGACCAGTTGCCAATAGAAGATGGCACTCCGCCATGCTCAAATGCTTCTCTCACCGCTTGTCCATACTTGCTGTCTGTAACAGACATATAGTTTGTATACTCTTTCATTAAATCTTCGCCGCCGCTCTCAAGCGGACCTACAAGAATTTCACCATAATTATATAAACCTACATTTGTAACAACTGGCCAGAACTGACAGTTTTCACTTGGCAGACCAATATGCTTTGCAGCATCCCAACGAATACCATCTACACCTACACTCTTTAGTTCTTCAATATAACCTTTCACTTTATTTTGTACGGTGCTGCTCTCTGAATTTAAATCCGGCATACCAATTTTACCATGTGTGATACCATAACGGTCTGAATACCATGCATCACCATCATTATGAAAACAATCATTACCCAAACCATCATCACCTATTGAACGGGTATGATTGGCAACGACATCCACAACAATCTTAATCCCATATTTCTCCGCCTCATCACACAATGCCTGTAAATCGGACTTACTTCCCAGTGCATTTGTATATATTGAGAAACTTTGCGGCTGATACATCATATACCACACACCAAAAGAATCGTCCCTCTGTGCTGGCGATGTCTGTACTGATGTAAAACCAGCTGCTGCAATATTGGGAAGTTCTGCCTTAATGTCATTGTACTTCCAGTCGAAACAATGCAGTATCGTTCCATCTTGGATATCATTACACAATCCATAACTGCCTGCATCAACCTGCTCTGTTACTTCTGTTACCTTTGTGGTTTCTTCCTTTGCTGCTGTTACCCTGCACTGACTAATCCAGTCTGTATTTCCAGCAAAAATACCAGTAAACCCAAACACAGATGCCAATGCTGCACTTAAAACTCTTTTTCTGACTTTGCTATTCATTACCCTCCATACAATATCCATCTCTTTTCCTCCTTTATTAGATTTCTTTTATCATACATAATTCTATCCAAAAAATCAATAGAAAAAAAGATTTATATTATATATATTGCATATTGATTTTACTGAAATTACCAATTTTTATATTATTTTGTTTATCTCATTATTTATTTTCCTTTATTTTATTGATACTTTGTACAATAAACTTGTATTTTATTTACCGTATTATTTTTTCTTTCTCCACCTCTCTAGAATGTGTTTGAAAATTCATTGCCCCAATCTGCACACCACACTTTGCGTACCCATCCGGACATACCGAACTCCATATCCATTCAGGCTGGTGGACTTTGCCCGATAAGGTATGGATATTTACCCCAAATTCATTCAATGCAGTCCACTGCACCTCGTGAATTTGGAACAAATCCTCCACAAATTGTGACACACATCTTGTAACAAGCAATTTTCAAACACGCCCTAATATAATAAAATCCATGTGATATTTCTACCTATTATTTCATATCATATAAAAAAACGTTACTATTCAGCCATAGGGAAATAATTGTACAATCTGCATCAGTTATTTTTCTACAGTTCCTTAGAGTGAACTCCCACATGCAGATTGTATCACCATTTCCCATGACTGAACTGCAACAAAAAGGATGTGAACCTTTGTGTCTTTCTACGACATCTCTTCTAAAAAAACGCTGGATTCACTTCAATCTTCCGCCACCTGCGGTTTAACAAAAAAAGAAGCTCTGGCACGCCTGAAAAAATATGGTTTAAACAGCTTATCTGAACATAAACAACCTTCTTTTTTTGCCCGTTTTTCAGCTCAGTTTTCTGATTTTATGATTTTAGTGTTGATTGCTGCCGCTTTAATTTCTTTTCTAGTATCATTATTAGAAGGGAAAACCGATTTTATAGATCCCATTATTATTTTGATTATCATTATTTTCAATGCATTTCTTGGGGTTATTCAGGAAAATAAGGCTGAGAAATCCTTAGAAGCATTAAAAAAGCTATCCACACCAACTGCCACTGTTCTACGAGGCAAAAAACGGATAGAAATTTCTTCAAAAGAGCTTGTACCTGGAGATATTATCTTCTTAGAGGCCGGACAATATATTCCAGCTGATGCAAGGCTGATTTCCTGTACCTATATGAAGACTGATGAATCTGCCCTGACTGGAGAATCAATCTCTATTGAAAAAAATGCTGATATTATTTTAAATAGCGATACCGTCTTGGCAGAACGCACCAACTGTGTATTTGCCACTACTTTTGTTACAGTCGGACATGGGATGGCTGTTGTTACTGCAACCGGAATGAATACAGAAGTAGGACATATTGCAAATTTAATCCTGCAGGAACAAAATGATGAAACACCTCTACAAAAAAAACTTGCCACTACAGGAAAAGTATTGGGTATCTCTGCACTTATTATCTGTGTCATCATTTTTACATTGGGGCTTATTCAGGGAAAACCTCCATTTGAAATGTTTATGACAAGTGTTTCCCTTGCTGTAGCTGCCATACCAGAAGGACTTCCTGCTATTGTAACCATTATGCTTTCCCTTGGTGTTCAGCGTATGGCAAAGCAAAACGCTGTTATACGCAAACTCCCTGCTGTGGAAACACTTGGAAGTGCTACTGTTATCTGCTCTGATAAAACCGGAACCTTAACCCAAAATAAAATGACCATTACCACTCTATGCTCTTGTAAAGGTCTGATTGACTGCCACAGTACTTCCTTTCAAAAAAATGCTTTTTGCAAGAAATTATTCCTATATTCTTCTTTGTGTAATGATGGCAGATATGATGGCATGGAAACTTATGGAGAGGCAACAGAGCTGGCCTTTTTAAAATTTGCTGCTACATTACACTTAAATAAAGCAAAACTGGATTTAAATTACCCCCGCATATTCGAAATCCCTTTCGATTCTACAAGAAAAAGAATGACTACAGTTCATGATTATTCCACTTCAAATGAGGATTTTTCTTATATTAGTATTACGAAAGGTGCACCTGATTATATTTTCCCGTTATGCCGATTTTATGAAATGGATGGTAAAATACATACTATGACACCTGCTATCCGTTCTTTCTTGGAACAACAACAGAATAAAATGTCCGAACAGGCACTGCGTGTACTGGCAGTAGCTTATCATACCTTTTCACATACACCTGATTTTTCAGAAAAAGAGTTAGAAGATCATCTTGTTTTTCTAGGCATGGCTGGCATGATAGATCCACCTCGTGAAGAAGTAAAAGATGCCATCTTAACATGTAAATTGGCAGGCATTACTCCTACAATGATTACAGGAGATCATTTTATTACTGCTTGTGCTATTGGAAAAGAATTAGGTCTATTAGAAAATAACAGCCAGGCAATTACTGGTGACAAACTACAACAACTTACTTCATCCGAGCTCAGCGATACAGTAGAAAATTATCGTGTATTTGCCAGAGTTTCCCCTGAACATAAAGTCCGTATTGTAAAAGCATTGCAAAAGAAGGGAAATATTGTAGCAATGACTGGAGACGGCATCAATGATGCACCTGCTCTAAAAGCTGCTGATATCGGATGTGCTATGGGAAAACAAGGAACAGATGTTGCAAAAAATGCTTCTGATATGATTTTAACAGATGATAACTTTTCTACTATTGTATCTGCTATTAGAGAAGGCCGTGGTATCTATGATAATATCCGAAAATCCATACATTTTCTTCTTTCTAGTAATATTGGAGAAATCGTTACCATATTTACTGCAATTTTGTTTGGGTTCTCTTCTCCATTGGCCGCTGTACAGCTGTTGTGGGTTAATCTTGTAACTGATTCTCTGCCTGCCATTGCACTTGGAGTAGAACCACCTGAAAAAAATGTAATGAAACGTCCACCCACTCCTGCAAAACAAGGATTATTTACTCTGGATTTAGTTTTAAGAATCGTATTCGAAGGAATGATGATTGGTATGCTTGCTTTGACTTCTTTTTTAGCTGGTGCCCGTTTTATTCCTGGTCATTCTTTAGCGGTTGGAAAAACGATGTGTTTCTCTGTATTAAGTTTATCCCAGCTTTTTCATGCCTTTAACATGAGAAGTTCTTCTTCACTTAAAACAATTGGTTTCTTTTCAAATAAAAAATTATTTTTTGCTGCACTGTTCTGTTCCTTTTTACAGATTTCGGTTGTTTCCCTGCCATTACTAGCAACCGTATTCAGTGCTGTACCACTTACTTTTCCTCAATGGGCTTGTGTAGGTATTCTATCATTTTTACCGATTCCAATTGTAGAATTAGAAAAACGTTTTTCTTGAATTATCCCCCTGACAATGCTATACTAAATAAAAAGGGGGTGTTGCTATGGACTCATTCAATGCTTATGCAACTTATTTAAAAAAACAACATTATGATTCCTCTTTGGAAGATCATTTGACAATGTATGACCATCTTCCTTATGTCAGGGATTATGATCTATGTGATGGGGTACTCATGGTAAGTGGAAATATGATCAAATCTTTCCGTTGTACAGAAATAGAACCTTTTGTGGTAAGTAACAGAGACCATGAAGTTGAAATAATAATGGAGAAACATCTGTCCAAAGCAAAATCAACAATGTCAAATAATACACCATCAAATGATACAACAACATTTATGGATGAAGATGAGGATGAAAATGCAAATGATATGTAACCTAACCATGTATTGATAATTTTTTTGACTATTTTAAATTACAGGTACAAATAATGTGAAAGAAGTGCCTGCTGTCTTTTTTATAATGTAACTTTATCCATTAAACAGATACTGTATAAATAATTTATTCAGTTTGATTTTAGATTGATAATGCAATTATTTACTATCTAAACCGTATCTGAAAATTACTTGTTACAAAATATGCACCACAATTTATGGGATTT
>CAYRAV010000115.1:0-5482 GCA_964422365.1 uncultured Lachnospiraceae bacterium | reverse complement strand
CAACTGTTCTTAAAAACCTAATTCTTCTCCAACTAAAATTACTTTGATTCTATTCTTTATTCTGGACATTCTTGTTACTACTACCTGGCAGCAGATACAGTCATCAGACAGACATTCTGCACAACGCCCCGTATTGGCACAAGGTGTATTTTTCCCCAAACGAATCGTATTCGGCGGAGAAGCAATATTCTTTACTCGTTTTAATGCATCTTCGACATCAACGGAAACCTTATTCATTCCTGCAATGACCAGTACATGTTCCGGTCCGTGAATAAGACAGGCTACGCGGTTTCCTGCCCCATCAATATTGACCAGTTCTCCATCTAATGTAATGGCATTGGTACTCATTAGAAAATAATCTGCTGTTACTGCCTTTCCAAAAAAGGTACGCTTTTCCTCTTCTGTTTTTGCTTCCGCCCTATCATATAAGACACAGCCCGACTGAGGCAGCCAGTCTCTTAGTCCAATTTCACGAATGGTTTCTGAACCGCCCCATGTAACAGTAGTTCCTGGTGTCAGAAACGCTTTCGCCTTTTCCAATGCTTCTGCCTTATCCTTACAATAAAAACCCTCGATGCCTCTTAATTTTAGTTTTTCAATAATATGGGCAGCCTGTATTTTATATGTTTGTTCTTTTGCTGTCATTTGTATCCACTCCTATCTTTTCTTAAATTACTTAGGCACTTGCGAAACTCTATTTACTTTGTAAATATTTGTACAAATTGCTATACCAACGCAAGGCATGTTTGCACTACCTGACGCTGCGGACTGCTCTAAAGCCCGCTAAGTACCAGATGAATCTTTCCAGATAGTGCAGCCCGCATCAGCATATACAAAATTTTCGTACTGGAAGCTTGCATTACATGATATAAAAACAATACCTATTATCTGCAGTTCATTTTTTCCAAACGATTTCACATATTATCACAGAACTTTTTAAGCATTATATTTTTTTATAAAGGAAATGCCTAACACTCTTGGTCCTGTATAGGTTCCAATTGTTGTCCCAATTAAAAATGGCTCATACTGCATCTTTATGCCAAGTAATTCCTCTACCTTTGGCTGTACTCTCAATGCTTCTTCTAATGCCACACATTGTGTCATAACAAATTCATAATCTTGCGGATTTTCACCTGTCTCGTCAAAATATTCTTTTGCCATCTCTACAATCTTTTCTAATGCTTTTTTTCTGCCTCTTATATTTGAATAAGGAATCAACTCCCCTTCTTTCATCTGAATCAATGGTTTCAGATTCAACATCTTTCCTGCCAGAGAAGCCGCTTTTCCAATACGTCCGCCCTCCTGCAGATAATCCAGTACATCCACAGTAAAAGCAATTCTTCCTTTTGTCTTTAATTCTTCTATCTTGTTTGCTGTATCTTCAAAAGAATACCCTGCTTCCTTCATTTTTGCTGCCTGTAAAATCAATAATCCCTCTGCCGCTGTAGCCCATGCAGAATCAATTACTACAATCTTTGCATCAGGATGTTCTTCTAACACAATGTTTCTTCCATTCACAGCAGCCTGATAAGAACCACTAAACTTCTGTGATAAACAAATACATAAAACATCTAATCCTTTCTCTAATGTTTCTTCAAATACACATTTATAATCCTCAATGGACGGAAGAGAAGTCTTAGGATAAATCTTTTCAGCAGTTATCTTCTCATAAAAATCTTCCACCGAAATATCTATTCTCTCCTTCTGATAATTTTCCTTGTCAAAACTAACATAAAACGGAATGATTCGAATCCCATACTGCTCTATCAGATAATCCGGAATATCCCCTGCTGAATCACAACAAATTAAAAATTCACTCATATACTTTCATTTACTTCCTTTCTTAAAATAATGGGTAACAGTTTAGCCATGCCATTCATACCTTATGTTCAGTGCAAAGCACATCTATTGTGGTATACCTGAATGGGTATTATTTCCAGAATATACTATTATTATCAAAAAATTTATAACTTGACTGGGCTGTTACAAATATTATTCAAAAACACCAAGCAAACCTGCAAACCTTGCTTGGTGTTTCTCTTAAATACAGTTAACCTAACTGCTTCTTATCATAAATTAGTATAAAGGATATTTATCTGTTAATGCCTTCACCATTTCCATTGCTTTTCCTTTGTTCGCTTCCACATCATTGATTAACATCGCAATTGCTTCTGCAATGATATCCATATCTGCGGTGTTCATGCCCCTTGAAGTAACAGCAGCCGTTCCAAGACGAATACCGCTTGTTACAAATGGAGACTGTGGATCGTTTGGAATGGTATTTTTATTACATGTAATATTTGCCGCATCCAATAATTTTTCCGCTTCTTTTCCTGTTACACCTTTGCTTACCAAATCTACTAACATCAAGTGGTTGTCCGTTCCACCTGACACAATGTTAAATCCGCGATTCATTAAACCATTTGCCAACGCTTGTGCATTGTCTACTACATTTTTTGCATATTCTTTAAAACTTGGATCTAATGCTTCTTTGAAACATACTGCCTTTGCTGCAATGACATGCATCAGTGGACCACCTTGAATACCAGGGAAGATGGCTTTGTTTAATTTTAACTCTTCCGCAAATTCCTTACTCGATAAAATCATACCGCCTCTTGGTCCACGAAGTGTCTTATGTGTTGTCGTTGTTGTGACATGTGCATAAGGGATTGGGCTTTCATGATAACCTGCTGCAACCAGACCTGCAATATGAGCCATATCTACCATTAAATATGCTCCAACTTTATCTGCAATTTCGCGGAATCTCTTAAAATCAATTTTTCTTGCATATGCACTTGCACCTGCAACAATTAATTTTGGCCTGCACTCTAGTGCAATCTTCTCTACCTGATCATAATCAATAAATCCCTGATCATTGACACCATAAGGTACAATATGGAAATATTTCCCTGACATATTCACAGGACTTCCATGTGTCAAATGTCCGCCATGATCCAGGTTCATACCCATAACAGTATCTCCTGGTTTTACCAATGCAAAGAAAACAGCCATATTTGCCTGTGCACCAGAGTGCGGCTGTACATTTGCATAAGTACAGTGAAATAATTCCATCGCACGATCTCTTGCTAAATCTTCTACTACATCTACAAATTCACATCCGCCATAATATCTTTTTCCTGGATATCCTTCTGCATATTTATTGGTCAATGTACTTCCCATTGCAGCCATAACTGCTTTACTTACAAAATTTTCAGATGCAATCAGCTCAATATGGCTGTTCTGTCTCCCTGTTTCCTGCTCCATAGCTTTCGCTAAATCAGGATCAAATTTTACTACTTCATCAAATGAGTACATTTGCTTTACCTCCACAATTGTATTTTATATAAAAATTTTTCACCTAATTTTTATTATACCACATAAAACAGTTATTCATCAATCATTTTTTCTTTTTGCCAATATTGAAGTGCTGCTATTTTTTTTAACGCTCTAGATTCCATATCCTGCACATCTAAAAAATGGTGGAACTTTTGTATTCCACCATCTTTTATCCGATTTCCTCTATCCTTCGATTATTTATTCCGTTCTACTATAATTGTTCCAAACTCTTCCTTTGTTATTTCATCTATGACACGCATTTTCAAGGTTTTTGATAAATTTGTTTTCTCATAGTTGCGCACCTGCTTCTTTGTTCCATCCTCCAGTGTTTCTAAATATCCGATTTCAGCAACACCTTTTGAAGATAATTCTTTTCCGTCTTCACCTAGTACTTGCAAAATAAGATCTTCATGTTGATCCTTTTCTTTATAACTAATCTCAAAATGCTGTCCTAACTCTGTTTCTGAAACTTGTATGTCATTGATTGCAATACCAGCAGCATCTGCACCTGAAGAGTCGACAACTTTATATGCATATGTCTTTTCATTACTCTTATCTTCCACATCAAATTTAAAAGAATCCCTCATTATCTCATTGTCATCCTTTATACCCAAAGGGTATACACATGTATTGCATATAAGTGTTGCTTTTTTCTTTTTTTGCTCATTTGCTGTCGTGTAAATAAAGACACCTGTTCCATCTTCTTCCAGATGAAAATTGATAGATGCTCCGTCAGCACCAGTGTCTACAGATGCCCCTACTACCAAAAGTTCCTTTCCTTGTTCCTTCGCATAGTCTGCAACTGTGCCATTTGTCACACCTTCTATTTGCAGATCTTCTACAGGGTCATCCGGCAGTATATCTTGTGTAATCAATAAATATTTATCAGCCTCCACCGCCTTTGCTTCTATTACGAAATACATCTGATTGCTGTCACATAAATATTCGCGAACCTTAAAATCCACTATTTCCTCTTTCTTATTTTCCTGTGATACATCATCTGCTACCAGACTCTTTGCTTCTTCTGGAATTTCTGTATTCCACGAAGCAAAATAGTCATCCAGCCCAAATACCTTTGTTGATGCAAAAGCCGTAGTACCCACAGCCAAAACTGCAATTGCTGCTGCCGAAGCTGCTTTTACAACCTTATTCATCCGTTTTTTGCCTGCATTTTTCCTTGTTTCTTTCACTTCATTATCCTCCCTAATCATTTTTAATGTTTCCATTGTTCTTTGCCTAACAATTTCTGGTATCTCTGTCTCTTGTGATAGTTCTGTAATATCATTCTTCAACTGTTTCATATAACCCTCCTATTCCTCATAATGCTTTACGCACAAGATTTTCATTGCCACATCCACAGTGTCCTTCAAGCTCGTTTCTTAATAGTTGTCTTCCTCTCCTAAGTCTTGTGAGCACAGTATTCTGTTTTAATTCCAGTAACTTTGAAATTTCCTTTACCGACAGCTGCTCATAATAATACAGATTAAGAACAATACTATATTTCCACTCTAATGTACTCATTAAAAGTTTCCATTCACAGCGTTCATATTCCTGTTCGAGACTGTGCAATTCTCCAATTTCCTCTACATCTGTTATATTTGTCTTCTTCCTGATAATATCCACACACTTGTTAATTAAAATCCGTATCATCCATGTCTTAAAGTATTTTGGATTCTGTAATGTGCATATTTTTTCATAGCATGCTAAAATAGTGTCCTGCACCGCATCTGCAATATCCTCATCATTTTTTAAATAGATCCATGCATTTTTATATAAACTTTGCATATTATTCTCAATTAAGGCTGCAAATGCTTCCTTATCACCCTCTATTGCCTTCTTTACAAGCTGTTCCAAACTAACACCCCCTTTCAGAATAATCTGTCAATTATTCTGGTAATTATAATTCCGGAATTTTTTATTACACCTATTAGTCGCACATACTGGCAAAAATATTTCATATTATTTAAAATTTTTATAACTATACCAAATTAGTAACAGTTCAGCCATACCAATTCATCATTTTCCAAAATATACATATTAGAAAAAAGGAACTGTCGCATTAAGTCAAAATGATATCATATATGGCTGCTGATATGTATATCATCATACATGCTATAGGTAAAATATCTATATTTCAAAACCAATT
>CAYRAV010000114.1:0-5609 GCA_964422365.1 uncultured Lachnospiraceae bacterium | reverse complement strand
TCTCATCAGACAGAACAATTAAACAGTACAATGATGATATTTGGAAATTGAATTAATTGAGAACTAATTATATTTTCCTGAGGTATGTGTAGATTATACATATCTCAGGTTTTATTGTATGCTAAGCATGCCGCGAATCTTGCTGGTGAAAATTCAGTCAGGAGTATTTACTATTAGGAGTAACAAAGTTCTTGAGTCCCTGCGAACAAAAACTTGATAAAGCGGTTAGGTGGGTAAGATTGCATTACAAATCAAAGCCCAAAAGGTAAACGTAAGCCGAAGTTGTAAATCAAGAGGTTGTGAAACGAAAGATTAGTATTTTACATCGGGAGATCCTGCCTGCATATCGAAAGATATTGGTGGAGGAATCAGGAGATTACGTTTTTGCAAAGAAGGGAGAAAACTATTAATTTCAATTACTATAAGGGATGGTAAAGAAGATTATGGATAAAAGAAAGAGTTGGTTTTTGTCATATTTGATTGTTGTGTTTCCAATTGTACTTATTCTAAGTACTTTGATTGCCTGTATTTATTATTCCGATAAAAATTTTTATGAGAATGCTGCTAAGACAATGGCTATGGTAGTATCCAGCTCTAATAAGCGTATCTCAGCACATACAATTGTAACATATGAGGTGGATGGTGTAGAGTACTGGATGGAGAAAATTCCAGGGTATACAAATAAACCACATGGCGCGTATATAGAGATTGCATATGATGTAGAAAATCCTAGAAATGCAAGAAGGGCTCGGGAACCAAAGTTGTCCCTTTATATTTCTATTTTTGCAGTCGTGATTCCGGGATGTTGTGTGATTATTGCATTTCTTATGAGAACGCCTAAGAGTAAAAAGGAGGGTGAGAAGAATGAAAATATATAAAATGGCAGAAAGAGAACTGAATGAAATAGAAGAAAAAACGATAAAACATTTTAGGTATTATTATGATGAGAAAAAGAGTTTTGCATTAATAGGGGAATATGTCGTAGCTGTATTATCTGATGATTATTCTGGTAATTTGGAACATCTGAAAAAGGAAACACTAGATCATATTTCTAAGGTATTATCTACCCCTCCAGATTTTAATACTTATATTATGGATGATAAATTTGGTTTGGTTGAAATGAATGAGGGGATATATGGAATCAGTGCTGATATATTGTCTAGAGAAGAAATCGAAACAGGGGAAATGGATATTGTAACTGCACTTGCTATTAGAAGTTTGTGTATAGAAGCCTGTGAAAATCATAGCATTATTGCGATAAATGATGAACAGTTACCGTTGATATAGGATATTGAATGCTGCCGATATCAATGAAAAACTCAAAATACTATAAATATAGGGAGGAAACAGATATGGGATTATCAAAAGTAAGAGTACATATAAAAGTATCAGATCATAGTATGCAGAAGGAGATAGAACAATATATAAAAGAACTTCCGACTACTGTAATAGCAGATAAAATTGAAAACCTGGAAATACGGTCACTGACAGATTCTGCGGTAATAAATCCAGACAGGCTTGTTTATGAAAATGGAATTTTAAGTACTGATAAAATGGGATTTGAAGATTTTGAGCAGACTGGAAAAGAAATATCTTCTGTTTTCCACACTCCAGTAATGGCAGCGCTTGTATTTGACAGTGATGTGGCTGTGGTCCAAGTATATCAGGGCGGGCAAACGGTGCTGGAAGAAGTATATTCCATAGATATGAAAAAGAGTATGGATAAGGAACGTTTTATTCAGATTTTTGGATTTAGTTGCGAGGCAGAAGCGTTAGAGGAAGTATTTGCAATGGAAAATGTAATCTTTGCAGAAGCAGTTTTACAAAAAGCAGGAGAAATCATAGGGGTTAATTTAATATAGAGGAAAAGAAAGTGAAAATAATTGATTTTTACAGCGGTTTTGAGAGAAAAAATAGATATGATTCATTCTGCTGATACGACATTGATTGTGAGGGGCGGATATTTTGAAAAAGGATTTATTGATTACAATGGAAAAACAGACAAAAAGCAACTGGATTGGGACTTTATTTGTGTAAGAAAATAGTTGAAAAACTTGGGATACCCATAACCGTGCAGTCAGAATCTGGTGTTGGAACCGTCTTTACCCTTGATTTAGCAAGGAAAAAATTAAAAGTAGAATTATATGAAGCGTTATTCAGAAAGTTGTTTATTTTGAACACCTTACAAAAATGTCATACCTACATGCCGAAATGCCACATGATTCGATGTTGCAATTTCGGCTGTTTTGTTATTATAAGGATACAATATTATTTTGGTTGATAAAAATAGGTGTTTTTGCTTGCCTAATTTCGTATTTTCTGTTTTGAGGATGGCTGAGTATTGCTGTATGTATCGTATTCATAGCAGTATATTGCATGTGACGAGAAAAATAAAAAACACAAATATTATGGATGATATAAAAGAGAAAATTTATGAGATGTAGAAGTGGGAATGAAAACTTAGGAAAATCTTAAGAAATATGTATGTTTTTTTGCCAACTTTGATTTAGAAAATATGTTAGGATAAGAAAGGTGAAAGAAAATCATTCAATGCAGCCCGCTGCAATTCATGGATTTGGAACAAATCCTTTACAAATTGTAAAACACGTCTTGTAACAAGTAATGTTCAAACATGCTTTAGTTTTAGGAATCTGTAGGAAAATAACCGACACATCTTGGCTTGTCTATTTCTACCATGTTCAAAAAGGTCTTACTGCAGCCAATTGTGCCTGTGTTTTTTGAACTGCACCTCGAAGAAATATCTTGTGCAATCTGCATCCGTTATTTTTCTACAGCTTCTTAATAAAAAATGATTGGAGAGAGAACAATGGAAAAAAGACAGAGAATACAACAAGGAAGAACAACGAAAAGAAGGAGAAGAAAAAGAAATCAAAAAATATATAGATTGTTTTTTGTGATAATGATATTAAGTGGTATGGGAATTGCTGCAAAGGCAGGATTTATACAATTAGATTTATCTGTATTAGGCGAGAGTATGGGGAATGGAAAGTTGAATGATAAAAGAGCAAATATGTATGAAAAGATTATGGAAAACAAATCAGAATATCCCCAAATTCTCATAGAGTCAATGAAGGGCAATGAAGAACTAACAGAATTTGTATATTATTATTCAGACAGAGAAAAGTATCAAAACAAAAAGGTGTCGGTTAAAGATGAAGTGAAAAAAGAAAAAATCCCATTGTTTATGCAGTGGGATTTAAGATGGGGGTATAATGAATACGGCAATAATATGATTGGGATATCAGGCTGTGGTCCTACATGTCTTTCTATGGTAGCAGTAGGACTTACACAGAACACAGAATATACACCTGATGTAGTTGCAGAATACAGTGAAAAAAATGGATATGTGACAGATGGAAATACAGCATGGGCATTAATGTATGAGGGGGCAGAACATTTCGGAATTATAGGGCAGGAGATTGGATTAGATAAAAAGCAAGTGGAACAGTATTTGGAAAATGGAAATCCCATTATTTGCAGTATGAGGCCGGGAGACTTTACAACAACAGGGCACTTTATTGTATTAACAGGAATAAAAGAGGGAAAAATTACAGTAAACGATCCCAACAGCAGAATAAGAAGTGAAAAACTTTGGGATTTTGAGCAGATACAAGGACAGATAAAGAATTTATGGGTATTCTCAAAAGCAGATTGATTGTAATCCAAAGATAAAACCTAAAGGATAAGTTTTGCGTTCTCCATTATTTCTAATCTACTGTTTGTCAAACTGTACAAATACCAGAGATATGAGAAAATGTCAATTGTAATTACACTATTTAGGAAAAGCACTGATTTTATGCGGGTTTCAGAGGCGCAAAATTTAAAAATGGAAAAACTTAAAAAAGATAAGTGAATAGACAAAAAGGAACAGATGTCATATAATAAGAAACAGCATCAAATATCAAAGATAGAAATGCGAATGATTTTACCAAAAGTGAAATAATATGTGATAAGTTAGGGGAATATGTGATGACAGACTGTTGCAAGGAGATAGAAAGAACTATTATTAAACGATATCGGAAGCCAATATGGAGAAAATTTATTAGAGGAATACAGGAATATGAGCTAATAAAAGAAGGAGATAAGATTGCAGTTTGTATCTCAGGAGGAAAAGATTCCATGTTGCTGGCAAAATTAATGCAAGAACTGCAAAGGCATGGACAAATGGAGTTTGGATTAAAGTTTTTGGTTATGGACCCGGGATACAATGCAGAAAATAAACAAAAATTAATGGATAATGCTTCTTTATTAAATATACCAATACATATATTTAAGACAGATATTTTTAATGCTGTTGCCAATATCAAAGAAAATCCATGTTACTTATGTGCGAGAATGCGCAGAGGACACCTTTATAAGAATGCACAGGAATTAGGCTGCAACAAAATTGCATTAGGGCATCATTTTGATGATGTAATAGAAACAATTTTAATGGGAATGTTTTATGGTGGACAGGTACAGACTATGATGCCGAAACTCCATAGTACAAATTTTCATGGAATGGAGCTGATTAGACCAATGTATTTGATTAAGGAAGCAGATATTATTACATGGAAGGATTACAATAAGTTGGAATTTCTGCAGTGTGCCTGCCGGTTTACGGAGGAATACGAAAAAAGTGCAGATGGGGTAGCAGCATCCAAACGTCAGGAAATGAAGAAGCTGGTTAACTGGCTGAGGGAAAGAAGTGATTGTATTGAGCGGAATATTTTTAGAAGTGTGCATAATGTGAATTTGGATACATTGATAGGATATCATGGAAGAAATGTAGCAGAGTATTGTTTTTTAGATGACTATGAAGAACGAGGAAAAGCAGGATTGTAGTAATGAATGTTCAAACATGCTCTAATGTTAATAAATTTATACAACATTGATTGGGATGGAGTAAGCAGTAGCCAACAACATGAATAATTTACCAGCCAAACTGTAAATTTTTTGATAATAATGTATATTCTGGGAAATTATGAATGGCATGGCTGAACTGTTACTGAATGTGGGATTAGGCAATAGAAAAAATCAAAAAATGATTGACAAACCTCAATTTTCCATTTATAATGTTTTACTGTGACATGTCTTAAGATGCTTAAGCCAAAGCCCCGGTAATAGCATTTTAACCATAGAATAGTTAATTGTAGTACACATGTTGAATTGGCAGCATGGGTAACGAGAGCATTACAAGGAGGAAAACCAATGAAAAGTTTTATGGCTAGTCCAGCAACAATTGAAAGAAAATGGTATGTAGTAGACGCTGACGGACAAACATTAGGACGTTTAACTTCAGAAATCGCTAAGATTTTAAGAGGAAAAAATAAACCAATATATACACCACATATTGATACTGGTGATTATGTTATTGTAGTAAATGCAGAAAAAATCAAAGTAACAGGTAAAAAATTAGATCAGAAAATTTATTATCACCATTCTGAATATGTAGGTGGAATGAAAGAAACTACATTGAAAGAGATGTTAGCTAAGAAACCTGAAAATGTTATTACTCTTGCTGTAAAAGGTATGCTTCCAAAAGGACCTTTAGGAAGACAAATGCTTAAGAAACTACATGTATATGCAGGACCAGAGCATAATAATGC
>CAYRAV010000113.1:0-5640 GCA_964422365.1 uncultured Lachnospiraceae bacterium | reverse complement strand
GTATTGCTCCAGATGCAGTTCATGTAAAAGAGAATTATACAAGAGAAATAAAGGAGATATCACATTATAAATTTAACAATAAAAGTCATATGAGCTACTTTGATACATTTATCTATGAATATCATACATCTGAAAATAAGGATTTTGTAGTTGGCTACCTTGTTCATTTGCTGTCTGATATGATATGGTATCATTCTATCAGAGTACCATTTAAAGAAAAATTTCTAAAAGCGCCGTCGCAGAATATGTCGATGAATGAAGCTTATTATGCGGATTGTGAACAAATAGAACAACTGATGTTTTTGGAAAAAAATGCCTTTCATATAATAGAAGCTATAAAGAGAAGCAAAGCATATTCATTAGAGGGCTTGATTGATGCAAAGGATGTTAAAGCTTGGAAAGAAAAACTGATTTTTGATTACAATAACAAGAATAATGATTTGCATCATACCAAATACATATCAGAACAGCATATACGTGATTACATAGAAAACTGTGCAGAAGAATGCACTGAGTATTTAAGATGTTTACCATATTTTCAAAGCTTATATTAATACTTATACAAGTTCTAATTTATGGTATAGATTGGATATTATAATTGTAATTGCATTTTTTATTTTTGCGAACAATAATATGGGCTCATTTATGACACATGTTTTTGGTTTTGTTACTGGAATAATTGTAAGCTTTATAATGGTATTAGTTGGATGGATAAATAATAAAGAGCAAAAATCCATTGAGAAATAGAATTGATATTTTTTCAATAGAAACTGACAAATTCGGGTTTATCAGAAAACTGGCGAAAGACAATCCTGATACAACTGCATTTTATCGTTTTGCAGACTTTGAAAATTATTTTCACACAGGCTAAAAACAAATGAATATTTATATAAATAATTTTGTCCGCCTTGGTGGAAAACCGAAGAAATTGCATCCATTAGCTTTTGTATTACAAGAGTGTAATTGTTTAGGTAATTGGTTTGGAAAGGAAGATGTGATATGACAACAAATGTAAATATTGACGGAACAGATTTTAATGTAGATTCCAGTATAGTAACAGATGTAGTTGCGGAACAAGAATTCTGCATTGAAGAAAATATCCATGTAACGGTTAACATATACCAGGAGGATGCAACATGGCTGATGACATCTTGGCTGAACGGGACAGAAGAACTGAATACTGAAGATGTTACAGACAGGTATTCACCAGAAATGCCGCAGGATAAAGTCATTGAAATGATGGAATCTTTTGTATACGATAATGAAGACTACATCATTGATGTTGCAGAATGGGATGGTAATTAATAGGAGTAAACCATATAACAGGCTGTCTGAGGGAAAGACCCGCGCAATTTTGTAAATGAAATGCACGCGGGAGTATGAAAATAATACTGCATCGATT
This sequence comes from uncultured Lachnospiraceae bacterium, assembly GCA_964422365.1. GTDB lineage: Bacteria > Bacillota > Clostridia > Lachnospirales > Lachnospiraceae > CAYRAV01. The sequence goes on along the minus strand of CAYRAV010000113.1, from coordinate 4,238 downwards.
AGTGTGCGCGAAAAACTTGGTGGGAAACTGTGGGATAAAATTAAAAGATTGTGGAGGAAAAAATGAGAACCCCTATCATAGAAACAGAAAGAATGCTATTAAGACCATTATCAGTTATGGATGCAGATGATATATATGAGAGATGGACTTCTGATGACCGTGTATCAAAATATGTTAGATGGTGTACACATAATTCTGTCAAAGATACGATAGAATGGCTGAAATTTGAAGAAAACAATATTTTAAATGATAAAATATATCAGTGGGGATTTACATTAAAAGATAAACAATACCTATTTGGAGGTGGAGGAGTTAATTTTAATGAAGAAGAAGGCGTTTTCGAGTTAGGGTATAATATTATGTACAAGTATTGGAATCAAGGGTATACAACAGAAGCGGCGAAGGCAATTCTTGAATTTGCTGTTAAGGAATTGAAACAAAGAGAATTTGTATCTTGGCATGCAGTAGATAACCCTGCGTCTGGTGCAGTATTGAGAAAATGCGGATTTGTTTATGAACATAATGAAATACATACCAAATTTGATGGTGTGACTTCTTTTGATACGAAGAAATATAGGCTTACCATTGTATAGGATTTTGTTTGATAAATTCCAGTTGTGCGCCCAGCAAAAGACAATTCTATTGGGCGGGACATTGATGAACAAAGTAGAAAATCGGGAATCGGAGATTAAACAAATCAATATTTGATATTTATAGTAGAAAAGAGGAATATATATGGGTGAAAGACCTGTTTTAGATACGAATTTAGATAGTAAAATATTTCGTGATTTCTATTATTTGAAAGAGGAATTAATAAGTTTTTGTAGACAAAATGGTATTCCTGTTTCGGGTGGAAAAATAGAAATAGCAGATAGGATTGCTTATTTTCTTGATACAGGTAAGGTATTGTCTGCTTCAAAGGCAAGAAAAAAGTAACAATAATATCTACCATTAGTGAAGATACAAAAATTGAAGCAGACTTCGTTTGTTCGGAAAAACATAGGGCATTTTTTAAAGAGCATATTGGAAGTAGTTTTTCATTCAATGTAGTTTTTCAAAAATGGTTAAAAAATAATACAGGAAAGACTTATAAAGAAGCAATTACTGCTTATTATCAAATTCTTGAGGATAAGAAAAAAGGGAAAACAAAAATTGATAGGCAGTTCGAGTACAATACTTATATTCGCGATTTTTTTGCAGACAATCAAGGAAAATCTTTAGAGGAAGCAATTAAGTGTTGGAAATACAAAAAGCAATTACAAGGACATAATCGCTATGAAAGAACAGACCTTATAGCAATAAAATGATAATTTTTGGTTTATCAGGCAGGATATTGATGAATGAGGTAACAAATTTAAGAATTTACAAAAACTGGAAAAAACTGAATTCCAGATTATAAAGCAGATAGGAATGTATTTTTGTAATTGTTACAATAAATCAGTTTTATTTTTTAGATTTTGGAAGGAGGATAAAATGCTTTCAGTTTTTTACGGAGATATGCCGGAAGCAGTATATAATACAGCGGCATATTTCAAATATGATTATGAAGACGAATGGATTATCGATCCCTTTGTAAAAGAAATGATTCTTGATATAGACAAATCTACGGTATTGGACAGCGGAGTAATTGACAGCCCTGTTCTTGGAAAAATACCCCCGATTGGCTTATCAGGCGGTGTTAAGACGCTGATACTTGTTAAATTTAACACATCAAAGGTTTTTAATGCTTCTACCTGCGGAGACAATTGCGTGCGCTGGCTGTTAAAAATAGCCGAGAAGGAAGACAGGACAATTAATCTGCGACATTTGCTCCAATTCGGAGAGGAACCTTTTGACATACAGATATTAAATACAGGACAGATTGTACATTCTATGAAAGAACTGTGCCTGTAGCAGGTGAATTTGTCTAAGTGAGGCTTTACGCATGGTATACATTGAGTAATAGTTCATATAAAACGGGTTCATTATGATTTTGGAGAGATAATAATTCATGGAATGGAAAATAAGAAAAGCAGTAAAAGAAGATGAAGCCAAAATAAAAGAATTGTTTAAAGAGATGCTTCAAACTATATATTCTAAAAAGAATGTTGATGGATATGAAGATGGATATCTTGATAAGTTTTTTGATGACCATGAAGATTGGATATGCGTCGCAGAAGTAAATGATTCAGTTGTCGGGTATCTTTCTATAGAAGTACACCGCGAACATGAAAATTTCATTTACTTGGATGATTTTTCTGTTTCTAAAAAATACCGCAGCAACGGAATTGGAACAAAGCTAATAAAAACCGCTGAAAGGTTTGCAAAAGAAGCGAATATTTCCACAATAGTTTTTCATGTTGAGAAATCAAATAGTTCAGCATTAAAGTTATATAAGCGATTGGGGTATTCAATTATGAGTGACGAAGACACACGATTTAGAATGATAAAAAAGGATTTCTAAATTCTAAATGGAAAGAGAAAACTATGGTTGATTTTGTTGTGAAAGGTGAGTATCTGCATACTGAATTTTAATCGAAAGCCTGAATGGGAAATATAATTTAAATTAAAAAGGAGATAATATAACTATGAAAGATATTTTTAAACAAGTAGAAAAAAATATAGACAACCTTGTTGCAAACAGTGCGGATTGGACTGCAAGTGCCTCGAAAGAACAGCTTCGGGCTGCAAAAGCAGGAAAACTGAAATTAAAATTCTTTGACAGGGATGTTCCGGAAGAATGGTTAAAGGATATAAAAGGAAAAAAGGTTCTTTGTTTAGCGGGCGGCGGCGGATTGCAGGCACCCTTGCTTGCATGCGCGGGAGCAGAAGTTACGGTTATTGATATTTCAAATAAAATGCTGGATAAAGACAGAGAAATTGCAAAAAATGAAAACCTGCAAATTCAAATAGTAAAAGGCAATATATGCGATTTATCAATGTTTAACGATTGTTATTTTGATTACATTATAAATCCCCCTTCGCTAATGTACATTCCAAAACTAAGTGTTGTGTTTAGAGAATGTTACCGTGTGTTAAATAAGGGAGGCGTCTTTATCATGATGGCTCCAAATCCAATCAATTATGTATGTGACTATATTAGTGATGAAAATGGCGGATACTACAAGGCTGTACATAGAATGCCGTTTTGTTCTAAGGATTACGATGACTCAGACTGGATTGAGTATGGACATACAATGGAAGAGTACTTAGGTGGTCTGATTGAATGCGGTTTTCTTATCAACGGATATGTTGAATGTCAAATGGATGATATTACAGAACTGCAATTTATGACAAGGGCGATAAAGAATTGATGGAACGAAGTGGAAAATTGCTATATATTGTACTAATTTTTGTTAATGCCAAAGCTCTATACATATTTACAAGTTATTTTTTGATTGACAGGAAGAACTGTTATGTTGACAGAAGATTATCATACAATGATACTTCTATAAAACAGTCATGATAATAGTACAAGTCTAATGTGAGTTTTTCCCAAAAGTTATTTGCAGTATATAAATTTTTGAGACAAGAAGAATTGTTTTTAATGAATTTTTAAATGGAATTACATAAGTAAGCGTGATACAATGTAGCTGTTGGATAAAAAGAATTTTGTAAGGAGCAGTTACAGTGAAAAAGAAAGTTGATATTATAAAAGACGCTGACGGTAAAAGCATTGTGGTCATTAATGATTTGCGTTTCAAGGGTAGAAGGAGCGTGGACTGGAATATTGTTGAGGATTGTCTGAAAGAATACATCGGGGAGTGTACAGAGATTACGGAAACATCAGACGTGGTATACATAGGTGCAGATTTTCCAGACGAGTTTACACATTCCAAAGACACAAGAACACTAAGGGGTGCAAATATGTATGCAAAGGCAAATTCCTCAAGCATTATTAAAGAGATGATAGAAATTGCCACGAATAAAACATTTGCAGAAAACTATGCACAGAAACATAATACCAATGCAAAATTCGGATGGTATCGGTATGATACACGTTTCGCAATACCTGTTTATGATGACAGTATGGAACTGGTCAGATATAATGTCTTTATGGCGAGAATACTGGTACGCCATGCGCAGGATGGGAAACTGTACCTGTATGATGTTTTAAGGACAAAAAAAGAAACGAGCAAGCCGCATGAGCAATAGCTGTACGGTTGAAAAACTCATTTCTTATAATCTATATTCTAAAGGTATACAGCAGTTTTGTCAAGTGTAAAAATTTTTGTCTTGACGGAAAAGACCAAGAATGT
>CAYRAV010000112.1:0-6507 GCA_964422365.1 uncultured Lachnospiraceae bacterium | reverse complement strand
GACATCGCCCTTTCACGGCGGTAACACGGGTTCGATTCCCGTAGGAGTCATTTAGATAGTAATTTAACATAATAGCATAGCTAAATGATAGAGTAGAGAATTGTAATTTTCTATCATAAAGTTCTGATTGTAGAATATAATTAAATAAGGCGACTTAGCCAAGTGGTAAGGCAGAGGTCTGCAACACCTTCATCACCAGTTCGAATCTGGTAGTCGCCTCTTTTAGATTTCCTATAAGTATTGTGCTTATAGGTTTTTTTATTAGAAAAAGTTTTAGTAATTACAAAGAATCAGGGACAGGTATTATTAACATGCTTCCTATTTGCCAATATTCCAAAAAGTTGGATAAATTATATGAAAATGCAACCTGTTTTTATACAATAATCAGAGATTTCCTATGATTCTTATTTTATTATCATGGATATTTTGTGCAGCTTTTATTTTTCAAACACACTCTTCTAGTCATCTACCTAATTTTAACTTTTTACTTATGAGAGTGGATAAATTCTAAACTTAATTTGTTTATGCTAAAAATGAAAGCCCCTTAGCAAATGCTATAGGGGCTTTCTATATGTAATGGGTTGTATGAGGGGCTTAGTTGTGTGTCTTTCTCTCTGACAAATACATCATAACATATTTGCCATAGAATGTCAACATTTTTTTAAAAAAATATTATTTATTTTTTAATATTTCTTTAATAATTTAAATTTCCCATATAGGTTTTAATAGAAATAACATCTAGTCAGACTTATGAATTTTATATAAAATAATAGATGACATTTTTATAAATTCCTATACAACAACTCTGTTATGTTTTAAAATTATTTTCAAATGTTCAAAATTTTGAATATTGGTAATATAAAAAACTGTCTGCAGATACTTTTTAAATATAACTTTATCTATAAGGAATGTATATGTTATTGTGTTATACTTAAATAATGGGAAGTATTAATATACAGAAAGGAAACAGAAATATATGTTAAATGAATTTTCAAGAACAGAATTATTATTAGGTAAGGATGCAATGAAGAAACTGCAACAGTCAAGGGTGGCAGTGTTTGGAATTGGAGGTGTAGGTGGTTATACAGTAGAGGCACTAGTAAGAAGTGGAGTAGGACATTTTGATTTAATTGATGATGATAAAGTATGTATTACCAATCTAAACAGGCAGATTATTGCTACAAGAGAAACTATAGGGAAATATAAAACGGATGTTATGAAAGAACGTATATTGAGTATTAATCCTGAAGCTGATGTGACAATACACAAATGTTTTTATTTGCCAGGAACCAGGCATGAGTTTGACTTTTCATCGTATTCTTATGTGGTAGATGCAGTAGATACTGTTACAGCTAAAATTACTCTTGTGGTTGAGGCACAGGCGGCGGGCATACCTATTATTAGCAGTATGGGTGCTGGTAACAAAGTAAATCCTGCAGCTCTTGAAGTAGCAGATATCTATCAAACATCTGTCTGTCCTTTAGCAAAGGTTATGCGGCGAGAATTAAAAAAAAGGGGAGTAAAGGAACTTAAAGTGGTTTATTCCAAAGAAAAACCAATCGAACCTATTAAGGGCATAACTAATGGTTGTAGAGAAAATGGTATCTGTGCATCTGATGCGGAACAGGAATTGACGAAACGTCGTGCTATTCCAGGCAGTACTGCATTTGTGCCATCTGTGGCAGGTCTGATTATTGCATCAGAGGTGGTAAAGGATATAATAAAGAAATATTAGATTCTAATATTTCTTTTTCAAAAGTTCTGTCCGAATATACGAAAATGTTTCCTGTTGTCCTTTCTCGCTTAGCATAGTTAATAATTCTTCTAATAATTTCTTTGTAGCGGGATGGATAATATAATGGTTCTTAGAATGTTCAAAGTATTCCAGTGGAGCTTGGATAGTATAGTTTTCTTTGTTATAATTCTGGCTTGCTGCAATACGGTCACAAAACATCTCCAGAACATAGTTTAAAGGCATTTCTATGCCAGCCATCTTTCCACCTGCCTCCATACTGTAATCGATCCAGTATTCTAAATGATGCTTATTTCTTCCTTTATGGTGAAGCCATGAACTGCTATAGCCTTTTTCTTTACGTTCTGCATTATGGGGGCTGCTGGTACCTTGATAGTATTTGGCACTTGCCCAAAATTCGGCAGGGCTGTATTTAGACAAGTCATGAAGCAGCCCTTGTTTATATAGTCCAAGAGAGAAACAATATTTCATAACAAGCCATTTGTGATGATTGATTGTTTTTAAATGTTGTAACCATTTTATACTCATATAAAAAACATCCTTTCTATATATCTATTTGATAAAATATCTTTTCATTTTCTTATAGGCAAGATTCTTAGAGTATGTTTGAAAATCTATTGCCACAATTTGCACAACTTAGTTTGCGTATTCATCCAGACATACTGTAATTCATTCCATTCAGGTTAGTGGACTTTGTCTAATAAGTATAGTATTTGTATAAATTCATTCCGTGTAGTCTGCCACAACTCAGAAATTTGGTATAAGTCTCTCCACAAACTCCGTCTCACATCTTGTAATAAGTAATTTTTAAGAACATTTTAGAGTGTATCTGAAAATTCATTTTCCCAATCTGAACGTCCTTTGTGTGTTAGTTATTTTCAATTTAATGGATGTAGGGGGGATGTAACTTATAAATTTGGCACGAATCCCTCACAAATTGTGATGCATATTTTGTAACAGCAATTTTCAGCTGCGTTCCACTATAAATAGGTTGTTCACTTTTCTGAATTTGTTTATTTGTAGTTTATAGCAAAATTAGGAATGATAATTTTGAATAGTTACATTATTATTATAATATAAAACAACAATACTTCCAAGAATGGATTTAAAAATAGTTTGCGTTTTTGTTCTTGTAAAGAAAAATAGTTCAAAACTGCAAAAACAGAGAGAAAAATATTTATTGTAAATAGATATAAATTGTGCTATTATTCATGAAAGAAAAGATAAAAAATAAAGGTAGTCGATATATGATAAGAAGGGAGAAACCGGATAGAATTTAGATTTGCCGGTGTGGTGATGAAGATGGACATAGAAGTAAGAGATATTATTAAATTAAAGAAAAAACATCCATGTGGAAGTTTTGAATGGGAGGTGTTACGTGTGGGAATGGACTTTCGTTTAAAATGTACAGGTTGTGGTCATCAAGTCATGATGGCAAGGAAATTAATAGAAAAGAATATAAGGGGGATTAGAAGAACAGAGTAATAAGATTTGTATTAAATGCACAAATGTAATAGTTCAGCCATGCCATTTATAATTTCCCAGAAGATACTATTTATTCTCCTCAAATTTACAGTTTAGCTGGTAGATTATTCATGTGAGGCATCCATCCTATGGAAACAATTGTATAATATTCCCATAGTGAGCAAGCTCCCACATGCATATTACACAATTGTTTCTGTATCGCTGAACTGTTACGGACAAATTTTTGTTACTGTGAAAATGATGAAAAAATCCTTGCATTTTATTCCTATATATGGTATAGTATTAAATTGTGATGGTTATAGAAAATATTCCTTGCTCTCTTATAATCAGGTGAATACAAAGAGGGCCAGAGACCAAAAGGAGGTGCAAAGCAACTATGAACAAATATGAATTAGCTTTAGTTGTTAATGCAAAAATCGAAGATGATGCTAGAGTAGCAACAGTTGAAAAAGTAAAAGAATACATTACTAGATTTGGCGGAACAATTACAAACGTTGATGAATGGGGTAAGAAAAGATTAGCTTATGAAATTAAGGCTTACGAAGTTCAGATAATGAAAAACGTGAAAATGAAAGAAGGTTTCTACTATTTCATCCAATTCGAATCTGATGAAACAACTCCAGGTGAGCTTGAACAAAGCATTCGTATCATGGAAAATATAATCAGATATTTATGCATTAGACAAGACGCATGATAGAAGGAGGGTATTCCTCGATGAATAAAGTAGTATTAATGGGACGTCTTACAAGAGATCCTGAAATTAGGTATTCCCAAGGAGAGACAGCCAGTGCAGTTGCACGCTATACATTAGCAGTGGATAGACGGTTTAAACGTCAGAATGATGAACAGACAGCGGATTTTATTAGTTGTGTATCATTTGGCAAAACAGCAGAATTTGCTGAACGTTATTTGAAACAGGGAACTAAGGTGGTTGGCTGTGGAAGAATTCAGACAGGAAGCTATACAAACAGAGAAGGCCAGAAAGTGTATACCACAGATGTTGTAATGGAAGAACTTGAGTTTGCAGAAAGCAAAAATGCAGCAGCAAATAATGGTTTTGACAATGGTAGTTATTCACAGCCGGGTATGGCAAGGCCAGAGCCTAGTCAGGCAGCTGGGGATGGATTTATGAATATTCCAGATGGTATTGACGAAGAATTACCATTTAATTAGACATAATTATTTGTCAAATGGACAAGCAAAAATATATTGGATAAGGAGGTCGGGATTATGCCATATAATAAAAATGACAGAGGCGACAGAGCAGATTCTCCAATGAAGAGAAGAGGCGGCCGCAGAAGAAAAAAAGTCTGCGTATTTTGTGCAACAAAAGAAGATAATGGTATTGATTACAAAGATATTAATAAATTGAAAAGATATGTATCTGAAAGAGGGAAAATTCTTCCTAGAAGAATTACAGGAAACTGTGCAAAGCATCAAAGAGCTCTTACAGTTGCAATTAAAAGAGCAAGACATATTGCTTTAATGCCATATACTATGGATTAATCGTTGTATTTACAAGGGTTTTTGGGAACACAAAACTTGTTTTACACAGTTTTATACGGAATTAAGAAGCCATTACACAGATAAAATTCTGTGTGGCGGCTTTTTTTAATTTATGAGGAACTTGCCATTTCCCATAAAGTGGCTGTTATGAAAATTAAAAAAGTAATTAAAAAAATGGAGCTTAAGGAATTAGAGGATATAAAAGTCTTCTCACTAAAATTTATCAAGGTTATTATCATTGTGCTTATTATAATGAAAAATGGTTATTTTACTGTTATAGCTGGTAATGTGAGATGTGGAAATGACAGGCTTGTATTTCTGTCAGGCTGTCAATCACTTTAAATAATAATCAAGCAGTAGGGCGTGATTTGGGACAGTTTTATAGACAGAACAATATTCAAGAAGATGATTTATTTGATGTTGTAATAATAGATTAGGAGAAAGCAGATGAATAATTTTGATGTATTTTTATGTAAGAGTGAGAATTTACGAAATGGTTATGCGAGAAGTTTGGAGACAGTTGATGCAAATTTTAGTGTAAAATGGTTAGAACATTTTGCAACTATTTCAGCTTTTTTCAGCGAAATTTATACGGTTTGTAATGGTACTAAATACGATATTTCAGAACAGATATTTTTTGATTTTTTACCAGGATATAGACTAATGCAGATAGATGAAATTCTTGATGTTTATGAGCAAATTTTTAAAAATTGTTCGGAATATGATAAAATCATTCCTTTTTTAACTGATTATTCTGGATGTTATTATGCGTATGCTATAAATAATGATAAAGAATGTATTGTCTTATCGACTAACGAAGGAATTGAATTGATACATTCGGAAATTAGTGATTTTTGGGATACCATAGTGGCTTTTTATGATGAAAATGTTTATTTTTTGGATGAAGATGGTTATTTATCATATGATTATGAAATGGAGGGAGAGATAGGAAAAAAGTATAATAAGGATGTTAGTTATTGGGGATAACATTTATTATGTCTCCACATAAGGACACCCATCACCATAAAAAGAATCCGCACCATCTTAGGAAACCTGCTGCTGACCGACAACCAATACCGGTACAACCAAAACGGCATGTGCACAGAAAAACAGACCCTGGCAGGAACCACCATCCGCTACCTAAGAGGCTACGAATTAATCAGTTCCGACAGCGAAAGTGCAAGAACCTACTACCATTATGTATCAGACGAGCAGGGAAGCATCACCCATATCCTGAGAGAAGACGAAGAAGGAAACCACCATCTCTGCAACCAGTACGAATACGGAGCCTTTGGAGACTACCGCCAAAAAGAAGAAGAGATACCCAACCGCTTTGGCTACACAGGACAGCAGTACGATGCAGTAACCGGACAGTATTACTTAAGAGCCAGATACTATAACCCGGTAATCGGAAGATTTACACAGGAAGATACCTATTATGGAGATGGGCTGAATCTGTATGCTTATTGCAGGAATCTGCCGATAGGGTACAGTGATCCAACTGAGTATAGTCCATGTAAAGAAAAGCATGATTTATATAAAAAGTATCGTGAGCAAGGATATAATGCACAAGATGCAAATATAAAGGCAAATTATCAATTAATAAAAAAGAATAAAGGAACAGCTGAAGCGAATAAGTATTTAAAAGAGCAAAACAGGAAACCTAAAAAGTAAAACAAAATAGTAAAAACACAACTAAAAAGAATTCAAATAATGGAGGATTAGGAAAAAATCCTCAAAAGATGAAAACTCCTTTTTCACAA
>CAYRAV010000111.1:0-6685 GCA_964422365.1 uncultured Lachnospiraceae bacterium | reverse complement strand
CTATCAAATAAGATTGCTGCTGGAATCTCATTTAGTATTTCTCAAAATGTAGGGAAGGCAAAACATCACCTTGATTCGTGAGAAAGAGGAGATTTAGATATAAAAATATATAAACGAAAAATCACCTACAAAATATTATTTTAAAAAATAAGGATACTACATCAAGTATGCTGTCTTTGAAAAGAAACTATAATTCTACTCCAATATCTTCTGATTCAAGTGAAGTGTCTGATTTAATTGCAACAAGGAATGCTATGATTTCGAGACGGAAAAAGTTATATGATGAGCTTAATGATTATAGTGAGAGAACAACGGTTTCAACAATGTTTTTGGCTATTTTTCCTCCAGGTGTACATTGTTTAATGAGTGGTAAGATTATAAGTGGGTTATTATATATGTTTACAGGTGGTGGATTTTTGATTTGGATGATAAAGGATCTTCTTATTATTTGTTCTGGTAAGTTTAAGGATAAAAATGGAAAGTATATCAATTCATCTAAATTTATAGAATTTGAAATTAAAATTAAAAATCTTGATGAAGAAATAAGGAAATTAGATGCAAAGTTAAGAAACTATAAATGAGTAAATAACAAAAATTGCATAAAGAAAACAGACAAACTCACGTTTATGGTGTAAAATGTGGCAAATAGATTATTGTATGTATTGTCTGTCACTTTCAGAGAAAAATGACAGATATGTTAAACCAGGGGAACAAATGAAAGTATCCTCTATGGTAATACCAAAATAAGTCGATAGTTTTTTAATCATCTGTAAATATGAACTTATTACTAGGAGGTGAGATGCATGGGGGAATTAATTTTCATAGGAGCTGTTATTCTATTTGTTCTAGTAATCTGGGGGCTGTATAAATTGTTACATATACGTGGACCGGTAGGGGCAGTTATTCGTCTAGGGTGGAATTTGGCATGTGCAATTATGTGTGTGATTCCATTTTTTGAATGGGCAGAAAATCTTCAAGTTGATGAACCAAAAGATGATGAATGAAAGGAGTAATTTGTATAGGATGTTTTATAATAGTGTGGGAGTTAGTTATATAACAGTAAAATGGAAAGTAAGTCGATTTGAATAGTAAGTCAGGACATAATATGGAAGGGGCTACATTATTTTGTGGTAAAGGTGGATAAGGTGATTGGTGAGATATTATTATTTCAGATTATAGCAATAGTTTTAACAGTATTGTCTTTATGGTGGACAGATAAGAAGAACTTATGGAATGTTATAATTTCTGTTCTGTATATGTTTTTTGTATTATTTGCACCATATTTAACAGGAAAATCTAAGGTATATCATGAACAGAAAGTATTTTGTATTGCATTATACATAATAGTGCTTGTTGGAGGAATAGTATTGAACTTCTATATTGCAGAGGAACATAATTTTATAAGATTTTATGCGAAAAAGGAACCAGCATGTGAACAGGAAGATGAAGTACAGATAGAAGACAATGGTGCTAAAATAACATATTTGTTTTTCCTATTTATATGTACAATATTCTATATACTATTAAACGGCATTGCCATTATTAGTTATTTTCATAATCAAAATTTATGTACATTCTTAAATAAAGCGTGTGAAATATTGATGCAAACTTCATTCTATGTATATGGAGTTATTATTATAAGTTTATTTGTTCTGCTGGAAGGCTGTAGAAGACAGGAATATTATAAAACTACAATTATTGTTTTTTCAGTTGGAGTTTTGCTGTTTTCGCTTATTATTGAAACATTGGGTGTTATTGAATTACCATTTGTGGTAAGATGGCTTATTTATGCAAATATTGTTATGTATTATTTGATAGGATGTATTGCTACAAAAAGGACAAGAGTTTCAATTTTCTTTAGATGTATATTGATAATTATGGGTGGTATATTGTTGTTATGCAATTTAAGAAACATTATTTTTGATAATATTGCTATGTATTATCAGGAGTATCATAAAGAGGTTTTTATAGGATTATGTGTTTTATTGATAATAATGGCATTTGGACTGTTTCCCCTAACTTCTTACTACATACCATCTTATAGGGAAGAGATAAAAAATAAATTTGCAACCATGTTTATTCTTAATAAGAAAAGTGCGAGTAAAATTGAAGGAGTGAATTCTGAAGGGACGTATTATAAAGGAGAAGAAATATTAGGTTTTTATTGTGTGAAATGGACTTACCGTTCTGTAACAAGTTTTGCTGGGATTAATAAAATGATTGAGATAGAAAAAAGTATCGGCAAAGATCCAACAGAACTATTAGATGAGGTTTGGTGGGACTATATTCTTGAAACTAATGGAGGATGGTATTATAGTTTTATGGAACAACCATTTAGGAATTGGGAAAGTTGTGAGAAAGGATGGCAGCATGAAAAATCCATGCATGTACCGGTAAAACTGTTTATTCTTAATGAAAAGGAATTGGATATGCTAGATGAAAAAAGCTATTTTGTAAAAATGTATAGAAAGAAGTATAAAGGCAGATATCATTTGCCAATTAAGTTACAAAATAAAGCGTTGAGATAAGCTTGTTTATAAGTAAAAATTAATTGAGAAAGTGTGTGTTTGTGATAAAAATATTCTATATTTTAGAAGTATAATATTTACTAAATGCTTACAAAGTGTTAATTGAAGAGAGGAAGTGAAGTTAAATGGCAGTTGACAACACAAAAATCAATGTTAGACCTATACAGGGACAGACGGATTTTAGTAATGTTCCGCACGATTATGGGAAGAATATTGTGAATCCATTAGTACAAGATGAATTCCTGAACTTCTTAAATCAAAAGGCTGTACCGTATGATAAGAGGTTGGATAGCGAATGGTGGGGAAAGGCTGAGGAAACAAGCAATGAGAGTGAAAAGGTACAAATTTTAAAAGCTGGTTGTGACCATGGAAGTGTTTTATGTGACCAAGAGTTGGGAACTATGTATGCTTCTGGGAGTACATATGTACCGAAAGATTTAGAAAAGGCAAAAGTACATTTACTCAGAGCTGCAAAATGTGGTTTACCAAGTGCTATGTATTTTCTTGGGCTTGTTTATATGAAGGATGAGGATTTGGTTTTTGAGGCATTGGATTGGATATGTAAAGCAGCGATTCGTGGAGATATAACGGCATATAAATCACTAAACGAATGTGCGAAAAATTATACTGTAAAAGTTCAAATTGAAGATCGGTTATCTGTTTATTTTAGGACTATTTGTGATAAAGAGGAGCCAAATGGCAAAGAAAATCGTTTCCTTGGATTTTGCTATTATGCAGGTTTGTGTTGTATTCCAAATCTGGATTTTGCAGAGTTACATTGGCTTGCTGCCAAAGAGCAAGGTGATATTTATGTAAGTCTGTTATTGGAAAATCCTAGTATAATTGGGGATGCAGCAGAACAAGTAGTACAAGCAAATAAATTGTATCATAATGACATATTAAGCACAGAGGCAAATCAAAAATCTTTGGAAGGAAAAAAAGAAGGCTCCAAGGTTTTGCCAGTCATTTCTTTGATTATTGGTATTGTTTGTATGTTTATGAATTTTGGACTTTTCCCATCTATCCTATCTGTTATAGGCATAATATTAGGCATTAAGGGAAGACAGATAGGAGGAAAAGGAATTGCTACCACTGGTATTGTTATAAATGGTTTTGTTTTGTTGGTATCTGTTTTGACCAAATTATGTTTGTTATGGTAGTTGTGTTAATTATTTCTTCGAAACACGGATTTAATGTAAACATGGTAAAAGCAACGAGTAAGAATGTCAATAAGGTTTACAATGATGGTAAAAGTATAGTAGAGTGGAATGGTAAGGTATATTTTTATCATTCCCAAAAGCCAGCAGGAATCTATAGTTATGATATAAAAAAGAAAAAGAAGACAAAGGTCATATCAGAATCAGGAAATGTCAGCAATATATGGATTGTAGATAACTGTCTGATATAAAGTATGATAGTAGTTCCAATAGTTGCTATGTCCAAAAAGTAAACTTAAAAAACAAAAAATTTATACAAGCGATTATTTTTCTATTATAGGAGTTAATATATCTTCCAAGGTAATCTACATTACAGAAAAAAATATTGTAAAAGCATTAAAGACGGATGGCACTGTTCAGAAGCAAAAAAGTATAACAGAAGAAAATAGTATAAGAGGTATGGCAATTGGCAAAAATCTTTTGCTAGAGAATGGAGCGAATGTCTATTATGGAACAATGGAAAAGGGTATTAAAAAATTAGCAACTGTAAAGACTGGTGATGATTGGATTGATAAAAATACACATATTGATCTGCTGGGGAAATATGGGGATTATATTTATGGATGTGTCTATGGTCCATATGGTAGTTCTGTAGAACTTATGGGATATGTGTTCCAAATAGCAGTAAAAACGGGAAAGGTATTGGTCTATAAAGAAAAAAGTAACTGTTTCTTGAATGATGCTAAATTAACATCCCAATATATTTATGTGAGTGATGGGTCAAATACGAAAAAAACAATCTGCTACCGGTTAGATAAGAAAAAGGGAAAGATAAAAAGAAAAGTTTATTCATGTGGATTGGATACTACAAATGGACAAAATGTTTATTATGTGAATAACAAAGAAGAAAAGAAAAAGATTGTTTGTTTTAATACGAAAAAAGGGAAAAGGTAAAATATTAGATTCTCGTTATAAGAAAAAATAAGTTTTATTATGGTTCGTCTTTAAAGATAATAAATGGAAAGTTGTTTTTTATAGGAGAGGATTGCTCGTCAGGAAAAGCAGTCGGATGGTGTATGGTGCCAGATAAATATTACTATTATTATATTAATCTAAAAAATGATAAGGCAGTGAAATATGATTCCATAAAAGCCAATTAATTCCAAGTCTTTCACTAAAAGGAGTATATAATTTATGATCTACACAAACCTAACAAACAAAGCCCTAAAACTATCATACACTGCCCATACAGGACAACTTGACACAGGCGGCATACCCTACATTTTCCATCCATACCATCTCGCAGAACAGATGGACAATGAAACCAGAACCTGTATTGCCCTATTACATGATGTAGTGGAAGACACAGACATTACATTAGACCATCTTTCGCAGGAATTTCCAAATCAAGTTACGGATGCATTGGCATTATTAACCCACGATAGTTCAGTGGACTATTATGATTATGTCAAAGGAGTCTGCACAAATTTAGATGCATCATTAGTGAAATTGGCAGATTTGTTTCATAATATGGACAACGGCAGATTACTCGGCACAGATATTTCGGAGGAAAAGAAGGAAAAATGGCAGAAGAAATATAAGAAAGCAATAGATATTGTTTTAGAAACTCTTGTAAACCAAACAAAAGATGTACAGGAATATGAGCCGGAATGGAAGCTAATGCAGAAACTCTTAGAGGAAAATAAGATAAATTTTCAAATAGGTAATAACAAATCACAGTAGTCTGTAATATAGTACATAGATAATTGAAGATTAGTAGCAATTTGTATCAATATTCACAAAGTAAGCAGAGTTTTGCATAATCATTTAAGGATGATAAATGAACAGAGGAGTGGCCAACATGGAATTAACATTCAAAGATGAAGAAGTTTTAAACCTACAATCCGGTTTTTATCTTTTAGAGAAAAAAGACAAAAAGTATTTACAGGAATATCTCAACCATATCATGTATGATCTGATATGTGGGATGAAGAATGGAAATGTATCTTATATGAAAGAAACCTATCGCTAGCTTCCTTTGGATTCGGATGTGGATTGGCTTAAGTATACCACAGATGACAGTTATTATTTACAACACAATCAGATATATAAAGCTGCATGGGATGCAGAAACTGCCATAAAAATATTTAAAGTAGCAGAGCAGCATCTTAAGGATGAAAAATATGCAGAGGCAGCAGAATGTTATAAGCAGGCGGCTTTACTTGGAAATACCAATGCCCAATTTGAATATGCGGTATCTGTATACCAAGGGGAAGGCTGCACGGCAGATGCATTGGAAAGTGCATTCTGGCATTGGATTGCTGCCGGAAATGGAAATGAAAAATCTATGATGAATCTGGGTGTTTTTTATCGTGAAGGAAGTGGAGTAAAACAAAGTTTGTCCCAAATGACATATTGGTATGCACGATCCGCAGAACAGTTACAGCCCGATGGTATTTTTAACTTGGGGCGTTCCATAAAATTAGGAGAATTAATAGAAAAAAATGAAGAGATCGGAACCACTCTTATGAAATCTATCAATATGCTGGGGAATGAAGAGGTAAAAGAATTTGTACAAGGGATTGCCAAAGAAGTAGTTGGTGCATTAGAAAAAATGGTGTATAATATTCCGATATAAAAAGGATAAAGGACTGAAAATTGGATTAGGCAGAATTAAGGCGGTGAACAAATAATTATGTGGTGGAAACAAAGTGAGTCAATTTATTTTGATTGGATTATGACAGATTTATTTTGTGTGTACTGCGAATACGAAAATGCCGTAAGGAATTGGCCGGATGAGAAATGGAGAGCAGAATTTGCACAAAAGACGGCAGACAGAGGATATTCTGCCAAGATTGGAGAATTTGTCCAAAAAGAACTGGAACGCTTCCTGCCATGGCGGATGGAAGAGGCAGCAAGGTGGGAGATAGAACGGCTGAAAAGGGAGCAGGAGGAGAGGGAAGAAAAAGAGTGGCAGCAGGAACTAAAACAATTGTCAGA
>CAYRAV010000110.1:0-6814 GCA_964422365.1 uncultured Lachnospiraceae bacterium | reverse complement strand
CATATGCTGCTTTCTGTAATTCTACATCCAATGTAGTGTATACATTATCCCCTACTATTTTCTCCCCGGAAATCTGTAACTTAAGGTTAGTAATAGGATTATTATGAGACTCTAATAATTTATAATTATTCATTAATTCAATCCCTGTCCTTCCCTGGGAAAAATGCCCTACAACATGCGTAAATATACTCCCATAAGGATAATTCCTTGTGTCATTTTTCTGGTTGTTCTGCACTGTTTCTGCCAAAACTTCCCCTTTGCTTCCTAATACTTTTCCTCTTATTACAGATTGCGCCAACAAATTTTGTCTTTTATTATAACTGCTGTTAATCACTGTTTCACTCTGAAATACTAAAAAATACACAAGGTTCCCAAGCAACAATAAAAATAATGCTGAAAAAAGATAAATAGTGAACAGAATCTGTCGATTACCATTCCCGCTCTTCCTTTTTCTTTCCTGTATGTTTTCATCCTCTCTCATATTCTTCGTTCCTTCTTGGTTTTTTATGAACTTTTTCGTTGTTTCTTCTTTTCCTTTTTTCATCCTCTTCACCACTTTTCGGTCTTCTTTTTATTTTTTCTATCTCTGCATCTTCATTCTGATTCAATACATACAATCCCTGCACAATACTAAATATCACAATCACACTTAATACCGAACTGCCGCCATAACTTAGCAATGGTAATGTTACTCCGGTAGATGGCACCAATTTTGTTGCACCTCCAATAGATAGGAATGTCTGAAACATAAACATCACACTGAAACCTAATGCTATGAGTTTATAAAACTTATGATTCATCTTCATTGCAATATTAATAAACATAATAAAACAGCTTACATAAATTAAAATAATACAAATTGCAAACAGTGCTCCAAATTCTTCTGCTATTGCAGAAATAATAAAATCACTGGATACTACCGGAACACTGTCCGGCAAGCCTTTATTCAAACCAAATCCAAGCCATCCTCCTGTTCCAATCGCGAATAACGACTGGGTAACCTGATATCCCTGACCATCAATGTATGTCCAGGGATCTGACCATGCCAACACACGAACACGAACATGAGAAAACAGAAAATAAGCTACAACTGACGCTGCTGAGCCTGCTGCCAATCCACCTAAAAAATATCTTAATTTTTCTGTAGATACATATAATATGAATAAATAAGTAATATAAAAAATCAATGCACCACCTAAATCTTTTTCCAGCACCAATACGAGTACATAGCCTGCTGCCAGAACAGACACTTTACACACATCCACAAATTCCACACTTTTTGCAAGCAATGCTGCTAAAAAGAATACAAATAATATTTTTACAAATTCTGATGGCTGGAACAAAACATTCCCAATTTTCACCCAGTTTTTTGCACCATACCTGCTTGTTCCAATCACTAATACACTTGCTAATAGAACGAATCCAATCCCCCCATATAGCCAGCCAAGATACTCCAATGACTTGAATTTTTCTATTACAAATGGTATGACCAGACAAACTCCCATTCCAACCGTTGCAAATGCAAACTGTTTGATGGCTTTATCAAAAGACAATCTGGTCAACATTGCAAAACTAACAACAAACAAGAGTATCATATGATTTAATACTAACTTTGATAATCTTTTATAAATCATTCCATATAATGTATATATAAGAATAATAAATATTACTTCTGCCAGATATAATCCCAATATTGCAATATTATTTTGTATAAAATACAAATCCAGATAACACAAAAAATGAATCAGCATAATACACACTTTTTGTCTGCCATATAATTTTCTTTGACGTTTTTTACTCTTATAAGAAAAAACTTTAAATCCCCAAAATGTATATAATGTCAGCAAAAGAATCATAATATACCCAGATAATTCTACAACCACATTTTCCACTTTTGTTCACCTGCCTATAACACGCCTTTTTTATAATGTCCTAATGTATATTGATAAGAAACACTTTTTGGCTCTTTTCTTTTTCCAATCAAAAAATCGATCATTTCTTTTATTCTTATTTTCATTACTTCCGGCTCCTCAATTGTAAAATCCATTCTCAATCTGCATGGTGCTAATTTCTGTATTTCAGATAACTGTCCATGCAGAGAAATTGGTTCCCCAGTATAAATCAGATTATAACAATATTTACAACAATTATTTACATAAAATTTTCTCTTCTGCCCATCTGTCATCAGATAAACATCTGATTTTTTCTGACACCCTTTTGTATATTTTAATACACACTGTGCCGAAGTCATTACTGGTATATGTCCATAAATAATAATATCCTGATTTTCACATCCGTTTTTTTTCCACAGCTTGTATTCTAACTCGATTGGTGCTGTAGTTCTTACAATTCCTTTCTTTTTGTAAAAATCTTTTGCCCTATCATTCCATGTATACATATTATAATCTAATATCAATTCTTTTTCAGGAAATTTTTCTGTCACAACTTTATGAAACAGTCCTGTTTCTTCATAATTTTTTACAATATAGCCTTTTACATTAGAGTGGCACAGTATCTTAGACAATACATGATTTGTATCTTTCCAAACTGCATTCTCATATGCTTCACATTCATTTCTCCGCAAAACTGTTGGAAGAATAATATATGCTTTTTTGCCCTCTTCCTGCAATTCATCCAGCATTTTTAAAATTTCTTTGTCCTCTTCTACTGCCATAGACACATATACTGTATGAATATTTTTCATATTTTTTACAACCATCATCTGCGAGAAAGTGCAAACTGATACAACCAATTCTGTATTTGTATTTCTATATGATTCAATAAAATCAGACTCTCTATTTTTTTCTTTTCCTGATTCATCATATGTTTCATTTTCATCATAATCTCCACTCACATGCTGTACTGCTTTTCTATGGCAGGCTGATAGTAGTTCATTTTTTAATGCTTCGAGACCTATTCTCCTAATTTCATTTAATTTTCCTAATGGAATAAACAACTTTCCTTTCAGGCAAATGTCTAAATAATCAAAGTAAAACATAGTGTCATTGGTCTTTTTTAACTGTTTTTCTACTTTTTCTTTAGAAATAGGCTGGTTTTGTGCTTTTTCTGCCCTGTCATACTCCACTGTGGCAGAACAGTTCCTATATACTAATGTAAAACACATTCTTTCGTTTTCTATTGCCGTAAAATATCCCTGTATCGGATATTTTTGTTCTTTTTTTATGATTTGGTTTTGAATCTTATTCAATAAGTGATTAGATCTTGTGCGGTAAACCTTAGTTCCTTTCGGGATTACTGTGCCATGCCCTATTCTTGCTTTTACCATACAGGTATTTGTATCTTCCTTTACTGTATACTCATAAAGAGCTTCTCCCTTTAGACTACGGAACTCTACAACATCTTGTGCCCTTAAGGGTTCTTGTAAACGATACTGAACTATATTATTTTTTGTATCTATCACATTTCCCACATATACACCGCTATGATTAGGACGTTCTAAAGACATCATATCTTTTCCATTGTGTTGTATATAATAGCCTTTTGTAAAACCACCCCGATTATACAAATCCATCAATTCTTTTTTATTTTGATTCCATTCATCTTTGTTCTTTTCTAAATATTGGGCATACTCTTTTCTGCCAAGCTGCAAATATAAATCTGTATATTTTCTATACAGGAATGTTGTATATGCAGCATATTCCGCCCGTTTCATTCTTCCTTCAATTTTAAAAGAATCAATCCCCGCATCTACTAAATCCGGAATCATTTCAATGGTACACATATCCTTTGGACTTAACAGATATCGTTCCTCTTCATTAGATATTCTTCCCATATTATCATAAAATTCATACGCTTTTCTGCATGGCTGTGCACATTTTCCCCTATTGCCGCTTCTTCCTCCCAAAAAACTGCTCATAAAACATTGTCCAGAATAGCAATAGCACAGTGCACCATGTACAAACGCTTCAATTTCCAAATCTGTTTCCTGTCTGATTTTCTGTATTTCCTTTATCGTAAGTTCCCTGGATGTCACAAAACGGCTGACACCTAATTCTTTTAACCATTTTGTCCCCTTCTCTGATGTTAAAGTCATTTGCGTACTGGCATGAATATGCATATTGGGAAAATATTCGTGAATAAATGACATTACACCAATATCCTGCACAATAACTGCATCTAACCCCTGTTCATAATATGGCAGCAGATATTGGTATAACCTTTCTTCAATTTCTTCATTCTTAAGCAATGTATTGACTGTCATATATAATTTTTTATCATGCAAATGCACATAATCAATTGCTGATTTCATACAATCCTCCTCTAAGTTATCTGCAAATGCTCTTGCTCCAAAATTTTTTCCTCCGATATATACAGCATCACAGCCACCTGCAACTGCAGCTGCCATTCCTTCATAGGACCCTCCCGGAGCTAGTATTTCCACTTTTCTATTCACAAAAATTTCCTCCTATTTTAAAGAGACTGTGAGGCATCAGCTGCTTACAGTCTCTTTAAGCGTACTTGCTACGCCTGGCAAACTATTTATTAATTCTCCTTGTTGTTCTTTCTTCTAACTCTGTTTCTAAACGAATGATTTTCTTTTCCGCTTCTAAGTAATCATTCTCCACTTTTTCTAAATCTTTCTGCAAAGCTTCTACTTGTGTCTGGTAAGATATCATTTCATGCTTTAAATCAAAGATTTCACTTTCTTTTCTTTCAGAATCTTCTTGTAATTCTAAAACCTCTTTCTGTGCCTTGAAATAATCATCTGCTACATTAATCTGCATCAAGACATTTCTCATATCTGTATCAAGATGATTATATCCTTCCTGTTCTTTGAACTCATCTATCTTTTGGTTAAGATAGGACGCTATTTTTTGTAAATATTCATCACTTTCATAGCCGCACAATACATATTTTTTATTATTAATTGTTACTTCAATATCATTTTTGGTGTTCATACTGTTATCTCCCTTTTATCAAAATACCTGTTCTTTCTTTCTCATAGTATTTTCCTTTTCACATAT
The DNA here is from genome assembly GCA_964422365.1 of uncultured Lachnospiraceae bacterium. Lineage (GTDB taxonomy): Bacteria > Bacillota > Clostridia > Lachnospirales > Lachnospiraceae > CAYRAV01. Next base: position 1,829 of record CAYRAV010000110.1, on the reverse strand, counting down.
AAACACATTATAACTGATATAGTAATAATCATCAATAGTAAGTTTCATTCTAACCTTCTATTTCTTTTGCAATGCCAAAATGACGATATGCCAGTTCTGTCACACATCTTCCACGCGGGGTACGCTGGATGAAACCATTTTGAATCAAATATGGTTCATACACATCCTCCATTGTACCAGAATCTTCTCCTAAAGCTGCAGCAAGAGTATCTAAGCCCACTGGTTTTCCTGAAAATTTTTCTATCATAGTCATTAAAATCTGACGATCCATGGAATCTAAACCTAATTTGTCTACCTCTAATAAGTCCAAAGCAAACTTTGCGACATCCTCTGTTATTCTCCCATCATATTTTACCTGGGCAAAATCTCTCACTCTCTTTAGCAGACGATTGGCAAGCCTCGGTGTACCTCTGGACCGTCTTGCCAGTTCAATGGCACCATTTCTTTCAATCTCTACTCCAAATACCTTCGCTGAACGTTCCACAATCGTTGTCAATTCTTCTATTGTATAAAATTCCAAACGGTGTACCACACCAAAACGATCTCTTAATGGTGCTGTCAACATACCAGCTCTTGTTGTCGCACCAACCAGCGTGAATTTGGGCAAGTCTAACCGTATAGATCTTGCAGAGGCACCTTTTCCAATTACAATATCAATGGCATAATCCTCCATAGCAGGATATAGCACTTCTTCTACCTGCCGGTTCAGCCTATGTATCTCATCTAAAAACAATAAATCTCCATCTTGCAGATTATTCAAAATCGCAGCCATTTCCCCGGGCTTTTCAATCGCAGGACCTGATGTGATTTTTATATTTACCTCCATCTCATTGGCGATAATACCAGCCAGTGTTGTCTTGCCTAATCCTGGAGGTCCATATAATAATACATGATCCAACGATTCTTTTCTTTGTTTTGCTGCCTCAATATATACCTTTAAATTTTGTTTTGCCTTTTTCTGACCAATATAATCAGATAACAATTTGGGCCGCAGACTATTTTCGATTTTATAATCCTCGTCCTGTACTTCTGTATCTATCGTCCTCTTTTTTACCATGATCTTTCCCTACTTTTCTATGTGTTAATGTAAAATTTCAGAAAGAAATATGCTTTAAACTTAATTTTAAAACAGTCTCTACATCCATACTTTCCTCTATCCCCACACTTCTTACCGCCTTTAATGCCTCCGTATTAGAGTAGCCAAGTGCGACCAAAGCCTGCACCGCCTCATTCCTAATGCCTGTCACTGTTTCACCTGTCTGTATTTCTTTCTCCTGATGTGCCATCTTAATCTCAAATGCATCTTCTAATTTCATCTTATCCTTCAATTCTAAAATCATTTTTGCAGCTGTTTTTGCTCCGATTCCTGGTGCCTTCGCAATTGCTTTGGCATCATCTGCCAGAATTGCAAATCTAAGGTCATCCGGTGTGATTACAGACAAAATACCAAGAGCACCTTTAGGTCCGATTCCATTTACTGTAATCAGAAGCTTAAAAATTTCTAAGTCCTCTTGATGAAGGAAACCAAATAACTGCATCAAATCTTCTCTTACATGAAGATATGTATATACCTTTACTTCATTCCCTGTTCCTGGCAGTTTGTCCAAAACTATTCCTGGTACTTGTATCTCATATCCCATCCCCTGATTATCTACTAAAATATGCTCTGTTCCTGCATAAATCAATTCACCTTTTATATAACCAATCATACCATCCTCCATATTCTTTTAAAGGTTAACCTATATCATCCGCACATTGATATCACATATTATACCACAACCGAAAAACAAACACAAGTTCGTTTTTATCAATAATTAACTCACCTCTAA
>CAYRAV010000109.1:0-6870 GCA_964422365.1 uncultured Lachnospiraceae bacterium | reverse complement strand
TTTGCCAAGAATATTTGATAAATCTTTTACAGGACAGAATGGACGCAATGTAACAGCATCAACAGGAATGGGATTGTATTTGTGTAAGAAACTGTGCACAGAGTTAGGACATAGTATTGAGGTAGAATCGCAGAAGGATGAATATACAAGAGTGATTCTTACAATCAATGCAGTGTGCCATGAACTATAATGTTAAAAAGTTTGGTCATTTATGAAGTAAATGAATTATTTTTTATTGTATGGTATAATAGTTTATGTTTAGCTTGCTTATTTGTACATTGTGGTAGTCATAAAATGGAAATGTAAGAATTTTCACATTACCATAGTCATGCAGAGCAGGTTCACTAATTGCAAGAATAAAGTAGACAAAATGGAGGATTCACATGCTTTTAAAATATAATGTAAGTAATTTTAAGTCGATAGGGCATCTAATAGAGTTTAGTATGATGCCAACAAAAGAAGATGTAGATGATCAATTTATAAAGGTAATAGATACAAAAGCGGGAAAATGGAAAGTGCTTCGAAGAGGCGGTTTCTTTGGACCGAATGCTTCAGGGAAAACAACTTTTATTGAATCTGTCGATTTTGCACGAGATATGATTGTAAATGGGCGTAAAAGTGGAAAAGGAACAGGTGTCAATCAATTTAAAGGAGAGTTTGATGATTTAGAAGAAAAATCTACTTTTCAGTTTATGTTTTATTTGAATGGCGATGTCTATGAATATGGATTTTCAATAGGAAATCGCCAGATTTATGAAGAGTGGCTGATGATTTTAACAGAGAAAGATTTTGCACCACTTTTTATTAGAGTAACAGATGATAATGGAAAAACACAAATTGATGTAGAGTCAAAATTTGCACGGAAAGGTTCAAAGGAAAGAAATTTGGTAGAAGTATTAAAAGAGAGTATCCAAGAAAATCAAAAAAATCAGCTCTATCTTTATAAGTTGTATGACAATGGGGTCAAAAAGGCAGAGCATATTGTAGAGTGGTTTAGACATTTGCAAGTGATTTTCCCGAAAACAAAGGTGCAAGGATTGCCTCTTCATATGCGTGTGGATGAGGGATTTCAGTCATTTGTATCTGAAAGTTTACGAAAATTAGATACAGGAGTAGCCAAAATTTCTGTGGTGAGTGATGAAATCGATTTTCATGAGTTTGCACAGAAATTAGATATACCAAAGGAAATTATAGAAGAGATTGAAGAAGTTAAAAATGGTATTGTAAGTATGGGTGGGAAATATTTTATATTTGGAGAAGGAAGAAAAAATAGGACAGTATTAGTGCAAATAAAGTTTGAGCATTATCTGAATGGAAAAAATATTGATTTTAACATTGAAGATGAATCAGATGGAACACAAAGACTATTAGATTTGCTGCCAATACTTTTTGCGATGGGAGAAAAAAGTCAGACAATTTATTTTGTAGACGAAATTGATCGTAGTCTGCATACAAAATTGTCAAAGTATCTTTTAAAGGAATTTTTAAAAAATTGTGAAGAGACATATAGCCAGATAGTTTTCACGGCTCATGATGTGAATTTGATTAATCTTGAGGATTTTGAACGGAATGAAATTTGGTTTGTTGAAAAGAAAAGTCTGGGAGAATCACAGTTAAAACCGCTTTCTGATTTTGATATAAGAACTGATCAAGATATGTTAAAGGCATATTTATGTGGAAGATTTGGGGCAATACCAGCAATAAAGGAGAGGAATTAATGGCACTTATTATAAAAAGCAGAATACCATTTACAGCGGAGAATCCATATCGTTCAATTAGACCTGCTACCAGCAAAATAATTTTTCTTTCATGTGAGGGGAGTGTTACAGAAGAAGAATATTTTGCTAGAGTATCAGAGATATTTGAGGATATAAAAAGCAAAATACAATTTATTTCTGTTTCTGAGGATGCGGTTCATACACATCATAAAAACAGAACCTTGGAACAAATAAGGATGCTTGGAAGAAGTAAACCAAAGCAATTAGTAGAAAAAATAGAACAGTTTAAGTTGGAGAAGGAAGATATATACCAATTTTCAAAACATCCAGAAGATGAATTTTGGATTGTGACAGATATTGATAAGAATTTATTTGCAGATTATAAAGATGATTTTATTGAAGCACTAAATATGTGTGATAACAAACAATATGGATATGCAATCAGTAATCCATTTTTTGAAATATGGCTTTTGTTACACCATGATGATGCAGACGAAGAAGATAAAGCATATGCTGTAACAAAAGAACATGAATATGAATCCACATCCCATTTTAGGGAAAGGCTGCATAACCTCCATGTGCCATTGAAAAAAGAGAAACATATTGAAGGCAGTTATTACAATAAAGAAAACATTTTTCAGGCAATAAAGAGAGCAAAGAAACTGCATATAGATAAAAATGCCAGATATCCAGAATACTTTGCAACTACAGTATATGAATTGTTGGAAAAAATGATTGACATGCTTCCAGAAGAGATGATTGAATAGGGGATGGGATACATATGAGAAATTTAATTGATCATTCAGATTTTACTAAAGCTGTATGCATATTAGAACAAAAAATTTCGCCACAGTTAATCAGAAAAGTACTTGAGGCGGATTGTGGAAAAGAATTTATACATATGTTTGATTCGAATCACAAGATGAGCCACAGAGAATTGTGTGAATTATTAATTGAAGAAAGAGGTACAGAATTATTTATTAATGGAAAAGAGAAAATAATAGAGTTGAAGGAAAAATTATTACGTGCTGCTCCAAATGAAATGGTTAAGGAACTATATTCGAAACATCCGGAGTTGGATAGAAGAATAGAAAATGTAGGATATATGTACAAACCATTGGCTGAAAAAAGATGGGTTTCTGGCAAACGGTATGCAAAAGATTTTGTTAAGGCGATAGGATTTCCAGAGGTCTTTGCAGGTATGAAAGGGGATAGGGAGAACAGTAAAGCCGATTATGAAGAAATTATGCCAAGAATACCTGAAATAAAGTTGAAAGAATATCAAGTAAAAATGAAAGATAAGATGTTGGAAATTTTAAAAGGTAAAAGTCATAATAGAAATTGTATGGTTTCTCTGCCAACTGGTGGAGGAAAGACAAGGATTGCAGTAGAAGCTTTTTTGGAATGGATGCAGAGACGTTTTGAGGAAAACAAGTATTTAGTTTGGATTGCACAAAGTGAAGAGTTGTGCGAGCAATGTATTAGTTGTATTCAGGAGATATGGGGGAATAAAGAATTTATTTTACCCTTAAGAGTTTATCGTTATTTTGCAAAATATACTCCTAAAGAAAAAGACTTACAAGGCGGTGTGATTGTGTGCAATATACAAAAATTGTATTCACAGTTAAAGACAGATAATCGAGTGAAAGTAGAGGAAATATTACAACATACAGGAGCAATGATTATTGATGAGGCACATAGAGCATCTACTACGATGTATGATGAACTTTTGGAATTAGCCCAACAAGTTACAAAGAATAATATGTTTCCAATATGTGGATTATCTGCCACCCCAGGAAGGACAAAAGTTGAAGAAGAAGGACATAAACTTGTAAATCGATTTGAGGCTAATTTAATCATGCCTGAGTTTGAAGGGGAAAATATTGAATATAGAGAACATCCTTTGCAATATTTTAAAGATAAGGGATACTTATCTAAAACGCAACACATAATGTATCATGGCGAAAAGGTGTATGAATTGTCAGATATAGAGTTGAAAGAACTGGAAAAAGATGAAGATGCTGAATATCCAAAAATTTTTTTAAAAAGAGTTGCAGCAGATACTAAAAATAATCAGATGATATTAGAACGAATTTGTGAAATACCACAAGGAAAGGCAATCTTGGTTTACACATGTACTGTGCAACAAGCTAAATTTTTTTCGTTATATATGACACATAAAGGCTATAGTGCTGCTTTTGTAGCTTCTGGTATAAACATAAGTATTCGAAGGAGAATCATTGCAGATTTTAAAAAAGGAGACATTCAGTTTTTATTTAATTATGGTGTTCTAACAACCGGATTTGATGCGCCTAAAGTAGAGTATATTGTATTAGCACGCCCAATACGTAGTGAAATATTGTATGAGCAAATTATTGGGCGGGGAATAAGGGGACCTGCATTTGGAGGAACTAAGTTATGTACAATTATAGATTTTTTTGATAACAGTATAATACAAGGTGAACCTAAATCATTTGAGCGGTTTAGAGATTATTGGGATATGGATACAGAAGGAAATTTACTCCATATGAATAAGAAAGTTAAGAAATATTCAAAAGAAGCAGGGCAACTGTTTGTTATACAAAAGATGAAAAAATGTCCAATTTGTGGAGACGGTTTGATAAATGGGGAAGTTCATTTTGAAAGAAAAGGAAAAAACAAAACATTATTAGTAAGATGTTGTCAAAGGTGTGATAAAAATTACGTTACACAAAAGTTTTATGACTCTGTTGGTTTTCCGACAGAAGAATTTGATGTGGAATACATATAATTTTTAGGAGTAAAAACCAGGAACATGAAAATTTCGTAGCGGTCGCTACATTAATTGATGACAACGTAAATGCTCCTTATATTCTGTGGAATGGAAACAGCCACATTTTACACAGTTTTTACACAGATTCACCGAAAAAATACAAAGCCATTTGAAAACTTATAATTTCTCCAACCTATTTTAATCATCCAAAACAAGAGCATCTAACAAGGTAAGAAAATTCTTGAAAACATATAAAATTTCCCCAACCTTACAAAACTGTAAGGTTATTTTACATTTATCAATGGTTCATAAATCACATAGTTGTTACAATATGCCATAGAAACAAAGAAAGGAAGGGACAATATGAGTGAATTATTAAAAATAGAACATATTGTGAAATACTATGGAAATAAGTCTAGTTTAACAAAAGCAGTCAATGATATTTCATTGACAGTAGAAAAAGGAGAGTTTGTTGCAATTATGGGGGCCAGTGGTTCGGGAAAAACTACTCTGCTTAACTGTATTGCCACAATAGATAAAGTTACAAGTGGTAAAATTATAATGAATGAGGTTGATGTGACGGGCTTGAGGGGAAATAAGCTTGCAAATTTTAGAAGAGATCAATTAGGATTTATATTTCAGGACTTTAATCTTTTAGATACGTTGACTGCCTATGATAATATTGCATTGGCATTGCAGATTCAAAACTGTAAACCTGACATGATACAATCTAAAGTGATGGAAGTGGCAAAGCAGCTTAATATCCAGGAGGTATTAAACAAATATCCCTATCAAATGTCTGGAGGGCAGAAACAAAGAGTTGCATCTGCAAGAGCAATCATTACAAATCCAAGCCTTGTACTGGCAGATGAACCAACAGGGGCCTTAGATTCCAAAAGTGCAGGAATGTTATTAGAAAGTTTTAACTGCCTTAATCAGGATTTTTTTGCAACCATCCTTATGGTTACACATGATGCCTTTTCAGCAAGCTATGCAAACCGTGTTATTTTTATAAGAGATGGTAAGATTTTTAATGAACTAAGAAAAGGTTCTGATAGCAGAAAACAATTTTTTGATAAAATTATTGATGTTGTGTCATTGCTTGGAGGTGATTTGAATCATGTTATTTAAATTATCCATGAGAAATCAGAGAAGAAGTATCCAGGATTATACCATATATTTTTTCACCCTTATTCTTGGTGTTTCCATTTTTTATATTTTTAATGCCATAGATGCACAGACAGCTATGATGGAAGTTTCTAAAACCAAATCGGAAATTATTGACACAATGAATACAGTTTTATCAGTTATGAGTGTTGTTGTTTCTTTTATATTAGGATTTTTAATTGTTTATGCTGGTCGTATTTTTATCAGAAAGAGAAAAAAAGAGTTTGGTATTTATCTGACATTAGGCATGCGTAAAAGGGATATATCAAAGCTTCTTTTTTTTGAAACAGTAATGGTTGGTGCGGTTTCTCTTGGTATAGGATTAATAATCGGAGTGGGGTTATCACAGTTTATGTCCCTCTTTGTGGCAAACATGTTTAAGGCAAATATGGAGAAATTTGTGTTTGTTATAGCTAAGGATGCAATTGTAAAAACAATTTTATATTTTATGCTGATTTATATGGTAGTTATGACGATAAACATTGTTGTGGTTGGAAAATCTCAATTGATAGATTTGCTGTCGGCACATGGCAAAAAGGAACAACTAAAATTTAAAAATCCTATAGTATGTCTTATTATATTTGTTTTTGCATGTGTGATGCTGGCATATGCTTATTACAATGTAACAACAGGCATAGAACGCTTAACAACAGAAGCAGATGTTTTATTGCAAATCATATTAGGTATTGTGGGAACATTTCTTGTTTTCTGGTCTGTATCAGGTTTTTTCTTGATGGTGTTAAAAAAGATACCTTCCTTTTACAATAAAAAGTTAAATTCTTTTGTAATTTGCGAAGTGGGAAATCAAATTAATACAACTGTTGCAGCAGGGGGAATTATTTGTTTGCTGCTCTTTAGTACAATCTGTATTTTATCAAGTTGTTTTGCATTAAAAAATTATAAAGAAAGGTATGTGGAAAAGCTGGCACCTATTTCCATGAGTTTATCAAAAGATATGGGAGATTCTTATTCTATACAGGATATATTTGAAGAACAGGACATTGATACAAGTTCCTTTCAGGAAATAGTGGATATTTATACTTATAAGACAGATACAGTAACAAACAAAGCATTGCTTGGTGCTTATGCAAAAGAACTTAACTTCGGGAAAGAATTTGAACAGGCAGAGGTTGATATCATTACACTGAGTGATTATAATAAAGCTGCCAGATTATATGGCAGGGAACAATTGTCTTTAAAGGAAGAGGAATATATTATAGTAGCAGATTTGGA
>CAYRAV010000108.1:0-6871 GCA_964422365.1 uncultured Lachnospiraceae bacterium | reverse complement strand
GAAGCAATTAGGGTTTTATTGTTGTTTATAAGTAACAAAATATAGCGGTTAAGAAGAGGTGTTTAAGATTCAGTGGAATAGAGAGTTGTTTTTCACTAATTTAAATTATAATATAAAGGAGACGAAATATGGAAAAGCTATTAAAAAGATTAAGAAAAGGTCAAGCTCTTTTTATGGTGTTGGTAATGGTAGTGACAATTTTTTCAGGGATTAATCTGAATAGGGTGGAAGCGGCTGGGACTTCACCTTATTTGATCAAGGTAAACAGAAAAATGTGTACAGTTACTATTTATGCAAAAGATTCCAATGGAAAATACACAAAGCCAATTAAAGCAATGGCATGTTCACCAGGATGGGAAACACCACTTGGAACATTTAAGACACCAGCCAAATATCGTTGGCAATTATTAATGGGAGATGTCTGGGGGCAATATTGTACTAGAATTCATGGCGGGGTGTTATTTCATTCTGTTTGGTATTATGAAAGAAAAGAATCTACATTATCCAATGCACAATTTAATAATTTAGGAACGGTATGTTCCCATGGCTGTGTTAGACTAAATGTAGCAGATGTAAAGTGGATATATGACAATTGTCCACTAGGTACAACAGTTATTATATATGACTCGAATGATCCGGGACCATTGGGAAAGCCAGAAACTATAAAAGTCAGTACAGCCACAAAAATGGGATATGATCCTACGGATAAATGGTGTTCTAGTAATCCATATAATAAGAAAAAACCAGTGATTAGCGGTGCAAAAAATAAAAGTATTGTCTATGGTTCCAAAGTCGATGTAAAATCAGGTGTAACAGCAAAAAATACTACAGGTATGGATGTTACAAGTAAAATAGTGACAACAATTAAATATAAGGGGAAAAAAGTAAGTAAAATAGATTCAAAACAGCCAGGTAAATATAAAATTACATATAAGGTTACTGACCAAATTGGAAGAACAGCGAAAAAAACAGTTACATATACAGTACAGCAGGATAAGACGAAACCTGTAATTAGTGGAGTAAAGGATCAGGTAATAGGTGTTAATACCAAACTGACAAAAGAGATTGCCATAAAAGGTGTTACTGCAAAACAAAGTGGTGTTTCAGTATCTAAGGATAAGATTAAAGTAGATATTGAAAAGAAAACCAAATATTATAAGGTAACATATTCTGTAACTAGTGATTATGGAAAGACAGCAAAGGTAACAGCTAAATTTATGATTGATAGTAAGGCACCAGTGTTCAAAGGAATTTCGGATAAAGAAATTGCAGAAGATGTGACAGTGGATAAAGAATTAGCATTAAAAGGTGTGTCAGTTACTGATGATTATACGAAAACTTCTAAACTTAGTATTGATGTTACAATTAAAGATAATAAAGATAATACCTATACAATAACCTATACCTGCAAAGATGAGTATGGCAATAAAGCAACTAAAAAAGCTGTTTTTACAAGAAAGGTAGAAGATACTACTTTAAAAATCGAGGGGGCAAAAGATTTAGTAGTAGTCACAGGTACAGCAATTGATATAGATTTTGTAAAGAACAATGGTATTACGGCTTATGAAGGGACCAAAGATATTACAGATACAATTGAAATAGATATGAAACAATTAGACAATGAAACATATGAGATTACTTATACTGTTTCTAATACAAAAGGAGAGGAATGTTCTGTTAAAGTTATATACGTTTTTAAAAAAGAAGAAGAGGAACATCCTGGAGTTGGCTGAATTTTATAGATAAGTTTACTTTACAATGAAAGTATGGAGTGATAAAATAGCTATATGTGTAAACAGAGTATCTGCAAAGGCAAGTGTTGTTTTTGCAGATTACTTGTGTAGAGAGTGAAAGAAAAATATGGTTTGCAAATATTATAATTTAGGAGGAGAAAATAATGGCAAAGCCTTACAATCATAAGGAAGTAGAGAAAAAATGGCATGATATATGGGAAAAAAATCCCATTAATGTAAATGATGGGAAGAAGCCAAAATATTATTGTCTGGATATGTTTCCTTATCCATCAGGAAATGGTCTGCATGTAGGTCACTGGAGAGGATATGTCATCAGTGATGTGTGGAGCAGATATAAATTATTACAGGGAAATTATATTATTCATCCAATGGGCTGGGATGCATTCGGTCTTCCGGCAGAAAACTATGCAATTAAAATGGGAGTACATCCGGAGAAATCTACAGCTTCTAATATTGAAAATATAAAAAGGCAGATCAAAGAAATTGCAGCTATTTATGATTGGGATATGGAAGTCAATACAACAGATCCTAATTTCTATAAATGGACACAGTGGATTTTTGTACAAATGTTTAAAAAAGGACTTGCATATGAAAAAGAGATGCCAATTAACTGGTGTCCATCGTGTAAGACAGGTTTGGCAAATGAAGAAGTTGTAAATGGTACATGTGAACGTTGTGGGGCATCTGTAACAAAGAAAAATTTAAAGCAATGGATGCTTAAGATTACAGAGTATGCAGAACGATTACTGGCAGATTTAGATAAACTTGATTGGCCCGAAAAGGTAAAGAAAATGCAGTCTGACTGGATTGGAAAAAGCCATGGTGCAGAGGTTGATTTTAAAGTAGATGGAACAGATAAGGCAATCACTGTTTATACAACAAGACCAGATACATTATATGGAGCTACATTTATGGTGTTAGCGCCTGAACATGTAATGGCAGAGGAATTGGCAACGAAAGAGAATAAAGCAGCAGTAGAGGATTATATTTATCAGGCCTCTATGAAATCTTCTGTAGACCGTTTACAGGATAAAGAAAAAACAGGTGTATTTACAGGGGCTTATGCAATCAATCCAATTAATGGTGCAAAAGTGCCAATTTGGTTATCTGACTATGTATTAGCAGATTATGGTACAGGGGCAATTATGTGTGTACCTGCACATGATGATAGAGACTTTGCATTTGCAAAGCAGTTTAATATACCAATTATTCAAGTTATTTCACCAGATGGAAAAGAAAACCCTGATTTAACAGAGGCTTATACAGAAGCAGGTATTGTGATTAATTCTGGAGAATGGACTGGAAAAAATTCTGCTGAACTAAAAAAGGAAGCACCTGGAATTATTGAAGAACGTGGTTTAGGAAAGAAGACCACAAACTATAAATTGCGTGACTGGGTATTCTCAAGACAACGTTATTGGGGAGAACCTATTCCAATTGTACACTGTGAGAAATGTGGTACAGTTCCTGTGCCAGAAGAAGAACTTCCTCTATTATTACCAGAGGTGGAAAGCTATCAGCCAACAGGAACCGGAGAATCACCACTGGCAGATATTACAGATTGGGTAAACACAACTTGTCCATGTTGTGGCGGGCCAGCCAAGAGAGAGACTAATACAATGCCTCAATGGGCAGGATCATCATGGTATTTTTTGAGATACATTGACAATAAAAATGACAAAGAACTAGTATCTAAAGAAAAAGCAGACAAGTATCTTCCGGTAGATATGTATATTGGCGGGGTAGAACATGCAGTATTGCATTTATTATATTCTCGTTTCTACACAAAATTTTTATATGATATTGGAGTAGTAGATTTTGAAGAACCATTTACTAAATTGTTCAACCAGGGTATGATTACTGGTAAAAATGGTATTAAAATGAGTAAATCAAAAGGAAATGTCATTTCGCCTGATGATTTGGTAAGAGATTATGGATGCGATTCATTAAGAATTTATGAAATGTTCGTAGGACCACCAGAATTAGATTCCGAATGGGATGACAGGGGCATTGATGGTGTATATCGTTTCATTAACCGTTTCTGGAAACTGGTATTAGATAGTGCAGAAGCAGATGTAACAGAAACACAAGAAATGGTAAAACTTCGCCATAAGATGATTTATGATATTACAACTCGTTTGGAAAACTTCAGTTTAAATACAGTTGTCAGTGGATTTATGGAATATAATAACAAGTTTATCGAGTTAACTAAAAAAGAAGGCGGGATTGATAAAGAAACACTTGGAACAGCAGTGATTCTACTGGCTCCATTTGCACCACATGTGGCAGAAGAATTATGGCAGGCATTAGGACATGAAGAAAGTGTATTCACACAAAACTGGCCTGTACATGATGAAAATGCAATGAAAGAAGATGAGGTGGAAATTGCAGTACAGATTAATGGAAAAACAAAAGCCACTTTATTGATTGCAGTTGAAGAAGAGAAAAATAGTGTATTAGCAAGAGCAAAGGAAGTACTTGGGGATAAATTAAATGGCAATATTGTTAAGGAAATTTATGTACCAGGAAGGATTGTGAATATTGTTCAGAAATAGCAACAAGATATTAGAATAGAAAAAAAGAAACCATCAGACAGATATTAAAATATCTTTTGTCAGACAGAATAAGTCTAAGGAAAATTTTATGTTGTCTGGTGGTTTTTTATTAGAAAAAATAGAAAATAGGCATGTTTAGTTTCCAATTATTTTATAGTTATTGTGTTAGAGCATGCTTGAAAATTCATTGCCACAATCTGTACGCCTCACTTTGTGCGGATATTTACCCTAAATTTATTCAATGTAACCTGCTGCACCTCATGAATTTTGACCAAATTTCACACAAATTGCGACGAACATCTTGTAGCTGGCAATTTTCAAACACGCTCTAGTGTTTCATGTTCATAAAATTTTTCATACGTTCTACTTTTGCATGATCTTCTGGGGAAAGATTTTGTGTGAGCAAAAACATAATGGTTGCAGTTTCTTCCTGAGTAAAAGACAAAGATTGTGTCTTTAGTTTGGCTTGTGCACTAAGTAAGATAGGAAGGGATTGATTCATAGGTTTTCCCTTTGATTCTTCCATAATTTCTTTTAGAATAGCTTTTTTTCTTGAATCCATATTTTTTAGGGATGGGTGGTCCATCCAATTTTCCTGTGCCATACAAATCCTCCATTTTGAAATATGTTTCATAAAAAGTATATAAAATTTTAAGGTTTCAAAGTTTAAAATAAACTTTGTATCATTTCAAAGTTTTTCTGCTGTTCAGGGGTAAGCTGAGAAAGTAAAAATTCTAAAATCATATTCATATTATTATGGTTATTTTTTGTAGAATGTTCGTTAAGCGAGGCGGCAGAAAGTGTTTCTTCTGAAGTGGGATGCATTTGTTGAAAAGTCTGGTAAGAAGAATACAGATTTCTCGCTTTAATAAAATTTAAAATCATATGAATGAAATCTTTTTCCTGTGTGTTACTGACTTTGTGCAGATTTTCTAATAATCCTTCCATGTCGATGGATTGGACTCCTGTATCCAAATCACAGGCGGATAATTCCGAAGATGGATGAGAAGAAGAAAGACAAGTCATAAAATCGCCTGCTTTTCGGATTAATTCCATGGAATGTTTTGTGTTTCCATTAACATATGGAAGGGCTGCATCTAATAGTTCCACAAGATGAGCCGTTGTTTCTGTTGGCATGAATGGTTCCATAAAAGACCTCGATATTAGTTTTTAATATATCTATGACAGAGAAAGAAAAAATATGACTTGCCTTAGAGTGTGTTTGAAAATTAAGAAGTTTTAAGAAAGTAACAGAGTATTAATGCCATCGCTGATTGTGGCAGGGTTGCCGGCTTTAATGTGACAACTCACCACAATCAGCCAATAAAGCAGAAGTTGTAAAATCATATAAAGAAATTTATTGAGGATAAATTAACCGGCTGTCATTGATATTTTCAAGAACTTCTTCTAAGTATTTTTTTGCCAGATAATTTGCCATTGGAAGATTGATATCTAAATAGTTGCCACAATTGATGGCAGCAGCACCAGGAACTTCTCCTCTGAAATCACGAATAAAAATAAATAATTCTTTTATTAATGCAACAATATCTCTTGATTCATAATCTCCGGCAAGCAGAAGATAAAAACCTGTGCGGCAGCCCATAGGTCCAAAGTATACGGTTTTTGGCCCATATGTTTCATGATTTCTTAAAAAAGTGGCAGCCAGATGTTCAATCGCATGCATTTCTGCAGTATTCATAACCGGTTCAAAATTAGGCCTTGTCATACGCAAGTCAAAAGTTGTAATTGTTTCAGCACCAACCTGATCTTTTCTGGAAACATAAATTCCAGGTAAAAGTTTTAAGTGGTCTATGGTAAAGCTTGCAATTTGTTTCATGGAAAAATCCTCCTTATTTTGTTACTTGTTTCATTTGTATTGTTATCTTAGATAGTATAACATTTTTTCAGAAAAGGATAAAGAGTATTTTAAAGTCAAATTTCTACCTACTTGAATAAACAAATTTATTGTGATAAACTAAGCAGTAGAGAAAGAAGCGGAGGATTTATTATGTTAAACGATAAAAAAGTATTATTTAGTGGAATGCAGGCAACAGGAAATCTTACATTAGGAAATTATATGGGAGCATTAAAAAACTGGGTAAATCTTTGTGATGAGTATGAATGTTTTTATGGAGTAATGGATTTACATTCTCTGACTGTAAGACAGAATCCGGCAGAATTCAGGAAGAGAGCAAGAAGTTTATATGCATTATATATTGCAGCAGGATTAGATCCCAAGAAAAATTGTATCTATTTTCAGTCTCATGTTTCAGGACATGCAGAACTTAGTTGGATTTTAAGTTGTTTTACATATATGGGGGAACTTAACCGTATGACACAATTTAAGGATAAAGCGGCAAAACATGCAGATAACGTAAATGCTGGATTATTTACTTATCCTGTATTGATGGCAGCAGATATTTTATTGTATCAGGCAGATGTAGTTCCAGTAGGGATTGACCAGAAACAGCATCTTGAAATTACAAGGGATATTGCAGAGCGTTTCAATGCTGTTTATGGTAACGTATTTACTATTCCAGAAGCATATATTGGAAAACAGGG
>CAYRAV010000107.1:0-7198 GCA_964422365.1 uncultured Lachnospiraceae bacterium | reverse complement strand
TACAGAAGATTATAGCACGGTTAACAGATATTTATATTGGGATGGAACAGAATGGTTTCAAGACAGGAAATGTGCTTCCATTCCTTGATTGTATTTTTATGAATGAGAAAAGTGAAGATATCAAAGTAATTTATATTCCTATCATAACAGAAATAGAAGAGGAAGGTTTTCATACATTATTAAAAAATATATGCAATGAAGTACAAACCAAAGGAGCCGCAATCCTGTTAGGAACGTTATTAGAAGAAGCTAACAGAAAAAAATGTAATCTGTCTGGTTTCAAAGCAGAAGTTGAAGCAGTAAAAAATACTTCTGAGGTAAAAGAAGTAGAAAAAATTGTGGAAAAAATAGTAGAAATTCCTATTGAAAAGGAAAAAATTATAGAGAAAGAGGTAAGGGTTACAGATAGCAGAGTATTTTGTATGGTGGCAATCATTACAGAATTAATTACAAGGATTATGCTTCCAATACTGTTGTATCTATTGTTTGGAAACTATGTGTCTGTGATGCCGCAGGCAAGTACCTATATTTTGTTAATCTTTACAATAATTGTGCTGATTCTTACTAATTATATGATTGGAAGAAATAAGACTCCATCGAATACAAACTCTTTCACAAAAGTGGAAAAGAAAAGTACTGAGCAAACAAATACAAGTAAACCAATTATTTCAGAAAAAAGCGGCATTTCGGAAAAAAGGCAGCCAAAAGAGAAAAAACAAAAAAATATTAGCCCGCAGAATATAGAAAAAGAAGTTTCTGAAGCCAGGATAGTCAGAGATGACAAAAAAGATGATCAGAAAGTGCATCGAAATAACCTATATAAGGAAGCAGATGACGAAGGAACAGCGGTACTATTTGGAAGCGATCCTTTAAATGAGGCATACATTATTGAAGAAGGGAAAACAGGATTGATGGATCGGATTTTTATTGATTGTGACAATTTTATTATAGGAAGAGAGCAGGGTGTAAATTATAAGATTGAAGAAACCTCGGTTTCAAAAAAACATGCAGAAATAAGATGTATTGGCGGGGAATATTTTATAAGGGACTTAAATTCTAGTAATGGAACTTCGGTAAATAATATGAAAATAAAATCAAGTACTGATATGAAGCTTTCTGATGGCAGCAGATTGGAATTTGGCAATAAAAAATATATGTTTTGCAGGAAGTAGGTGTAAAAGATGGAATTTGAATTCGCAGCTTTGACAGACATGGGAAATGTGAAGAGTGTAAATGAAGATTGTTATTACATTCAGGTGGAAGAAACCATATATGGAAAAGCTTGTCTGGCCATAGTATGTGATGGTGTGGGCGGACTGGAATATGGTGACCATGCGAGCAAATTTGTTGTAAATAAACTTGGAAGATGGTTTAAGCGGTTTGCCTGCAGCAGGGAACCGGATATCACAAAAATTACAGTTCAGGTAAATGAAGTTATTGAAGAAACTAACCATGAACTGATTATGATGGGAAGGGAAGCTGGTACAAAACTTGGCACAACTATATCAGCAATTCTTTTTATACATGGGAGATATTTTGTATTTCATGTGGGAGATACAAGGATTTATCAGTTTGAAAATCGGATGAAATGTTTGACATTTGATCATACTGTAGTGGCAGCAAAAATACGAAATGGGCAATTAACAGAGGAGGAAGCTGAAAAAAATGCTATGAAACATGTATTGCTGCAGTGCGTTGGGGCCGATGATGTGCTGGAGATACAAAATGCAGAAGGAATGTATCAAACAGGAAATGTATATTTTCTATGCAGTGATGGTCAGTATAATAAGTTAAATATCGGAGAAATTGAAGATATCTTAGAGGAAATGCAGGAATTTGACCAAAGGGAAATGGAAAAGATGGCAGAAACATTGATTGAGGAAGTAAAACATAGAGGCGAGACAGATAATATTACTACTATTTTTCTAAAAATTCGCTAAGGTATGTTTTGAATCATAAAGTTTGAAAGGTCAGATAAGATGGTAAATGATCCAAAAGAAAAAATAAAGTTTTGGTGTATGGTGCTGAGTATTATGTTTGTTTTATGTATACCACAAACCAATACTTATATTAAAGCGAGTGAAACTGTAACAAATAGTGAAGTGTCTGATAAGGGCTGTGATATTGTATTTGTTTTGGATATCAGTGGATCAATGAAACAGACAGATGCAAACAAGATATCCATTGAAATCATCAAAATGATTATTGATGTGTGCAGTTCGGGAAATAACCGGGTTGGTTTTGTTGCCTATAATGATACAATAGCATATTCATATGAATTAACAGAAATAAACAATGAAAAGAAAAGTAAAAAAATAAAAGAGTATATTGGCAAAGTTGAATTTAAAGGTGAAACAGATATTGGTTTGGGACTGAATAAAGCTGTTAATTTGTTGACAGATAAGTTTGATGATACAAGACAGCCTGTTGTCTGTCTGTTATCTGATGGAGAAACTGATTTGAAAAACAGCAATACAGGAAGAACAGAATCCGATTCAGAAAAGGATGTAAGAAAAAGCATCAGTCTTGCAGAAAAATATAATATTCCTATTTACACCATAGGGCTGAATAATCAGTTTAATGAGATTGTAGATTATTTGGAGGTGATTGCGAATCAGACACAAGGAAAATCCTATGTTGCTTCAAGTCCATTTCAGCTGTTGGAAATAATTAATGGAATACTTTCACAGTACCAGAATTCTGTATTGGTAAATGAGAAAACGATATTGTCAAATGGAAAAATACAGAAAAATGAAGTTAATATTCCAAACCAGTACATAGAAAAATATAGGATTGTGATATTATCATCCTCAAAAATAGAGACAGCAGGAATTGTTGAAACAAAAAAAAATAAAGCAAAGGTAAAATTGTCTAAATATTATTCAGTGATAGAGTTAGATTATCCAGATAAAGAGGCAATCACTGTTTATTATAAGACGAAAAAGGGTGCAAGTGTCAGTGTAAATGTACAGGCAGTATGTAATTTTGATGGAAGTTTCGAATTTTCTGAAAATATAGATCTGCACCAGAAGCAGTCAATTGAATTCTCATTTGTTGACAAAAAGACAAACACAAAGATTGTGGATAAACAGATATACAAAGACTTAGAATGTGAGTTTTATATTATAAATGAAGAAACCAAAGAAGAAAGCAGTATAACTTATAAGGAAAACACAGAAGGGCTGGCAGCTTCCTTTACACCAGACAGGACTGGAACTTATATTGTAAAAATGCAGTATCATAATAGTTTTGGAAAAGGAATATACCAAAGCGGCAGCTTTGAGGTAACGGATGTAGCTCCAAAGGATATTGAAGAGATAGAAGTAAAAATGTGTAAAGATGACAACAAACAATATAATTTAGAAAAATTGTTTGAAAGTAAGATTGATACAGACTTTCGCTATTTTATTGAAAATGTTACCAGCAGCACAGTAAAAGCAGGTATTACAGATAGCCAACTTATTTTAGAGGCACAGGAAATAGGAGAGGGAAGTATTAGCATCATAGCACAGAAAAAGGAAAATAAGTATAGGATTATACTTTATATAGAGGTAAAAAGCTTTTGGGATATGTATCAAGAATATATTGTTGGAATTGCAATTGCTTCAGTAATAATAGTTACACTGCTTATTTATTTGATTGTATATTTAATTAACAGAAGAAGGCATAAAAGAGGATTGGAACAGGAATTTTCAGGATATTTAGTTGGATATTTTATAGATGTAAAAAGTGCCAATGACACTCACACGATGAAATGGGATTTAAGTGGATATCCGGGGGTAGGGATAACACTAAATACATTATTGAATGATGCAGGTATAATAGACTATTTTATGGGGGCAGATAGAATATGGATTTATCCAAAAGGCGAGATGGAAATAGAGGTTGTGCATAGCTTAGATGGAAGCATATTTGTCGGCCACAAACTAATTAGAAAAGATGTGCCGGCAGTTATTCATAACAAAGATGTGGTATATGTATGTTTTGAGGAGAATGGAGCAGAGATAGAATTGCATTATAGGAGTGCAGGAGGAATTTGATTATGGCAGGAAATACTGGGCAAAATGTTTTTGGTCAGATTGCAGATATTGGATTGCCAATTGGTACTCAGTTACATGAATGTTATCAGATTATGGATTATCTGTCTGCCGGGCATATCAGTTTGGTATATCTGGCAGAAACAAAAGGCGGAAAAAAAAGCAGAAAAGTATTAATTAAGGAGTTTTGTCCTTTTACATTAGCCAATAGAGATCTGGATTTTAAAACAGTGGTCTGTAAAGGAAAAGCATATAAAAAACAATTTTGTCATGAAAAAGAAATGTTTGACAGAGAGTGCATGATTGCTGCTCAATTGCAGAAGATGCCAGAAAGGGAGAAACGGTATATTGCAAATTACATAGAAGATTTTCAAGAAAATGAGACAAGATATCTTGTTCTGGAATTTGTACCTGGGATTGACTTAAAGCAGTACATAAAAATGGGAAAAACACTAAGTTTCAAAAAAACAGTAAGAACTTTAATCAGGGTAATTGAAAATTTACATAAGATTGGTATCCTGCACAGAGATATGAAACCATCTAATATTATTGTAAAAGAAGATGGAGAAGTAGTGATAATTGATTTTGGTTCAGCCTGTTTCTCGAAGAATGAAGACAAAGAAGTTCCTTTTGTCAGTAAGGGGTTTTCTGCACCTGAATTGTATGTTAACGAAAAGACAACAAATCTTACAGACAACTATAGTGTTGGTGCTATTGTATATTATTTGTTGACAGGAGTGGTTCCGCAAAGTGCTGAGAAGAGGCTGAAAAAAGATGAATTAAAGAATATTTCTTCTTATATTGATATTCCGTTTGTTTTAGAACATATTATTATGAAATGTCTGGAACTGTGTCCTAAAAAGCGGTTGAAAAAGCTGAAAGTTTTATATTATTTATTACTTTGAATATAGAGTTTTGTGTTAGAGTGCGTCTGAGAATTATTGCCATAATCCGCATGCCTGATTTTGTGTATGATTTGTCTTAAATTATGACATGCATCTTACCGCAGGCAATTTGCAACCTGCACGAAAGACAAAATTTTATAGTGATAGATTATAAAAATAAAAGAAAAGGAGCTTAACAAAATGGAAGTAATTAAACAAACAAATCGAACTATGTTATTTGAAGAATTTAATCCACAGAAACTGGATTTGCTTACTTTAGTTGGTGATGTGAAAAATGTAGAAAGTTTGAATGATGCAAAAATCAAGGAGATAAATGAGCATTTGCTGGTAAAAGACTTTGATGAGTTTTTGGAAAAGTTTGAACCAGTTGTATATTCCTATTTCAGTGCCGGAGACCAGAAGGTCATGTATACCTTGAAAAAACCAGAACAGATACCAGAGGAGTATGTGACAGAGATTCCGTTAAACAGACAGAACGATTTCCTAAATATGTTATTTACACTGATTGAAACAAAGCGTTCACAGGGCATCATCAATGTGGATTTTAAGTTTGAAAATATCTTAGATATGATTTCACCTAAGAAAATTATGGATGATATCAAACAAGTTAGAAAAGAGATTCATTATCTGTATGAAAAACATGAAGAATATGAAGAAGGGGACCCTAACAAATATGAAATTGCTGATAAATTAAATTACAAATTTGAGGAGGCTAGTAAAAATTACAATAATGTAATGGCAATGCTTCCATTGGCAATTGAAGATATAAAAGCAAGGCTTCTGTTATCCCAGACTTCCAATGCTGAAGATGCAGCTCCATTGCAGATTGGTGTGTTAAGTATGGGAGATAATGGCGAACTAAAAGTGTTAGAGGCACCAAAAGAAGAAAAGAAAGAATTAATTGCAGTGAATGACAATAACATAGCGGGATTGATTGAAACATTTGAGGAAGATTACGATGCTATCAGTACAGATGAACCTTCTGATTATGTGAGAAGTTTGGTTGTAAGAACTTTTTGTCCATTGACTGCTGTAGTAGATGATCAGATTGATGTACCAGCAGAGGTAGAAAAATACAATAGCTATCTGGAATTTTACAAAGAAGCAAAAGATGAATTTGTAAAAACAGTAAAACCATTAGTAGAAAAAATGCTAGGTGTAAAGATGTTTTTTGACCAGTATACAACCAAGCAACGTGGAATGCGGCCTTCCCTGTTAATTACAAATATAAAATTGGATATGACAGTGAAAAGCAGCAATATTCCAAAGTTAGAAACATATTTAAATACTGTTAATACAAAAAATGATTATGAAAATACAGTGTGGCTTGGAATTGTACCTGATATTGAATTAGAGGTGTCAGGAAGAGTAAAAGTCCGCAGAGAGCGTTTTAAAGGAAGTAAGAAGGAAGAGCGGGCAGATGGAAATACAATGGAGTCGCTGGCAACATTGCTAGATACCATTAAAAAATACAGGGTACAGACATTTTTCAGTTTCCAAAATGCAGACACAACCACATTTAACTATGTGGCAACTGCAGGTGTAAATGATTTTATTGATAAATGTGAATATTTGCAGCGAAAAGATTATAGCGAATATGTGTCCTGTTGTCTGCCTAACTTTACAATTGTACCAAAGGAAAAATCCGGGGTGATTATTGATAATAGAATGCAGGTGAATGATAACGGAGGCGTTATCTTATCCAAAGAAAGAGAAGATATTTTAAAACTTTGGATAGAGGGAGTTTATGTAGGTGCTGCATACGTGGCAGCAGGAATTGTGGCAGCCTATCAGTGCCCTGAATATTTAAAGACCTGTTTTAGAATGGTATCACCAAAATATCCAGGTGTCAGATTTGACATTGAAGCAGAAGACAATGCATTAAAAGTGCTTACTACAATGGCACAGGAAATTACAGGATATACCAATGATATAAAAGCAGCAATTAATAATAAAGGATTTGGTTTTGTATTTGCATCTGAGAACTCACAATTAGATGGCAGAGATATTAAGAGAGTAACTGTTTATAAAGCAAGAACTATGGCTATGGTAGATGATATTTATGATTCAGTTTATAAAACACTGGTTAGTACATATATTGAAAGAATGCTGCGTTTTTATAGTAATGATTTTAAGCAGGACAGTGTAGTGAAGTTTTTCAGCAATAATCCACAAAGCCAGAAATCATTATGGTTAAATGATAAAAATTATACTAATGCCATTATACAGGAAGGTGATGAAATCGGGTGCAACATC
>CAYRAV010000106.1:0-7320 GCA_964422365.1 uncultured Lachnospiraceae bacterium | reverse complement strand
GTGCAGTATCATTAAACATCAGTTGGGAAGTATATACTCCCGGCTGATACTGCGGCTCTATGTCATTCATAGTTGGTTTGCTTTGTCTGGGATAGAACATAAAAAAGAGCAGGAGAAGGAATAAAATGCCAAGTCCTACGAAGATAGCGGTATAGATGATTTCTTTTAACTGTAATACGACAATTTTTGTTTTTGACATTTTTACCTCCTATGCCGGTTATGTAACGGCTCATATGAAAACAGGCGGGAATAGATTTCCTGCTTTACAATGAAAATTTTTATGATTAATACAAGATATGCTGAAAAGGAAAAAGATATGCAAAAAATTTGTAGTGCTTTAGTACTAATTCTGATGTATAAAAAAAATACAAAAAAAGGACTTGACAAAGAGAAAATGTTGAAAAATCAATTATTTTGTCATATGACGGTAAACACAATATGTAGTGGAGGGTAACAAATGTAACCACTATATTTGGTATGGAGAGGTAGACAATGGAATGGGAGTATGCTATAATAGGAACACTTGGTGAGGTGTTTTCACATGCCTGCATGAAAACGGAAATGAAAGGAAGAGTAGCAATGAAGGTAATCAAAAGAGATGGAAGAGTAGTAGATTATGATAGAAGTAAAATAATGATCGCAATCCGCAAAGCGAATCTGGAAGTGGACGAATCTGAAAAAATTACAGAAGATAATATCGAGGGGATTGTTGCTGCCATTGAAACCGCTGCCGCAAAACGTGGGAATTTATTAGTAGAAGATATTCAGGATATGATTGAACAGAAGTTGATGGCAGCAGGGAAATATGTCTTGGCAAAGACATATATTATTTACCGCTATGAAAGAGAACTGGTGCGTAAGGCAAATACTACAGATGATTCTATTATGAGTTTGATTAAAAACAGTAATCAGGATGTGATGGAGGAAAATTCTAATAAAAATGCAGTAATTGCCTCTACACAAAGAGATTTGATTGCAGGAGAAGTATCAAAGGACTTAACCAAAAGGTTGCTGCTTCCTGAAAAGATTTCTAAAGCTCATGAAGAAGGAGTGCTGCATTTTCATGATTCAGACTATTTCTTACAATCAATTTTTAACTGTTGTCTGATTAATATTGAGGATATGTTGGAAAATGGAACCGTAATGAATGGGAAATTAATTGAAAGTCCGAAAAGTTTTCAGGTTGCCTGTACAGTTATGACACAGATTATCTCTGCTGTAGCAAGCAGCCAGTATGGCGGACAATCAGTTGATATCAAACATTTGGGCAAATATTTAAGAAAAAGCTACAATAAATACAAAGAACATTATGTAGAGAAATATGGGGAAAAAATGGAGCCTGAATTAATTGAGACCTTTGTAAAAGACAGATTGTATGATGAGTTAAAGTCAGGTGTACAGACCATTCAGTACCAGATTAATACATTGATGACGACAAACGGGCAATCTCCATTTGTAACATTGTTCTTAAACTTAGAAAAAGAGGATGAATACATAGAAGAAAACGCAATGATTATTGAAGAAATTCTCCGCC
Organism: uncultured Lachnospiraceae bacterium; assembly: GCA_964422365.1. Lineage (GTDB taxonomy): Bacteria > Bacillota > Clostridia > Lachnospirales > Lachnospiraceae > CAYRAV01. The sequence goes on along the minus strand of CAYRAV010000106.1, from coordinate 5,786 downwards.
AGAGATTAGAGGGGATTAAAAACGAAAAGGGTGTTTATGTCACACCTGCATTTCCAAAATTAATTTATGTATTAGATGAACATAACTGTTTAAAAGGCGGAAAATATGATTATATCACAAAATTAGCAGTAAAATGTTCTGCAAAGCGTTTATATCCGGATTATATATCAGCGAAAAAAATGCGTGAAAACTATGAAGGGAATGTATTCAGCTGCATGGGCTGCAGAAGTTTCCTTACACCTTGGAAGGATGAAGAGGACAATTATAAATTTGAAGGCCGTTTCAATCAGGGTGTGGTAAGTCTTAACCTTCCACAGATTGGAATTATTGCAAAGGGGGATGAAGAAGTTTTCTGGCAGTTATTAGAAGAGAGATTATCTCTTTGTTTTGAAGCCTTGATGTGCCGCCATCGTGCCTTAGAAGGAACGTTATCAGATGTGAGTCCGATTCACTGGCAGTATGGTGCGATTGCAAGATTACAAAAAGGAGAAAAGATTGATAAACTGTTACACAATGGATATTCTACCATTTCATTAGGATATATTGGATTGTATGAAGTGACTAAATTAATGAAAGGTGTAAGCCATACAGAACCAGAAGGGGCAGAGTTTGCACTGAAGGTTATGAAACGTCTGAGAAAGGCTACTGATACGTGGAAAGAAGAAACTGGTATTGGATTTGGTTTATATGGAACACCAGCAGAGTCGCTTTGTTATCGTTTTGCACGTATTGATAAAGAAAGATTTGGAGATATTAAGGATATAACAGATAAAGGGTATTATACAAATTCCTATCATGTGGATGTAAGGGAGCCTATTGATGCATTTTCAAAATTCAGGTTTGAAAGCCAGTTTCAGGTTATTTCTTCAGGTGGTGCCATTTCCTATGTGGAAATTCCAAATATGCGCCATAACTTAGAAGCATTAGAAGAGGTAGTGAAATTTATTTATGAAAACATTCAATATGCGGAATTTAATACAAAATCAGATTATTGCCATGCATGTGGTTTTGATGGAGAAATTATCATTAATGATAATTTGGAGTGGGAGTGCCCACAGTGTCACAACAAAGATAAAAATACAATGAATGTGACAAGAAGAACTTGTGGTTATTTAGGAGAGAACTTCTGGAATGTAGGAAAGACGAAGGAGATTAAGAGCAGGGTACTGCATTTGTAAGAGAGGCAGATGTAAAGAGGAAAAAATTTATGAATTACGCAGATATTAAAAGAATTGATGTAGCAAATGGTCCGGGAGTCAGGGTGTCATTATTTGTGAGTGGCTGCACGCATCATTGCAAAAATTGTTTTAATGAAGTAACATGGGATTTTAATTATGGAGAGCCATTCACAGAACAGACCATAGAAACCATATTGAGATACTTGGAGCCTGATTATATAAAAGGCATTACTATATTAGGGGGCGAACCTTTAGAGGCAGTTAATCAGAAAGGATTGCTGCCTTTGTTAAAGCAGATTAGAGAACGTTATCCAGAAAAATCTATCTGGTGCTTCACAGGGTATTTGTTTGATCAGGATGTGTTAGGACGAATGTGGAATACAGTTGAGGAAACAAAAGAATTATTTTCTTATATTGATGTATTAGTAGATGGACCATTTATAGAAGAAAACAAAGATCTGAGACTAAAGTTCAAAGGCTCATCTAACCAAAGGACAATAATGGTGCAGGAAAGCCTGAAAAAAGATAAAATTGTTTTATGGGATGAGAAGTAAAAAAGATGGCAGGAATCTCACTGTTATGCACAGTATGGAATCGAACCATAATCTCCTGCTTGAGGGGCAGGGATCCTGCCATTGGACTACTGTGCATAGCTGGGCAGGGATCACTGCTTCTTTCTCTTGGCAGGAGAATATCTTAAATATAGACCACCAGCTTATATAGTATAACAATTTTCCCTATAAATGTCAAATCAATCCATTTTTTTCACTCCTGCAAGGGAATAGAAAATGGATGAATATTTGCCCCAAATTCATTCAATATTTAAGAACAACGTATAATCCTAGGCATTTTCCATGTTCCATCTAAAATTGTATGATCTGGTGAATACAAGCGAAGGACTAATCCGAATGTATCATCAGCAACCGGAAGCCAGTTACTAATTTTTTCTTTAGATGGTCTGTCTTTCTGAAGATAAAGATCCAGAGAACCATCTTCATTGATTGTAATCGAACTACGGTCGTTAATGCCATTTCGGTTTATTTCATTTGGTATTAAAAATTGATCTTCTCCATATGCCGTCAAAGACCAAAACTCTTTCACAGGCGGCAAAGAATCAAAATGACAAATATATTGATACTGGCCGCTTAATATGTTTCCTTCTGCATCCACATATGCCTGAGGATAAATAGCCACATCTACAGGATTGGCGCCAAAACCGCCCCATGCCACTTTTGCACGAAGAGAATAATTTTTTTTAAAATTTGCCAGTTCTGGATTTGTTAGAATCCAGTTATCCCTGACCTTGGAATAGAGATGATTCTTGGTTTTATAATGAAATTCTTTCACTGCCCGTTCATAAAAATGTTCCAGCTCTGCTTGCACATCAGCAGGAAAAGAAGAAAGACTGAAAGTTTCCCTAGCACCTATGCCATATTTTTTTGCATTTTCCAGAATTCGCATATCTGGATCTTTTCCCAGATTATCTCCAATCAAATGATTGAAAATTGTAAAAAACTCCCCGATGGAAAGCTCTCCTAATTTTTCATATGGGATGAAATCATGTTCCGGAATATAGTTTCCCTTCGGATACACATACTCCTTTTGATATGCAGATAATGGACGAATATCAAATCCTTTTTGAATTCTTGCAATTTCCTCCTCATCGTTTACATCTTTTAATATACGCGTTAATGTCCAGCACAGGTTTGTTGGCACATCAATACGCACAAGTTCTTCTGGAACTGCCCCATTATAATTTGGTCCTGTCAGAACAGCATCCACCTCATGTTCTTCACCAATGCCGCCATTTCCAATAATTGCAACGCAATTTCCATAAGCATCAATCAATTCTATAGCTGTATAACGGTCTGACGCTGGTTTATGGATATATAACGGCTCTTCTTTTAAATTCATATGTGCCTTACTGTATACTGTATCCATATTAGGATGTACAATTCCCTTATCCTTTGCGCCTGCAACTCCCTTTGCATGAATATATTGATTCAGCGGTGCTTTTTCGGAAGTTGGTGTTTCTGTATTCGTTAATGCTTTCATATGCAAATCCAATACAATGAGAGGAAATGCATAAATGTATACCTCATATAATTCTTCTATCATTTCTTTATCATTATCTTTCATGCAGTTTTGCTCCTTTCTGCAGCCAATTTTGTCCAAAACGGTTTTTTTGTACTGATTTTTGGTCGTCCTATAGACTCAGAATTGTGTATATGCAAATGGTACGTGGAAATTTGCTCCCGCGTACCATTGCATATATGACTTTGTACCTTCTGAACAGGTATCACGCATCATTTATCATTACATGCTTTTGTTTTATGTTTACTATCCCATCTTCTATTGCATCTGTTCAACCGGCTCAACCATTGGAAAATCCGCTGTTTGTGACAAGTCAACAATGTATTTCTGCAAAGTTTCTAAATATTCAAAGCAATTGGTATCAATTAGTTCACGCACTCCTTCTATATTACGTTCCAACAGTGCGAATAAGGCTGCTTTTGTTGTAGTAACATAACGGTCTGACTTTGGTTCTTCTACAGGATAATTCAACATAACACCACTGTGAATACAAACCACATATCTTTCTTTCAGTGTTGTTTCTTTATTCAGGTATGAAACTTTTTTCTCTGGATTTTTCACATTTTCTTCCGACTCTGGCTCTACGATATTTAGTGTAAATTCAAATTCTTCCCTTCCTGCCTTGTCATTATCTAACAGAATACCAATATACTTTAAAAGCAAATCAGCTGACATGCATTTCGCCATATCTTTACTCTTTTTTAATTTATTACGTTTTAGATTTACTCCCTCACGCAGTTCCAATGCTCCCTGCAAATAAGCATTTCTCCATATGCTGGATTCTGAAACATAACCTAACTGTTCAAATGCATCTGCACAAAGCTGTCTTGCCTTCTCATTTTTTGGATTCGCCAAAACTACCTTTCCGGCGGCAAATGCAGTTTTTCGATAATCTCCTGCTTCAAAGTCCTTTACCGCTTTTTCTAAAATCTTTTCCTCAGGACCTGCATATTCTACAAAAACCTTTGCTTCCTCTACCTCTGTCAATGGATCGATATCATTTGGATGCCCGTTATAGAAGCCCAGATATTTTGTGTATACTGCCCTTGCATTGATTGGAAGTGAACCATAATATGGTCTTGCATACCAGTTGAATTTCAGTCCTTCCGGTATTGTAAGTTTTCTGGCAATATCTTTTGCTGTATATCCCTGGTTTGCTAAAAGCAGTGTCTGATCATGGGTATATTTGTAGATGGCTGCATTATTTAATAAATATTCTCTCACTGCATTTGGATGCTCTGGTGTATTGAAATGCGGCCAGTTATGGGACTGGAATACAACATCACTCTTGTCTGCATATTTCTCCATGGCTTCTAATATATAATCTGCCCATGCATTGGAATCTCTTAGCTGGGCGCCACGAATCGGATACAGGTTATGCAAAGTTCCACAACAGTTCTCCGCTACCCATAGTGCACGATAATCTGCAAAATAATTGTTCATCTCTGCTGGTGCTTCTGTTCCCGGTGTCAGTTGAAACTCTACTGTAATTCCATCAATTACAACAGTCTTGTTTTCTTCTATATAATCTGTAGGGGTAACGAAACTTACAATTCCCTTTGGAGAAGCCAGTCCCAACCCTGTAGAAACCAGTCCCTGGGGACCAGGTTTTATATCTGCACCAAACTGATGATTTGCCCGTCGTCCCATGGCAGTTCCTGCAAAAAGATTTTCTTTTACACATTCGATGTCAAAGCCTGCTGGTACATAAATTGGTATCTTTCCTTCACTGGCTTGTCCTACCTGTTCTGGGTTTACCACTCCACGGATACCTCCAAAATGATCTCCGTGGGAATGGCTGATAATCACTGCACGAATATTAGAAATGATATCTTCCTTCAATGCTTCTTCTAATAATTCCAAAGCGGCATGGGATGTTTCAATGGTTGACATAACATCCTGTACAATCCAACCAGTCTTACTGCGGATAATGGTTAAATTAGCAATATCAAACCCACGCACCTGATAAATAGCATCCTTCACTACTTCAAATACACCTGCACAATAATTTCCTTTTCCATTCAGCCATAAACTTGGATTGACCGTATCCGGAGCTTCGTCCTGATCAAAAAAGGAAAATGCTTTTAAATCCCATACCACCTTTCCATCTTCTCCATGAATTACCATTTGCTTTGCTGGATATATGCATTTTTCTTCCGATAAATGATACTCATCATGAAAACAATGTTTTTGATCTAATCCCATATCCAAGGCAAACTTATGATTTCTTTCTATGGTATACGGAGTTGCACATTTTATCTTTCTATTATAATGGTATTGACACATCTCATTCTACCTCCACTTTATCTTTTCTCTTAAGCTATAAATCTAGTATTTTTCTAGAGCGTGTTGAAAAATTGCTTGTTACAAGATGTACACCGCAATTTGTGGGGGATTTGTTCCAAATTCATGAGGTATAGCAGGCTGCATTGAATGAATTTGGAACAAATATCCATACCATATCGGACGAAGTCCGCAGCCCGGATGGGCATGAGTTACGGGATACCCGGATGG
>CAYRAV010000105.1:0-7339 GCA_964422365.1 uncultured Lachnospiraceae bacterium | reverse complement strand
GTTTTTGTCAATAAATTGTATTATATTCTCATAAATGGTGTCTTCCATCTCAATAGCCGTACTTTCAAAATATACATTATGTATCCCTTCTATCCCTTCCATATTGTTCAACTCTTTTTGTATATCCTCCGTTATCCCGCTATGATCTACAATCATTGCATTAGCCCGAAAAACTGTTTCATCTGTTAATAATGCATCACCAACTAAAAAGGAGGACACATACTGATCAAAATCAAATCCACTAACCAATGTATAGACAGAGTTTAACAAAATCATACTCAGCGATAGTGATAATACAACAACTACTACTTTTTTGGGATTGCGCCTAATATTCGCCCATCCAAAAGAAAATGTAGTTACCTTTCTGGTTTTCTTTTCCTTCCTTTTTCCATTGTATGATATGTCTGTATATCGAACTGCCTCAAACGGGGATACTTTTGCTGCCAATCTGCAAGGTTTATTGCTGCTCATCCATACAGTAAAAAATGAGAAAACTGCTGCCCCTGCAAACAATGCAAGATGAATGGAAAACTCCATCACTCCATTTGTTACAAAATTAACTACTACAACAGAAAACATTCCTTTTCCAATAAGAGCACCAAACACAAGACCACACGGAATACCTGCCAGTGATAAAATAACAGCTTGCCGGTGCACTAACTTTTTTAGCTGTTTTTCTGTCATTCCTATTGTCTTTAATAACCCATAACTTTGAATATCCCCTGCAACATTAAGAGCAAAGATGTTATAGATAATCAAGTAACCTGAAATAAAAATGAGACATAAAGCAAAAATAATAAACACTAATGTTTCTGTATCCACACTACTGGTTGTATATGCCCAGTTTACCCCATAATCTATCACATTGCTATCATAACCATTCCGTTCTAATAAAGCAACTGTCTTTCCCTCAATATCCCAACTATTAGAATAATCAAAATCCATCATCCAATAACCTGCATAGTGTATGCCATCTGACTGATAAAACGAAACCTCTGGTGTTGGTGCTATTTCATTGTAATAAATTTTGGATACCAGACATTGTTGCGCCATTGCCACTATATCACCTTTCCAATAACCAGAAAGTATAAAATTTTCTGTAATCTTTTTCTCATCTACTGAAAATGTAAGCGTAACGGTTTCCCCCAATTTGTAAGGCAGCCCCAAAGCATCTAATACCAATGTACTGGTTGCAATTTCAAGCCTTTCTTTAGGCATAGTACCTGCCTCTAAATGACAAAACATGGATTCTGCATTTTCCTCTTCTGCATAATTTATCTCTGTATTGACTTTTAACAGTTCTTCATTCTCTGCCTGCCCTACAATAATTCGATAGCTGGGATTCTCTACTACAGAATCTCCTGAAAGTCTTTCATAGTCCTCTGGCAGAATATATTTTACCTCCGCCATTGTTTTTGCTCCCACTTCCCGCATAGTAGCTTCCTGAAAACTTTTATTCATAGCACCAGCAATCATAAACAAAACAGTGAACATAATTGTGGTAAGCATAATTGCAAAAACTGTTATCAGGTTTTTCTTTCGTTTTGCTTTTAAGGTACAAAAAGAAATACGGTTAATTACTTTTTTATTCTTTATTTTCATAATAACCGCCTCCCCTTTCCATAATCTTCCCATCTTCTATTCTTATAATGCGGTCCGCCATTTGAGCAATTTCTTCATTATGGGTAATCATTACAATTGTCTGATTAAATTTCTGACCGGTTATTTTCAAAAGGCTTAACACATCCTGACTAGTACGGGAATCCAGATTTCCAGTTGGTTCATCTGCTAATACAATAGCAGGCTTCGCTGCTAATGCCCTTGCAATTGCTACTCTTTGCTGCTGCCCGCCGGAAAGCTGATTGGGCATGCTGTTTACTTTCTCTTCCAACCCAAGAGAAGTAATGATCTGATCTATGTATGCCTTATCGATGGAATTTCCATCTAACTCAATGGGAAGTACGATATTCTCATACACATTTAATACTGGAACAAGATTAAATGCCTGAAACACAAACCCAATCTTTCTTCTTCTAAAAATAGTCAACGCATCTTTTTTCATGGAAAAAATATCTTTCCCTTCCACAAAAACTTTTCCTTCTGTAGGACTGTCCAAACCTCCAAGCATATGCAACAATGTAGATTTTCTGCTGCCGCTTGTCCCTACAATAGAAACAAACTTCCCCTGGCTAACAGAAAGATTGATGCCATCTAATGCTTTTACCTGATTTACTCCATTTCCATATATCTTTTTCAAATTTTCCGTGCGTAACACTTCCATGATGATGAACCCCCTTAGAAAAACAGCCTATGTTATTTATCAACAACATAAATTATATCATAACAATCTTTCCACATTCTTTCCGAAATCTTACGATTTTGTAAGATTCAGATGTTTTGAATTTCTTTGCAGAAGTTGTTAAAACCCTGCAAATACTGGATTTCTAAGATGTCCCAGAAGTGATTTAGACGCTTATCTTCTCATAAAATCTCATATCTTTTCATTCATTTTGTGTAAAAGTTGTGTACATTTGTAACATTTTTTGTGTACGATGAGCCGGGCTAGGATGCCCGGCTGTCCCTGCTCCGCTTCTTATCAAACTTTTCAATCTCATCCCGCATGCGCTTGTCATCCACATGGTTGTATACTTTCATGGTAATTGCAAGGTTGCTGTGCCCCATAATCTCCTGCAATGTCCTCTGGTCCATCCCTGCCTCTGCCATTCTGGTGCAGGCAGTATGCCTTAAGATATGTGCAGTAATATTAGGCAGCAATTCTGGCTCCCTGTCCTCCAGTATACCATCCGCCACCTCAATACTATTGTAATCATACACAATCTTATGGAGGATAATGTCTAACTGTACCACACTCCACAACTGGAATTTCTTCGTGAGAAATACAAAGCCACTGTGCCCATCTACTGTATGGTTGTCTATCATCCCATGCTTCAACATATACTCTTTCTGTTTTCTCAGAGCATGCAGCGCTTTTGACGTCAGCGGAATTTTACGAATGCCCTTGATTGTCTTTGGTGGGCAGATTTGAAATCTGCGCTTTCCCTCCTCGTCCAACTCATAAAGCAACGATACTCACGTTCAGTTGCAGTTAACTTTAACAAAAACTGCCTCTTTGATTTACAGCAAATAGAAAATTAAGGCTTAATCATTGTTTATAGATTCCTTATAATATTTAATTTTGTTATCCAGATTTTGCAGGTATTCTTTCCACTTTAGCTGCTGCTCTAAAACATACTCCCGGTGTATTTGCAACATTTCCAGCCGTTCAGGTATCGTTTCCCTGCCTGAATAGCGTAATTCAGAATAATGCTGTATATCTTTCAGCAGCATGCCGGTTTCTTTTAATCGCCGAATAAATTTAATCCATTCCACATCACTTTCCGAATATACACGTCTGCCATGTTTATCACGCTCCACTACCAGAAGTTTCTTTTTTTCATAATACCGTAAAGTGCTTTCGGGCAAATTTATTTTTTTAGACATTTCTCCGATTGTCATCATAGACCTCCCCAAAAAGTTCTTGACTTAAACTATGGATTAAGCATTATGCTCACATTATAAACAAATCAGGAGGTATAATCAAATGGAACAGACACGTTTTGAAACAGGAATGGAACAGTTAAAGAAGATTGACGGAATCGGCGGGGAGAATGTCATAAAATCATTGGAGGACATCGCACCCGATGTTGGCAGGTTTATCATTGAATTTGCTTTTGGGGAAATATATCCACGAGAAAACCTGTCCTTACCAGAGCGGGAAATGATAACCATAACAAGTTTATTGACTTTGGGCGGATGTAAATCACAATTAGAAGTACATATTAACGGGGCTTTGAATGTGGGGATTTCTCCACAGAAAATCGTAGAAACATTTATCCAGTGTATTCCCTACGTTGGCTTTCCAAGAGTGTTAAATGCCATAACAGTTGCAAAAAGTGTTTTCTCAGAAAGAAAAAACTTAGGAGAAAATTTCTGAAAGCAATGGCAGATTAGCATTTACGGAATTCCTCATTTGCTAGTATAATGAAAAAAACCAAAAAAACTATTGACCTTCACGGAACGTCATAGCTTAAAGTGATTGTATCAAGAACAAGGAGGCCTTACAGAATGAGGACAGTAAAAGAATTGGCAGAAATCACAGGGATCAGCGTGCGCACACTTCACTATTATGATGAAATCGGTCTATTGAAGCCGACGGGCAGGAGTGAAGCGGGATACCGACTTTATGACGATAAGGCATTAGAAATTCTGCGTCAAATATTATTCTTTCGGGAATTTGATATTTCTTTACGGGAAATCAAGTCTGTCATGGAAAATCCGCCTCTTGACAAAAAGCAGATTCTGCAAATGCAGCGAACAATGCTGACAGCAAAAAAGGAACGCTTGGAGCGTTTGATTGCCAGCATTGATGACATTCTGAAAGGAGAGAACAATATGGATTTTGAAGTATTCAGCAAAACAGAGGTGGAGGAGATATTTGATTCCATGATTCAGCACATGAATGAGGAACAGAAGAACACACTTGAAGAGCAATTTGGCAGCATTGACGGATTCCATAGGCAATTTATGGAAGATGCCGCAAAGGAGGAAACACAGAAGAGTTGGGCGAAACTCATCGAATGGCACGGCAGCAAGGAGGATGCCTTAGAAACAGCGAAGAACCCCATAGGGGAAGAAATGCTTCATGCACTCCGCCTGCGGCAGGAAGCTGTTATGGATAAATTGACCAAACGGAAAGATGAGGGATTTACTTTGTATTCCTTTGAAATCAGGGAAGTGGTTGCAGAATACGGATTTGTCCAAAAACAGTTATTCCGCATAAAATATGAAAAAGACTTCATGCTGCAACTGGCAGATATATACCAGAACAATAAAGATGTACAGGCAGAATGTGACAGCCAGTATGGAGAAGGAGTTGCGGATTTTTTTGCCCAAGCAATCCGGCATTTCTATGAGGAATAATTATTCCAACACATTCTATTTAAATGAGGTTGCCTTTGCCTGATATCAGCGTAAGCTTCAAATATCAAGACAAAGACAACCTTTTCTCAAAAATTTTGTTTTCGTATTAGAACTCTTTTGATTTTGTGTAAAAATAGTGTAAATTTTCCATTCACAACTCCTACAATGCTTACAAACACTGGATTTCATGAGGAGATTTGTCCTTACACTTTTGAAAGATTTCTTTGAATCAAAACATACATTCAAAAACACATTTCAAAATACTGTATATCTATCTTACCCTCGGCAGATACACATAAAATTTTGTTTCCTCTCCATATTTAGAGGCTGCTTTTATATATCCTCCCTGCTCTTCCACAATCTGTCGTGCAAGATATAGTCCAATTCCCACACCCTGTACCTCAGAAGCATTCTTCCCACGATAAAATCTCTGAAAAATAAGAGGGATCTCCTCCTCAGGAATTCCCTCTCCCTCATTACTAATTATAATGCATACAAACATTTCATATGCTTTCACCAAAATCTGTATTGTACTTCCTTCATTTCCATATTTCACTGCATTATCTAAAATATTATATAATGCTTCACCAGTCCATTTCCTATCATACATAATTTGTATTTCACGATATGATACATCCAAATCTCCCTCATTATCATCTACTCTTTCTACATCTGATGCCTGTATCACAATTTGCATATTCCGCTCCCGGACTTTTTCCCTCACCTGCCTCTCTGCTTCCAGAAGCATTGGTGAGAGTTTCTGCTTCTTTGGCACAAACTGAAATGTTCCTGCTTCCAGTCTTGATGTTTTTACCAGTGACTGAATCAAAAAATCCAGCTTTTTTGACTGTTTCATAATTTGAACAACAATCTCATGGCTGGTTTCATCTAAGTTTTGTTCCTCTAACAACTGGGAATACAATAAGATATTTGCCAAAGGTGTTTTTGTCTGATGGGAAATATCTGATACCAATTCCTTAATATTTTTCCGCTCCTCCTCCAGCCTTTGGTTTGATAACTGAACTGATGCAAGAAAACGCTTCCACTTTACTTCTAACTTGGACAATTCCGTTTCGTCGTACTCGTCTTCTTCAAAATGACCTTCCATAACTGCATCTATCATATGATTTAATCTTTGATAGGTATTTCTTATACTTATTTTTTTTAGATATCTAACCAGCCTTTTCAGCATCATCTCACACTCCTTCCCTCCAAACATATCCTATTCCATATACTGTCTGTATATACTTTGGTTTTGATGGTATCTTTTCAATCTTATCCCGTAAACGTTTTATAGTAACTGACAAGGCATTTTCATTGACATACTCTGCTCCATCTGTCCATACATGGTCTACAAGCCTTTCTCTGGACAATGTATTTCCCTTATTGTTCACAAGTATATGCAATAGTTTCTGCTCTGTTTTACTAAGCTGTATTTCCTGTCCGCCTTTCTTAAAATGCATCTGCTCAAAATCAAACACCAAATCATCTGTTTTATAAATATTTTCTGCTTGTACTTTTTCTCTCTTTAATACGTTTTCAATTCTCGCCCGAAGCACCATAAGGCTGAATGGTTTTGTAATATAATCATCTGCCCCTAACTCCAGCCCCATAACCTCATCTGTTTCCAAATCATTCGCTGTCAGAATAATAACCGGAACATTAGAATTCCTTCGCAGTTCTTTTAAATAATCAAAACCATTCCCGTCAGGCAGACTGACATCTAAAATAATCAAATCAATACTACAATCTGTTCTGTCATTCCTTGCCTCTGACAAAGAATAATACTGTATAAAATGATACTCTTTATTTTTCAGTGCCAGAACAATTCCATTATTCAAACCTTTGTCATCTTCTATAATTGCAATATTTTTCATTATCATATCATCCTTACATTTGCTTTTTCAGCATTGACGGAACAAAATCCTTCACCCTTTTAACGTAATCAGAAACACTGCTCCGTTTTCATTATATGCCTTTACCGTTCCGCCCATATATTCTATGGCACTCTGAGCAATGGCAAGTCCAAGTCCGAAATTCCCTTGTCTTCCTTTATAAAAACGTTCAAATAAATGTGGCAGATCCTCTTCAGAGAATCCATTTCCATCATCTGCTATCTTTATTTTAATATTTTTTTCTTCTTTCCACAAGGAAACTTTAATATTTTTCTTTGCATATCTGATACCATTCGAAATCATATTGGTCACAGCTTGTGAAAACAGATTTTCTTCTACCACACCCTCAATCATCTCATCTAAATCCAGCCGTATTTCTATATTTTCTTTCATTGCAAATCCATGAATTCTCTGTACATTGTCCAAAATCAAATGAGAAATGTTCTGCTTTTCCGTTTCTATGG
>CAYRAV010000104.1:0-7812 GCA_964422365.1 uncultured Lachnospiraceae bacterium | reverse complement strand
CTTTAAATCGCGATAAACAATATCTTCAGAATGAAGATAACCTATTATATCACATAATTGTAATGCCCACTCTACAACAATCTCCTCCTTTTGAGGTCCTTCTCTTCTTATCTTTTCCCTTAATGTCTCCCCTTCTATGTAGTCCATAATCATATATATTTTTGTTTTTTTATTAATAAAATCTACAATTCTTGGTAGTGCAGGATGTTCTAATTTCTTTAATAATTTCATCTCGCCCACAATACTTTGTTCTAAAATATTCTTATCCTTTAATTGCCCCTCTAAATTAATTTCTTTCATTGCCCAGTATTTTTGCAAACGAATATCATGAACTTTATAAACTTTAGACATCCCGCCTTGACCAATTTGTTCTATCATTTCATATTTATCTATCATTACATTTTTCATATTTTTCACCAAGCCTGCCAAGTACAAGGCTGCTTGTATTTGACAGGCACAAACACAAGGAGTGAAAGATATGTGTTTGCATCATTTTCCCTTTCTTCTATTTTTCTTTCACCCTTTTTTCATTCTATATGTATCTCTCTTTCATTCAAAAATACAGAAAAGCTAAGCAAATGGCATTTATACATTCACTCAGCTTCTTTCCTTTCATTCTTTTATTTTATTAATTAAGAAACTCTATTTACTTTGTAAATATTTGTGCAAATTACCATTAGGGCGCGCAAGGCATGTTTGCACTACTTGAAACTTGCAGCAGTACATAATATGCTAAAATACAGCACATTACCAAGGCACGCTTTCAAACTAAGTTGGAAAAAACTCACCAATTGCTCAATGTGGAAGTACCAGTGATGTCACAAGTACCTTGCTTATGGTATGTCAATCTGCACAAATAAAATTAAGGTTACCTGGAATTTCGCAATTACCTATTTTATTGCTTTTATATTCGATTCTCCATACTTATATTTTCCATCTATAATTACATAGGGACGAACTTTAATGTAATAAATTTCTTTTCCACCAAACCAAAAAGCAGCACAGTTCTGCTTCTGTGATTTTTTAGAAATTTCTTTGAAACTTCCCTTTTTCTTTTTTGAATATAATATCTGATATCCATCTATTCCTTTTAATTTTTTCCATACAATTTTTATAATCCTCCCCTTATTTCCCATTGTAACACTGCACTTCTCTATTTTTGTTTTTGCTGGCAATATATAAAATTTTTTTGTAATCACTCCTGTATAATCTCTAATTCCTTTTATAACAATCTGTGCCCTCCCATATTGGTTATTTTTTCTAAAAACTATCTTATAATCTTTGTTCTTTATTAATTCCTTGTCACTATAAGTTATTTTTATCTTTGGTTTTACTTTACTTTTATATGCAACATAATAACTGCTTTTTTCCAGATATACTTTTGTTTTCGCATCAGTTATAGAAATTGGTGTCTTTAAAGGCAGAAGCGTTGTAACTGTCTGTGGCTTTTCCATCGTATCAGGTGCTTGTTCTGTTTCCAAATTTTCTATCATGCCAAGCATTTCTTCTGTTTCTGGATTTTCTATTATTTCAGGTTGTTCTGTTGCTTTTGGTGTTTCCGTTATATCAGATACTTCTATTATCTTTGGTGTTTCTAATATAACAGGCACTTCTGTTATTGTAATTGCATGCTGTGTTGTAATTGTTGGTGTTTCAATTGCCATCAAGGTTTCTGATTGCTTTTTCCATATTGCTGTAATTCTTGTATTGGTATTTCCAAAAGTATATACCCATATCTTATCTAATGTGAGTGTTCCATTACCACAATCATATCCTGCAAATTCGTATCCTTCATATATTGGATTGGTCAAGATTACTTTTTCTCCTGGTTTCCCTATCAATGCATACTCTGTATTTCCGTTTACATTACCTCCATTCAAATCAACAAGTACTGTTACTGTTTTTGATGATGTTTTTTGTCCTGCTTCCACTCTATTGCCTATTCCACATATGATACCACTAAGCACTGTCAATAATCCAATTATCATAAGACATATTTTTTTCTTTTTACACATATTCCTATCTTTTATCCTCCACCTCTAAGAAAAGAAACTATCCTGCAACTCCTGTTCCTCTGTATAAATTCTAACTTTTTTCATGTATTCATATATGCAACATGCCAAATGCAATCCTGCCTGCATTTGATAACTATACAATAAGCCACAAATATCCACCACACTGTAGTGTTGCAGATCTAATGCTTGATACTTATGGTGGAATATTTGACTGATAACTATTCACTATTATTTCTTTACATTGATTATAACTTTTGCTTTTTTATTGTTATATGTTTTTAGTGTAATAACTGCTTTGCCTTTCTTATTCGCTGTAACCACACCCTCAAATGATACTCTTGCTACTTTATCATTGCTTGATGTATATGTGATTTTATTGCTATAATATCCTTTATCAAATTTAGGTTTAACTTGAATAGATTGTTTCACTTTAATTGTCTTCTTAGCAAATGAAGCATATACTTTTTCAGGTGCTTTTTTGACTGTAATGGTACATGATGTTTTTCTGTTTTCCTTATCTCTTATTATAATTTTTACTTTTCCATTTTTCTTAGCCACAACAATCCCTTTTTTATTTACTGTGGCAATTTTTTTATTTTTTGAACGAAATGATTTAGCTGTTCCCTGACACAATTTTATTTTTATCTTCTCCTGTACACCAACTGTATATTTTGTTTTTTCTAAAACTACAGTTTCTGTATTTGATATATTATCTGTATTAATCATTTGTTCTGGCATTATGGTCTGTATTGGTTCTTCACTTTGAATAGTTCCTAAACTTTCGGATTGTGATGGTTCTGGACTTTGAATAGTTTCCAGCGCCACAGACTGCTCTGGTTCTGCGGTTTGATTAAGTTCTGGTATTACAGTCTGTATTGGTTCTGAACTCTGAAGCATTTCCGGCATTGTAGACTGTTTTGGTTCTGGACTCTGAAGCATTTCCGGCATTGCAGTGTGTATTGGTTCTGGAATCATGGATTGTGCTGGCTTCAAATCCACGCTTTGTCCTTTTTCCTTTTCCTCATTGGTTATTATTCCAGTTACATTAAATGGCACTTCCTGTACTTCAGAATCACCATTATATATTACAAATACAGTATTTGTCTTGCCTCCGATAATTGTATAGGTTTTAAAACTATACTCCTCTTGTGTTAACACAACCTCTTTTCCTGTATTATATACAGCCGTTACCTTCAAATCATTCTTATCTACTTTTCCATTCTCTTCTACTCCTCTATCATTATATGATACATTAAGATGATCTACTTTTAGTGGTATACCATGATACTGGTAATTTTGTGTATAATCTCCACTTACAAATGTAACATTTGTTATATCCTGTTCCACAATAGTATTCTGCAAAGTGTAATCTGTATAATTTTCTTCTATATCGCCATTATTGTATCTAGCCGTCACTATAAAATCCTGCTTTGAGAGAATACCACCTTCAAATAATTTTTTTGAATTATCTGCAGGTACAATATCTAACTTTTCTATTTCCTTTTTCTTTGCATTTAATGTATATGGAATCGTTTTACCTTTATATGTAACTTGAATTGTATTAGAACCTTTTTCTAACCGGTCTGCTCCAGTTAATTTTACAGAAAACTCATCATCTGCACTCTCTTCAACAGACTGGTCATTATAAGTAATATTAGATATGACAAAATCATTCTCTGAAACAGTTTGACCTTCTATCTTTTCTGTTCCTATGTATGTAATGTCAAAATGATTTGCTGCCTTTTTTATAATTCTTACAGGCAGATTGCAATTAGAATCTCCATATATAATTGTATATGTTATATTTAGAAAATCTCTTCCATTTAATTGATATGCCCCATGAGTGTATTTATACCCAATGTCACTCTCTGCAGTCATATCGCTGTATGGTATTCTATCCGATTTTGTTCCATCCCTATATGTTTCATAAACTTCCAGATTATCTGTATTTATCTCATTCCCCTCTACAATATCTTCTCCATTATATATAACCGTGAGACCTGTACTAATTGGTTTATAATAAACTGCCTGATTTCTGGTATTACACAACTGTGTATCCGTTTTTATCTGATTAACATAACTGCCAACACTATCCTGATATCCATATAACTGTGTGTTTTTTCCACTTCTTTCATCTTTAAAATTATCTAGATTAACAGATATATTTTTAAAATAGAAAGTATCTAGGGCATTGCAATCTTTATCACTTTTTTCCTTCTCTACAGCTTTTAATGTACATTCAAACGTTTTACATCTTTGTCCACAAATAACTTCTTCTAAATCAGTTAGTCCATAAAAAGTTCCATAATTTTGTGTATATGATGCATCTTTAATCTCATCTCCCTCATAACACACTTTTTCACAATCAAATGTAATCTTTTTTAAATTGGAATTTATTTTTTTATTCGTTGGATGGTATCGTCCATAGAATGGCTCTTCTTTCAACAATGTGTAAGTATTATAAAAAGTAAGTTCCGACAAGTTATCCATCCCTGACAATCCCTCATCCTCTATACATACATTATTCCCTCTAAAATTTAAAGAACAAATGCCTGTTTCCCAAAATGCTTTGTATGCTATATCTGTACTGATTAGTTCATCATTAAAAATAACATATCTTAGTCCAGCACACCTTTCAAATGCTTTTAGTCCAATTTTTACTGTACCACTTTCAAATTCAATTGACTTTTCCACATTAGAGAAATCAGTTCCAAAAGATTCTAAAAAACAAGACTCGCCTATATCAGCATCGTTTTTGAAAATCACCTTGTTCAGATTATAATTTCTGCAAAAAGCATTTTTCTTTAATTTTGTCTTACATGGAAACTCCACTTTATGTAATACTGTGTTTTGAAAACCACCCTCTCCAATTTCTAAACTTTTCACATTATCAGAAATGACAATATCTTTTAAGTTTGAACAACCCGAAAATGCAAAATCTGGTATTTTCACTTCCTCTCCTTCTATGGTTACTTTTTCTAGAGAAGTACAGTTTTCAAACATCCCTTTTTGCAGATTTCCAGATGTAATCAGCTTTTCCACTATAGTGCTATTATGAAAAGATGTACAATCTTTAAATGCATATTCTCCAATTGCCTTTAATGTTGTGATATCTTCAAATTGGACATCCGTTAAAGCACTACATCCCTGAAAAGCCTGATTACAAATTCTCTCAATTGTTTTAGGAATTTTTACACTTTTTATTTTTGTCAAGTTTTCTAATGCATTTTCTCCTAATCCCTTTACTTTGCAATTATTAATTTTATCTGGAATAATTATCTCTGTCACATTGTCACTAATTGATATTACCTTCATATTGGTAATATATTCCTCATACTCAGAAGAACTATATGTTGAACCATTGTAATGCAACTTCAAATATTCCCATTGCACACCTCCAAAACTATATGTAGCTGTGGTTCCACTCCAATAATTTGATGTGTCTATATTTTGCACACTATCTGCCCTAACATAAACCGTATTCGTATCCATTCCCTGAAATGCCATACTTCCAACCAATAAACAACACCCTATTTTTTTTACAATTTTTTTCATTCTATGAATCTCTCCTTTGATAATAAAATTATATTTTATATTAAAACTAAAATATTGATAACTATTTAAAACTGCCATTTATAATTTTCCAGAACTCCTGTTAAAACTATAATTTTGTTACTATTCAGCTATATACAGTTACTAAAAACTGACTATACAAGTTTATTTTCTAAAAACCGATTTTTTATAACTATATAGCATTGATCAATATGAGATGCAGTAGAGCGAAATCAGCCCTGCATAGTTAAATAGCAACATAATTTTACACTCTAGTTGAACAAATTATTTATATCAATCACCCACCTTTAATCAGTAATTTATAACTATATTTTTAATTACTTACATATTATATCATGCAGAATAAGTTATGTCAACTATATTTTTAATTCATAAAAAACTTAATCCAAAAGACATGTATTGATGTTTTAAACTTTTTCTTTCATTTCTACAAGCAATAATTCAGATCCAATCTGGTACAACAAATATTGAGTAATTGGTATTCTAGCTGGATATCAATGTACTAGAGCGTGTTTTAAAATTAAAAATTGTACAAAAAATGCCAAAAATGTCTGTGATAATATAGTGAGAATCATAGGAAATTACCCCTTATTGTAGGAATGCAGGTTTGATTTTCACGTAATTTATGCAATTTTGGGGCATATTGCTTGTTACAAGATGTAAATCACAATTTGTGCAGGATTCATTCCGAATTCATTAGGTGTGGCGGGCTGTAATGAATGAATTTAGAACAAATACCATATCTTATTGGACAAAGCCCTCCAGCTCCAATGAGCAGCATGAATTGCAGTATGCCTTCAGATGGGTACACAAAGCGGCATGCAGATTTAGGCAATGAATATTCAAACATACTCTAAAGCATGTCTGGCTTTTGACCAGTATTAGAGAAATCAAATTATTGGTTTATTATGTGATTTAAACCATAAAAAAAGACCTTAGCTTCTCAACCAAAGTCTTTTCTACGTGCTTCCTATTACCATAACCCTTTTTAATCAATTAATTCCAATTTTCTTAATACATTTTCAAATTTATCTTGGTCAATTGGTTTTCCTGCATAAGCAACACATCCAAGTTCAAATGCTTTTGTTACATTTCTTCCCTCATTCAAAGCAGTTGTCATTATAATTTTACTTGCTTCTTCTTCTGAAATCCCCCGTTCCTTTTCAATATTACGAATAGCTTTCAATGCCTGATACCCATCTAGTTCCGGCATCATAATATCAAGACAAACCAAATCATACCCTTCCCCTGCCTCTAATGCCATTGTAAACGCATCTACTGCTTCCATTCCATCTACTGTTACATCACATTCCCCATATTTCGACAAAAATCTTAACATAAATTTTCTACTTGCAAAATCATCCTCTGCAATTAAAATCTTCATACCGTTATCCTCCTTCTTCTTTTGATGCTGTGTAACTACTTCTTGCGTATTTATCAATTGTTACTGATACCCATTATATACTTTTTTTATGCTATTTTCCAGACCCATTTGTGATTTGTGCCACATATTTTTTTAAAAAGCCAATCACTATCTTCATTTCTTCTTCTGTTCCAATTGTAATACGAAGATAGTTGTGTACTCTGGCTCCATCAAAATGCCTTACAAAGATATTCTCTTTTCTCAAAGCATCAAAAATATCCTCTGCCAAAATGTTCTTATGTGTTACAAACAAGAAATTTGATTTGGAATCTGGAAATGAAAAACCAAGGTCATTTAATTCTTTCTTTACCCATTCTCTTGTTTGAATAATCCTATTTATTGTTTGTTTAAAATATCTTTCATCCTTTACTGCCTCTACACCAAGTGCCAGTGAAAACTGATTCATTGTGTAAGAGTTATAAGAATATTTTACATCATTCATTGCTTTGATTAATTTTTCATTTCCTATTGCATATCCAATCCGAATACCAGCCATAGAACGTGATTTGGAAAATGTCTGTACTACAAGCAAATTTTCATATTTTTCAATTAATTCAATTGCAGACCTGCCGCCAAAATCAATATATGCTTCATCTACAATAACAACTACATCCTGATTATGCTCTAAAATATCTACAATAAAATTTAAATCTTCATAAATAGAAGTTGGTGCATTTGGATTTGCAATAACAACTCCACCATTCTCTTTGTAATAATCCTCCTTGACAATGCGAAAATTTTCATCCAGTTTTGGTCTTTCAAATGGAATATGAAATAAATTTGCCCAAACATCATAAAATG
>CAYRAV010000103.1:0-7937 GCA_964422365.1 uncultured Lachnospiraceae bacterium | reverse complement strand
ATCCTCTCTATAGGCAATGTCCAAAACCCAATGCAGTGCATTCTCTATCTGCCAGCGGCTTCTCTTTGCGTTCCCGTATTCTTCTGTATTCATTTCCTTCCGGCTGTAAATGGTATACTTCTGCTCTCTGTTGTTTTTTCTCCCTCTGTTACGGTGCAGATGCACATTCCCAGCCCTGACCCAGTCAATAAAGGCTTTATGAAACTGTTCTGTTCTTGGATCATCTACAGTTTCCAGACAATCCTCTAATGCTTTATTTATGCTCATTTTCTTCACTCCATTTAGACTTAATAGAGTTATTGTATACGAATGTATTGGAAATGTCATCTATAATTTTACATTAAATTTAGAATTATGGCTAGATACTATTTTATGCGTTTACCGTGACCTCTGCTCTATCATAATTTACAAATCATTATGTATTCTTCTTCGTTTTCACCAATTACCTCAAACCCTGCTTTTCGGTACATAGAAACTGCATAATTTGCTTTCTGTACGGATAGAGATGTCTGCTTATATCCTTTTTCTCTCAGAAATTGCAACATAGCTCCCATAAGTGCTGTACCAATACCCAAATCCCTGTATTCCTCATACAATGATATGGCAAATGAGGGTGTATCATCATCAACGTGTCCGTAGTCGTTCATAATACGCACCCATACTGCACCTACAATCTTCTCCTTTATTTCCGCAACTATACACCAATCATCTTCTTTTCCAAAATCTTCAATATATACTTGCAGCTCTGGCTGTTCAATAATAGATTTTGGCGGCTTATCCATGCCCTCTGGAATAAAAATTGCTTCATACAAAAAATCAGATAATATTGGATATTCATTTTTTCTAATTTCCCGAATTATATAATCCATATCTTTTCAAAGCCTCATTATTCTTAAATCACATCTCTTTTTTTATAATCAATAATTTATTATCTCCCTTTTGGAACTCATATTCTGTCTTAACAATTTCCACATTATAATCCCTTCGGAAATAATCCATTACGTTTTTAATCAAGTCTGTCTTATTTGCGTCCAAATCTACAATCGGGAAAATTCTAATTTCTTTACATACTCTAAGCATTTCTGTCATTGATGCTATATGAAAATCATATCCTAATGACGTATACATTAGCAGGAAATGAGAACTCAACCCAATATCAAAGCAATCTGCCCCATAGGGTAATTTATCAGGCAGTTCATGGAATACATAACGTCCCTCTGCCTTTCCCTTTTCATAATCAGACAAAAATCTTCTCATAGCAGACATACGGGCACTTTCAAGTTCTTCTAAACTTTTAATGTTCTTCCACACATAGTTATCCATATTTTCCCGCATTTGTTGCATGACTGTAGTTCGGACTTCCTCAATACGTTTTTCTATATCTTCTTTTGAAAACTGATAAATCAAATCAAACGAAATTACACTTCCATTTCTTTCAGTCATCTCACAATTAAAACAGGCTGGACCATCGCCAAATCCTGCAATTTTCTTTGACATATCATTATCATCTAAACGGAACATCAACTTGTATTCTTCCATATTTCTGCCCCAAGGTACAATACTGTCTAACTTAAATGCCATTTTCTTTTTCTCCATAATTCTCGATTTTACAGTATGAAAAACTGGAATTTTAATGCTTGTCATTTTTCTTCATTCTTATTTTGCCTGTTACTTTTTCTACTATCAGTTTAAAAACTTTTGTATGGGGCATTACTGCCTTATTGAACGGAAATTCTTCTTGATGATAATGTTGCATCAAAATATATAAAGCATTGTACTTTTCATCATCAGAAAGCATTTCAATATGCCCTTGCCCAATAACACTCCCATATTCCATTGTACAACTCCCACGTTCAACCTCTGTCACTAATTTATGTTCACAATCCATTTCAAAACTGGCTCTATTGTCCTTTTCAATCAAATCATATTTTGTACCTTCCATAGCTCCATGAAAATATAACTCAATTTTACCTTCTTTTATGTACATTCCAAAATTAAGTGGTAATATATAGGGGTAGCCATTATTGTTTAAGGCAATTCGGCATACATCACATTTTTCCATGATTGCTACAATATCTTCAAACTCTTTTACTTCTCTATCCGAACGACGCATTTTTATCTCCTTATTTAAAACAACAAATTCTGATTTCTCAGTCTAATTTCTTTTTCTAAGTATACACAATTTTATAAGATTTTTCAATTCCCCGAACTGCTTTTTCTTAATTGGGCGGCACTCCCACATACCGCAGAAGTACCACCTATTACTTAAAAATAGATTATCTCACTCTCCACAACTTCCCTCACACACCTGAATATTTTTCCTGTTCTCTTTATTTTTCTATTATTATTCACTGTAATGATATACCTTCTTTGTTATAGTCCCATCCTCATTTAATGTAATCGTTTCAATATATGCTTCTTTTTCTGTTCCTCCACTAAATACTGATTCTACAATCGTTTCACCAGCTTTCTTCCCTCTAAAATATTCTTTGGCTGAAAATTGTTCATTGCCGCTTTGCACATCTCCAATTTCATAAGAATCCGTTGTCACCATACCATCTTCATCTGGTGTGAGTACTTGTGTCAAATCCTCTAACAACTCTGCATTTTTCTCAACCTTTTTGGCATCCCACTTACTTACTTTATCCATCACTCCATCTGAATCACTGTCATCTATTGTATATTCTTCCTCGTTATCATTCATCTCCTTTAAGTATTGTTCGGCAGCCTCAGGATCTGCTTTGCTTTTATCAATTGGAAGGTTGAACAGTGCATTTACACCTTTATAAGATTCTTTCCTTGTAATCTCTCCTGTTTTCTCATCATACTGATAAGCATCAGCAGAAGGAGCTCCATCTGTCACACTAATATATAATCCCCTGTCTGCAAACATTTCAATGTTGTCACATTCTGTAATACGATACTCTATTCCATCTTCTGTTTTTGCTGTACATCCGCCATTCATTGTGTAGACATTATACTGCCATGGTTCCAATCCTTTCACAAATGGAGATACCACAAGATCTACTAAATTATATCCTCCATTGTCCATATCTATTGGTGTGCCATCTGCGTTTTCAATTGCAGTTACCACATAAGTCTTGTCAGCATCCAGCTCTTCTGTCATATACTGGCTTAAATTTTTTCCTGAGACCATGCCCAGCAATGTAATTTTGAAATCTCCATTCATCTGGCTTTCATTAATTATAATTGCATCTTCACTTTTAAATGCCTTCATCAATCCTTTGTCTTCCATCACTTCTGCTACTTTATCCGGTGTCATATACTGCCATGCTGCAAATGCTGTTACTGAACCAACAGAAAGTGCAAGTGCTGCCACCATTGCTGCTGCAGGTATTCTTCTTTTTTGCTTTTTGTCCATTTTTCCAATCTCCTTTGCTTTATTTAAAATTTTCTGATTAAGCCAGTAATCAGGCTCTTCTTCCGGAGAAAGGGCATGTTGTAATATCTGATCTAAATCTTTATTTTGTTTCATCTAAAACAACCTCCAATTCTTTCTTTAATAATTCTCTTGCTTTATGCAGCCTGCTTTTTACTGTTCCTTTAGGAAGCTTCATAATTGTTGCAATCTGATTTATGGAGAGTTCTAATGTATAATACAGATAGACTGGAATACGGTATTTCTCATCTAATTTTTTAACCGCCTGTCTGACCTGCTCCTTTACTTCCTTTTCGAGAAATTCAGCCTCTGGAGAAAGGGCATTGCTTTCCTGTTCCCAATTCTCTCCACTTACAGCTTCTTCCACCAATTGCTCTGTTCCTGCAATCCGTTTTCTCCAAGCAAACTTTCTTTTTCTATTCTTCCATATTCTTAGTGCTATAGAAACAAGATAACTTTTAGGATTGTTTTTATCATCTATCTTATGTTCTAACTCCACTGCTTTCAAAAAAGTATCCTGGTATAAATCTTCTGCTTCCTGTTTGTTACAGGTAAGCTGGCTGCAAAATGCATAAATTTCTGTTCCATAGTCATCTATACACTGTTCCAGCTGATGTCTATTCATTTTTCTTTTCACCACCATATTCAAGACGTCTTTCATTGGCTTTTGTTTGCCCTTCACTTATACATTGTAATAACTTTTAGATTGGTTCACATGAAGTGAAAAAAATTTGCAATTATTTTTTAGTAACTGTTCAGCCATACACAAATAACTGCCTCAAAATTTATGGTAAAATAAAAGACTCCGCAGTTTATTGCGGAGTTTTAAAAATCTATGAATCAATTGATAACTTATCAATCTTTTTTTCCACCCAATTGCGAAAAATCTGAATCAGTGGTCCCGAAAGGCAAGCAATACAGATTGTACCCACACCAATAATCTGCCATTGTATGCCCTGATAAAATCCTGTCAAAAATGCAATCACTACTGCCACACAATCTACAATAATCCTTGCAATAGAGAACGTAATTTTTCCTGCACATGCTTTTTCTAATATAATACTAAGTGCATCATAAGGTGCAATTCCAAGATTAGCCGCAATATAAGATGCAATAAAAAAACTGAAGATCCAAAAAGCAAAGAATAAAAATACAAGCCTTATCCAGATAGGAAGTTCAATGCCCTCTGCAGTACCAAATGCAGATTGCAATGGTGTTTTCAAAATCCATATAACAAAATCTGCAGAATATCCTACAAAAATCATATTAAAAACCGTTCCAAATCCTACCAGTTCCCTTGATAAAAATACCATGATCAGAATCAATATGGCATTTGACAAAAACTGATATCTTCCAAATGGTATCGCAAGCAGACTGCTTACCCCTGTATTCATTGCAGTGTATGGATCTGAACCAAAGCAGGAGATTCTAAAAAATCCTACCCCAATACCTAATGCCAGTGTACTAATAATGACAATCATTCCCCTTAATACTATCTCTTTTTTCATGCTCTTATACTCTTCTCTGCTACTTCACCCTGTTTTTTATAAATGCTTTTTTCCGGCACATATCCCCTTACCATTGACAAAGGGTACACATTGGTTTCACGCCCTACTACTGTTCCGGGATTCAATACACTATTGCAGCCTACTTCCACATTGTCACCTAAAATAGCACCCATTTTCTTCAATTTGGTTTCTACTTTCTGCCCTTGATACACAATTGTAACTAATGTTTTGTCAGACTTTACATTTGAAGTAATGGAGCCTGCCCCCATATGAGATTTGTAGCCTAAAATAGAATCGCCCACATAATTATAATGAGGGACTTGTACTTTGTTAAACAATAATACATTTTTTAACTCAGTAGAATTTCCTACGACAGCACCTTCCCCTACAATGGCATTTCCGCGGATAAATGCACAATGCCTTATCTCAGCTTCCTTTCCGATAATTGCTGGTCCATTTATATATGCTGTTGGTGCAACATTTGCACTCTTTGCAACCCAGATATCTTCTCCACGCTTTTCATATTCTTCCTCTGGCAAAGTCTTTCCAAGTGTACGGATAAAATCAGCAATTTTAGAGAGAACCTCCCAGGGGTAAGTGGTTCCCTCAAAAATATCTTTTGCAATTGTCTGCGAGAAATCGAATAAATTTTTGTTCTGCAACTGTTCCATTTTTATTCCCTCTTTCTATTACTTATAATATTTCGCTGCCTCGTCAAAAGTTCTGTAGAGCACCGTCTGATTATTCAGATTTTTTACACCTTCTACCCTTCTGCCTACAAATCCTTCCAGTTTATCCATATATTCCTGTTGACTAATGGTTCCTTCTGCCACATAGTTTAATCCTTTTTCCCAACTGGCAGTCAATTCAGGGTTAAGGAGCGGACGGATTGATGCATTAACTACATCAAAAATCAATTCACCAAGTAAGGTTGGTGTAATCATCTGTGTCTTTTTATTTAATTTCAGATACTCTATTTTTACCAATTTGTTCAATATCTCTGCTCTTGTGGCACTGGTGCCGATTCCGCTCCCCTTAATTTGGGCGCGAAGCTCCTCATCTTCAATTAATTGTCCTGCATTCTCCATAGCAAGAATCATAGAACCTGAATTGTAACGTTTTGGCGGGGAAGTTTCTCCTTCTTTGATGTTCATCACTTTTACATCAAGAATAGCTCCTTTTTTCAGCCGCCCAATCTGCTCTACAAAATCCTTATCCACTGTTTCCTGCTCACCAGAATCCTTTGCATTATCCTGATTTTGTTCCTTATCTTCATTGCCGTCTTTATTTTGATTTATCTTTCCTTTTTTCTTAAAGGAATATTCTGTGATTTTAAAATATCCCTCATCTATCAAAATCTTAAAAGAAGCAAAAAATCTCTCTTCTTTTCCTTCTAAATTTTTCTGCTTTTCTATCAGTTCATGATGATAATTCATCTTCAGTGTAATTGCTGTCTTCTGATATACTGCTGGAGGATAAAAAATACTTAAAAATCTCCGCACAATGACTTCATAGACTTTTTGTTCTGTAGGCGATAGGGAGTTTAATCCACCTAATCCCTGTCCGGTTGGAATAATGGCATAGTGGTCTGTAATCTGCTTATCATTTACATAACGGGTTTTTTCCAGATTTTTATAAGTACCTTTATCCAAAATTTCCTGGGCATAATCCTTCACAAGAGAATAATTTTTCAATCCACCAATATTCTTATGGATTTCTTTGCTGACCGCAGTGGATAACACTCTGGCATCTGTTCTTGGATAAGTTACTAATTTTTTCTCATATAATTCCTGTACAATTTTCAAGGTTTCATCCGGGCTGATTTTAAACCATTTGGAACATTCATTTTGCAGTTCTGCCAGGTTAAATAATAATGGTGGGTTTTTGTTTTCTTTTTTCTTCTCTATCTTCTCTACAACTGCCTTTGGATTAATCTGATTAAGATTTGCCGGGTATGTAATCTCTTCTATGAATTTTTCAGCTGTTTTCCTCTCTTTAAAGCCATTTTCTTTATATAATAGGGGCGTTTGATAATAACAGGAACCTTCTACTGCTCTCCACTCTCCATCAAAATTTTTCCCTGCTGCATCAAAAGATGCTAATACACGGTAAAAAGGGGTTTTCACAAAAGCACGTATTTCCCGCTCTCTTTTTACTACCATACCAAGTACACAGGTCATAACACGTCCTACAGAAATGGCAGACCACTTCTGGCTTTTTAAATAGTTGGTTACTGTATTTCCATATTTTAATGTTAACACTCTGGAAAAATTAATTCCCATTAAATAATCTTCTTTGGCTCTAAGATATGCAGCCGATGATAAATTATCATATTCTGATAATAATTTAGCTTCTTTGATTCCTCTTAAAATCTCTTCTTCCGTCTGGGAATCAATCCAGACTCTTCTCTTTTCTTTACTCTCTGATACCTGTGCAAGCTGATCTACCAACCGGTAAATATATTCTCCTTCCCGCCCGGAGTCAGTGCAGACATAAATAATATTTACATCTTCCCTATTTAGCAGCCCCTTCACAATCTCAAATTGCTTTTTCACTGCTGGTATGACTTCATACATAAACTCCTTAGGCAAAAAGGGAAGGGTTCCAAAAGACCATTTCTTTAATGCCGGGTCATAAACCTCCGGGTAACTCATCGTTACCAGATGTCCCACACACCATGTAATAATCGTATCTTCCCCTTCTAAATATCCATCTCTTTTCTGTATTTTTACTTTCAATGCCTTGGCAAATTCCTGAGCTACACTTGGTTTTTCAGAAATGTATAACGCTTTTTGCATTTGCTTCCTACTTTCTGTCTAATAATCTTTTGATACATTTAGCACCAAATATAATTGCCACAATGCATATCCCTGCAATGCAGACATATTTTACAATTTTTGTTACATTCACATCTACTTTTACATCTACAGATGGCTGTTTTTCTTTATGAAACATACTCTTTTCCCTCCTTTGGCAACTGTTCTTAAAAACCTAATTCTTCTCCAACTAAAATTACTTTGATTCTATTC
>CAYRAV010000102.1:0-8115 GCA_964422365.1 uncultured Lachnospiraceae bacterium | reverse complement strand
TAGTGATACGGCAATTACTACTTACGCAGATGCTGAGGCAGTGTCTGTGACGGTCTCTGTTTCACAAGAAGACATTTCTAATGTAAAAATAGGAGAAACGGTAAATATTACATTTACTGCTTATGAAGAAGAAACTTATCATGGAATAGTAACAGGGATTGCCACTTCAGAAAGCAGCAATTCCTCCACTGTATCTTATGATGTAACTGTGAATGTGACTAGAGACGCCGCAAAAATTTACGAAGGTATGACAGCAAATGTTACTTTTGTAACAAAAGAAATAGAGAATGTGGTATATGTTTCCAACAAAGCTATTCAAACAGAAGGAACAAAAAGCTATGTGAAAAGAGTAAGTGATGGAAAGACAGAGAAAGTGGAGGTAGAAACTGGATTTTCTAATGGAACATCTGTAGAGATTAAAGAAGGATTGTCACAAGGAGACACAGTTTTAATCGAAAGTCAGGTGAGCAGCTCATGAAAAGAAAAGAACTATTGAGACTGGTGTGGATTAATTTGATGCAGAATAAGTTCAAAGTAGTATTAACCTCTGTTGGTATCATCATAGGAGCAGCAACTATTGTAATGGTAATAGCCATTGGACGAGGCGGACAGATGGATGTGGCAGAACAGTTTAAGAACCTGAATGCAGGAGCTATTGATATTTCTTATGAAACAGCAAATGAAAGTTTTTCTGATAAATCTGGAGATAGGAGTAATGGAAAATCTTTTGGAAACAGAACTTTTGGAGAATTTTCAGGTGAAATGCCATCGGGAGAAGGAACACCATCAGGAAGATTTCCTGGAGATATGTCATCCGGAAATGGAGAAGGTCCATCGAATCATCAGGGAACGAAAGGTGGATTTGTGATAGGTGGAGGTTCTTCTAATTTATCTGATAGGATGAATCAGGAGAAAATAACATTCACAGAGAAAGATGTTGAGGATTTAGAAGTATTTGTTCCAGATATATCTTCTGTATCGATTTCTTACACCGCAAAATCCAATGTGAACGGAGGTGACCTTGAAGAGGAAACCAGCTATACCATTGCAGGAGTAAAGAGTATTTATGCGGAAATTAGCAATTTGTCCTTTCAAATTGGAGAATTCATTACAGACAGCAACGAAGAGAATAAAGAGAAAGTATGTATTTTAGGTGCCAGTGCAGCAAAAGAAATTTTTGGAAGTGCTTTAGATGCATATGATAATACGATATACATAGATAACCGCCCTTATGTGATAAATGGTGTATTAGAGGAAACGGGAACAGTATCTTCAGGAATCAGTATGGATGAGGCTCTCTTTATTCCTTACAGTACTGGAGTGAAATATATTGTAGAAGAAAATGCAAATCCCACTATTACTGTGATTGCCAGTGATTTAAATAATATTGATGATGTAATAGAAAATATTGAGACCGTTCTTGCGGAGAGTTATCCGAATACAGAATTTACAATAACAGATGCAGGAAGTAAAATGGAAGCTGCATCGGAATCAAATGATACATTGACTATGCTGCTTTTTACTATGGCATTTATTGTATTTGTGGTAGGCGGTATTGGAATTATGAATGTTTTATTTGTATCTGTAAAAGAGAGAACAAAAGAAATTGGTATATTAAAAGCCATTGGATGTTCCAGAAAGGATATATTAGTGGAATTCTTGATGGAAGCATGTTTTATCAGTGTCTTTGGCGGAGTGGTTGGCATATTGGCAAGTCTTGGTGTCACTCCAATTGTAAAGTTATTTGATATCCGGGTAGAATTAAGTATTCTGGGTATGGGACTTGCTCTTGCATTTGCCATTCTAACAGGAACTATATTTGGCATTTATCCGGCTTGGAAGGCCTCCAATCTGGTGCCAGTAGAGGCACTGAATGAAGAATAATGAGGAGGTTAGGACATGAAAAAGAAAATAGCACTAGTTCTTATTTTTGTGTTGCTTCTTGGCGGCTCTGGAATAGTTGGATATTGGTATTTCTTTGGAAGTAAAAATAAAACAGACGAAATAACCGTTGGGAAAAACCAAAGCTTAATTGTGGCACAAATCAACAGCATAAATGGAAATGAGATTACCTATGCGATAGCTGAGGAGATAGCTTCCCCTGAAATGGGAAATGACCCGAAGGGAACTGCCTCAATAAAAGAAGAGAAAGACGCCCAAAGTAGTATTAACAATAAGAATGTATCGGGAAATGAAAATTTTGGCGGCAGACAAAACATGCCAGAAGGAGAAATGCCAAGTGATATGGGAGAACATAATATGTCAAACGGAAACATGACAGAAGACATGGGAGAACATAATATGTCAAATGAAGACATGCCAGGTAATATAGAAGAACATAACAGATCAGGTGGAGATATGGCAGAAGGCATGGAAAACGGAAAAAGGTCTGCTAGAAATGATAACGTAGAGGATGGCAACAACGAAAAGGAAACTAGAAACTTGAATAAAGAACAAGAAAATGCCCAAAGAAATAAAACTATATACACACTGACTGGAGAGGAGAAAATTACCTTAATCCCTGTAGGAACCAAAGTAACTACACAACTTGGAACTACTACTACATTTGCCAGACTAGCAGCAGGCGATATGGTGAAGATGCTTATGGAAAAGGATGAAGATGGAAAAGACGTTATTGTTGGTATCTGGATCGTTGGATAAAAGAAACATGGGAGTATTACATCCAGGAAAGAGAGGTTTGGTGCAAAACATGACAGAAAAAAAGATTATTATAATGAAAAAAATTAATAAAAGCTATAAAAAAGATAAAGAGGCACTGCACATTCTAAAAGATGTTTCTTTGGAAGTAAGAGAGGGAGAATTTTTGGCAATACTTGGCCCTTCTGGTTCTGGAAAATCTACTATCATGAACATTATCGGTTGTATGGATGTTTTTGATACAGGAGAATATTATCTAAATGAAATATCTATAGCAGAGCAAAATGATAAACAACTTACAGATATCCGGAATCAGCAAATTGGATTTGTTTTTCAGAAATATCATTTGATTCCAACCTATACGGTATTGCAAAATATTGCAATGCCTCTTTTGATGCGGGGAATGTCTATGGAGGAAGCATCTGAGAAGTGCATGGATACCATTAAACTGCTGGGTTTAGACAAGAGATTAAAACACAAACCAGCAGAATTATCCGGCGGACAACAGCAAAGGGTGGCGATTGCAAGAGCTTTGGCAGGTGAACCAACGATACTTTTGGCAGATGAACCTACAGGCGCTTTAGATTCACATAGTGGAAAAGAAGTCTTAAAATTATTTAAAAAATTGAATGATATAGGACACACAATTGTTATGATTACCCACGATTTGGAGGTGGCAAAATCAGCACAGCGGATTGTCCGGATTATAGATGGTGAACTATTTGAGGGAGAGGCGGATACTGTATAGAACAAAAAGATTATGTGCCATGCAAAATAGAAACAACAATAGATTGGGAAAGGAATTGCAAAATGCAGTTCTTTTTCCATTCTGTTTTTTTCAAGAGTTTAAAATTTTTTCTGTAAATTCAGATTCTTCTATGATAATTTTAATAAACGGACGGATGCCGGTGTGGAGGTTCCCGTTCGTTTTTACGAATGAATTTGGAACAAATTCCCCACAAATTGTGACGCACATCTTGTAACAAGCAATTTTCAAACACACTCTAATATTATAAACTCATCACTTGAATTTTGAATCGGCTTCTCAATTGGTTCATTGTATATAACCATTTTAACCTATCCTTTCCATAAAAATATAGCAATTAGATTTATAAATTTCTCTTGTGTAACCATTATTGGCAGCCTTCAGTGCCCTTCCTTTATCTATAAATGAAACGTTTGGCATACATTCCGCTTTATTTTTTATTGTAACTATAGCAATATTACACCATCTGCGGATTTGCTGTCATATGCAATTTCAATCACATCATCTACTGAAACATCTTCAAATATAGCAGAATATGCTTCCTCTCCGTTTACAAAATTTTTGTTAAAAAAACCTCTATAAAAATTGTCAAAATACTCATAGTCTACACCCTCTAAAGTTTCTTCCTTTGATATTATTTTTCGCATCCAGCAAATTAGTTCTTTTAAATCTTCTTTTTCTATATCCTCTACCTTAGGAATATCCAATGTCAATTCTCCTACCAATCCGTCTAAACTTGTCCAACTGTAATAATATTGTACCGTATACTCATCCAACACTCTTTCTCTTGTCTGTATAAGACTATTAGCCTTAGCAAACTTTTCTTCTAACGTTTTCTGATCTGCTGTATCTATTATATTTTCCAAATCCTTAATCAGTTCTTTTAATTTTTTCTCAAGGATTAAATCCCTATGTATTTTAAATTCTTCTCTCATTTTCCCTTCTTCCACATCTGCAGCCTATTCTATTACTGTTTCACCACTAAACACTTTGCTTACCAAAATGTCAATATCAGAATTATCTTCATTCGCATTTTTTCTACCATTCGTCTATGTGGTTGATATTCTTGTTATTTGAAATCTCAAACCGCACATGGCTGCTACAGCTTTATCCAATACTTTTAACAAAATACCTCCCGGATGCTCCAATCCCGAAATTTCAGCAACTGGTTCTTCGCCAAAAGAGGTTCTCTGAACAAAACAATATACCAGACCACAGACAACTCTCTGACACTGTCCGGAAATCCCTGATAAAAAGGCATTGGCGGGATTTGAATTTATGACAGCCACTCCCAATCATGAAGTAAATCTGATTAGCTGGCACTCCCTATAGTATAGATAATTTAGTGAAATTTGTAAACATACAACTGTCACAATTAACCATGATAATCTCCACACAGTAAAGATATATTTTGTTTTCAAAATGCAACTCAAACATGATCGAGAGCATGTTTGAATAACACTTTTGTTATCGCCATTACTTTCGTAAGGACGAGCCGAAAAATGTCATTCAGACTGACAGACAGAAATGTGTTGGCAAGGCATTATGTGGTTATATAATAAATATTAGTTCATCCAAGTGACAATGTCCTTATCATCCACATGATTAATTACATATTTTTTTATTTTTCCATCAAAAAATACTGTTACATCTGCGAAAAAATTATTATGTACTGTTCTTATTAAAAAGTCTTTAACATCATTTTCATTTTTCTTATGTAAAAATAATCGTCATGAATAATAAAATAAAAAATTGTATACCCCCTTACATCTAGCCTATATTCCCAGCATCAGGTACAATATCTGCAACATCCCATTCTGCTTCAACTAAAAATTTTTCATTATTTACGCTGGTTATACTATCTAATAACATTTCTGCATCATACTGTTCTAGTTGAAGATATAAATTACATTGTTTTTCAAACACTTCTGTTAAAATATCTCTAATTGTCATTTAGATTTTCCTTTCATCCCATTACTCAATAAATCTATTGATTTGCCTGACAAGAATGTTGTTTGTTATCCTCTTACTTTTGGGGACTGCTCTTTGTTTTGCTGCAGGTTTTACATTTATCAACATTAGAGCAGAAACGGTATTGTATGGCGGCTCTGCCCCATTTCGTTCATCAACTGGTAATCCAGAAAAACTACTACTCTCACTACTTATTTCACACTTTTTCTCATACCCGCTCGAATCCATATACATCACTGGATTCGCCCACAGTATGCATACAGATTCAGCCCATCGCCATTTCATTTTTAATATAAAATTTCTCTGCCTCCAGTTTCTACAGAATCACTGGATATAATTATTCCTAATGCACCACTTAAATTCCAACCACATGAACAATCAATTTCAATCCTATCCTCAAATAATGTTATTCTGTTTATAATCGTTTTATTTAACACCTCAGAAAATGTATATCTTTTTTTAGCATTATCTTCATATGAACTGTATGCATTATAGATGGCTTTCTCAATTACTGAAATTGTTTTATTGGGATTGCATACATATTTCTGATAAATCATTTTAATATTTTTATAATATTCCTCTTCCTCTTCTTTATCATCTTCAAAATCTTCATCTGCTCATTTCTCTGACTACCTCGGCACTTTTTTCTATGCAGAATTTTTAACGGATACACTGTCACCAGATGTTCAAAAGAAAGCAGGTTGATATGGGAATACCTAAAAAAGAATTTAAGATTTTCTAGAAGTGATTGTGTAGAATTTTAGACATAGAAAAAGCCAGTAGATTTTTACGTCTACTGGCTCAACAACCTTTCACTTAAATTTTTATTTTTGCTTCAGCTTAGTTTCAAATTCATACATACTATCATATAAAAATAATATTCCTTCTTCTGGATCTTCTAACGCTAATTCATAATTCCAATATACTATTGATGGTTTTTCTATGTTCTCTCTATAATACAAACATATATAATCATCCTCATCTGTCTCTGCAATTGGAACTATATCATACCCAAAAAAGTCATAAAATTCTTTCAAAATATCATTAATTTCCGTAGTAGTTAAAAATTTGCTTATACAAAACACATCATCTCCTACATAAATTTCAATTCTATTATCAATTTCTTTAAAATTAGATTGATATAATCGCTTGTATTCTTCTGGAAATTTTATATTTTGCTTTTTCTCAATACTTTCCAAACTATACATTATTTATCACCTCCATAATAAGGAAATTGAGAATTTCTATTAGTTTTTCCTGCCTTAGGTGCCAAATTAATAAATACTCTATGACTTCCTGTTGGTGTATCTGCTGTACTAATGTTAAAATCATATTCCTTTACATACTTTATCATATTATGCTCAGAATCATAAATAACCTTATCTGGATGAAGCATCGTATCCTCTCGCAATTTAGCTACATCTATGTTTTCTCCAAATTGAGTCTTATTCTTTGTAGACTTTACATTTGGATTATATGCATGTTTCTGTGCATGAGGTGTCATAAAATCATCTAAATTAGAGCCTCCTCCTTGTTTATAAAATGGATTACTAGAGTTTATACCACTCTTAACTATATAGAACTTTGACCAGCTATGTTTTTGATATTCACAGCTGAGTTAAGTACATTAATAAAAGTTGATATTATTGGTTCTTCTTATTTCTAAAATTACCAGATTTAAAACAATAGTCATTACATGTTTT
The DNA here is from genome assembly GCA_964422365.1 of uncultured Lachnospiraceae bacterium. GTDB lineage: Bacteria > Bacillota > Clostridia > Lachnospirales > Lachnospiraceae > CAYRAV01. The sequence continues at coordinate 1,017 of CAYRAV010000102.1, read as the reverse complement.
TATATTATCTACATCTACATAAACTCAGAATCCAAGTATCTCTTTGATTTTTTTTTATCTTTTATAGATACTAAATAATAATGCTGACGCTTACCATAATGCCACATAATATCTGTTATAACAGCATCCTCTTCATTTTCCTTAATCTTTACAACTTCACCAAAATTATATTTTGGATTTGGCACAGTTTTAAATAACTTATCTCTCACTCTATAACAATTATTATTGTACTTCAATGTTATATAATCTCCCTCTTCAATGCACTCAAACACTTTACTATTATTAGCTTCTTTTTTAAAAGCTTCAAAATCATCTGGATGTATCAAGTCGATACCATATTCTACAAACCAAGGGTATGTTCCCCATTTAGAATTCATTTTTTACCTCCTTAATCAGCATATGTTGAATAACCTTGAAAGTTTTTATGAAAAACCTTTGATGGTAATTGCTCAAATGCATTTTGTACATTAGTTATACAACTGTTATCTGGTTTAAAATGTCCACTGGAATTATCAATACTATAAATTTTTCCACCTCTAATTTCAACAATACCTGCTCCTTGCACAATAGGATTAGTTCCACCTATTAATGTAGGATGGGGCATATGTTGTCCTGCTCTAGAACCAATAGTAATATTTCCATTCGTATCAACAACATACATAAATTGACCATTCATCTTACTATTTCCTACATAATTTGAACCTGGTTTAATCAAATCTGACATTTTTTGAGCTGTCGGATTTTTAATATATGAACCATCTATCAGCACTCCCATCTCTATATCTTTAGCTTGCATATTTGGGTCTACAGTATAAGTCTTACTACCACTCTCACTACCACTCTCACTACCACTCTCACTACCAGTTTCACACTTTTTCTCATACCCGCTCGGATCCACATACATCACCGGATTTGCCCCACAGTATGCATACAGATTAAGCTCGTCACCGCGGTACACATCTTCCTGTGTAAACCTTCCCACAAGAGGATTATAATACCTTGCTCTTAAATAATACT
>CAYRAV010000101.1:0-8138 GCA_964422365.1 uncultured Lachnospiraceae bacterium | reverse complement strand
GGAGAAACATTGTTGACACCAACAAAAATTTATGTAAAAGCATTAAAACAAATTAAGTCAGATGGTGTGAAAATCAAAGCCTGCAGTCATATTACAGGTGGAGGTTTTTATGAAAATATTCCAAGAATGTTATCAGATCACACACATGCATTAGTAAAGAAGGGAAGTTATCCGATTCCTCCAATTTTTGAAATGCTGCAAAAAGATGGCGATATCAAAGAAGAAATGATGTATAATACATACAATATGGGTATCGGAATGATTGTTGCAGTTGACAGTGCTGATGCAGATCAAGCAATGGCAAGTATTAAGGCAGCAGGAGAAATGCCTTTCATTGTGGGAGAAATTCAGGCAAAAGAAAAAGGAATTACATTATTATAAAATACCATACAAAAAGGGGATACCCATTACAAAGATACAAAACATATTTTGTATGTTTAGGGCATGCCCTTTTTATATCGTATAAAGTAACCATTCAAAATAGTTACAATATAATGTCTATTTTAGAAGATTCTAAAATGTAATAAGGAGAAAGTCCATATGATAAATATAGCAGTTTTGGTTTCCGGCGGGGGAACTAATTTACAGGCAATTATCGATAAAATAGAGAATAAGAAAATTACAAATGCTTCTATTTCTATTGTTATTAGTAATAAAAAAGATGCATATGCGCTGGAACGTGCCAAAGAACATGGTATTAAGGGGATATGTATTTCACCAAAGGATTTTAAGAATAGAGAAGAATTTAATGAGGTACTGTTACAGACTTTAGATGAGAATAATATTGATTTGGTTGTACTGGCAGGATATCTTGTAATTGTTCCGGAGAACGTGATTAGAAAGTATAGAAATAAAATTATCAATATTCATCCATCTTTAATTCCATCATTTTGCGGAGACGGTTTTTATGGATTGAAGGTCCATGAAGCAGTGTTGGCAAGGGGAAATAAAGTAACTGGTGCAACAGTACATTTTGTGGATGAAGGAACAGACACAGGACCAATTATTTTGCAGAAAGCAGTATATGTGCAGGAGGGAGATAGTCCTGAAGTGCTGCAAAAAAGAGTGATGGAAGAAGCAGAGTGGAATATTCTGCCAGAAGCAATTGATTTGATTGCAAATGATAAAATTGAGGTTGTAAATAATCTGGTACAACGAAAATAAGGTTTTATATCATAAGTTGTACTGATACAGAGAAAGGAATGGATGATATGAAAGTTTTAATTGTTGGAAGTGGCGGAAGAGAACATGCGATTGCATGGAGCGTGGCAAAGAGCCAGCATGTAGATAAGATATATTGTGCACCGGGAAATGCAGGAATTGCGGAAATTGCAGAATGTGTGGATATTGGTGCAATGGAATTAGAAAAATTAGCAGATTTTGCAGAGGAGAAAAAAATCGATCTTACAATTATTGGAATGGATGATCCTTTGGTAGCAGGTGTGGTTGATGTATTTGAAGCAAAAGGATTAAAAGTATTTGGACCTAGGAAAAATGCAGCAATTTTGGAAGGATCTAAAGCATTTTCAAAAGATTTAATGAAAAAGTATAGTATTCCAACAGCTGCTTATGAAACCTTTACTTCTTCTGAGGAAGCATTAAAATATTTGGAAACCAGTACCTATCCAATTGTATTAAAAGCAGATGGGCTGGCACTTGGAAAAGGTGTATTAATCTGTAATACAAAGGAAGAAGCAAAAGAAGGTGTAAAAACTTTAATGTTAGATAAACAATTTGGTTCTGCAGGGGACAAAATTGTAATTGAAGAATTTATGACAGGAAGAGAAGTATCTGTATTGTGTTACTGCGATGGAACACATATTGCACCTATGACTAGTGCACAAGACCATAAACGTGCCAAAGATGGTGATCAGGGACTGAATACAGGCGGTATGGGAACATTTTCTCCAAGTCCTTTCTACACAAAAGAAGTGGATGAGTTCTGCCATAAATATATTTATCAGCCATCAATGGATGCTATGAAAGCAGAGGGCAGGGATTTTGTTGGTATTATGTTCTTTGGTTTAATGCTGACAGAGAAGGGACCAAAGGTGTTAGAATATAATGCAAGATTTGGTGATCCTGAGGCACAGGTGGTGCTTCCACGTATGAAAAACGATATTATTGATGTAATGGAAGCCTGCATCGATGGAAAATTAGATCAGATTGATTTGCAGTTTGAGGACAATGCAGCAGTATGTGTTGTGCTGGCATCAGATGGTTATCCCGAAAAATATGAAAAAGGGAAGTTAATCAAAGGGTTAGAAAATTTTAAAGGCAAAGAAGGGTACTATGTATTTCATGCAGGAACCAGAAAAACAGCAGAAGGAATTGTTACCAACGGAGGACGTGTTTTAGGTATTACTGCAAAAGGGGCTGGATTAAAGGAAGCAAGAGCTAATGCTTACAAGGCAACAGACTGGATTGATTTTTCTAATAAATATAAGAGAAATGATATTGGAAAAGCCATTGACCAAGCTGACACAATATAAAATATGACAGTGGCTTATCATTGGGAGAGTAATGTTGGAAAATCAATTAGAAAAACATATTATGATTGAAATATGGGAACGGCTGAAGAACAGAAAGCTGCATATCTGTGCAGATGATAACAGATTTTTAGGTGGAAGAGAATCCCGATTGGAATATATAAGTGAAGTACTGAAAGATATTACCCAAAAACACCATATTGAAAAGATAAATTATATGCTTGTCCATGATGTTGAATGCAGCAGGAGGATTACAAGTACAAAAATTGTATTTTATAGAGTCGCAATGCAAAAAACATTGTTCTATATTGCAGCCCTTCATTGGCATAAAGGGGAAGAAAAAGAACATATCATACCATATATACTGCGGACGGAAGACTATCTATTTGCTTTTGGGAGTTTGGTATTAGAAGAGGTCTATGATTATTATATTATGAATGAGAATCAGGTTTGTGCCATTATGAAGCAGAATGAGATTACAGTTTATGATAAAGAAGGCAGCAATGCACTTGTGAGCCTTCCATATAAAACCAATCCATATATGTATTTCGCAGGGTGCGAAGCAGTGAATGAAGGAAAAACAATACCAATATTAGACAGAGGAATACTTTTGGTACTAGATCTCTTTAGTGAAACCCTAACAAAAAGTTATTGTGAAATTAGAAGCAAACAAATATGGGTAGTCTATCAAAAAAAAGAAGAAGATAAAAATGGAGAATTCCGGAACAGAATTGATATAGTAGAAGATATCAATCAGACAAACCAGATAGAAGCAGTCATAGATTTTTTAATCAGCATTAGTAATAAAATTTCTCTGAGCAGATACAGTAAAAGACAGAGTTATAAGACGGAAAGGGAAGATTTTATCTGCTCATGTATCACAGATGAAACACCATCTGTGATTGGTATAGAAACAGAACTATGTTATTTTCAAATTGGAGATACACTAAAAGAAATTGTACATAATATGTTGGGAATATTAGATACAGAATATAATCTAGATGGCTGTATTTTCACAGATATGGCATTTTATCAAGGGGAAAGAGTTGTATTTAGTATATGCTCCCATGAAGGTGTGGCAACCATGTTATTGACAGATGAAGAATATAAGGAATTTTTAAAAATGACGAAAACTGTATTTTAGGAAGAAGAGAGTATGTTTTAAGGTGTGCTTGAACATTATGTGATATATGATATTTGGTAACAAAATAGTGTATTAGACTGTAATTGACAATAAATGACTGCGATTCTTTTTATTATGCCACATAAATGCCATACCGTTTTATTATGCTCCAACTATAGAGTGGGATTACTATGTAATGGTTTATGAAAAGGAGGAAAATTTATGGAAAGAAAAAGAGCCATTGCCATTGTGATACTAGCAGCAATGCTTACATCCACAGCTGCACCAGTGATGTATATGACTGGACAGATTACAATGGCAGCAACAACCCAAAAGGGAACAACCCAGAAAGATTTGGATGTATACACAAAGGCGAATGGAGAGAAAATAGTTAGAGATGGCAAATACCTAGTGGTAAAAAAGGGAACAACAGTAAGTATTGGCGGCGAAAAAGATGGATATTATTATATCACATTTGAATATAATGGAAAAACAGAGAATGGCTGGGTTATAAAAACAGGAATAAAACTTACATCAACAACACCAGCACCAACCGTTGCTCCAACTCCAACAGCTAATACAACAAATGTAACAGTTAAAAATCTATCTGTTTCAGGAAAATCTACAGCTGCAAGTTTAAGAGTGCGTACGGGTGCAAGTATGGATAAGAAACAGTTGGAAATAGATGGGAAAAAAGTTGTGTTAACACTAAAGCAGAAAGTAACCATTTTAAGAGAAAAAGTAGTTAATGGAAAAGTGTGGTATTATGTAAAGTTTAAGCACACAGATTCTACTACAAGAAAAGGATATGTATTAAGTGATTATGTGCAAATTACAGCAACAGCTTCTTCACCAGTGCCAGCAAAAATGAATTGTAGTTCTAAAGTAAAAATTAGAAAAAAAGCAGGCGTAAGTAGTGCTGTTTTAACAGTATCCGGACAAGAAGTGAGTTTGGCTAATGGTAAAGCCGTAAAAATTGTAGGTGAAACAGTTGCCAATAGTAAAAAGTGGTTTAAAATCAAGTTTTCTTATAAAAGTGCTACTAGAACAGGATATTTATTGGCGAATACAGTTGTATTTAAGGAAAAGGTAACAACCACTGCTACACCAGCAGTTACAGCAACCCCAATTCCTACCGTAAAACCAACGAGTACAGTAAAGCCAACAAGTACCGTAAAACCGACAAGTACGGCAGAAACAACAAATGTGCCTTCCAGTGTTTCTCCAGGAGCAGTTACAGCATCTCCTCTTCCAACAGAAACCCCGGTGCCAGTTACCTCTTCCACAGACATTCCATCCACAGAGACACCATCCACAAAAACTCCAGAAGAAACAACGACTGTAGAGGTAAAGAAAGGAATTGTTAATACAGACTATTTGAATGTGCGGACAGGACCAGGTACATCTTATGAGAAATTGCAGTATAATAATAAAAATATACAGCTGATGAAGGGTGATGTAACAACAATATTAGATGAAAAGAGTATAGATGGAAGTTTTTGGTATCATATTAGTTTTTCTTACAATGGAGTTGTGTTAAAAGGTTATGTATCTGCTCTATATCTTGATGTAAGGGTGGAATATCAGAATATAATACCATCACAATCAGTGTATACTGCTCTTAGTGAAAAAGAATTTGAGGAAGCTATGACAGCTGAAAAGTTTCCTGAAAGTTATAAAGAGGCATTAAGAGCATTACATGAACAATATCCTTTGTGGCAGTTTAAAGCTGAACATACAGGGTTAAAATGGAGCAATGTCATAAAGGAAGAAAGTGTATTGGGAAAGAATTTAATTTCAAATAGTAAATCAGTGGCATGGAAATCTTTAGAAAGTGGTGCATATGATTGGACAACAGATACTTTTAAAGTATATGATGGTACAACATGGGTAACACCTTCTAAAGAGGCATTGCAATATTATATGGATCCAAGAAATTTTCTTAATCCCTCGAGTATGTTTCAATTTCAGATATTATCCTACAATGCAGAGTATCAAACAGCAGATGGAGTAGAGAGCATTTTAAAAAACACACCAATGTATCAAACTTCCTATTCTTACACAGAGTCGGGAAAGAAGGTAACATACAGTTATTCTGATACTTTTGTGAAAGCAGCAGAGTACTCGGGGGTAAATCCATATCACTTAGCAACGCGAGTGAAGCAGGAAGTAGTAACTTCACAAACAACGATGAGTAATTCGGTTTCAGGGAATGTAAGCGGATATCAGGGTCTTTATAATTTTTATAATATTGGAGCAACACATAGTACAGTATCGGGAGGAAATATAGCCAATGGACTGAACTTTGCAAAGAATGGGACAGGCAATTCAGCAAATGATGCGCTGTTTCTAATTGCATGGAATAATCCTTATAGAGCAATTGTAGGCGGTGCAAAATATATTGGAAAAAATTATATTAACCAGGGGCAGGATACCGTATATTTACAAAAATTCAATGTAACAAAAAATAGTACATATAGTCACCAGTACATGGCGAATATTGAAGCACCAAATTCAGAATCTGTAAAAGCATACAACGCTTATGCCGGAATAACAGAGATACCAGTAGAATTTTCTATTCCAGTATATGAAAATATGACAGAGGTTCCTTGTGAAGCACCTAGTGGAGGAAAGAATCCGAATAACTGGCTTAAAAAGTTATCTGTAAGTGGTTATACTATGAGTCCTGTATTTAAAGTAACAGATGATGAGAAACAGGAGTATACCATTACAGTACCTAAAAGCACAGCTTCTATTAAAATAACTGCCACAGCAGTAAGTACGCTGGCATCCGTAACAGGAAATGGAACAGTAACTTTGAAAGAAGGAAGTAATACAGTAAAAGTGGCAGTAAAAGCAGAAAATGGAGATATTAGAACTTATGTCATTCATGTACAACGAAAAGGATAAAAAGTAGAAAAAAAGAGAAAATATATTGTACTTGATAGGCTTGGTGCAAATAATGAGAAGGGCTGTGATAATGAGCAGCCCTTTTTGACTGTAATGAATTTTAAAACACGCTCTAGACAAGTCGAAATGAAAGAGTATTTCATGGATGGATTCTTAAGCTTCAGAAAGAAGGGAATTTGATATAAAAATGAAGATGAAAAGGAAAAATATACTGATTATTTTATGTATTGGAGTATTATGTTTTTTATGTATGAAAGAAATGGCAAGTGCTGCAAGTGCATCGGTGATTATTACCACAGAAGATACAAGTGTGAAGCAAGGAGAGAAACTTACAATTACAGTAATTGCAGAATCTTCTGCAATTATAGGGGATTTTGAGGCATATATTTCTTATGATGCAGAAATATTAGAATTCGATACAGGAGGCAGTTATGTAACAGGAGGAGAAGGGATGCTTCATATCTTAGAAATGGGAAGCGGCAATCATGCAGTAGTGAAAAAGTATGCACTTCAGTTTTATGCAAAAAAGGATGGAAAATGTCAGATATCTGTAAATGACAGACCAGTTGCGTTAGAAGCAGATACAGGTGAACAAATGTCGGTTTCAAAAAATAGTCTTTCTATTACAGTGGGCAAGGGTAAGGAAAAAAGAAATAATAATAGAAAATTAAAATCTTTGACTATTAGTAATGGAACATTAGAACCAGAATTCTCGGCAGCAAATACAGAATATCAGGTAACAGTAGGTAGTCATGTGGATACCTTGTTTGTGATAGCAAAACCGGATTATATAAAATCTACTGTTAATATTGAAGGAAATGAAAATCTGAAAATAGGGCAAAATACAATAAATATTGAGGTAACATCTCAGGCAGGTGAGATAAGAAATTATATACTGCATGTAAAAAAGATGTCTGCAGAGGAGGAAGCATTAGAGCAGCCTGAGGAACAGGCAGAGGAGACACCGAAACCAGAGGCAGAGGAAGAAGCAATAACTATTTATACAAAAGAAGAAAAAACTTATATTAAAAATGTTAGTCAATATGAAACAGCAGAATTACAAGATAAATCGCTGATACCTTCTGGTTATATAGAAACTTCTCTGATGTTAGGGGGAAAGAAAATAACAGCATATACACTTAAAAATGATCTGGATAATTATTTTTTATTGATGTATCTCAGACATGAAGAAGAAGAACCCCAATTTTATCTCTATGATAGGAAAGAAAAAACTTTACAGAGATATCAGAAGGACAGCAAAATGATAATTGATAACAACAATAATAGTAATACTCCAATTATGACAAAAGATGAATATAGGAGGAATATAGTTCAACTTACTATTGTGATTGCGATTGAAACAGCAGTCTGTGCGCTTCTTTTGGCTGGACTGATACGAAGCTACTTGAAAAGCAGGAAGAAAGAGGACGAGGATGATTTTGGTATCTGACAGGGATTCAAATGCCCTTTGAGAGCATGGCTGAATGGTAACCATATATGATACTATACAGCCATGACAGCCAAACCTTATTTTTTAATGCGAAGCAGACACTAGGGCGTGTTTGAAAATTAAAAATTGCACAAAAAATATCAAAAATGTCCGCAATAATGGAATG
>CAYRAV010000100.1:0-8173 GCA_964422365.1 uncultured Lachnospiraceae bacterium | reverse complement strand
ATGTTCCTAATCCAGCACATGATGCTGCATCCAGTTTATATAATCCTAGAAAAACACCGGAGTCAGATGATGCAAGAATTGTTTATGATAATGCATTACGAGGAGAGTGGGAGAATGGTATGAAACGAATGAAGCAGTTGTGAAAAATTTGAAGAGAATTTGGAAGAATATGATAAGATGATTGTATCAGGAAAGGTTCAGATGGCTGGGGAATTATAAATGAACCTGGTTCTTTGCTTGATAGATTAAATGCAAAAAAAGGATTACCTAGAATTACAGAGATGCCAAATGCTGCCAATATAACAATAGAAGGGAGTAAGTAATATGAGTGATTATAATTATGAGATTATTAAAGCATCTGTTATAGAATGGTATGAGAAAGTCTTATCTGAATTAAAGGACAAAGATGAAATTATTCTGTCAAAAAATAGTCATGATGCATTAATTATTGACTTTGATTTTCAAAATTGTATAGCACAGCTTTCAGTGACTAATTCACAGTTTGTGCCATACCAGTTTGTGTATTTTGAAGCGATGGATATAGAAACATCAAATTTAGAAGAGACAAAGCCAATATATTGTTTTTTTGATAACGATACTATGAAAAAAGTTGATGTGATTGGTGGGCTTGATGAGGCTTTGATATTTTGTTCACATTATAAAATGGAAGCATAATTTTATAATGTGATGTGAGTTCATTGTTGATGTAATTTTTCATCCCCAAGAGTGGTATTTATTTTTGATACCTCCCATAATAATATCAATTATAATAGTTTTGCTAGCACATATCAACAATATGCTGTGTATTGTATTAACAATAGGTCTGCACTTGTTTATTATAATTGAGTTAGTAATAAGTTATTTCAAAAAATGAAGGCTGAATATTCAAATATAGTGAGCACTGGTCAAGTTGGGAAAAACGAAAGGAGGTTATTAATGCAATATTTACTAATAGATTTTGAAAATGAGAAATATTGGTTAGAGAGAAATGAACAATTAATTATTCTGCGGCAGGTAATTGTTGATGAAGATTCCAATCTTCATGTATCTTGCAGGGAAGATTGTCTTGCAGAAGGTATTGTTGAACTAGATGAATTGGATGGAACATATAAAGAAATATTGCAAAATGAATTCGAGAGTATGTGGGTATCAGCATTAAGACCATATTGTGAAGAATGGTTGAAAATAAAGGAAAAATATACTGTTGGACGAAAAGTTGAGGGGATATGTAAATGCTTTTATCCGCAAGGGGCAATTATTAGAGGTGAAGATTATGTTGCTTCCTATAAAGGCAAAAAGGAAATAATATTTAATGAATCTGTGGCAGCACAGATCGTTGGATATGATGAGAAAAATTTATGGTTAGTGTTAGAATGAATTTAATTATGTCTATACTTTATAACTTCAAATTGCTTAAGCCCCTTTCTCAAAAAATAAATTTATCTCATGTCTGTTCATGAAGTATTCAATATAACATTTTACAGTTTCAGCTTCAGAAACTTCTTCTTTCAGCTTGCATATTTCCCAACAAAGATGGTCCTTTTGGTGATTAGGTTTATAGTTTCCTGGCAATTCTATTATACCATAAACAAGAGAAGATATTTTATTTTAGAGAAAAAATATGCCATATTTATACGGTTTGCGGTGTTTTGCAAATGCCTATTATAAAGAGATAGAAAGGATAGATTTTATCTCATTATTGAAGTCTGGGAAATAACTTATAATTTACAATGAAATTAGATTTCTAAGAAAAACTAAACATTGTAAATCCTGCTATGGTAGATTATAATACAAATAAGAAAGCAGGTGATTACGTGGATGCATTAAGAAAAGGAAAAATTTATACTATTGAAGATATCTATGCATTATCAGATGGTGAAAGAGCTGAGTTAATTGATGGGCAGATTTATTACATGTCTCCGCCAAGTAGATTGCATCAAAAAATAAGTATGTTTTTGTCAAGAATGATAGGAAACTATATGGAAGCTAATAATGGTGAATGTGAAGTTTATACTGCTCCTTTTGCAGTATTTTTAGACAAAGATGATATAAATTATGTAGAACCGGATATTTCTGTTATTTGTGATACTTCTAAACTAGATGAAAAGGGATGTCATGGTGCACCAGATTGGGTAATCGAGATTGTTTCGCCAAGCAGCAAACCGAGAGATTATATGACAAAACTATTTAAATATAGAATAGCAGGAGTTAGAGAATATTGGATCGTTGATCCAGATAAACGAATGGTAATGGTTTATGGGTTTGAAAAAGATGCAGTAGAACAATATAATTTTGGAGAAGATGTTCCAGTTGGAATATATGAAGGATTTAATATAAAAATAGAATAGGTAATTGCGAAACACACACTGTGAGTCCGCAATCTTGCTTAGGAAACAAAAGAAACATCTTGCTGCAGCAAGATGTCCATGGAATTCTGAAAAACAGGTGCACTTAATAAGCCTCATGGGGGTATAAGCTGATAAGTATTATGCAGTTACAAGCGGTTTAAGACTTCTTATGTATGGATGTTGATGTATTTTATCAGCTAATACAACAGAAATCAGCTGGGTGATTCCCGCAAACATTAAATTTGCATGAAGAGTTTTCCAATTTTGTGTTTTTCTTCCTGCAAGGCAGAAACTATCCTTGAAATGATTGATAGGACATTCCACTGTGCGGATTTTATAAGTGTTAACCCAATCTTCTGTACACGGAGTGTTCCGGGATAAGTCAAGTATAGTTGATAATTTAGGTAATGTATTAGATTGGCATCACAGATTGAAATATGCAATAAAAAAATAACAAAACAGTTGATGTGCCTATCGGTTACTAGGAGGAATCTAAATGAGAGTAAGCCTGTGGAAAAATTTTCAGAGAATATTTGTCTTTCTTCGTTTTGATATAAAAGATAAAAATAATTTTCATATTATTGATATTATTATCAAAGTTATAAATAATAATATTAGTAATGAAGAAATGTGCAAAATGATATTTTATATAATGCCAAAATGGAAAGGACAACTAATAGTTGAAGAAGGTGAATGGCAGGAGATGATACTTAACACTCAACTAAAACAATTTACTATTAGAGCGTTAGAACTCATGAAAACGAACATACTAAATCAAGAGTATGAAATTGCATATGATATAGCAGACATGTCTTTTCAAAAAAAATGGAAGTGCAGCAGGGAAGAAAATCCTTATGATACTGCCTGTATCGAATCCTTTCATTGGGTGATGAAAAAGGAAGAGATATACACCTCCATGAATACCAAGACTTTGAAGAGGCAAAAACAGCTATCTTTGAGTATATGGAAAAAATAGTGGTAAATCTGTGATAGGTTTACCATTATTTGACGCTGCTTTGTTTGTGATTATTATTTCATTTTCAATTAGGCAAATGAGAATTTTTTACTTACACAAAATTCCTTTTTTATATTTCTGTTCAAAACTTCTCCAAAAACTCTTGCATAGAATTAGCCAATATTCCGTTTGGATTTTCCTCATATACATCAAAATACCCATAACCACAATCAATCCATTCAATTTTTCCTGTATCATTATTGAACAAAATCAGAATTTCTCCAATATTAAAATAAAACTGACCAATGAACGCTCTATGTCCAAAATCATTTCCCCCAGTCCATCCTGAAAACACATAATCAATAGTATTTACAGCATCTTCCGTTTTTCTTGACAATAATTCAAGCACGTATTCTACCTTTCCTTCGCAGTTATTAAAGGAAAACCATGTATCATTTCTTTCATCGCCGGTTTTTTCAATAAATTTTTCTTCTGCAAAATTAACAACATCTTTTACATCTTTACCAGCATCTCTTGAATAAAACTCTTTTAAATCTTTATGGATTGTGAACCCCATATGTTCTTCGACCTTTTCCCAATCAATTTGTATTGTACCAATTTCTTTTTTCAAAAATTCACGTAATTTCATAATTGATTTTCCTTTCTATCCATTCTGATTTGTTGCTGTCAATAACACTGAAATTATAGCATACAACCGGCTTGATTACAATGATATATCTTGCCTTTTCTGCTTCTCCTTTCTCTGTTCTGTCAGCGGTATTGCCTATTCAGTACAACGCTTTACAGTTTCAGCTTCAGAAATTTCTTCTTTCAGCTTACATACTTCCCAACAAAGACGGTCTTTTTGGTGTTAGTATATAACAGTAGACACAAAAAGTTGTGGACTTATGTCAATGGGTGGAATGTAATTTGGATGTCTGGCTAAAGCATGGAAATCAATTTTACAAAAAAGCAGAAAAATGATAAAATAAAGTTATGGTAAATAATAGAATAATAGAATGTTTTAAAAAAGTAGAAATTATAAAAAGAATATAATGGATATTATTATAGCGTATCAGAAGCAATAATCATAGTAATTTTGGGAAGTATCTGCGGATTAAAAAGCATAAGCCGGATACAGAAATGGGCGGAAACGGAGTCATCGAAAGAACTTATGATGCTTTAAACAGAGTGATATCTTATACAGACTGTAATGGAAACATAATCAATTACTTACACTTACAATGCCATGGACTCTTTAAAAACCATGATTTTCCTATCGTTGTTAAGGAAGGATATTCCGAAAAGCAATGGCAAAATAAGATTGTTGGGAATTGCTTTGTATGAGGAGGGATAATGAATGATAAAGAAAATTGAACAGGGTATGCAGTTAGGTATAGAAAAAAGAATTCAAAAGGAGCAAAAGTATTTTTGGTATTCATATGCTGTACAAAAAAAGGGAAATATATATTGTGTTTATGAATGTGAGATTGCAGAAGAAAATATGGCTGCAGAAGTCTATAAATATGAAAATGTATACAAGTATTTATCATTAGAAGATGTTAAAAATCATTTTCCTTGTAAATATCAAATTTGTTTTGAAGACATTCATGTACTAAGAGGACAGAAAATATTTAATGTTAATTTCTATATATGATTAACAAATGTTTAGTTGTGGGATAATCCATAATAATTTTCCAATTTGGTTATATTCTAAATCATTCAATTAGATTATTTTTACATTGCTTTTTATGATATCTTTTTTTAAAAAAAAGTCAAGCACCTATAATATAATTTAATGTTGACTTCTGTAAAGAATTGAGATATACTATAGCAAGAAAGGAGCTGATAGGATGCGATTATTACTAGAATTTCGGTTGGAGGAAAACAAAATTTCATTAGAATATCGCAAATTCTTTTTGCATTTTATAAAAGATAGTTTATCCAATGCAAACAATGGAAAATATTATAATCAATTTTACAATGGAGCAAATACAAAAAATTACACATTTGCCATTTTCTTGGATAAACCACAGTTTCAAAAAGAGGAAATTGTGTTACAGTCTAATCGAGTAAAAATGCTATTTTCCACGTCAGATAAAATGACAGGATTTATCTTTTATAGTAGTTTCTTGGAACGAAAAAAGAAGAAATATCCGATGGAACGAGGAAACGCAATTCAATTATTCAATGTTCGCAATCTGAGGGAACAAGAAATAGGGGCAAGTCAGATTCTGGTAAAGACGAATGCGCCTTTGGTAATCAGAAAGCATACAAGGGAGCAGAACAAAGATTATTATTATTCTTTTGAAAGAGAAGAATTTTTACAAGAGGCCAGACAAACCATGGAGAGACAGTTGTTAAGGGCAGGATTTCCAGAATCATTAATAGAGAATCTGGGCATCCAGCCAGTGAAATGCAGAAAAGTAATTGTAACACATTATGGATGCAAAATGGAAACTACAGTGGGGACCTTTCTATTAGAGGGAAATCAGACGATATTATCCTACTTTGTACAAGCAGGAATTGGCTCTAGAAAATCGGAAGGATTTGGGATGTTGGAGTTGTTAGCACAGGATATTTAAGAATGGGGGTGGAAAGGTTGTATGATACTGTATTAGAATGTATAGATTGGAGATATTCTGCTGCCATTGTTGGGTTGATAAAATATTTTAACTTTTCAAACGACATGTATGAGAAAATTCAATATGAACAAGGGGAAGAGTTTATTTCCTTTCATCAGGAAGACATTTTCATGGAGCGATATCTTGCTTTTGTAGAAGAGTATTATAAAGAAGATATGTTTCATAAAAAAGTGGAGGAACAGTTATTTTACACTGAGTTTGATGAGAATGACATAAAGCAGATCAATGAGTGGCTTCGCGGGAACAAAGTCATGAAAGATGTGTTTGGTAAGTTAAAATTTGATGGAACAAATAAGGACACAATCTTAAAAACGATAGAAAATAACAGACAAATCATTGTGCAGGAAACCTTTCGAAATAAAAAAAATCTATATTCAAACTTTTGTAACAAAATCTTGCTTGGAGAGGAAGAACAACCACATTGCCGATTAGTTGGTTACAATGTGGATGAGGGAAGAAAAAGTAAATCTACAGCCTATTTGTTCCAAAATAATTTGTTTGTGGGAAAGGATCGGTTGGAATTTGATTTTATTCCTTTTGCGTTCACCAATACATATGATGCTTTTTTTATTAATAATAATATGGATATAGAAACATTATATCGCACAAATTTATATATAGAACAACGAATAAAAGAAAAAAAAGTACAAGGCAATGCAGTGGAGATTCTATTTGAAGAGATGATAGTCAGTGCGGAATTTCTTGATTATGATGTAGAAGTGATTGTAAAGGCAAGGGACAAGGAATTTTTTGAAAGCCTGTATATTCGAAAATCAGCAATTGATAAATTGAAGAAACTGAAGAATCTAAAAGGAATTAATTTTTCCGTAAAGGTAACAGATGATTACTATTTGCGAATAGGAAGTGAAGTCATTCATTGCATATTAAATGATCTAAAAGTGGATTCGCTTATTTATTTTTTACTAAAGGAAGAAGAAAAGAAAAGAAGCGGGGAGTTTAGCTATCAGTTTGCTATTCGAAAATTAATAACAGTAAACCAGATTATAAAGGAGGAAAAGGCTATGACAGAACAGATGAATATGGTAAGGGACAGTGCTATATCATGCACAAAGAAATTAATAAGTCAGAACAAAGAAAATAAAATTAAATCTTACAAGCAGAAGCTAATTAGTGCAATTGTGGCGGAGGATTATGACCGGGTAAATGTAGTGTTATTACAATTGTCAGAATTTTCAGATACACCATTCCCTTTTTTATATGATTTATTTGAGGACTTTGAACAGAATAAGGAAATTGCACTTACCTTTATTAACCAATTAGGGAATGAGGAAAAAGAAGATTAAGAAATGGGAGGAAAACAATATGAGTAAAAAAACAGCTTTAACATTAACGGTAGTAGCTAATATAACCAGTAATTATTCTGAGGGACTTGGCAATATTGGAAGTGTACAAAAAGTATACAAAAATCAAAAGGCTTATGCAGCCAGAAGCAGAGAGAGTATGAAAAATGCGATTATGGTGCAAAGTGGTATGTATGATGACTTACAGACAGATAATAATAAAGCAACACAGAAAAAAGTGTCAACAGAGATCAATGCGGCAAATTGTAGAGCGTTAGAAGGCGGATACATGAATACAAAAGAATTGACCTATGTAAGAAATAGTTCTTTTTATCTAACCGATGCTATTTCATGTGACAGTTTTATCAATGAAACAAGATTTCATAATAATCTGTATCTGGCAAGTAATTTTGCAAAGGCAAATGGACTTAACTTACAGGGGAATGCAAAAGATACTGGTTTGATGCCATATCAATACGAATACGATAAATCGTTAAAAGTATATAGTATGACCATAGACTTAGAAATGATTGGAAAGGATGCGAACTTTTCGGCAGAAGCTTCCCCACAAGAGAAAACAGAGCGTATTCTTGCATTGTTGGATGCTGTGAAAAATTTAAGTTTAGTAGTGCGAGGAAATTTAGACAATGCAGAACCATTGTTTATAGTAGGAGGGTTATCAGCCAGAAAGACCCATTATTTTGAAAATGTGGTTCGAGTACATAAAGAGGAATTATGCATTACAGAAGATTTAAAGGACAAAATTGCAGAAGGCTTTTCAGTTGGTCTGTTGCAGTCTGCTACATTTAAAAATGAAATGGACATTATAACAGAATTGAAACCAATCGGTGTTCCTGCGTTTTTTGAAAAGATAAAAGATGAAGTGAAAGGATATTATGGGGTATAAAAAGGGCGTGAAAACAT
>CAYRAV010000099.1:0-8385 GCA_964422365.1 uncultured Lachnospiraceae bacterium | reverse complement strand
CATACTTGAAGTTTTTGAACTGTTTATCCTCTTCATGATATCCCCCTATTCATAGGATTTTGCATTATACTACTATTCTGTTCTCAATGTAATGCTTAATTTTTCCTGATTGCCTTCTGCATCTACAGAACATAACTCTACCCGATTATCATCAGACATATCTATCTGAAAATCCTGCACTTCTACTACTTTCAATCCTGCATTTAATTTTGCCGGATCTGCTTTTTCTGTTAATAATTCCTTAATGGCTCCTTCTTGAAAATAAATATAAGTTTCATAGTTTGTATTGACTGGTTCCTGTAATACTAATACATTGATACCCTCTATTTCTCTCATAGAAATGGAGTCTGTCTGGTCATATTGGCGTAATTTTGTTGCTATGTATAAAAGAGAAGTTCTTTGTTTAAAATTCTCATTACTATTCACTACTATATTTTTATACACTCTTACACCCACATTACATAAAACCAAAGAACCAATGGCAAAAACACCTAATATTGCCAATACACTGATAAAATTAATCATCCATAATTTCTGTTCCCGTCTTTTCATGTAATTCTCCTTTTTCTAAAAGCACAGATAGCCTGTCATTTTAATAACGTTCATATACCTCTATATCAGGCATAATATTTGAAGCAAAACCATCCATTTCCACATAATATTTATCATGGTCAATGACTATTCCATAATTTTCTTCTAAATATTCCACATTTGCAGGATATGCACCTTCCACAGCATAACATTCTACCGCTGCCCTTTTTACAGACTGTCTTACCAAATCTACATTCTGCATATCATTCATATAATCCAGATAAAGCACACCTTTCATTGCAATACCCATAACTACTACAAATAACAATACTGGAACAATCACACCTGTCTTCTTTTTTTCCATGCCTTCAATACCAAATCTTTTCATGCTAACACTTCCTTTCCTACCCAATGGAAGAAATCACACTGACAAGCGGAAGCATTACTGAAATCAATACTGCTCCTACCACAATAGAAAGTGTAACAACAAGACCAGTCTCAACTTTTGCACAAAGACCTCCAAGACTTTCTTCTACCTTATCATCATATTTTTCAGCAAGATTTTCAAATACCTGGTCTGTCACACCTGTCTTTGCCGCTACGCTAAGCAAATGTCCCTCCATACCTGTCAAAAGCGAAGTTTCTCTGACTGCATCCTCTAATACTTTATTTTCACTTACTAACTCTGCACAGGCTTTTACCTTTTTTTGTAGTTTTTTATTCTCTATTACACCCTCTGCCATGTTAAGTGCCTCTAAATCATCAAAACCTGTTGCTGTCATCAAGGACATCGCTGATACAAATTTTCCGGTTGCCATAGAATTAGAGAGCTTTCTTGTTAATACAAAATTCTGGAAAAAGTGATTAATTTTTTTCTTTCCTGTCTTCGTTCCATACCAAGCTGCAAGTACACATACAATCACAAATACCGCAATTCCTACAATGGCAACTACTTTCCCTAATGTCATTCCCACATTCATCATTTGGGTACTGCTTGCTGCTGCCTCCACATCCAGTTCTTTCATAACGGTCTGGAACATAGGCAGTATTTTCCATATTAATATAATTAAAATAACTGCCATCATTGTAAACATCATAATTGGATATGCAATAACATTTTTTATATTCTGCTGCATAATGCTTTCTCTCTTATAATATACAGCGAGAGAATTCATAACTACATCCAGCTTTCCTGTTGTTTCTCCAATATTGACCATTTTCAGCATATATTCCGGAAATGCTTCTGTTTCTTTCAATGCTTCATAAAATGTTTTGTTTTCTCTCAAAGCTTCATCAAGCTGTTCTAATACTGCTCTGGTTGCCTTATCTTCCATTTCCTGTGCCAGCATGTCTACACCATGGTAAAGGGAAATCCCCCCGTTTACAAGCATGGAAATTTGTTCACAAAATCCTGCGATTTCCTCTGAAGAAAATTTTACTTTATTTGCCATCTCTTATCCCCCTTATCTTTTTAAATAGAACTACTCCTGCAAATTTTTACAGGAGCAATTCCATTTCACATATAACATTCAGCTGCGGATTATCATTATAACTCAACTTTTACTTTCTTCAATTTCCAAATCTCTGCTGCATATTCTTCAATTGTTCTATCTGAAGAGAATTTACCCGATTTTGCCACATTTAAAATTGCTGATTTTGCCCAGCTGGTTATATCCATATAAGCTTTCATTACTTTTTCCTGTGCTTCTGCATAAGAACGGAAGTCCTTTAAAATAAAATACTGGTCCGCTCTCTCTCCGCCATTTCTATCTAATAAAGAATTATAAATTTCTCTGAATAATTCAGGATTAGATGGTGAATAAGTTCCATCAACTAACTGTGTAATGACTGCTCTCACATCCTGGTCAATGTTATAAATTTCTCTAGGATTATACTGGCCATTCTGTTCATATGCAATCACCTCATCTGAACTCAGCCCGAAGATAAATGCATTTTCTTGACCTACTTCTTCTACAATCTCTACATTGGCACCATCCATTGTACCTAATGTAAGTGCACCATTTAACATAAACTTCATATTACCTGTACCTGATGCTTCCTTACTTGCAGTAGAAATCTGTTCTGATACATCTGCTGCTGCAAAAATCCATTCTGCATTGGATACTTTATAATCCTCAATAAATACTACTTTAATCTTATCGTCAATACTTTTATCATTGTTAATCACATCTGCCACACTATTAATTAATTTAATAATAGCTTTTGCCCTTCTGTAACCGGCAGATGCCTTTGCACCAAAGATAAATGTTCTTGGATAAAATTCCATATCCGGATGTTTCTTTAACTGGTTATACAAGTACATTACATGCAATATATTTAACAACTGACGCTTATATTCATGCAAACGTTTTACCTGTACATCAAAGATAGAACGAGGATTTACTTCTACATTGTTGTGTTCTTTGATATATGCTGCCAGTCTTAATTTATTTTGATATTTAATATTCATAAATTCTTTCTGGCATTTCTCATCATCTGCATAAATTGCAAGTTCATTGATATGGCTCAGATTAGTAATCCAATCATCTCCTATTTTACTTGTTACCCAATCAGCCAGCAACGGATTTCCATGTAATAAGAAACGTCTTTGTGTAATACCATTTGTCTTATTATTAAACTTCTCCGGCATCATCTGATAAAAATCTTTTAATTCCTGATTCTTAAGAATTTCTGTATGAAGCCTTGCAACACCATTTACAGAGAAACTGGCTGCAATTGCAAGATGTGCCATTTTCACCTGGCCATCATAGATAATTGCCATTTTTTCTATCTTGCTGTAATCTCCCGGATATTTCTTTTGGATTTCCAAAATAAATCTTCTGTTGATTTCCTCCACAATCTGATAAATTCTAGGAAGTAATCTTGAAAACAGCTCCAAAGGCCATTTTTCCAAAGCCTCTGACATGATTGTATGGTTTGTATATGCACAGGTTTTATTTGTAACTTCCCATGCTTCTTCCCATGACAATTCATAATCATCCAATAAAACACGCATTAATTCTGCAACTGTTACTGTTGGATGTGTATCATTTAACTGAAAACATACTTTTTCATGTAATTTTTTGATATCATCGTGTCTTGCCATATATCTTCCTACTGCTCTCTGAACACTGGCAGATACGAAGAAATATTGTTGTTTCAAACGCAACTCTTTACCAGCATAGTGATTATCATTTGGATATAACACTTCACAGATGGTTCTTGCAAGATTCTGCTGTTCTACTGCTTTCTGATAGTCACCTTTATCAAAAGAATCCAGATTAAATGTATCAATTGCTTCTGCATCCCAGATACACAATGTATTTACCACATTATTGTTGTAACCTACAACTGGAAGATCGTATGGTACTGCCTTAACAGACTGATAATTTTCCTGTATAAAATGTTCTTTGCCATCTTTATCTTTCTTTATGCCTACATGTCCGCCGAATTTTACTTCAACTGCATATTCCGCACGTTTCATTTCAAATGGGTTGCCATCTTTCAGCCAGTTATCTGGTGTTTCAATCTGGAATCCATTTTCAATCTTTTGCTTAAACATGCCATATTTATAACGGATACCACATCCATAAGCAGGATATCCTAATGTTGATAATGAATCAAGGAAACATGCTGCCAGTCTTCCCAGACCACCATTTCCAAGTGCAGCATCCGGCTCCTGATCCTCAATTATGTTCAAATCCAATCCCAATTCATCCAGGGCAGCTTTGATATTCTCATTTCCTCTTAAATTAATGATAATATTTCCTAATGCCCTTCCCATTAAAAATTCCATTGACAAATAGTAAACAACTTTTGCGTCCTGTTTTTCATATTCTTTATGGCTTGCCATCCACTGGTCCACAACAATATCCTTTACAGCATAAGAAACTGCCTGAAATAATTGCTGTTGTGTTGCTTCTCCCACACTTTTTCTGAAAAGCACTTTCACATAGTCGATTACTGATTCCTTAAATTCCTTCTTGTCAATCTCTTCTAATGTCATAAAAAACTCCTCCTTACCTCATACTTATGCTAAAAACCATGTTGTCTTATGTAATTTTAACTATTCAGAACCTCCTCCAAAACACTGTACAAGAATGATAACAAAAATAGTGCTTAACATACAAATTTCCATGCACAGTTTTTGTTATCATTTCTACAATTCTAAATATTTATTCAAATTTTCATAAAATCTTCCATCTGTTTTTAACAAATCCTACTTTTTCTTCATGCAGTTATTATTATATAACATTTTTTATGTTTTGAAAACAACTTTTATTTTTTTTGTGTGGTTTAATGTCACATTCCAGCCATGCAGAAACAATTGTGCAATATGCACGTGGAAGTTTGCCCACTAAGGGCATACTGTACAATCATTTCTATAAAGCGGACACCCGGCATGAATAACTTACCAGTCAAACTGTTACGGTTTGAAAAAAGCAGCTGTCATATCATGCTGCAATTTAATAGCATTGATATGACAGCCCATACACTGCACATTTGCTTATCATCTATTCTTTTTTTCACTCTATCTCATGTGCTGCTATCTACTCAGAAATGACACCATTTTTAATATATACTATTCGATCTGCCATTTTAGCAATTTCCTGATTATGTGTAATCATAATCAAAGTCTGTCCATACTTTTTTATGCCTTTCATTAAAATCCTCAGCACATCATTTCCTGTATCAGAATCCAGATTTCCTGTAGGCTCATCTGCCAAAATAATTTTAGGCTTATTTGCCAATGCCCTTGCTATTGCTACTCTTTGCTGCTGCCCACCGGATAATTTCGTCGGGAATGTATCTTTCTTTTCATAAATTCCAAGTTCTTTTAATAGTTCTTCTATATATGATTTATCTTCTCTTTTTCCATCAATTTGAACCGGGAAAACCACATTCTCATACACACTTAATACCGGAATTAGATGAAAAGACTGAAAAACAAATCCTAACATTCTTCTTCTGTACTCTGACATTACTTCATCATTTTGGTTGTTATATTCCGTTCCATCTACAATTACCTCCCCCGAATCATAGCTGTCCAAACCGCCAATCATATTTAAAATTGTACTCTTTCCTGAACCGCTTGGTCCAAGAATTGCAAGGAATTCTCCTTCTTGTACAGACAAATTAATATTTTTTAAAACATGTAGTTTCTCCATTCCATTTTCATAATATTTATTTACATTTTTTAATTGAATCAATTCCATTCTTCTTCCTCCTTTGGACTTGCCTATTCCTCTTTTAACAGTTCAGCCGTACACACTTTTAACTGTTTCTTCATATGCTTCACAGATATCCCTTCTATGACAATTAGGAAAAAGACTAGTACCCCAAAATAAATAATCGGATTCCATTTCATACCATCTTCTAACATACCTCCAATCACCAGATTCAATCCTGTCGCAATGACAGCGCCAATGATATAAGCTTTTATAAACAAAATGAAATTCTCCATACAACAAATCAAAATATTTTTCTTCTTTGTCAACCCGATCGCACTCATAATAGCAAATTCTTTTTTTCTAGTCATAATATTAGACTGCAGCGTACTGTTTACAATAATGCAAGTAAGAGAAATCGTTGCCAGCATAATATACCCGGCAATGAAAACCATTCCAAGAAATTGCTGTTTATCCCTTTCACTGTTTTTATTCACATTATTGATATAAATTTTATCATTTCCATTTGAACTATTTTGAATATCCATAGTTGTAATATCCACACCATTTTTAATTAAAATTCCCGTACAGCCTTTCGCCTCTGCACCTAATTGTTTTCCCATAACTTTATTTAAAATAAGATAATCAAATTCATATCCAAAACTACTATGAATCATATAATTTTCTCCCTGATGGGAATTTTTTGTTATCGTTATATTAACATCCTTCCCTGTAAAACCGTTAAAAGCCTTTATGCTTGCAATATCTGACTGGTCAATAGAATAAAATAACGCATATGGCTCCATCTTATAATCCTGATCCTTTATTCCTATAGATTCTAACAGAAGAGCAAACAATTCATCGTCATAAATGACCGCAACCACCCCGGAGCCTTGTACATCTTCACATTCTATTTCACGACAAAAATATTCCTGATACACATTTTCTTTCCCTGTCAACCCTGAAATATTTTCTAAAAATTCCATCGGAAGTTCATCTTTTAGAACATCCTGAGAGTATATTTCATATTGAAACAGTTCCGCTTTACTCCATTTATCATTTTGAATATCAATGCTAAAAAATGCACTGAACACAACCAGACTAAGTACAATACTAATTACCATTGTAACAAGTAAAGTATTACTCTTTGACGGATTACGGTGCAGATTACGATTTGCAATCTGCCATAAAGGAGAAAACGGATTTTGTTCTTTGTTTCTTTTTTCTTTCTTCTCTCTGTCACTAAAACATTTTCTGAGTTTCCCCCTCTTTTCTTCTGAATAATGCAATGCTTCTAAAATTGTGCATTTGCGAATATCCATAATTACCTTTCCCATAGCAATAAAAATAGCAGCCATCGCCAAAAGATAAGTTTCAATATAGGATGACAATGTTTGTGACAATGCAATATCTTCCACATCCAACATAATATCATTCATTACTTTTTCTGCAAATATATAATTTAAAAGATTCCCTCCTAAAAAACCAAGTAAAATTCCAAAATTTCCTGTAATCAGCCCTTCAAACACAAGAAGTTGATTCTGCTGCTTTTTATTCATTCCTATGCAGCGCATGGCAGCAAGCTGATTAATCTTCTCTATTGCTCTGATATGATATGTATTAAACACAAAAACGACCATACAAATGCCAAGCAGAATGGTAATCTCCTTAAACCCATTGGATACACTGCGATAGCTGCTCTCTTCCTCAGTAAATAACTCTATCTTGTTATCATTTCCTATATAATGTTTAACAAAAAATTGTTCGAGCCCCAGTTGTTTTTCTAAACACTTTTCTATTTCATAAGCCTTCTCTGCATTATAAGTACCTTTCTCTGCAACAACTGCAATTGCATTATTTCTATTATCACTTTCTCCCAATCTCTTTTGTATATCATCTGCAGTTTCCAGATTGGTCCATATCCTTTTTCCATCATCTGAAATATTTTCTATTATTCCGGAAACAACAAATTCTATTTCCAATGTTTGATCTGTTGTTTCACTTTCTAAAACAGTTTTTATAACATCTCCTGTCTGATAAGGCTTCTGTCTGGTTTCATTCAATACTTTCTCAATACAAACCTCGTACTTTTCCTTTGGATAACTTCCGGTAACAACCTTTGTATCCTTAAAATAATCTAAATTGCCTTTCACTCCTATGATTTCAGTGGATTCATAATCATCTTCATACCAGGATGCCACATTCATGGTCACCATATAATTATCTTCCAAACCCGCTTCTACCAAAACCTGTTCTGCTTCCTTCAATTGTTCATATGACAGGTCTGCAATGGTAAAATCCCGTTTCATTCCTATCGTAGCCAGATTGGTAAACTGTGCCATGATGCAGTCTCCCATTTGTATTAAACTGAACATTAACATAACGGAAAAAGCAATTCCAAATACTGAAACTATCGTCCGTTTTTTATTACGGATGGTATACCTCCATGCTATTTTTAACATAAGTTCCTCCCTAAATGCATGATGCTGTCTTTTTTAGTGTCCTTTAGAAGTTTTCATGTGCTACTAAATGTATATTCTTAAATCCAAACTTAAGATCTGTAAGAAAATGTTTGATATATCTTGGCTTGTCTATTCCTCCTAATTTTATCAAACAATAAAGATAAGAGTCAATATTACAAATACTTCTCCACCATCTCCCAAGGTTTTTTTCCAACCTTTTCTGT
>CAYRAV010000098.1:0-8409 GCA_964422365.1 uncultured Lachnospiraceae bacterium | reverse complement strand
TGTAAATATAGAAAATAGTACAGTAATAACAGCAGTAAATGATACAGAAGATACCATTTTTACAAACATAGATGGCGCAGTTATTATGTAAGTGAGCATAGCGTTTGTTTAGGAAAAAGTAACTGGAAATAAAGGAAAGGGCTGGACCAAAGTGGAAGCCTGGCATCTTTGAATGACAGATAAGATGCAGTCTTTGGGATACGCAGAAAGCGTATATATGATTTAGGAGGTAATTCATTATGATGAGATCATTGTTTTCTGGTGTAACAGGATTAAAAGTACATCAGACAAAAATGGACGTACTTGGTAACAACATTGCAAACGTAAATACAGTAGGATTTAAATCAAGTTCTGTGAATTTTTCAGATATTTTATATCAGACAACATCTAGTGCAACAGGACCAAATGCCAATACAGGGCAGGCAGGACAGAATGCGAAACAGATTGGTTTAGGAGCAAGTGTTGCAGAGATTTCAACTAATATAACTGGAACAGGTGGTTCACAAAGGACAGATAATCCATTTGATGTAATGATTAATGGAGATTATTTCTTTATTGTGAATTCAGCAGGAACAAATTATTTCACAAAAGCAGGTGCATTTAAAATTGATGCAAACGGTACATTATGTACATCTGCAGGAGCAACTGTTATGGGCTGGCAGGTAGATGAAAATGGTACAGATATTGTAAGAGATGAGGTATCTGCATTAAGGGTAATGTCTTCGGAAAATATGCGTGCTGAGCCCGAAGCAACAACAGAGGCAGTTGTTTCTGGTAATATCGATAAGCTTGATTCACAGTTAACAGGAGATGGAGCAAAAGTTCAGGTAAGCTTTTATGATAATGTAGGTAATACTTATAGTTTAAAACTGTCAGTAAAGGCGAATGCAGATTCTGCTACAACAGGATTATATACTGTGATACCAACAGATGTAGTGGATGCGAAGACGAAGTCATTATTTGTAAAGGAAACTATTGCAAATGATGGAACAGTGACATATGAATCAACTGGATATAAAATTAAATTTGCAGGTGAGGAATATACTGCTAACGTTAACCAAACAACAGGTGAGGTAACATTAACAGGTGGAGATGGAACAGAGCTGCAATATAATACTGGTAACGGAAAATTTGTTGCAATTGGAGCAACAACTGCTAATGGCGATGCAACAAATAAAGTTACATTTTCTGTCAGTGGAGCGGATGGAAATTTTACAGCTGTTGCTGCAGGAGCAGCTGGAGATGAAGCTGTACTTCCATTTAGAGACATTGATATTGATTTCTCTACTACTACAAGATATGCAGGAAGTGGTAAATGTAATTTGGAAGCAGAGAAAGGTGATTTAGACGGAATTGGAGCAGGTAAAAAGGTTGGGGAACTGAGTGGTATATCCATTGATAGTGCCGGAAAGATTTATGGTTCTTATGACAATGGTACAAGAAAATTATTAGGTCAGATTGCAGTAGCCAGTTTTGCCAATGCAGCAGGTTTAGAGGCAGTGGGAAACAATATGTTTAAAACAACACAAAACTCTGGGGAATTTGATGGAATAGGAAAAGATGCTTCAGAAGATGGAACAGGTTTGACACCAGGTGTACTTGAGATGTCCAATGTGGATCTTTCTACAGAATTTACACAGATGATTACCACACAGAGAGGTTTTCAGGCAAATTCAAGAATTATCACAACATCAGATACGATGTTAGAAGAATTAATTAACTTAAAACGGTAATAAATCAGTAATTATGTTTTAATGTATAGTGGTAATGCAGAGTTAGGGAAAATGCTTATTACTGTTTGCATTATGGTATCATGGGGAAAGCTGCCCCATGATACCTTTTCAAAGTCATTATTCTGCAAAAGTATTTTTCAGTAAGTACAAGATGACATGAAAAATACGGTTATCACATGTAGCAAACAAAATATTGTATTTAGTGAAGAATATTTGGTGATAGAAATGAGGAAGTGTAATGATTGAATTAACAAAGTTAAGTGGTCATACGTTTACTGTTAATGCGGAATTGATTGAGACTGTAGAAGAAACTCCTGATACAGTTATTTCTCTTACAACAGGGAAAAAATTTATTGTCAAAGAGAGTAGACAAGAGATAAAAAATTTAGTAATATTATACAAAAAAGAGATTTTTTGTAATAATATATAATAAAACAATAAATGAGAATGGGTGGTGTAAAGATTGGATTTAGCATCAATAATTGGTTTGGTAGCATGTTTATTTTTTGTGATTTTTGGTATCGTTTCAGGTGAAGGATTTTCAGCATTAGGAAATTTCTGGGATCCAACATCTGTGTTGATTACATTTGGTGGTGCATTTATGTGTGTAATGATGATGTGTGATGGTATACCAGATTTTATAGGCAAATTAAAAAGCATTACTTTAATTATGAAACAGCTTCCATCTAATGAAGAAGAAACAATCAAAAACATTATTAATTTATCAAATGTAGCACGAAAAGAAGGATTGCTTGCTTTGGAAGAAGCAGCCAATTCGGTTGAAGATGCCTTTTTGAAAAAAGGTGTTTTGCTCATTGTAGATGGTACAGACCCAGAACTGGTAAGAAGTATTTTGGAAACAGAATTGATTTGCATTGAAGACAGACACAAAAACAAAATTGCGTTCTGGGAAAGTGTAGCAGCAATGGGTCCTGCCTGGGGTATGATTGGTACATTAGTTGGTTTGATAAACATGTTAAAAAAATTAGATGACCCATCATCTATTGGTCCTGCTATGGCAACTGCTTTGATTACCACTTTCTATGGTTCTGTTTTGGCAAACTGGATTTCAACACCAGTTGCAACAAAGTTAAAGGCAAACAATACAAAGGAAATTATGGTGAAAACCATTATGGTAGAGGGATTGTTGTCTATACAGGCAGGTGAAAACCCTAGAGTAATTGAAGAAAAATTAAAATCATTCTTAGCACCTACACAGCGTGAAGGAGTATCAGAAGGAGAAGGCGGTGAAGCATAATGGCGAAAAAAAACAGACAGGAAGATCCACCAGCAGGTTCACCGGCGTGGATGTCAACATTTAGTGATTTGATGAATTTACTGCTTTGCTTTTTCGTGTTGCTTTTCTCCATGTCATCTATTGACGCATCAAAGTATGAACAGGTGGTTGCTTCTTTAAGCAACAGTTTCAGTATTTGGAGCGGTGGAGGTTCTGCGATTGATGAAGGGATGTTAATATCAAGTGGAGTAAGCCAGTTAAATGAGCTTGCTGAGTATTATAGTAATATAGGAGCAGCATCAAGTGAGGAAGAAGCAGATGATGGTGATCCTATGAAAAAGTACAAAGAACAGCTTTCGAAAGAAAAGCAGCAGAAAGCAGAAGAGTTGTATGGAGAAATAGTGGATGTATCAGAGAAAAATAAAGTAGATGATTATGTGGATATCAATATAGATGATAATTATCAGTATGTGAAGATATCATTGAATGGAGCTATTTTGTTTGCTTCTGGACAGTCTGAGGTTAAAAGTGATGCAAAGCCTATTTTAAATAAAGTAGGAGATATTTTGAAAATATATGACAAGCATTTGATTAAAATTGAAGGTCATACTGATAATGTGCCATTTGCAGGCGGGAGATATAGTGGCAATATGGTTTTATCTTCACAAAGAGCCATTAGTGTGTGGGAATATCTTGTAAATGAGAAAAAATTAGATCCTGCTACTTTAGAAGCATCAGGCCGTAGTGAATATGAGCCAATTGCAACTAATAAGACGGAAGAAGGAAGAGCAAAAAACAGACGTGTAGAAATAAAAATATACACAGATAACAAAGAATAAGAAGAATGAAGGATAGCAAATATTTTAATCTGAAATAAGTGGAGGATGAATAAATGAAAAAAAATATTTTAACGATTGTAATATTGGCATTAGGGTTAATTAATGTAGTATTAACATCAGTGATGATTTTTACAATTGTACCAACAGCAAATAAAACAAATCGTTTAATATCCCAGATAGCATCGGTCATTGATCTGGAGTTAGAGTCACCAGAGGGCGGTGATGAGCAGAAGCAGATTCCAGTTACGGAATTAGAAACATATCAGGTAAAAAATGGTGAGAATGGTGATACAATGACTATTAATCTGACTCCGGGGACGGATAATAAAGAGCACTATGCGATGCTTGATTCTGTTACATTATCTGTTCATAAAAAATCAAAAGATTATAAGAAGTTGAGTGGTACACTAGAAACATCAACAAATAAAATTTTAGAAATTGTTAGTAATCAATTTACAAAATATACTTATGAAGATGCAAAAGTTAGCCGGGAAGAAATGAAAGCTAATATTTTAAAGGAAATACAGAACTATTTTCAATCTGATTTTATTGTAGATGTATCTTTTGATAATTTACGTTTTCAGTAGAGGATAAAGACAAAAATGATAATATGTGAAGAGAAGGTAAAAAATAGTAAAAAAACGAAAATATATTATGGATTTTGAAATTTTATACTTTATCTTAAGGAAAAAATATGGTATGATAGATAGTAAGTAATGCTTGATGCATGGTATTGAGAGGTGAAAATGAATGGGCGATATCTTATCGCAGGACGAGATTGATAATTTGTTAAAGGCACTGAATAGTGGTGAATTAGATGCTGAAGAAATGAAGGATACTGGTGAAAAACAAGTAAAAAATTATGATTTTGCAAGACCATCAAAATTTTCAAAAGAGCATTTAAGGACATTAGAAATTATTTTTGAGCATTATGGCAGATTGTTATCAACAAATTTACCAGCATATTTAAGAAGAAATGTACAGGTAGAAGTTATGAACTCTGAAGCAATTACATACTCGGAGTTTTCTAATGCATTATCAAATCCGGTTATTTTAGGAGTGATAAGTGCAGCACCTCTTGAAGGTAATATTATATTAGAATTGGCAGATAATTTAGGATATGCAATTATTGACAGGATGTTAGGTGGTGGTGGTGTTCCTTTACAAAAGTCAAGGGATTTTACGGAGGTTGAGTTAATTATAATTGAACGTATTATGAATGTATGTACAAATCTATTAATTGAACCTTGGGAAAGCGTAGTAAGCATTGAACCACGTTTGGAAAGAATAGAAACCAATTCACAATTTGCACAGATTATATCGCCAAGTGAAATGACATCTATTATTACATTAAATATAAAAATTGGTAATGTAGAAGGTTTAATGAATATTTGTATTCCATATACAAGTGTTGAAGCAGTAATTGACCGTTTGAATACGAAATACTGGTATTCTAATACACAGGTAAAGGATGATGAAGCATATCATGAATTTATTGAAGGAAATATATCTAGGGCCAAGATACCTCTTAAGGCAATATTGGGTAAAAGTACGATATCAGTCAATGATTTTATGAATATTCAGCCTGGTGATATTATACGGTTAAATACAAAAGTTGATGATGAATTAAATGTTTATGTAGGAAATATAAAGAAATTTACAGCATTACCAGGTTCTGCGTCTGATGGTTATGCAGTGAGAGTCACATCAATTATAAGAGAGGAGTAATTGGGAATGGATGGAATGTTATCCCAAGAAGAAATTAATGCACTTTTAAATGGTAGTGATGGTGCAGAAGAAAAAGAGGGTCTGAATGATATTGAAAAAGAAGATCTGAATGACATTGAAAAAGATGCAATTGGAGAAATTTCGAATATTTGTATGGGAACAGCGGCCACTACTTTGTCACAATTAGTAAGTACAAAAGTAGATATCACTACACCTACTGTTTCTATTATGTCACTACAGGAACTATCTTCAATGTATGGAAGGCCTTGTGTGTTTATACAGATAGCTTATATTGAAGGGTTAGAAGGTAGTAATGTTCTGATTTTAGTAGAAGATGATGTTAAAGTTATCACTGATTTAATGATGGGTGGAGATGGCACAAATGTTTCAGATGAGTTATCAGAATTACATTTAAGTGCAATAAGTGAAGCGATGAACCAGATGATGGGATCCGCATCTACATCATTGTCATCTATGTTGGAAAGGAAAGTAGATATTAGTCCGCCAATAGCAAGCCTAATTGATTTAAATGATTCGGTAGATATTCAATTGGATATTTTAAACGGAAAATTTGCAGTAGTATCTTTTAGGATGGAAATAGGGGATTTGGTTGATAGTCAGATTATGCAATTATATCCTTTAGATTTGGCAAGAGAACTATATAACAATTTTACAGGCGGAAGTTCTGAATCAGCACCAAAAACAGTCAAAAATGTTCAGCCAGAAACACAGCCACAAATGACACCACAGCAGCCTGCAATGGAACAGCAGCCACAAATGGCATCACAACAGCCAATGATGGGTCAACAGCCACAAATGATGCCACAACAACCGATGATGGGCCAACAGCCACAAATGATGCCACAGCAGCAAATGGGGCAGCCTGTTTATATGATGCCTACACCAGATGTAAATATTCAGCCAGCACAATTTCAGGCATTTATGCCTACTGTCAGTCCAGCAGTTCAACAGGAAAATATTGATTTGATTATGGATGTACCTTTAGAAGTTACTGTTGAATTAGGCAGAACTACGAAATCAATAAAAGAAATTTTAGATATTACTCCAGGAACTATTATTGAATTGAATAAATTGGCAGGAGAACCAATAGATGTATTGGTAAATGGTAAGTTTGTAGCTAAAGGGGAAGTTGTAGTAATCGAAGAAAACTTTGGTATCAGAGTAACAGAGATTATCAAATAAATAAGATATAATAGATAGGAGAGATAAACATGGCGAAAAATATTTTGATCTGCGATGATGCAGCATTTATGAGAATGATGATTAAGGATATTTTAACAAAAAATGGATATAATGTGGTTGGGGAAGCTGAAAATGGAGTAAAGGCAGTAGAAAAATATAATGAAACAAAGCCGGATCTGGTAATGATGGATATTACAATGCCTGAGATGGATGGTATTCAGGCTTTGAAAAAAATTAAAGAGAGTGATGCAAGTGCAAATGTAATCATGTGTTCAGCGATGGGACAGCAAGCAATGGTTATTGAGGCTATTCAGTCAGGAGCAAAAGATTTTATCGTAAAACCATTTCAGGCGGACAGAGTGTTAGAAGCGGTAAATAAAGCAGTGGGTTAAAAGCAAGGATAATATGAGTGCGCTAGGTGATTAAGTAGTTACAAAATTACCTAGCGTGTTAATACTTTGGAGGAAAAATGGTTTTAACAATAAGTATGGGTTCTACATTCAACAATTGCTTAGAATTAGTGGGAGTATTGGCTGCATTTATATTAGTAATTATATTTGCATATTTTGCAACTCAGTGGGTAGCGAAATCTACTGTTGCACAAAATAAGAATAAGAATATTAAGATTGTTGAGACACATAGAATAAATCAAAATAAATATGTGCAGATTTTAAAGATTGGTAATAAATTTATTGCAGTTGGTGTGGGAAAAGATGAGGTAAATTTTCTTTCAGAAATTCCTTCCGAATCTATTCAATGGGAAGAACAGGAATGGAAACCAATGCCAGATTTTAAAGAAGTATTAGAGAAAATGAATAAAAAGAGAAAAAACATACAAAAAAGCAAAAATGATAAAAAATAGAAAAGGTTGGTATTCATGAAAAAATATGTAAACAAAGTACTAAGAAATATAATAAAAATCTCAAGTATGTTGTTTCTGATATGTGTATTAACCTTTCTTTGTGCTACTCCGGTTTATGCAACAGGAACAACAGATGATATCACCACTGTTGATGAGATAGATGGAAGTGGAGTACTAGATTCAGAAGTAACAGGCAATGGAGATGATTTTTCTTTTACAATATCTTCTAATGGAGATAGTGCAGAATTATCAAGCACATTACAAATTTTATTAGTTTTAACAGTATTGTCATTGGCACCATTTATTCTAATTATGGTTACATCGTTTACAAGAATAATTATTGTTCTTCATTTTTTGAGAACAGCTTTGGGAACACAAACAACACCACCAAACCAGATATTAATTGGTTTGGCATTGTTTTTGACTTTTTTTATTATGTCACCGGTATTTGCACAAATTAATACGGACGCACTTCAGCCGCTTGCTGGTGGGAAAATTGCGCAGGAAGAGGCAATTGAAAAGGGGATGGCACCTTTAAGGACATTCATGTTAAAACAAACAGACAGGAAAGATTTAAAACTTTTTTTGGATATAGGAAAAGTATCTTCAGAAACCTTGGAGAATTCAGAAGATAATATACCAATAACAGTATTAATTCCAGCTTTTATTATAAGTGAATTGAGAAAAGCATTTATTATAGGATTTTTAATTTATTTACCATTTATAGTAATTGATATGGTTGTTGCATCTACATTAATGTCTATGGGTATGATGATGTTACCACCAACTACGATTTCTATGCCATTT
>CAYRAV010000097.1:0-8494 GCA_964422365.1 uncultured Lachnospiraceae bacterium | reverse complement strand
CTTTGTTTGAAGATAAGATTTCAGATACTTATGTTGATACAATAGAATTGGCAGCACCTCTTTGTGATATAGGAAATATTGGTATACCAAAGGATATTTTATTGAAAAAAACAGAATTGACCAAAGAAGAAACTACCATTGCACAAAATCATACAAGAATAGGGGCAGAGTTTTTACATGATCTCTATGTTAGCAATGATTATAATGATTTTATCAGTACATCAATTGATATTGCACGCCATCACCATGAAAACTGGGATGGAAGCGGATATCCTGACGGCTTAAGGGGAAAGGAAATTCCACTTGCTGCACAGATTGTTTCCATAATGGAAAGATATTGTATGTTGACAGAAAGGGAAAATTGCAGTAAAGAGGATGCCCTTGAAATCATGAATAAAGAAGCAGGTGTGAAATTTAATTCCGATATTTTTGAGATATGTTGTAAGATATCGCGCCGATTATGCTGAACTGGTAATTTCAGTATTTTAATGGGAGGGATAAAGAGTTGATAACAGATGAAGAATTTTTAAGAATTTCAACTTATATGAAGCAGCGTTATGGTATAGATATGAGCCAGAAAAAGGTAATTGTAAATGGACGTCTTTCCAACTATATTAAATCAGGCGGATGGAAAAACTTTGATGACTATATGAATTCTGTTGAGAATGACCGGACTGGTACTCTCGAAAAAATGTTAGTGAATCTTCTGACAACGAATCATACTTATTTCATGAGAGAATTTGAGCATTTTGATTATTTTAGAAAAGTAGTTTTGCCGTGGCTCAAAAAAAAGGAGAATGTAAAAAAGGATTTGCGTATCTGGTGCGGTGCTGCTTCAACAGGCGAGGAGCCTTATATGATAGCTATGGTTTTGGCAGACTTTTTTGGTTTAGAGCGTGATAAGTGGGATACAAAAGTTCTGGCAACAGATATATCTGTCAAGGTTTTACAGCAGGCAATTGCTGGTGCCTATAGCACGGACCAGTTAAAAAGCGTTCCTGAGCAATGGAAAAAACGTTTTTTTAAATCTGTTGCTGGAGGCAGCCGCTATGAGGTAAAGGAGGAATTGAAAAAAGAAGTTATTTTCCGGCAGTTCAATCTGATGGATCCTTTTCCCTTTAAAAGAAAGATGCATACGATATTTTTGCGTAATGTTATGATATATTTTGATGAAAAAACAAAATGTGAATTGCTTCAGAAGGTATATGATTTTCTGGAACCTGGGGGATATTTGTTTATAGGAACAACAGAGACATTAGACAGGAACAGTATTCCATTTCAGATTATCCAGCCATCGATATTTAGGAAAAAGGAAGGAAATGATTGATGTATGCGACCAATTAGGGTTTTAATAGTGGAAGATTCCATAGTGTTTAGAGAATTGTTAGTTCAGAATCTGAGTAAGGATCCTGCAATACAAATTGTGGCAACTGCCAAAGATCCATTTGAGGCAAGAGATGCCATTATAAAGCACCAGCCTGATGTTATGACATTAGATGTGGAACTTCCAAGAATGAATGGAATAGAATTTCTTCGGAAATTGATGCCCCAATATCCCCTTCCTGTTGTGGTTATCAGTTCTTTAAGTGATAAAGTGTTTGATGCACTCAATGCAGGAGCTGTAGATTTTGTAGCAAAACCTGCTGTAACAAGCAGGGTACAGTTAGAAGATTTTATTAGAAATGAGCTTCTGGTAAAGATTAAGATTGCATCTACAGCTAAAATCAGCAATATAAAAAAGACGGTTATGATGCAAGAACCACAACAGCTTTCTGTAAAGGGGAATAATCTTATTGTGGCGATTGGAGCTTCTACAGGCGGTACAGAAGCAATTTTTGCTGTGGTAAAGGAATTTGGAACAGATATTCCGGGAATCGTAGCGACACAGCATATGCCGCCAGGATTTACTGGAATGTATGCAAAAAGATTGAATGACCAGTGCCGTATTCAGGTAAAAGAGGCAAGAACAGGAGACAGAGTGCTGCCGGGACATATGTTGATTGCTCCTGGAGGAGATACACATATGCATCTTGTGAAAGTGAATGGAGTTTATCAGGTAGAATGTAAAAAAGGACCAAAAGTGAATGGACATTGTCCATCAGTGGATGTGATGTTTGAATCTGTTGCCAGAGTGGCAGGTGACAATGCGGTAGGAATTATCTTGACTGGAATGGGTGGTGATGGTGCAAAAGGATTACTAGCTATGAGAAATGCTGGTGCCAGAACCATAGGGCAGGATGAATCTACTTGTGTAGTTTATGGAATGCCTAAAGTTGCTTATGATTTGAAAGCGGTAGAATATCAGGAGAAATTGCCTGATATCGCAAAGAGAACATATGCATTATTAAATAAAATGTAAAGGAGAGAGAATATGAAGATTCTATTAGCAGAAGATGATTTTGTAACAAGAAAATCTATGGCAAGTTTTCTGTCAAAGTATGGCGAATGTGATGTTACTGTAGATGGAATGGAAGCAGTAGATGCATTTATGATGGCATTGGAAGATGGAGAGCCATATGACCTGGTGTGTCTTGATATTATGATGCCGGTTATGGATGGATATCAGGCACTTGTAGGTATCCGTAATCTGGAGAAACAAAGAAACATACCAGAGGAGAAGGCGGTAAAGGTTATTATGACCACTGCCTTGAATGATAAAAAAAATGTGGATATGGCATTTGAACTGGGTTGTGCTGTATATTCCGGCAAGCCTATCGATCAGGGAAGATTTGAACAGGCATTAAAAAAACTGAAACTGATATGATGAAGGAACATATTAGAATTTTTTAGTAAAGGAGAAGGCTATGGCTGAAGAATTTAATACAGAAGGCATGCTGGACATCTATCTGTTTGAGAATGAGCAGTTACTTGAACAGCTTCAGGAAAGAGTCTTAGAACAGAAAGATGCAGAATGTTTTGATGAAGACAGCATAAATGAAATATTCAGAACCATGCATACAATCAAAGGTTCATCGGGCATCATGATGTTCGATAATATAACGGCTGTATCACATAAACTAGAGGATGTTTTTTATTTTTTAAGAGAATCCCAACCAGATAATGTTCCTCATTTGAAATTAGTGGAGCATGTGTTGGAAGTGGAGGATTTCATTTCAAATGAAATGGAAAAAATTCGAAATGGTGAACCAGTAGATGGTGATGCTAGTGGAATTATCAAGAAACTTGACAAATTTTTAAAGAAGCTGAAAAGTGGTGCATCAGGAGAGGAAACAAAGGAAACATCTGAGAGTGAAGCTGCAGAGCCAAATCAGTTTTACATAGCACCCGTTGGTACAAGTGACAGTCATTTTTACAAAATCTACCTTACTTTTTATCCGGAAACAGAGATGGCGAATGTTCATGCTTATAAGACTGTATATGCATTGAAAGAAGTGGCAGAGGATTTGCTGTATTCGCCAGAGGATATTATTTCAGATGAGGGCAGTGCAGAAGTGATATTGGAACAAGGCTTTCGAATTCTTCTACAGGCACAGTGCAGTGAAGAAGAAATACGAAAACTAATTGGCGAAGGATATGATATCAAGAAGATTGACATTTTTGAATGTAAGGCAGAAGAATTTCTTCAAGGATTTGATTTTGGTGAACATACTACCCAGATTGATTTAGAATCCAGTGTGGAAGAGATAGAGACAAAAGCACAGATATCTGATAAGAAAGAGGATAGTGAGGAAAAGAAACCTGATAAACCAGCAATGGCACCAGGTGATTTTGTAATTAAATCCAGAGAGCCAGGTAAGCAGAAAAAATTGGCAAAGGATAAATCTAAGACAGAGAAGACTGCTTTTATCAGTGTCAGTATCAAAAAAATGGATCAATTGATGGACCTGATAGGAGAATTGGTTATCTCTGAGTCAGTTGTATTGCAGAATCCCGATTTGAAAGTGCCTGGGCTGAATCTGAATAGTTTTAATAAAGCAGCAGCTCAAATGTCCAAGATTTCTACTGATTTACAGAATGTCATTATGTCCATGAGAATGGTGCCGCTGATGAATACGTTCCAAAAGATGAACCGCATTGTTTTTGATGTATCTAGAAAGTTAGGAAAAGATATTGAGTTTCAAATGGTTGGAGAACAGACAGAAGTAGATAAAAATATTATCGAGCATATTTCAGATCCTTTGATGCATTTGGTGAGAAATGCTGTAGATCATGGAATTGAAACCAATGAAGAGCGTGCGGAGAGTGGAAAACGTGATAAAGGCAAGGTTACCTTATCAGCGAGAACAGAAGCAGGTAAGGTATGGATTAGTGTGGAAGATAATGGAAAAGGTCTTGACAGGGAAAAGATACTCAAAAAGGCGAAGAAGCAAGGGCTGTTAGATGAAAGCAAGCCAGATTCTTCTTACACGGACAAAGAAATTTATCAGTTCATTACTCTTCCTGGGTTTTCTACTAATGAGCAGATTACAGAATATTCAGGACGAGGGGTAGGCATGGATGTGGTAGTTCAGAATATTCAGTCAATCGGTGGTACATTGGATATTGAAAGTATGCCGGGAGTAGGCAGTATCATGAATTTAAAGATTCCTTTGACACTTGCCATTATTGATGGTATTGTTATGGAAACAGGCGGTTCTTCTTTTGTGTTGGAAACAGGTGTAATTAAAGAGTTTGTTCGTGTGAAAGAGGATATGATGATTCATGAACCTAATGGAGAAGAATATATCATGATACGCGGAGAATGTTTTCCGGTAATTCGACTGGGAGAACGATATGGTTTGAAAGAATATCAGAATTCTGTGGAAAATGGTATGATGTTGATTCTTGAGATGGAAGAGAAGAAAATCTGTCTTTTTGTTGACAAACTGGTTGGTGAGCAGGAGATTGTTGTAAAGCCAATTCCTTCCTATATCAAAAAGGTAAGAGGCTTGTCTGGTTGTACACAGCTTGGTGATGGAAGCATTGCTTTGATATTAGACCCTGGTGGTTTGATAGAATAAAATTATAGAAAGGAAGGAGTATATCTATATGGATGAAACGAATGAAGTAAGGAAACAGGCAGAAGACTCCCAAACCGATTCAAATGAACATGATGCACAAAAAGGCAAGTACATGACTTTTAAATCAGGAAATGAATACTTCGGATTGAAAATTCAATATGTAAACGAGATTATTCAGTTTCAGGAAATTACAGCAATTCCTGAGACAGAAGATTACATTAAAGGTCTGATTAATCTGCGGGGAAAAGTCATTCCTGTTATTGACGTCCGGCTGCGTTTCAAACAGGAACCATTTGAGTATAATGACAGAACATGTATTATTGTCATTAGTGTAAAATCCACAGTGGTTGGTCTGGTTGTAGAGAAAATTGCAGAAGTGGTTGAAATTAAAGAAGAAAATATATTGCCGCCACCTACCATCGGACGGGCAGAAAAGGCACATCATAAATATGTATATGGAATTGGCAAGGTGGGAGATTCCGTTAAATTGTTGTTAGATCCTGATAAATTGTTGAATGATGAAGATTTATCAGTTGTTGAACAGGCAGATAATATGATAATAGATGAAGAATGAGAGGTATGGATATGAAAAATATGAAAATGAAAACAAAATTGATTTTAGGGTTTGCTGTTTCTATAGTACTTACAATTCTTAATGTAATAATTGGTGAATTATCAGCAAAAAATATCGCTAGTACTAATATTTCTAATGCAGCTTCATATTTAAAAAATTCAAATATTTTTACGACTGTATTGGCATTGGTATCCGTTTTAATTACAGTGGTAATTGCATTATCTTTGACAAAAGCAATCGATAAAAATGTAAAGCAGTTATCAGAAGCAGCAAAGAAAATTGCTTTGGGACACGTTAACGTTGATTTAGTAAAGTATAGTGATGATGAGTTTGGTGAATTAGTAGATTCTTATAATAAGGTAATTGATAATATTAAATATCAGTCAAAAATTGCAGAAGAGGTATCGAACGGTAATCTGACAATTACAGTTACTCCGAAATCTGCTGATGATTTGTTAGGCAATTCTTTAAAGAAACTGGTAGAAGATAATTTCCACGCATTGACTAATATTAATGATGCAGGTTCACAGGTTACAGTTAGTTCTTCTCAGGTAGCAAACGCAAGTCAGGCATTGGCTCAGGGGTCTACAGAGCAGGCGAGTGCAATTCAGGAGATTACAGCTTCTATCGATGAGATTGCAGATAAGACAAAACAGAATGCAGAACAGGCAAATTCTGCTGCTGACTTGGTAGTCCGTGCCATTGATGATGTAAAGAAAGGC
The DNA here is from genome assembly GCA_964422365.1 of uncultured Lachnospiraceae bacterium. Taxonomy (GTDB): domain Bacteria; phylum Bacillota; class Clostridia; order Lachnospirales; family Lachnospiraceae; genus CAYRAV01. The sequence goes on along the minus strand of CAYRAV010000097.1, from coordinate 2,237 downwards.
AACAGCCAGATGCAGGATATGATGGGTGCTATGCAGGATATTAATAAAGCATCTGAAAGCATTTCTAAGATTATCAAAGTGATTGATGATATTGCATTCCAGACAAATATTCTTGCATTGAATGCTGCCGTTGAAGCAGCAAGAGCAGGTGAAGCAGGAAAAGGATTTGCAGTTGTAGCAGAGGAAGTTAGAAGTCTTGCTGCTAAGAGTTCTGCTGCTGCTTCAGAAACTGCTGAATTGATTGAAGATTCTATTGGAAAAGTTAATCTGGGTTCTAGAATTTTAGATGATACAGCAAAAGCATTAGAAGCTGTTACAAACGTAGTGCAGGAAAGTGAAACAATTATTAATGGTATTGCAGAATCTTCTAATTATCAGGCAACTGCTGTAGCACAGATTGAGCAGGCAATTACACAAGTATCACAAGTAGTACAGACCAATTCTGCTACTAGTGAAGAATGTGCAGCAGCAAGTGAAGAATTGTCAAATCAGGCATTAAGAATGAGAGAGATGCTTTCTATCTACCATTTAGAAACAGGTCATTCAAATTCTTCTTTTAGAAGTACACCAATGATGTCTTCCTCTTCTGTGTCAAATATGAATGAACAAGTCATTTCTCTTGGAGATGGTTTTGGCAAATATTAAAAAATGCTAATTGCTCAGAGTTATTACAATAAATTGCAGGAACTGACATATTAAAAAAAGATTGCTATATATAGTTTTAATTTCTCGTAGGGGGTTAACTATATGTAGTAATTTTTTTTTGCTGCCTATATTCGATTATTGTACAGTCTTATATAACTATTTCTGCATGGCTGAACTGTTACACTAATTTGGCAAAAATCTTTTGTTCATTCTTGATAAAAGGCAAAAAAGATGATATGATAAATAACAGTGAGTATGGTGCAGCTGCTTGCAGCAGGTATTTGACTATGGCAGTTTTCTATGTTTTTTGTACCACAACAAAGGGATAGTAAAGGAGATAGAATATAATATGGCAAAAGTAGGAATATTAATGGGTAGTGATTCAGATCTGGCGATTATGAGCAAGGCTGCTGAAATGTTAGAAAAATTTGATATTGCGTATGAGATGACAGTGATTTCAGCACACAGAATGCCGGATATATTTGTGGATTATGCAAAAAAAGCAGAAGAAAGAGGAATTGAAGTTATTATTGCAGGAGCAGGCGGTGCTGCTCATTTGCCGGGAATGTGTGCTGCAATATTCAAACTTCCAGTAATAGGAGTACCAATCCACACAAAAACATTAGGCGGTGTAGATTCTCTCTATTCAATTGTACAAATGCCATCAGGTATTCCAGTAGCAACTGTAGCCATCAATGGAGCGGCTAATGCAGGAATTCTGGCAGCACAGATGTTATCCATTGGCGATAAAAATTTAAGAGAGAAAGTGAAAAACTACTGTGCAGAATTAAAAGATGCTGTAGTAAAGAAAGCAGACAAATTAGACAAGCTAGGATATGAAGAGTATTTGAAACAGATGTAAGGAAACCCCTTATGAAAGGAGATTATATAAATGGATTACAAGAACGCTGGAGTAGATATTGAAGCCGGTTACAAATCAGTGGAACTTATGAAGGAACATGTAAAGAGTACCATGAGAAAAGAAGTATTAACGAACATAGGAGGATTTTCTGGTGCATTTTCTTTAACCAGCTTTAAAAATATGGAGGAACCTACATTAGTATCAGGAACAGATGGTGTAGGAACAAAATTAAAATTAGCGTTTGAATTGGACAAACATGACACGATTGGTATTGACTGTGTTGCCATGTGTGTAAACGATATTGCTTGTGCAGGAGGGGAACCTTTATTTTTCTTAGACTATATCGCATGTGGTAAGAATGAACCTGAGAAAATTGCGACTATTGTAAGCGGTGTAGCAGAGGGATGCAGACAGTCCGGGTCTGCCTTAATTGGTGGAGAGACAGCGGAAATGCCAGGATTTTATCCTGTGGATGAATATGATTTGGCAGGATTTGCAGTAGGTATTGTAGACAAGAAAGACCTGATTACAGGGGCAGACCTGAAAGCAGGAGATGTATTGATTGGTATGGCATCTTCTGGTATCCACAGTAATGGATATTCTCTGGTAAGAAAAGTATTTAATATCAAGCGGGAAGCATTGGAGATGTATTACGAATCTTTAGGTGCAACTTTAGGAGAAACATTGTTGACACCAACAAAAATTTATGTAAAAGCATTAAAACAAATTA
>CAYRAV010000096.1:0-8933 GCA_964422365.1 uncultured Lachnospiraceae bacterium | reverse complement strand
TTTTCTGTGTCCCCATTGCATCAATGGTCACAATACACCCTTTGATATCCAGCTGCCCATGCACTGACCACATGAATTGCCCTCTTACTGTTTGTTACATCTTTGCTCCGCCGGATGGTTTTCCCGTCAATTGCCACTACACCTTCTACTTTTTCTGTGACAGCCTTGACCCAGTCAATAAAGGCTTTATGGAACTGTTGTGGATCTATCATGGAAAATATCCTGTTAAATGTGTCATGGGAAGGGATTCCGTTTGGCAGTTCCAGAAAGGTAGAAAGCCATTCTTTTTTTGCATTTCCCCAGTCTTCCATATCATCCCATGTATCTGCCCCGCTGATTGTGGCAAGAATGGCAATTGCCATAACATCGATAAATTTATGTTTTAGATTTTTTTCTGTTCTTGGATCCTCTACCGATTCCAGACAATCCTCTAATGCTTTATTTATGCTCATTTTCTTCACTCCATTTAGACTTAATAGAGTTATTGTATACGAATGTATTGGAAATGTCATCTATAATTTTACATTAAATTTAGAATTATGGATAGATACTATTTCATGCATTTATCGTGACTGACCAGTGTTCCCTTACTGCCCTTGTAAACAACTATAATACCATAAATTTTCAATAGTAGTGTGTTTTGTTTACAATTTATTCATTCATACGTTTGTCTTGTCCAGACAACGAAGTTGTTTCTATGGCAACAAGCATTAATCAGGATAAATCACATGCCATAGAATGGATGAATAAGTTAAAGCGGCTGAATAAAGGAGAATGTATTGTCAGTGGGGATAGTGTGTTTGGAGATGCAGGAAAAAAATTAGTGCCATTAGTAACCAAGATTAGTAGTATGGGAGACAGATTTTAAAAACTTGTAATTGTTTAGGAGATGTGGAACTCGTATGTGTAAATTGTATGTGACACCATCTAAACAGTTACAAATAACTTGTGAGGGGATTTGTTCCAAATTTATGAGGTGCAGTAGACTGCATTGAATGAATTTGGGACAAATTGTTATAGAGGGTTAATGGGAATAAAAATATAATAAAATCAGATGTGCAATATTCCGTTGAAAATTCATTGTAAAAAGTTCTTTACAATAAATAATAATAAAGTCAAATGCTTTGAAAAAAGACTGCCATACGCAGTCGTCTCAAAAGAGTATTTAGTTTAAAAATTTATTTTAACTCGTTGTGTTATTTTGAATAGTAGTAATAACAATTATATAGTATTATAAAAAAATAGAAAATGCAAGAGAAAAATAAAAAATATTTATCGTAACAGTTCAGCTGTAACTTTTTTGGTAATAATAGTACATTCTGGAAAATTATGAATGGCATAGCTGAACTGTTACTATATGTCGTACAGAAACAGTTGTGCAGTCTACTATTGATGAGAATGTTCCATGTGCAGAGTGTACAACTCTTTTTGTATGACAGGTTGTAATTTGAAAATAACATATACCTAAAACAAAACCTAAGTTACAACAAATGTAAAAAAATAATATATATATATACATAATAACATAAGAAAAATATAAAATCAATTATTAAAATTAAATTTTACTTTACAGATAGAAACTGATAATATAATTAATGTCGTAACTTGGTGAAATTTAAATATAAATATTTAAGAAAGGATAAAATGGAAGCAGAAATTTGATGTTGCAAAGGATTTCATATTCTGTTTACAGGTATATCATTATGAAAAATCAGGAATATAATATTGGGTTAGATGTGGGGACGAACAGCGTAGGCTGGTGTGTTATTGATTTAGAGGGCAAACTTTTGCAATTTAGAAAGAAAAATATGTGGGGAGCAAGATTGTTTGAAGCAGGAGAGACCGCAGAAAAATGCAGATTGCATCGAAGCACACGCAGAAGATATGAAAGAAGGAGACAGAGAATACATCTGCTGCAGGAAATAATGGAGCCAATGATTTTGGATGTGGATAAAAGTTTCTTTATTCGTTTAGACGAAGCATTTTTATGGAAGGAAGATAAAAAAGTAAAGACAGATTACATTTTATTTCAGGACAAAGGCTATACAGATATTCAATTTTATAAAGAATATCCTACAAGATATCATTTGAGAAAATATTTAATAAATACAGATGAAAAAGCAGATCCAAGAATGATTTATCTGACTTTGCATCATATGATAAAATATCGCGGACATTTTTTATATCAGGGACAGAAATTTGAGGCGATTGCTTCTGCACAAGAGGCATTTAAGATTCTTTTGCAGGAATTAATGGACCAATTAAAAATAGAGATTACATATTCAGAAGAATGTTTTGACATGATAGAAACTATTTTGAAAGGGGAAAAGGATGGCAAGAAAACAAAACAGGAAAAGGTAGTGGAACTGTTAACAAAACAGGGGGTGGATAAAAAGTATGCAAAAGAACTTGTGGGTGCTTTTCTAGGATATTCCTTTGATCTAACAAAAATTATGAAGGATGATGAACTGAGGGATGAAAATGAAAAGACTATTAAGGTTGCTTTTAAAGATGCAAAATATGAAGAAACAGAAGCAGAGCTTAAAGATTTATTGGGAGAAAAATTTTCTGTGGTAGAGGCATTAAAAAGGATTTACAGCTGGATGGCAATGGAGGAAACTTTAAGAGGGAAACAATACCTTTCAGAGGCTATGGTTGATAAGTATGAAAAACATCATAAAGAGCTTGCTAAATTAAAAGCTCTGTTTAGAAAGTATTTGACAAAAGAGGAATATATAGATTTTTTTAGAGAAGAAAAAATGAATGGAAAAGATAAATATGCACCAACTTATGCAAATTATATTCAGGGGACAGGAAGATGTGATAAAAAGTCACTTTATGATGAAATAAAAAAATTATTAGATAAAGCAGCAAAAGAAGATGCAGATTATCAGACAGCATTAATTGAGATGGAAAAAGAAGAATATTTATCAAAACAAAATGAAGTAAACAATGCTTATATTCCATATCAATTAAATGAAATGGAACTGGAACTTATCTTACAAAAGCAAGGTGAATTTTATCCTGCACTTAAGGAGAACAAACAAAAAATTTTAAAATTATTGACTTTTAGAATTCCATATTTTGTTGGACCTTTAAATCCTTATCAGCATAATCAACAGAGAAATTTTGCATGGATGAATAAAAAAGAAGGAAAAGAAGAAGAAAAAATTTATCCTTGGAATTTTAATGAGGTTGTAGATATTGATCAAACAGCAGAGAAATTCATCACAAGGATGACCAGCTTCTGTACTTACCTTCCGGAGGAAAAAGTACTGCCTAAATATTCTTTGCTTTATGCAGAATATGAAGTATTCCAGGAATTAAATAAGATTCGTGTTGATGGCAGACTGTTACCGGTTGAAGACAAGAAGAAAATCATAGAGGAAGTATTTAAAAAACAAAAAAATGTAACAGACAAGGCTTTCAAAAGGTGGCTAATACGCACACAATATGGGAAAGTAAAAGAAGAAAATGAAGAATATGAAGTAACAGGTTATCAAAAAGAGGGTGGATTTGCATCCTCATTGACGGCATATATTGACTTTACACATATTTTTGGAGAGATTACTTTTGAAAACACTAAAATGATTGAGGAATTGATTTATTGGCTTACTGTGTTTGAAGAACGTGATATTGTGAAACGAAAAATCAAACAGAAATATGGTGAAAAAATTACACAAGCACAGTTGAAGAAAATATTAAAACTGCAGTACACCGGATGGGGAAAACTATCTGAGAAATTTTTAAATGGTATAAAGGGGTACAACAAAAGGCATGAAAAAGTAACTATAATGGATGTTCTCAGAGAGGATAGAAGAAATCTGAATCTGATGCAGATTATCAATGACAGAGAAATGGAATTTTATGATATTATAAAAGAAAAAAGAAAAAGATTAGATGAAAATACAACACTTCTTGAGGCTGTGAATGATTTGCATGGCTCTCCTGCAATTAAGCGTGGTATCTGGCAAAGCCTTCAAATTATAGAAGAAATTATCAAAATTATGGATGGAGTAAAACCACAGCAGATTTTTATTGAATTTGCAAGAGAACAGGGAGAGAAAGTTCGTACAACTACAAGAGCAAGACAGCTTCAGAACGCATATAAAAAATTAAAAGAAGAGGTAAAGGATTTTAATGCACAGGCGGAAGAAGAATTAAAAAATAAGGAGAATCAGAAAAAACTAGATGAAGAGAAAGCATATCTGTACTATTTGCAGAATGGAAAGAGTCTGTATTCCGGAGAAACACTAAATTTGGGAGAACTGGAAAGCTATGAGGTGGATCATATTATTCCAAGAACCATGATAAAGGATGATAGTTTAGACAATAAAGCATTGGTAAAAAAAGGAGAGAATCAGAAAAAAGGAAATCATTTAGTTCTTGAAGTGTTTGACAGAAAAAAAGTACAGGCAATGTGGAATAATCTTTACCAGTGCGGATTGATTAGTCCCCAAAAATATGCAAATTTACAGAAAGAAACCTTTGAAAAAAGGGCAACAAAGAGATTTATTCATAGGCAATTAGTGGAGACAAGGCAGATTGTAAAAAATGTTGCAAATTTAATTGGAGATTACTACAAAGATGAAATAAAAGCAATTGAGATTAAAGCAAATTTAAGCAGTGAATTAAGACAGACTTATACACAGGAGGAAAAAGATGAAAATGGCTGTCTGATTCGAAATCCAGATGGATATACACTGCTAAAAAGCAGGACTATCAATGATTTTCATCATGCACAGGATGCATATTTAGCCTGTGTGATAGGGCTTTATATTAAGGCAGCCTATCCAAAGTATGAAGAGGAGATTGATTACAATGAATTTATAAAATATTATAAGGAAAGTGCCAAGAAGGATAAAAAACAAAAATTCAGTTATATTTTATCTAAATTTGAAAAGATATTTTATGATGCAGAAGGGGTTGAAACATGGAATGGCAGGAAGGCTCTCGAATACATAAAGAAAATTTTTGCATACAGAGATTGTATCATTACTAAGAAATTAGAAGAAAACACAGGTGCATTCTATCATGAAACAATCTATCCAAAGAGTGGAGAAAATAAGAATACGAAATTACTTCCGTTAAAGAAGGGGTTAGATGTTAGTAAATATGGTGGATACCAAGGTGGTGAAGCAGCATATTTTACGTTATTGGAGTATCAGCAAAAAAATAAGAAGAAGTTAATATTACAAGGTATTCCGATTATGGATGCTAAGAAAATTGCAAGTGGAGAAATGAAGTTAGAGGAGTATTTACAAGAAGTTCTGGGAACAGAGCAGGTAACAATCATAAGAAAAAAGGTACAGAAAAATCAGCTGATTGAGGATTCAGAGGGAAATCGTTTTTATCTGACCGCAGCAACAGAGGTTGTAAATGCAAAACAATTTGTCTTAGGCGGCAAACATCAGGAATTTTATTGGCTGATTCATATGATGGAAAAAGGAACTTATGATAAGTATAATAAGCAGGAAGTGGAAAAATGCATGGATGAATTTTATAAATTTTTCAAAGAGAAAATGAAAAGTCAATATTCTTCTTATGAGAGTATTATAAGTAAAATTGATAATAGTGGCACATATGATACTTTAGAATCAAAATTAGAAGAGAAGAGAGCATTCCTTTTGGAATTATTAAAATTAACAAAAGCGAATCCAGAATGTGCTAATATGAAAAAATTTAATGAAAGTAAATTAGCTGACCGTATGGGAAGAAAAAGCGGGTATTCCGTTAAAGCAGGAACAACTTTTATTGATCAGTCTGTTACAGGGCTGTATGAGAGGAGGCAGACTATTTGAGCTGGAGAACAGTTGTTGTGAAAAGCCATGCCAAATTAAATTATAAAAATGAATATTTGTTAATTAGGACGGATGAAGTGAAAATGATACATTTATCAGAAATTAACACCATTATTATTGATTCTACACGAGTTTCCATTACTTCATACTTGTTGTGTGAACTAATGAAGAGAAAGGTAAAGGTTGTATTTTGTGATGAAAAAAGAAATCCGGTTAGCGAATTGGTTCCGTATTATGGGAGTCACAATACAAGTAAAAAAATTTTTTCTCAGATAGAATGGAATACAGATTTTTTAAAAAGCTGGTATGGACACATATTATACAGCAGAAAATTATTAATCAGGCAAATTTATTAGAAAAATTGGGAATGGCTGCTTATGAGAAATTACATGAGTATGCGAATCAAATTGAATTTTTTGATGTCACAAATCGTGAGGGGCATGCAGCAAAGGTATACTTTAACAGTTTGTTTGGCAAAGGGTTTTCTAGGGATGATGTGAATAATATTAATGCAGCTCTTGATTATGGATATGCAATTCTGTTATCAAATTTTAATAAAGAAATTGTTGCAAACGGCTATCTTACGCAATTGGGAATTAAGCACATTAATGAATATAACCAATTTAATTTATCATGTGATTTAATGGAGCCTTTTCGCATTGTTGTGGATGAATTTGTATATAAAAATTTAGAAAATGAATTTACACCCGAATATAAAATACAGCTTGTGGATTTGTTAAATAAAAAAGTAGAATTTTGTGGGAAAGAATATTATTTAACGAATGTAATACAGCTGTATTTAAAGAAAACGTTCGATACTATAGAAAAAATGTCCATTGATGCATTGGCATTGTACGAGTTTAAATGAGTTACAGATTTATGAGGATTATAGTGTTTTTTGATTTGCCCACAATCACAAATGAAGATAAAAAAGAATATCTGAAATTTAGAAAAATGCTCCTTCGGGAAGGTTTTATTATGATGCAGGAATCTGTGTATTCTAAATTAACATTAAATGGAAGTTCTGCCAATTTAATCAGAAATAAAATCAGAAAAAATAAACCCAAAGCCGGTTTGGTGGAGATGTTAACTATAACAGAAAAACAATTCGGCAGCATTGAATATATATCAGGCCATGCACAACAAACAGTCTTAGAAACAGATGAAAGATTAATTATAGTATAAAAGAGCTTCCCAAAGGGATTGTCACACTAAGCTGAAATCATATCATAATAGCTGAAATAGTGTATTGTATTCGTTGATATTTGATAAAACTATGCTGGATATTTGTTCATTTGGAAAGCAGATTTTTGACAGTGTAGTGGTGGATGCGGATAAAAAATCCAATACAACAGGTAGAAGAATAAACAAGTAGGTTTGTTTAATTATCAATGATACAGTACACTGGTGGCAAATGATATGTTGTATCATTTAATTTTGATGCAACAGCTTTTAAGAACAGCAGGATTTTATATTAAAAGGATGAAAGAATAACATTTATTTTATGAATTGCCTGTCTCACATATGAAATAATATGTATGAGATGTAAAAAATTATAAATAAAGGATCATTACATTTCAAAATTGTATGCATTAGAACATGCAAAAAATTGGCACAATCTGCATGGGAATGGAGATTAATATGAAGATGAGAATCTTTTCTTTTGAAACGGAAATTACCTTTTCGGATGATTATGTAAATGTGATACAAATTGAAAATCATAAGCTGTTTGGACGTTTGGTAAGCAGCGTTTATAAATTGTCTAATGGTATTGAGGAAGGAATAGACGAAAAAATAATTTTAGAGGAAAATGAGAAAATTCTTTCTTTCTCAAAGGAGACTATGTTTATTATGGATTTTATGAACTTTGACTTTTCTCAACGAAAAATCCAAAATGCTTTATATCATTATGTGGAACAAAGTTATGATTTAGATTATGAGAGATTAGATGAATTTGAAACAACATTTTATAATTTATGTTTGGATGTTTCAGATATATTGGTAGAATTACCATTTGAATTTGAATGTAAAGAAAATATAGAAGTCAAGGATTATTTGAAAATGATAGGATTAAAAATCAAACAAAATAATTATCAAACTATTTTGGAAAGAATATTGCTGATTATTGATGTGGTGCAAAATTTTCATTTGGCAAAGGTATTATTTTTTGTAAACATAAAAGGGTTTTTAGAAGAAGGAGAGATAGTAGAGTTATATAAATATTCTAAGTACAAAAAGATTGAAATTCTTTTGTTAGAGAGTGGAAAAGAAGAAAAAAATTTGGATTATGAAAAAATTTTGCTGATAGATAGTGACTATGATGAAATAATATTGTATAATAAAAGCACTTAATATAATAAGCAGCATATAAGCTACTATATCAGAATGTTTTAGGTGTGTGTTATTTTGAATAGTAGTGAAACTTCGATTCCGCCACAGGCTTTCGCCCACAAGTTTTAGGTGTGTGTTATTTTGAATAGTAGTGAAACTACATACGAAGATGATAGAGCAGAGCTGTAGTTTTAGGTGTGTGTTATTTTGAATAGTAGTGAAACCCTTTTTGAAACATGCCCCTGCTTTGCCAGGTTTTAGGTGTGTGTTATTTTGAATAGTAGTGAAACATTTTTTCAGAATTGACAATTTTATGCGGAGTTTTAGGTGTGTGTTATTTTGAATAGTAGTGAAACTTGATTTATCTATGTCACTATTAAACGTTTTGAATATCGTACTATGTGAGTTGTCAATTGTGGAGATTGACTTGTTGCTTTGTGGAGAAGCAGAAAAATTGACAATATCACTTTGTGGAGATTTTGGAGAACCGTTAGGTGATACAAATGTTTTAGTAACAAAAGAGTTATATCAGGAAATATTAAATTATGTAACAGAATCAGAAATATACATATACTTTGTAACCAGTATACAGATGGATTGATTTTTAGATTAAAAGATGGAGTAGAGATTTAGTCTTAAAATGATTGTTCTATCGGGAGGGATGTATATATTTGAGTTAAGACAAATAATTTCTCGTGAGCAGGTAGATATTTTTATCAAAGAACTTGCGGATATTGATGAGGAAATGTTAAAACTTTATACGGGTATATTTAGTAGTTATATTTGTAAGGTGGTAAGTTT
>CAYRAV010000095.1:0-9023 GCA_964422365.1 uncultured Lachnospiraceae bacterium | reverse complement strand
AGAGAACTTCCATGTCCTCCAATAAATTTTGTTGCAGAATGTACCACAATGTCTGCACCATGCTCAATTGGACGGAAAATATATGGTGTGGCAAATGTACTATCCACTACCAGTGGAATTTTGTGGTTATGTGCAATTTCTGCGATTTTATCAAAATCTTTCACATTACTATGGGGATTTCCTAATGTTTCAATAAATACCGCTTTTGTATTATCCTGAATGGCATTTTCGATCTCCTCTAAATTACCTGCATCTACAAATGTTGCTGTGATTCCATACTGTGGAAGTGTATTTGCCAGCAAGTTAAAAGTTCCGCCATAAATAGTTTTCTCTGCTACGATATGATCCCCTGACTGTGCTAAATTTAAGATAGCATAGTAAATTGCTGCTGCTCCTGAAGCTACTGCAAGAGCTGCCACACCACCTTCTAATGCTGCCACACGCTGTTCTAATACATCCTGTGTCGGATTGGTCAGCCTTCCATAAATATTTCCCGAATTGCTTAAATTAAATCTTGCTTCTGCATGGTCACTATTGTCAAATACATAAGAAGTTGTTTGATAAATTGGTACTGCTCTTGCACCTGTTGCAGAATCTGGATTTTCCTGTCCCGCATGCAATTGGATTGTTTCAAAATGTAACTTTCTGTTTTCTTGTTTACTCATAATCGGATACCTTCCTTTTCTTATTCTTATATTATGTTTATTTTTTCTTTTTTCATAGTTTTCCTAGTAGCTAGATATGATTATAACATAATATTCCTATTTGTCAAGTAGGCTTTTGTACTTTGTATATTATCTTCTTACCATTCACTTTTTATTTATTCCTCATAAAATGGTATGCTCTGGAACGTATCCATTACATTCTAAATAGAAAACAATATAAAACTATCATAGCATTTTTGAGAAACTTGGTCAAATACCTTATGTTTCCATTCAATCTTTATGTAAGAAAAAGAGCCACTTTTTTAAGTGACTCTTTTTACATCCTTTTTACATATATACTGCTTTAGCATAACAAGACTGTTGTAACAAATTACTTTCTTTCTTTTCTTCTAATAATTACTCCACCAACCAATATGCTCAAAGAAGAGAATGCCAATATAACATAAGTTACCATATTATTATAATCTCCTGTACTTGGCGAAGTTGATGTATGCTTTTTCTTATTTCCTGTGCTTGGTGCACCCGGATCTCCATCTGAGACATTTTCTGTCGGCTCTTTTGTTGGTTTTACAGTCGGTTTTACAGTCGGTTTCACTGTTGGTTCTATCGTTGGTTCTATTGTTGGCTCTGGCTCTCTGTTATAATATACTTTTAATACTGTTGAACTGTCTGCACGAACAATATCTTTTTCATTTGAATCATTTGTAGTTGTGTGTGTATAACCATCAATGTTAATAATCACAGCTTCTACTTCTTCTCCCGTATTACCACTGATCTCTCTTTCTTCTGAATATAACTTATATGTTCCATCTGGCTGCTCTATGTAATATTCTACTTTATAGGTAGGCGATACTGGCACTTGTGCAGGATCATAATATACTTTCATCGTTGTAGAACCATCTGCCTTTACAACCTCTGTCTCTACAGAATCAGGAATATTCACATGTGTATATCCATCATATGACTTTTCAGGTGCTGCTACATTCTTTCCTATATAGGTTTTTTCACCCTGTATAGTATCCTGTAGTTTATAGGTGCCATCTGGCTGTTTTAAATAATATTCTGTTTTATAAGTTGTTTGAAGCGGATCATAATAAACATCCATTTCATAAGTCTTATCTGGTTCTTTGATTGTAACTGTATATGTTTCATTTTTGCTCTCATTCACAGTATAATTGTCTTGATTGTATTTTAATTCATAATCAGCATCTGCATCTACTACCCTATAAGTTGTACCTACTATACCTTTAATCACTATTGTAGATTCTACATATTCATATTTTTCAGTATTTGGATTTAACTTGTAATAATTTAACTTATATCCGGCTTCTTCCGGATCATAGTATATATTCATCTCATAGATTTTATTTGCCTCTGCTAATTTTACATTAAATGTATCCTGTTTTTCCTCATTTACAGTGTAATTTGGATACTTTGTTCCATAAGCAGGATCTACATCTGTAACTTTATATTCTGAGCCGATATATCCAGTTGAAGTATTTGTTGTTTCTTTTAACACATACTCATTTTTAGTTTTGTCAAACACATAATAATTTAACTTATAATATGCTTCCTCAGGGTCATAATATACATTCATTACATAAGTTTCGCCTGCTTTTTCTAATTTTGCAGTAATCTCCTGTGCATGATCTTTACTTAATACATAATTGTCATTTTGATAAACTGTTTCGTAACTTTTGTCTATATCCGCTGCTGTGACATCTGCTCCTACTTTTCCTACAACTGTATTGGAGGTTTTATCTAATATATATCCTCCTGTTACTTTGTCTTTTAGATAGTAGTTCAATTTGTATGCTGCTTCATCTTCTTTTACAGGATCATAATATACATTCATTTCATAGGTTTCACCTGCTTTTTCTAATTTTACAGAAATGTCCTGTTTGTGTTCTATACTTAAAATATAATTTTTATCATAATACGCCGTTGTATAATTCTTATCCACATCTGCTGCTGTAACATCTGTTCCTACCGGTCCTGTTGCTGAATCAGAAGTCTTATCTAACTTATATTCTCCTGTTACCGGATCTTTCAGATAATAATTCAGTTTATAAGCAGCTTCTTCTTGTACAGGAATATCAACAGGATCATAATATACATTCATTTCATAAGTTTTACCTGCTTCAGTAAGATTCACTGTGGTTTCCTGTGCCTTCACTGTGCTGTAGCTGTATCCATCTGCATCAAACGCTGTCTTGTAATTTTTGTCTATATCCTCTGCTGTAACATCTGTTCCTACTTCTCCGCTCTTTACATCTGAACTTTTCTTTTTTTCATATTCTCCTGTTGTCTTGTTCTTCACATAATAGTTCAATACATAAGAAGCATCATATCTGTTCGTAAACTGGAAAGAGTGTATTGTATGGTTTGCCTTAGAAGATCCAATTGCAGATGTGAAGCCCATATATACTTTCTTTCCATCAAATTTACTTAAATCAATTGCTGTACTAATCTGAGGACTGTCTGGTTTTTTTGCTGTCGAAAATTTTCCATTTGCATAACTGACATTCATTTTAGAACCATCATAATCAATCCATACAGTAAATAATCTGTCATTCACACCTTTATCCGCAAAACGTGTTGCACAGGCAGAATCTGTACTTGCCTTATTAGATCCTGTGTCTCTGAGCTTTCCATCCGGATTGTACCTATTTGCAATATTTTTATAATAATTATTAGAATCTAGTTCTGTAGGATTCAGCCCATTAATATAACTGATTGCTTCATGTTTCTTCACATCACCATTCAGCGTAATTCCCACATGGTCAAATCTCTCATCATTATTTGGATTCACATAGTTTTCATAACCTGCTTTCCAAGGATTTGAATCACCGTAAGCAGATACACCATCTGGCGAATTTCCTGCATGGAAATATAACTGATTATCAAAATCCCAGTTCTGATATGCATACTGACTTTCTGTCATGTCACAGTAAGCACCATTGAAATAAGAATCAAGTTCTACTGCAACACTATCATCAATCCCTTGATATCCAATTCCGCTTCCTGCCTGTACATCATGAGCAGCATTTGTTGTCATCACAAACGCAATACCATCCCCTCCTACTTCTCTTGCATACTGTGCTCCACCTGTCTGAGATGTGTTGACAACTGCTTCTGGCATAGAAAATGTAAATTTCACAGAAAATTTTGCTTTGGTATCCATCATGATACCATTACTTAGGAAAGCTTCACCACTTCTGTATTTGTCATAGCTGCTGGCTGCCTCAAATCCGCTTGTAGAATCCGCTGCCTTTACATCCCTAATCAAACGAATAACAGTTGAATCATCATTTAAATAATTACCATCTTCTTTATCCTTTACTATTTTAGGTGCATGCTCAGCAGGTATGGCACCACCACCATCTTTTAATTTTCCCGCAAACTGCCATGAGGCAGTTGAGAAATCGCGGCCTGTTCCTTCACCTTCTGCGAATGTAATTTTACTTGTAGTTTCTGTCTCATCTGCAGATACATTGCCACGAGAACCATTATAGGTGATTACACTTGTGATTCCTAACACAGCAGACAATGCAGCTGCCAAAATACGTTTTTTCCTCTCTGTTAACATAATATTACCCCCTAGCCTTCTTTCATCAGTCTCCTAAATAGTGATTAAAAGCTTCCCATATTCATTATTTTATCACTTTTCATACAAGATGGCAATATTTTTTATGTTTTTTGTGAGTATTTTTGTCTGTATTGCACATATAAAATTACAATCTAAACAGGATATTTATATTTTTTAGAATATACAGTTTAAACAAAAAGTTATAAATTTGCCATATAGTCAAATTTTACATATTTAACCTATTACTCTATTAGCTATTTTCTCTTTCTCAATATTCTTTTTACTACAATCACTACAATAACAACCACAATTGCCCAAATTACAATATATGGAATAGAACTGATAAACCAGATAGTTATATATCGTCCATTCTTTCCTATATCATATAAATTATCTCCTAATTTCATTTTCACTTCTTCTATAAATGAAAGCGGTTTCTTGGTTGTCTCCCGCTCAACTTCTGAAACTTTCAATTGAATTGTACTATAAGTAATCTGATTATCATATGTTTTCAATTTTGATTCATAACTTTCTAACTTATAACGGACTTCTGTCAATTTATCCTGCAAACGGAGAATATATTCCAAATCCTCTGCATTTTCCATCAGTTTCATCAATGCTTTCTGCTCTGTTTCCAAAGATTTGATATGGCTTTCTGTATCTACATAGTCTAATGTGACATCTTTTGTTGTTTCTGAAGACCAGACCACATTTGCATTTTCCTGAAAAATGGTCATAAAATTTTGCAATTGTTCTGCCGGAATTCGAATCGTCATTGTCACTTTACGTGTATTAGCAAGTTTATCATTATCACTTCCATATAATTCTGAATTCTCAATATATCCATTTAAAACAGCAATTTTTTCATTTAATATATTCACCAGAGAATCAAATTGTTCAGTTTCTGCTGATAGTTCCACTGTTCTTATTAACTTTTGTGTACTTTGATTTTGTTTTATTTCCACATTCGATTCTGTAATACCATTTTCTGTATTTTCCTCGCTTTCTCCAGATATACCATAACTGCTTTCTATATCCATATCCGTCTTGTCTCTTTCTTCCATTTCATAAATGTTGTCACTTAATATGCCGCTATTTTCCTCTGTGAGGGTATTGTTCGAGCCTCTCATATTGCTTGACCATATACTTCCTCCAACTGCCAAAACAATAAAGCATACTGCGGCACCACAAACTGCATAGAGCCACTTGTTCCTATTTTTCCATAATCGTTTGTTTTCTTTTTTCATAGCCTTATATTCCTTATCTATCTCTTTTTTACTCATTTTCCCATTTCTCACATCTTTATTTCTTCTTTCTTTATTAACAAGACGACGCATTTCCAATAAAAATCCGCTGGAAAATTCATGCACTTCCTGCAGCTCTCTTTCTGTTGGCACTTTTTCTGTTTCCCTTTCTAAATTTTCTTCTAATGCCTTTTTTAACTTTTCTTCTGAACTTTTACTCATTCATAAAACCTCCTAATACTATCTCATATCACTATTACAGTTGTATTAATATCTGTTTACTTTTTAATGTACAAGTTAACCCTGTCTTATCTTTCATACCTTATTTTTCAGTATAAAATACATCCATTGGAATATTCTTATCAAACAAAATCCGCCAGCTCGTATGGGCATGGATTGCAGTATACCTGAATGGGTAATACAAAGCAGGGCATGCAGGTTGTGGCAATGAAGCACGCTCTATAGTATACATCGAAAATAAAACATCATGAATCGGCTGAACCATCACATATGTAATGCTCTTCTAACAATTTCTGTAATTTTTTTCTGGCGCGAAAAATTCTTACATTAACCACTTTTGGTGTTACATCCAATAATTGGGCAATATCATTATCTGACAAATCGTGAAGATATTTATATTCAAATACAACTTTATAAATAGGCTTCAGTTTTCCTATTGCCTCTGTAATAATTTCTTGGTTTTCCTTTTCAATATATGTCATCAAAGAATCCTCTGCTTCAGATGATAAATATTCCTCTATCTCCTCTACTGTATCCTCTTTTCTCTTTCGTACCAAATCAACTGCCTTACTCCTTACAACTGTAGCAACAAAATTTTTCGTCTTTGTGCTGTCAATCCTATCGATTCTATCTATATATTTGGTCAGTGCAATAAATGCCTCTTGCACTGCATCCTCTGCCAGATAGGAATCTTTTAAAATTTCATTTGCAAGATACCACATAAAATAGCGGTATTTCTCATAAATATCAGCAAATTTATCCCTTTCTTCTTCGGTATCTAACATTGATAAAAATATAAGCATCCTTTTTCTCCCTCCTATACATATGTTTAAAATTATTAATACTCTAAATCATATCTTCCTTCCCTGTTTCCCTTTTTAATATATACATAAAATATGCCTGTTATAAGAAAAACAATATTCTCTACTATCCTAAATCTTATACCAATAATAACGTAAACAATTTTGTATTTACTACAAAAAAAGAAAAATTTTCTGGATTTTATTCTGTTTTCAGAATATACATTTTTATTCAAATGGGAATATAAGCATTTCTATAATACCAAAAGCAGATTCGCTGCCAATGGAAATAAAAAAGCAGAAAACCCAGCCTTCCTGACTTAGTTCTCTGCTTTCTTATTATATCAATTGTGGTAATAATCCGGAATTATTCCTTCCATTTTCTGAAATCCATGTCTATTCTTCTCTACAATTAATTGGAACATACGATCTTAAAAAACTGCTGCAATTCAGTCATCTTATATTACATAATCAATGCTTCCTTTTTCCTTATGCTTATTCACAACATCTTCTAGTGTAATTCCATTGATATAATCATTTATCTTTTCATACAATCCCTCCCACAATTCCACAGTAGGACACTGTGTATAATGCGGACATTCATTTGTCTCATCATCCAGGCAGGCAACTGGCGCCATACTTCCTTCTGTAATACGGAGAATATCACCCACTGTATAATGTTCCGGTTTCTTAGCCAGGCGATAACCTCCCTGCGGCCCGCGCACACTTTTTAAATATCCGCTATTGCTTAATTGTCTTACAATTTGTTCTAAATATTTCACAGAAATTCCCTGTCTTCCTGATATATCTTTTAATGCAATATATTCTCCTACATCATTTTCCGCCAAATCTACCATCAGACGGATGGCATATCTTCCTTTTGTAGAAATTCTCACTTGATATCAGCCCCTTTTCACTTATATTGTCAATATAACATAGGATTCAAAATAAATCAATACAAAACTTATTTTTCCTATCTGTATACAGTACATTAAGTGTTCCTATAAATTAGAATAATACAAAAAAACAAAAACTGCTATCATAATAATTTTTCTGATAACAGTCTCTGTTTCTTTATTTGCTCTATTTTGATACAATCTGCATTTTCATTGTATTTGATAAAATATTGCAGATGAACCATACAAACATGCTCTAGTGCCTGTGCATAGAGAAACTTCCATCTTCATATGGATTGATGCTTTCTGTAATTTTTCTGTCATCTGCCATTTTTAATAAAGCCTCTCTGTCTCTTCTGGATTCCATTGCATCTTTTACACTTCCCGGACCATTCACACATCCACCCTCGCAGCACATTCCTTCCGCAAAGTCTTCTGGAAGTTTTCCAACTTTTAACAACATTAATGCTTTCTTACACTCCGCTGCACCATTACATTGTTTTACTTTAATATCTGTATTTTCATCAAATTCTTTCAATGCTTCTATCACAGCTGCTGTCACACCGCCTGCATTCGCAAAACGTTTTCCATAGATGCTTCCCTGCTGATCATATTCTGCATATTTTGTCAAATCGATTTCTCTTGCATCAAACAGTGCCTGCAATTCCTGAAATGTAAAAGCGTAATCTGCATTACCAATTTCTCGTTCATTACATACTTCGCTCTTCTTGGCAATACATGGCCCAAAGAAGATCAAAACTGCCTCTGGTTCTTTCGCTCTTATCATCCTTGCAATAGATGCCATCGGTGAAATGGTTGTTGACATATTGTCTACTAATTGCGGGAAGTGCTTCTTAATCATATTTACAAACGCAGGGCAGCATGAAGTTGTCATTTTCTTTCCTTCTTTGTATGCTTCTGCCCATTCCTTTGCTTCAGAAGCAGCAACTAAGTCTCCACCTAAAGCTACTTCATACATATCATCAAATCCCAATTCCTTAAAGCCCTGACGTAATGCATTCATTGTTACACCTTGGCCAAATTGTCCTTCCCCTGCTGGTGCAACCATTGCATATACTTTCTTGTCACTTTTTAATGCCTTAATTAAATCCACAAGATATGCACGGTCCTCAATAGCACCAAATGGGCAATTTTTAATGCACTGTCCGCATCGGATACATTTTTCTTCATCAATTTTTACAATATTATTCTCATCCATTGTAATGGCATCTACTGGGCAGCTTCTCTTACATGGACGCATCAAATCTGCAATAGCATTATATGGACAGGCCTGTGAACATTTTCCACACTCTTTACAAACCTGAGGATCTATGTACGCTCTGTCCCTCAACATAGTAATTGCACCAAAATTACATGCCTGCTGACATTTCTTACCCATACATTTCTGACAATTATCTGTTACAACAAATCTTGTGATTGGGCATCCCTCACAAGCAGCTGTAATAATCTGTATTGTGTTTCTGTCTGTGTCATTTCCTGTTGGATTAAGTCCCTGTGCCATACGGACTCTCTGACGGATAATCTCTCTTTCTTTATAAATGCAGCATCTGAAGTTTGCTTGTGGTCCA
>CAYRAV010000094.1:0-9364 GCA_964422365.1 uncultured Lachnospiraceae bacterium | reverse complement strand
GAAAAGGTACCAACTGCAATACCAAAAACAGAAATGCCGGTTAAAGTACCTGCTGCAACACAAGAGGCAGAAAGAACAAAGAAACCGGTAAAGGTACCTGTAATGGAACAGCCGCAAAAAAAAGGAAACAGCATCTAAATTAAAGGAAAAGACAGAGAAGCCAGGCATAACAGAGGCTCCACAGAGTGTAGAGATAGAATTAGAAGACAATAGTATGGAGATTATTGTGAAGTAAATGGAGGTAAAGGTGATGAATACTGAAAATATGGAAAATGGCTATATCTTTCCCAGGGAACAATGGAATTGAAAAGCACTTCTTCCACAAAATCCGCTTAGTGAAGCCATTTATCATGGAGTGAATCGGTTTCGTCTTATTTTGGAAACGTGGACGCAGAAGGAGGATTATGCTATAATTAGAAAAAATATGTAAATGGTTTTAGGTAGGTTTAGGCTATAGGAGGTAATTATGAACGAATACTATATTGCAGAAAAAAAGTATGATAGTGGTTATAAAAAGAAATGCTGGGATATGGCAATTGGATTGCAGGCAGTTGATGATATGAAAACGTCAGAGTATTTATACTCACTTGCAGAACAGCATATTGCAGGCAGGATTTCTAATGAAGAAATAGAAAATTTATTATATAAAAAGTACGAAGAAGAAACTTTGGAAGAAAAGGAAAAGCGTTCCAAAGAATCTGATATAGTATCTAACCGTATTGTACAGCTGTTATCAGAAGATGCCTTTACTTTTTCACCAGTTACTTTAAAATATATTCATAAAATACTATTTGATGGAATTTATGATCATGCAGGACAGTATAGGCAATATAACATTAGCAAAGACGAGCCTATATTAAATGGCAACAGTGTGAAGTATAGTAATTACCATATGATAAAGGATACATTGGAGTATGATTTTCAGGAAGAAAAAGAATATAAATATTCTTCCATGACAAATGAACAAGTTATTCATCAAATTTCTAAATTTACATCATCCATCTGGCAGGTTCATCCGTTTATGGAGGGAAATACCAGAACAGCAGCAGTATTCATGGAAAGATATTTGAGTTTCATTGGGTTTGATGTTGACAATACATTATTTTTAGAGAATGCAAAGTATTTTAGAAATGCATTAGTAAGTCAAATTATGCAGATTATTCTAAAGGCATTGATACGGATTTTTCATTTTTGAACAGATTTTATGAAAGTCTTCTTTTTCATAAAGAACTAATACTAAAATCAAGAGATACTATATTATTAAAATGTTTTGAAAAGAATAAAAATAAGGTAACATCACATTAACAAAAACATAGAATAAAAGCTGATATTGATCATTTTTATTTATAAAGAAAGCGTCGGCTGACTTACCAGACTTGTTTCGTCTGTATTTGTTTCCAATAAGTTCAGCCAGCTTGTCAAAATGATATACTTTGTAATTTTCATTAGAAGGGAGTAAATATTCCCCACTATTGTTATCTTTTGATGTTTTGTATAAAGGTAATAAGTGTTCATCCAATTCTTTTTTCGTAAAGTGTTTCATAAAGTTCTCCTTATAATGTTAAGTTTTCTAAAGGTTTGTAAAGGTACTTGTATATTTTTTCAGTAGAATCTGTAACATCTTCAGATATAAAAAGGGAGCCGGAAGGTCTCATAAGATAATATTTTCCATTATTCACCATATTGTTATTAGCCATCTTTATTTCAATTGCCCTAATAAAATAAGGGCTATGGGAATTTATGAGTATTTTAATTCCAAGATGTTTATTTAATAAGACTAATATATCTGCAAAAAAAACCTGCCATTCGGGATGAAGATTAGTTTCCGGTTCATCAATGATCAAAATTGTATTTTTATTAATTTTTCTGTTTTGAATAAGCCGTTGGATAATGAGTAAACACTTTACACCGGATGCGACATTTTTCATGTCAATTAAGGTGTCAATTTCATAATCTTTAAAAAAGAATGTGCCATTTTCCTTTGTTAACTCACCATGGAGTGTTTCATTAAAAATAGAATAAAAAGTATTTAAAAAATTTTTGTATTCTGTTTGTTCTTCAGCAGATAGTTCAGTATCACTTTCAGGTTCCGCTCTTAGCAGGTTTAATAAGTTATTTTCGTAAGGGTTAGAAGTATTTTTGAATTTTCTATTGTTATTATTCAATTCATCAATAATATGTTTCGTTTCTAAGTATAGAATATTATATCTTAAATTTGATATGCTATTTGTAATATGCATGTGTAAATTGTGATTTGCTTCAACTGTGAGTATTGCATTATTATTTATTTCTAATTTTAAAAAGGAATTAGAAGTATTGTTTAAAGTTAATAGTTGTTTGTTGAATATATTTGAAAGAGTAAGTTGGATTATTCTTGCTATATATTCAGAATCATCTTTTTGTAATAAAGGATTGATAAGTTTGCATAAATCTTCCTTCATGAACAATAGTTCAGTTTTGAAAGATTCTGCATCTGTTTCATCATAAAAAAAGAAGTTTTCTTCAAGAAATTGTTTTAGGGCATAGGGCAATGAATGAACAAATTGATCGATGGATATTGATTTTGGAAAATTGGTATTTGTGCCTTTGATATTTTTTAATATATCAATGATAATGTCTATATGTTCATTGGTTAGATTTTCATAATCTCGTAATAAAAACCTAAGACTTTTTTCTTTTTCAAAATTTATTTTTGAATACATATTATTATATGGAGAAATCATACCATAAAGTGTTTTGGAAATTGTGCTTTTTCCTGTTGAATTATAGCCGGCAATTACCGTAATGTTGTTTAGTTCAATTTCCGCTGATTCAATTGCTGCAACATTATTTAATGTTAGTTTCATAAGATTACCTCATTCATAAAATTTTGTAATATACTTTAAATCTATTCTTAAATATATAATACATAATAGGCTAAAGCTTAGAAGTTTTATTTGTAAACACAAAACATATAAAAATGATAACATAAAAAACGGGTTATGTAAATAAAGCGGATCTAAATTTTACTGTATGGGGACTATTTTATTAAATGAAAAAAGAAAGAGGATATTTTTGCAATAAAACACTGAAATTAGAATAACAAAGCAGGATATTTTAAGTCTGTTTGCATATAAATGAAAACTATGATTTTTTTATAGTAATGGAGTAAGAGCTTTAGGGAAATAATGGACGTAAGATAAATATTATGT
Source organism: uncultured Lachnospiraceae bacterium (assembly GCA_964422365.1). Lineage (GTDB taxonomy): Bacteria > Bacillota > Clostridia > Lachnospirales > Lachnospiraceae > CAYRAV01. The sequence continues at coordinate 6,173 of CAYRAV010000094.1, read as the reverse complement.
TATAATTAGAAAAAAATGATATTAAATTAGAAGCTTAGTAACAATGATTTATTACCTATAATAGTGGATAAAACATTTTTAGAGAATTGAGGTAGATGGTTAAGATTTATATAGCAAGGGGAGGTTTTTTATGTTGTATTCACCTCTACGATATCTGGGTGGCAAGGGAAAACTTGCACCATTTATGGAATTAATGATAAAAAAAATGAATATACAAAATGGTACATATATTGAACCTTTTGCAGGGGGAGCAGGTGTAGCTCTTATGCTTTTGATGGAAGGATATGTAGAAAATATTGTAATTAACGATTATGATAAGGCTATATACTCAATTTGGAGAGCAATTGTTAGTGAACCAGGTAATTTCATAGATAGAATTATGCAAACACATGTTAGTATAGATGAGTGGAAGAAGCAAAAAGAGATCTATATGAAACAAAATAAAAAATATTCTCTAGATTTGGCATTTGCTACATTTTTTTTTGAATAGAACTAATAGATCTGGTATTTTAAAAGGTGGACCAATAGGTGGGTTTGAGCAAACAGGAAACTATGCAATTGATGCCCGTTATAATTCCAAGAAGTTAGCAGACAGAATTTGTGCTGTTGCCAAATATAAGAAACATATTAAAGTTTATAATAAGGAAATAATGAGTTTTATTGAAAATATATTACCCAACTATGAGAAAAATTCTTTAACATATTTTGATCCACCATATTTTAATAAAGGGAAGGAATTGTATAAAAATTTTTTCGATAGAAAAGATCATGCAAAAATTGCACAATTAATTTTTGATAGAGTTCAGAGTAATTGAATTATTACTTATGATGATACACCAGAAATAATAGAATTATATGGACATCAGTGTATTAGAAAATATGACCTAAATTATAGTGTGTCCAATAAAGGAAAAAGCTCAGAGATAATAGTTTTTAATAATGAATGCTATTGTCCAACAAATCAAGAATTACTTAAACATAAAATTAATATCAATTTACGAGGGGTGGATGAAGTGTGATAATTGAGAGTATAGAAGTAGAAAAATTTCGAGCAATAGAGAATTTATCACTTAACATTGGAAAACATATTACTGCTATTGCAGGTAGAAATGCAACATTAAAAACTACTTTATTAGGAATGTTAGGACAACCTTTTACTATCTCAAGTGGACATCCAATGTATGGGTGTACGACTATAGATGGATACAATTTTAAATCATAATTTAAGGAAAAATTTAAGATATCAGAAAATTTTGATCGTTGTGGAGAACATATTTGGACTCTGAAATTCTACAAGAGAGAGTACTATAAAGATAATGAGATTAAGATGATAAGTATTAGACGTCCAACAAAAGCAAATCCCAATGATATTCGTTTTTGGAATGCTAAAAGTAAAGCTAAGGGGACTGGATATGTCCAATTACCAGTGTACTATTTGAGTTTAGGACGATTATTTCCAATAGGAGAAACTGGTAAAACAAAGAATATAGATATTGAATTAACAGATGAAGAAAATACATATTTTGTTAAAAAGTATAAAGAACTATTGTCAATTCAGGAATCAAATAATGCGGTTGCTACTATGGAGAAAGCCGATTCAAAACGAACATTTGTTGGAATTAATGATAGTACACATGATGTATTTACTAATTCTGCGGGTGAAAGTAATATTGGAAAAATAATTTTAGCTATTTTATCATTTAAACGATTGAAAGAGAAATATAAAAAGGATTATAAAGGTGGTATTTTACTTATTGACGAATTAGATGCTACTCTTTATGGATATTCGCAAAAAAAGCAACTAGAATAGATTTAAACTATGTAGACAATAATACATCAAATATTCTTTTCTTACCAGATGATGTTGAAGAAGGAATGTTTAAGATATTAAAAGATCCAATACGTTATTCAAAGTTTGAGAGTACAGTTAGTGATATAAGGATGCCTTATGATATTTGTTTTAAGGATTGGCCAGAAAATGAATACGAAGCTATAGAGTACAAAAAGTGGTTTGCATATATGGAAGAAACATTAGGTAGTTTAGAAAGAATGTATGCTTTTTGGTATAGTCAAAATGAGAGTATTGCAAAAAAATTCATTGATGATTTTATTATTGCATACAATTTAATAGCTGATAGGCTAGGGTATGACTATATGATGGGAATACATGATGTGGAAGATAGCAAAGATATTGTTGAATTACCATAAATGTTTTTTTAATTTTGATATTACACATTAACATTTATGTTCAATGAAATTATAGAAGCATAAGTAGTTAAGGTTTTAAATAATTCTTACTTATTGGAAGTTACAACTGAACCACTACCGGCTAAAGTCGGTAGGTTCGGTTTGCTGCTAAAGCAGCCTAAAGTGTGCATACCAAATGCTATCTTTTTTCTTTTAATTCTTAACCTATTTCAAAATTATCTGAATTACTCTTCTCCTGTATGTCTTGATTCTTAATATACTCTTTGATTATTTCATCTGTTACATTTCCGCTGCTTGCCACAAAGTATCCCCTTGCCCACAAATGTTGTCCCCAGAATTGTTTATTCAATTCCTTATATTCCATCTGTAATTTTCTTGATGTGTTTCCTTTTATATAATGCACTAACTCACTTGATGACAAATGGGGCGGCACTGATACCAGCAAGTGAATGTGTAAATGATATAGAATGATTTTGTATAGTAAATCAAATCCTTTCAAGTAATTCTGATGGCTTAATGGAAGGAACTTTACTGGTAATAAAATCACGGATATTTCTTGTAATGATAAAGTCAGCTTTGATTCGGGTAGCACAAATCATTTGTAAAGCATCTTCATAATCAGAAGTTCTCATAGAAGCAGCTTTTTTTAAATCATCTCATTTTAAGTCTGCAACAGAAAAAATTAAAAAAGTTTCTCAATAATTTGCTGCGTTTTTTCGGGTGTTAGTTCTTTGCGAAGAATATATACAATATTTTGAATGGAGAGTGCAGAAATATATCCTTCCAGTTTATTGATTTCGCAATATTTCCATACTTTTGAGGATGATTCAAGAAAATTCTCTCTTGCACATAGGACATCAAGAATTACATTTGTATCAATCAATATTCTCATATCTTGCTGTTAGATTTTTTGGCAATTTTATGGAAGATACACAGTGATGTTTTAAGAAATAAAATCATAAAAAGAAGATTCAGCCGCTGCTGAAAATGTGGAGCTTGTGGGTAACTGCCTCGTATATGGAATTGTGGGCAAGGTTGTGTATCAATTGTGGTCATCTGTATTGTAGATGTCCACAATTGATGCATAAGCTTATCCATAATGGAATGGCAGTTATCCATAAATCCACATTTTGAAATGTAGATTTTTATACCAATCAAAATAAAAGTGCTAAAGTGGTGTCAAAGAAAAATAAACTGGAGAAACAAGCCAGCCTTATGATAAAGGCTATAAGAACATCTTGAGAATAAAGAAAAACTTTCTGGACTTCTTAAAGAATTTTGTTCCTGATGGACCAGAATATGAACATGATGGTTTATGCTATCTTGGTAAACAACCACGTCGGCGTTTGATAAAATATTGGGATATCATGGATATAGAAAAAAAGAATAACAAAGCACGCATGACTTTCCGTCGGTATATGGCTCTGCTGGCAAACAAGAAACTGAGAAAAGAGGTATTTGGATTTTAAAATTCTGTAAGCAGGCAGTTATTCGTATATAAAGATACGAATAACTGCCTGGCCTGCTTACACTGTATTTGACTTCCTCAAAGGCTTTTTCCATAGTTTGTAGTAATGGAAATAGTATAGAATGATTTTTAAACCTATACCAACTGTAATTTGTTCTGTAATTCAATTACCTGTTCCAATGTTAATCCTGAATATAATGCAATCTTTTCTAGGGGTAAATCTCCATCCGCTATCATTCTCATTGCGGAATCTATTTTTTCCTGTTCTATACCCTGCTCTAAACCCTGTTCATACTTTTCTTGATAATGCATTTGTAAAGTCATATAATCCAACCTCCATTTCTCATTATTTCTGACAGACTGCACTGCTTTATCCAATTCTCGGGTAAAATCATCTTCTGGTTCTTTGCCATCTATAAAATTAAGCAGTTTTTTTGTTTCTGGAGTAACATCATCCATTGTTCCTTTGGTATTTAAAATAATCTTTACTGTATCATCACCTAATCCCAACTCTGTGTTTTGAATACAACGATTTTCAAAAGTATAAATATGACGCCCCTCACCATACAAATCAAAAGTACATACGAAAATAACAAAACTTCGTTTCAAATCTTTGTAGTCAGCCCCTTTTTCCCAAATATTCAAGTCTATCATTCCCTGATAATATCTTGTTCTTTTGGGAAGATTTCTTTTTTCTGTGGTCTGCATTTCAATATTATAAACAGTTTCTTTCCCATCCTCCACATAGATATCCAAACGTACACTTTTTGCATCTGCGGAAATATCTATTGTCTCCTGTGGCTTAGGATATTCAATATGGGATATCTTTATGTCAAGTATCCGTTCCAAAAATGGTTTACAAAACTTCGGATTCCTCATGATAACACTAAACATGAAATCATCTTTGATTTGCAATTCCTCAAAGGCTTTTTCCATAATAACGCTCCCACTTTTTTTTATTCAATTATAATATGTGCCTGTATGGTTGACAAGGGTTTATTTTCATCATTTTTATAGGGATAATCGGTTTACTGATTGACTTTGGTAGTTTTGTTGTTGCATTGCTTGCCTTTCTCGGTAAGAGAAACAATATGAAAAGGTGCAGAGTCTATGAAATGAAAACATACAAGCTGCACCTTTTGATGTAATTAAGTAAAAAAATAAAAGGTTAATGTGGATTTAGATTTTGAAAGCTTTTATATTTAAAATGTCTGCTTAGTAGCTTTTTTTAGTAAAGGGGCAGCATCATCTGCTCCACCAACCAGACATCCACTGTCTCCAAAGACCAGAAAAGAATCTTTAGCACGTGAAACAGCAACATTCATCAATTCTTTTGGTTGATTAATAAAAAAACAGCCATCTTGATTACCATATACGATGAAAAAAATAATAACCTTTCTTTCAGCACCTTGAAAAAATCCAGGGTATATGTTAAAATGAAAAAACATTTGTACAAGAGAAAAAATGGTATATGATCGAATTGGAGGAATGTAAGAATGCAGCAGCTTAGTGCAAAGGTAAATATAAAGAAACTAAATGAAAATGCAATTATTCCTGCGTATGGAAGTGAATTTGCAGCAGGAGCAGATTTATATGCGTGTTTAGAGGAAAATGTTATCATCAAACCAGGAGAAACTATGTTGATTAAAACAGGAATTGCGATGGAGATACCACAGGGATTTGCAGGACTTATTTATGCAAGGAGCGGTTTGGCAGCGAAAAAAGGTTTGGCACCAGCGAATAAAGTGGGAGTGGTAGATGCAGATTATCGTGGAGAAATTATGGTGGCACTTCATAATCATTCTAATGTGGAAGCAGGTGTAGAACCAAAAGAAAGAATAGCACAACTAGTCATTACACCATTTTTAACGGCTGAATTTGTGGAACAGAAAAGCCTGAGTGATACCATAAGAGGTGAGGGCGGTTTTGGTTCTACCGGGCGGAAATAGAATGGTGAGAAGTTGTCTAATAAGTTTTTGTATTTTTCATTTTGTTGTATTGAGAATCGATAGTGGGATGAAAAAATATGAAAATACAAGAAATTATGGGGATGTTTTTTCTCAATCCAGACATGCGTTGTTACTGTTAATTGGTGTATGTCTAGTATGTTTTGTTTTTATGCCAAAATGATCAGTCATACTATTTTAGTGAATATTGATATTTTGTGAATGATATTTTCTGAATCAATGTCATTTAGATAACAATGGTTGAATCTGTTCACTAAATGACATTGGTGTTTAAACTGTTGCATTTAGTTAGTGAAGAAGCGGGATACTTGTCTAGCAGTTTCAATATTAATATTACTCTTCTTTGCAGCCATTCTGATTCATAACTTCAGAAAATTGTTCAGTCGTAAGATTTGCCTTTTGTGCTGCATAATCCAAACTTAATATGCCGTCCTTTACTAACGAAATCAGTATCTTGAGTTCACCTTCTTTTTCGCCTTCAGCTCTGCCTTCAGCTCTGCCTTCAGCTCTGCCTTCAGCTCTGCCTTCAG
>CAYRAV010000093.1:0-9389 GCA_964422365.1 uncultured Lachnospiraceae bacterium | reverse complement strand
ATGAAGTAATTGTACAGGGAAACACTTATATTGCAACTGTAATGGGAATTACAGAGAATGGTGCCACACCTGTTTTTGTAGAACCAGATGAGTATTATAATATTGATGTGGATAAAATTGAAGAGAAAATTACAAAAAAAACCAAAGCAATTATAGTAGTACATTTATATGGTCAGCCTGCACAGATGGATAAAATTATGATGATTGCAAATAAACATCAGTTAAAAGTAATAGAAGATTGTGCACAGGCTCATGGAGCAGAATATAAAAAGAAAAAAACAGGTACATTCGGTGACTTTGGCTGCTTTTCTTTTTATCCTACAAAGAATTTGGGAGCATTTGGCGATGGTGGAGCACTTACTACAAATAATGATGCACTCATGAAAGCTGCTAGAATTTATCGAAATTATGGAAGTGAACAGAAATATCATAATTCAGTTGTTGGAGTCAACTCAAGATTAGATGAACTGCAGGCTGGTTTGTTAAGAGTGAAATTAAAGCATTTAATAGAACTAAATAAAGAACGACAGAAAATTGCGGCACAATACTTACAAGGTATCAATCAATCACTGCTTCAATTGCCAAAAGTACAAGAAGATGCCTATTCTGTATGGCATCAGTTTGTGGTAAAAATAAAGCAAAGAGATGATTTTATGTCTTATCTAAGAAAAAATGATATTCATGCAATGATACATTATCCAATTCCCCCACACAGGGCAGAAGCATATGCGTATTTAAATATGCAGAAAGGCAGTATGCCGATTACAGAAGCCTATTCAAATGAAGTTGTATCTTTACCATTTTATAATGGAATAGAACAACAGGAAATAGATTATGTAATTGATAAAATAAACCATTATATAACTTAAAGATAGGGGAATTTTCATGAAAAAGATATTATTAGCCGGAGCAGGTGGTGCACCAACAGAAAATGTTGTGCGCTCTTTAAAAGAAGCAGAAAAAAAGGAATTTTTGATTGGTATAGGAAGTGAGCCATATGATATGGTAATTTCAGATACAGATGTCCGTTATCAAGTTCCATATGCACTGGAAAAAGATTATAAAAAAAGGCTTTTTAAAATTATTGATAAGGAAAAACCAGATTTGGCACATTTTCAAAACGACATTGAGATACGTGAGATTTCCAGAATAAGGGACGAAATTATTGCCAAAGGAGTAAAATTATATATGCCTTCTTCGGAAACAGTAGAATTATGTGTAGATAAGGGAAAGTCTGCAAACATTTGGATGCATGAAGGAATTAAAGTTCCTAAGACAATGATCATTAATACAGAAGAGGATTTAAAAAATGCTTTTGAACAATTAGGAGATCAAGATGGCAGCATATGGCTTCGTGCAACAGTTGGTGGCGGCGGAAAAGGAGCATTACCAACAAATGACTATGAGTTTGCGAAAATATGGATGAATCGTTTTAATGGCTGGGGAACATTCACAGCAGCAGAATTATTAACAAAAGATACTGTAACATGGCTTTCTATCTGGTATGAAGGAGAATTAGTTGTTGCACAGACCAGAAAGAGACAGTCATGGAATTTCGGAAACAGAACCTTGTCAGGGGTAACTGGTATCACCAGAGTGGGGGAAACTTGTTCAGATGAAGTAGTAAACAGGGTGGCCTTAGATGCAATTTGCTCAATTGACAAAAGACCACATGGTATCTATGGAGTGGATATGACCTATGATAAAAATGGTATACCCAATCCAACAGAAATTAATATTTCAAGGTTTTTTACAACTGTATACTTTTTTACAAAAGCGGGATTGAATATGCCAGAGATATTTAAAAATATTGCACTGTATAATGAATTCCCAAGTTTAGAGCAAAAAATCAATCCCTTGCCAAATGGCTTACTGTGGATTAGAGGGATGGATCGGGAACCAATGCTAATTACCCAGGATAAAATACGAAAAGAGATTAATTTGTTATGATAAAATATGATTATATATTTCTTGATTTTGATGGACCTGTCTTAGATGGCAAGAATAGGCATTACCGTTGTTATAAGGATATTCTATTAAAGTATGGCGGCAATCCGGTTAGCTTGGAACAATATTGGAAAATGAAACGAAGCAGGGTAAGCAGAAGAACATTGTTAGAACTTTCCAGCTTTGCTGGCAGTTATGATGAGTATATGAATGAATGGCTGACGCGGATTGAACAAAAAGAATATCTACAATATGATAAGCTTTGGCCAAATGTAATAACAGCAATTGAGAAATTGAAAGAGCAAACAAAACAGTTATATTTGGTCACTATGAGACAAAACGAGGAAAACTTGAACTGGCAGTTACAACAATTGCAGCTAGTGAAGTTATTTGATAGAGTTATGTGTTGTTCATTGAATCAGGAACAAACAAAATATGCATTATTAAAGGATATTTTTTTTGAAAAAGCTCTGTTTATAGGAGATACAGAGGTAGATATAGAAACTGCAAAATTATGTGGAAGTGAGTTTAAAGGGGTGTTAAATGGTCTTCGTGATAAACAGGTGTTTCCTAAAGAATCGGCATATCCAGATTTATACCAGTTGGCTTTAAGTTTATAGGAGAATCATGAAATGGGTGAGATAAAAGTATTAGATTGTACATTGAGAGATGGCGGAAGATGTTTTGGTAATACATGGGGAGATGAAACAATAAAGAATATATCTTATGGATTATCAAAAGCAGGAATTGATATTATTGAAATTGGATTTTTATGGTATATTTCAGATGGAATATGCAGAGAAAATTCAACTCTTTTTAGAAGTTTTTCTGAAATAGAACTGTTTTTATGTCCAAACCAGAATTATGTCACATATATTGAATATGAAGTTTTTGAAAAAGGTATTTATGAAATTATTCCTAAGGAGCAGAGTTCTATCAGCGGAATACGGTTAGGAATATTAAAAAAAGATATTGAAAATTCTATAGAAACAATGAAGGATATTATTGATAAAGGGTATCAACTTTATGTACAAGGAATTAATATATTTTCTTATAGTAATGAGGAATTATTAACCTTCCTAAAGGTTGTAAATGATATAAAACCATATGCTTTTGCTATTGTAGATACGTTTGGAACTATGGAGGAGGAGGATTTGATTGAGAAGTTTGAGTTGATTAATCATAATTTAGATATGAATGTTGCAATTGCTTTACATAGCCATAATAATAAAAATAAGTCTCTTTCTCTTGCAGAAACACTTATAAAAATTAGCAAAAATAGAGATATTGTTATAGATGGAACATTGCTAGGAATTGGAATGGGAGCAGGAAATTTAAATACAGAATTGATTACACAATATTTAAATAAAGAAAAAAATAAATTGTATGATATTGCTCTTCTCTCTAAATTGATTGAAAAATATATTAAAAAATTTTGTAAAAAATTTGCATGGGGATGTACACCTATTTCAATTGATTCAGCACAAACCTGGCGGTCACAAATAGAGGTCAGTTATATTACCTCACGATATAAAAATTTGTCAGTTGAGCAACAAAGATACTTATTGGCAATGTGTCCAATTAATCAGGGAGTTACATTAGAAAAAATAGATTCATATTGCAAACTATTATTGGCAGCCTCTACTGCAAAATCAGATTACGAGAAACTTAAAGAATGGTTTTCTGGAAAAAAAATAGTATTAGCAGGCAGAGGACCAAGTGTTTTAGAGAACAAAGAGAAAATTGTCAAGTTCATTCATAGACAGAATGCAATGACTATCTATGTAAATGCACATGAAACAGATCTATTACATGTGGAAGGAAATGAGGTATGGTATTTCTTTTCCCGAGAGGATGGTTATCAATTTTTTGCAGAAAATAACTCTGCAGAGCATATAATTACATTAGCAGGTTTTAAAAAGCAGGCTAATGTAAAAGATAGAGAATTTGCAGTACATGTTAAAGAATGTGCAGCAGACTTTAACATGGTATTTAATGATGCTGTTATGTGGATACTGAATTTATTATGTGGGATGCAGAATCAATCAGAGATTTTTATTACTGGATTTGATGGTGATGATTCTAATCCGTTACAAGTTAAAAGATATAAAGAGCATATCTCGCTACTAAGACAAAATAATGTGATTCAATTTTTGACAAATAGTATCTATGAGGATAGGGAAAAGGAATAATAGATTATGAAACTTTCAGATTATGTAATTGATTTTTTTTCACAAAGAGGAGTAAAAGTTTTTTTTGGTTATCAAGGCGGCTCAGTTACACATTTAATTGATTCTATTGCTCAGAATGATAAAGTATCATATATACAAAATTATCATGAACAAGCCGCTGCATTTTCAGCAGATGCATATGCACGATGTTCAGAAGAGGGAATCGGTGTAGTCATTGCATCAAATGGACCAGGAGCAACAAATCTAATTACAGGTATTGCAAACGCATATTGTGATTCTGTACCTTTAGTTTGTATTACAGGACAAGTACATACATTTTCGATGAAAAAACAGTCTGGTGTACGCCAGGAAAGTTTTCAGGAAATAGATATCATATCAATGGTGAAGCCAGTGACAAAATATTGTGTTACGGTTATGGATTGCGAAAATATCAGATTTGAATTAGAAAAGGCTTATTATTATGCATTAGAAGGAAGAAAGGGACCTGTATTAATAGACTTACCAGTTGATATTCAAGGGATGTCAATAAAACCAGATACGTTAAAACCATTTGTTCGTGATAAGGAATATCTATATGATAAATTATCTTTTAAAGAGTTTGAAATAATATATAATCATATAGTAAATGCAAAACGCCCTATTATCATTGCAGGTGGTGGAATTAATATGGCAGACGCAAAAGAAACATTTGAATTATTTACTAATCGCTTTGGGATTCCTGTTGTATGCTCTTTGCAGGGATTAGATGCAATAAGCCATAATAATGATTATTTTTGTGGTTTTATTGGCAGCTATGGGAATCGCAATGCTAATATCGCTGTACAAAATGCGGATATTATTATTACTTTAGGGTCAAGACTTGATTTAAGGCAAACTGGAAAAAACAAGGATGATTTTGCACCCAGAGCATTTATTATCCATATAGATATTGATAATAATGAATTGAATCATAATGTACATGAAAATCTTAGCATTCATATGGATTTAAAAACATTTATTGAGAAATTAAATGTTTTTTCACCATTGAAAGGTAAATTTGATCATTGGCTTATCATGATCAAGAATTGGGAAAGATTATTTGAAGACGAACTGGAACAGAATAAAGAATTAAAATATATTGGGAAATTGTTAGAAAATAATACTGCTATATGTTCAGATGTTGGTCAAAATCAGATGTGGCTGGCTCAATCACTAAGAGTGGAGAGGAAGCATTTTAGAATAATCAATTCTGGTGGATTAGGTGCCATGGGATACTCATTACCAGCAGCAATTGGATTATATTATACAAATAAGTTTAATCAAGTTCTGGCAGTTATGGGAGATGGAGGATTTCAGATGAATCTGCAGGAATTATGCCTGATTGGTAGTATGAGATTGCCAATTACTATTCTCCTATTAAATAATCATTCATTAGGATTAATCCGTGACATACATGAAAAATATTATGATAACCGATGCATAGGTTCAGTGAAAGGATTTTTCCAGCCTAATATGCAATTGATAGCTGAAAGTTATAATATTAACTATATAAAAATTCGGTCTTTAAATGAGTTGAAAAACAAAATCAGAAATTTGATAATTGAACAGCCATTATTGATTGATATTGATATTGATAATAAAACAATGATTAAACCAGAGTTATTAGGGTTAGATACATTAGATAGGCAAATACCATATATGTCTGATTCGATATTAAAGTCAATAAAAAAGGATTGTGATTCATTATAACTATAATCAGGTGTTTGAAAAACGAACATTTTATTAATAGCTGAGAAAGAGTATGAAGCAAAGGAGGAAAAATAAATGCAAACAATATGTAAGATATGCGGTAATACAGCTAACAATCGTATTCATATTGTAAAAGAAAGAATATTAAATAATGGAGAAACATTTCATTATTTGGAGTGTGCAAAATGTAAAAGCTGGATGATGATTGATGATGTTAAGTTGAATCACTATTATCCTCAAAATTACAATCCATATTTAAAGAAAAATGATGATAATTTTATAGATAAAATTAAAATGAATTTTTTGATTAAGTTTATCATTTATAATAAACATAGGAATTTTGATAAAATACTCAAACTTGACAATGTTGATATATTGTTTAAAAGATTATGTGGAACTAAAATTAAAAAAGATTCATCAATCTTGGATGTTGGTTGTGCAAATGGACATTGGCTGGATATTTTATCTGATATTGGATATAAAGACATAACAGGAGTAGATTTGTTTATGCCATCAGAAAAAATGAAAAACAAAAAATGGACTTTTGTTAGTGGAGATATATTTTCTGTAAATAATAAGAAATATGATTTTATTGCACTTAATCATTCTCTTGAGCATATGAATGACCCATTTGCTGTATTGAAAAAAATAAATTCATTATTAGAACAAAATGGGCTTTGTATGATATCAATTCCGTTGGCTGGAGGAACTGCACATAAAAAATATGGTGAATATTTCTGTCAGTTAGATGCTCCTAGACATTTATATTTGTTAAGTAGAAAAGCAATGTATTATTTATGTAGAAAAGCTGGTTTGCGAATAGAATATGTTTCTTATGATTCACATCATGAAATTTTTACAATGAGTGAGGGATATAGAAACACGGTAAACGCACCCAGATTTTAGAAATTTAATTCTCTTCCTCTTTTACGTCAAGAGTCTTTAACACTTTTAACAAATATTCATGATTCCATCCACAGTTTTTTCTTTTTCCTGCTATTCCACGTTTACAGCTCTTTTCCTGCTTTAACATATTCAGCGTCATATGCCTTAAGATATTTAGATTTTCTGCACTGTTTCCTGCACGTACACGGCTTTCATCTTCTCTATAGGCAATGTCCAAAATCCAATGCAGTGCATTTTCTATCTGCCAGTGGCTTCTTTTGGCTTTTCCATATTCTTCTGCGTTCATTTCCCTGCGGCTGTATATGGTATAACTTCTGCTCTCTGTTGTTTTTCGCCTTCTGTTACTGTTGAAATACACATTCCCAGTCCCGACAGACCTTTCCAGTCTTCCTTTTCTTCCAGCCAGTCTGCTTCCGTTGTGATATAATATTCCCTTTTCTCTATCCGTCCATGTTCTTTACAATTGTCTTTGTAATAACAGCCGTCTTTTTTCAGTTCTTTTTTGTCCCTGGTTAAAATTTCCGTTTCAAAATATAAGCGGATATTTTCATAAAGCTGTGGCTGGTTTTCCTTTACCGAAAGGATATAATCTGCTTCTCCTGACAGGATTTCCTATGCAATCTTTTTCTGTGTCCCCATTGCATCAATGGTCACAATACACCCTTTGATATCCAGCTGTTTCAAAAGTTCCGGTATTGCAGTGATCTCGTTGCTTTTTTCTTCCGTTTTATATTGCCCTAATACCAGATTGTTTTCAGCTGCCCATGCACTGACCACATGGATTGCCCTCTTACTGTTTGTTACATCTTTGCTTCGCCGGATGGTTTTCCCATCAATTGCCACTACACCTTCTGCTTTTTCTGTGACAGCCTTGACCCAGTCAATAAAGGCTTTATGGAACTGTTGTGGATCTATCATGGAAAATATCCTGTTAAATGTGTCATGGGAAGGGATTCCGTTTGGCAGTTCCAGAAAGGTAGAAAGCCATTCTTTTTTTGCATTTCCCCAGTCTTCCATATCATCCCATGTATCTGCCCCGCTGATCGTGGCAAGAATGGCAATTGCTATAACGTCGATAAATTTATGTTTTAGATTTTTTTCTGTCCTTGGATCCTCTACCGATCCCAGACAATCCTCTAATGCTTTATTTATACTCATTTTTTTCACTCCATTTAGACTTAATAGGGTTATTGTATACGAATGTATCAAAAATGTCATCTATAATTTTACATTAAATTTAGAGTTATGACTAGATATTATTTCATGCGTTTACCGTGTAAAAACAAATGTTTTTCCTGTTCATTATAATAAATTTCTGTTATAATAAAAGCATGGAAAAAATCGATTTAAAAAAAGTTTCTACGGAGACCAGAAGAATCATTAAACAACAAGTAATACAACTTTTAAAAAAACATGTAAAACATAAAGAAATTGCAGACACACTAAATATTTCACTTCAAACAGTGGACAGAATTTCAAGTGCGTTCTGAAGCAGAATATCCATAGTGGGATTATTCCACATACCAAAGAACAGATTCGCAACAAGACGGAAAAATTTATGTAAAGTTTACAGGAACAAAAGGAAAGAGTATCTTGTTTCTTTAAGCACAAAAAGTTGAAATATATTCAAGACTACGTCTACTAAAAAACATCGATTTTTAACAACCATAGAAATAACCTAATGGCATGTTACACATTATGCAGATAATACCCTATAAGCAAATGTAAGTAAGAAGGTGAATAAATATGCAAAAACATATAAAAGTTTTAATAAGTGTACTCGGAGCTATTGCAGGAATATGGGGAATTGAAAAAGCAAGAAAAAAGTTTGCAATGAAGAATACTGATGTAGAACGTATAAACCACTATTATGATCTTTTGCTGAATTGGATTGATGGATTATATAGTAACAGAAGTATATCTGACTATTTGAAAAAAAATGGCTGGTACAAAGCAGCCATTTATGGAAATGGAACCATGGGCTTTTTGTTATATGAAGACCTAAAAAAAGTACTGTAAGTGTAGAATACTTTATTGATAAAAATGCAAGGGAAGTTCCCTTAGATATTGATGATATTCATACAATAAGTATTGAA
Organism: uncultured Lachnospiraceae bacterium; assembly: GCA_964422365.1. Taxonomy (GTDB): domain Bacteria; phylum Bacillota; class Clostridia; order Lachnospirales; family Lachnospiraceae; genus CAYRAV01. The sequence goes on along the minus strand of CAYRAV010000093.1, from coordinate 520 downwards.
GAAATAAAAAAACAAAAGCATGTTGATGTCATTATTGTTACTCCAATTCATGTATATGATACAATCAAAGCGAATTTAGAAAATAATGGTATAGAAGACATACCTATTATTTCACTAGATACAATTATTTTAGAAGCATAGAGAATTAATAATGAGGGGAAAAAGATGGAATTAATATCGGTTGTAGTTATCTGTTATAATGCAGAAACAACAATAACAGAAACACTGGAAAGCGTAAAAAGACAAACATATCCAAACATCGAATTGGTAATATCAGATGATTGTTCAAAAGATTCGACAGTGGATATTACAAAAGAATGGATTGAAAGAAACAAGGAAAGATTTTCTAACACAAGATTGCTGAACAGTAAAAAGAATAAAGGTGTTGTGGCAAACTGTAACAGAGGAATCGGTGCTGCTAAAGGGATATATATTCAATGTGTGGCTGGTGATGACCGATTGCCTCACGGTAAACGCACGATTTTATATCTTTAAAACAGCAAAAAATTTTGTTATAGTA
>CAYRAV010000092.1:0-9959 GCA_964422365.1 uncultured Lachnospiraceae bacterium | reverse complement strand
CATAATAATTCATGATCAGCTTCTCCATGTCGTCTTCGCTGTATGGAAAATCATAGGGGTCATATTCAATGCCGGAACATAAAATATATTTTTATGTATATTTTCAATATTTTTGTGTATTTGTTTTTCTGTATATTTGTTGCATTTCAAAAGCCTAAACAGCTACATTTTCTTAATATTTCCTTACATTTTCTTACGAATCTCTAACATTTCCTTCACTAATCTTGAAAAATAATTTTACTATGTTATAATCATGAATATATCTTTTTAATACACAAATAGGCAATTGCGAAATTCTATTTACTTTGTAAATATTTGTGCAGATTGCCATTAGGGCGCAAGGCACGTTTGCACTATCTTACACTCGCAGCAATACATAATGTGCTAAAATACAGCATATTATCAAAGTGTGCTTTCGCACTAAGTTCAAAAAAACTCACTAAGTACTCAATGTGAAATACCAGTGGTGCCAGAAGTACCTTGCTTGTGGTATGGAAATCTGCACAAATAAAATTAAGGTTACTTGGAGTTTCGCAATTACCTAAATACACAAAAAAAGAGAGGAGAGAAATTTATGAATTATAATCTCAAAAAAAGAGCTGCTGCATTAGGACTTTCTTTTGTAATGGCAACAGGCTCAAACTATGGTATTCCCCTACCAGATACAATTACAACAATTGCAGCTGCCAAATCCAATAACAGCTATAAAGTAAACTCTTATGGTATATTAACCTCATATTCCGGCGGCAGCAATGTACATATCCGTGCAAATGTATCTGCACTTGATGCTTCCGTTTTTGATAAGGTCAAAGTGGCTTCATTTTCTGTAAGCAGTAATAATCAATATTTCAAAGCGGTAGATGGTGTATTATATACTAAAGATGGCAAAAAATTAGTGCGTTATCCTTCCGCCAGAAAAGGAGCATTTACCGTCCCAGACACAGTGACTTCAATTGCACAGAATGCCTTCCGGGGCTGTAGCAGCATAACGAGCATACAGATTCCTGAAAGTGTATCAATTATTGGAAGTGCTGCTTTTTATAAATGCAGCAAACTTGAATCTATTACTATTCCTTCTAAAATAACAGCATTGAGAAAAGATATGTTTTATCATTGCCGTTCACTAAAAAATATAACATTTCCTTCTAAACTTGAAATTTTAGGAGAATCTGTCTTTGAAGGCTGCTACAACCTTCAAAATGTAACTTTACCTTCCTCTTTGAAGAAGTTAAAAGCGGGTGCATTCCGTGGCTGCAAATCTTTAAAGAGCATCTCCATTCCAAATAAAATAAAATCTATTGCATCTTCTTGTTTTAGAAATTGTACAGCATTAGAAACCATTCATTTTGGATCCGGTATAGAAACAATCAGCAATTATGCTTTTGCACATTGTAATTCCCTAAAAGAACTATCTATTCCGGGCACTATTGACACAATTGGCGATAATGCATTCAGGCAATGTAAAAATCTAAAGGAGTTAACCATCCACAATGGTGTTTCGACGATTGGCTATCGATCATTTATGGGATGTACCAGCTTGAAAATGGTAAAAATCCCAAATAGTGTGAACTCTGTATCTTCATACGCTTTTTATAATTGTACGAACTTAGAAGAGGCTGTTTTGTCAAATCAGCTAAATGCAATTAATTATTCTACTTTTAAAAATTGTGTGAACCTAAAATCAATCAACCTGCCTTCTAGTATTACACGCATTTATGATAACGCATTTACAAACTGTACTTCATTCACAGTAATTAAGATTCCAAAGAATGTATCTTCCATTGCCAGCAATGCATTCAACAATGCTGGTACTGCCTTTTCGGTGGACTCATCCAATCAGTCATTTGCATCTGAAGATGGCGTTTTATATAATGCAGAAAAAACAACTTTATATAAATTCCCGGCATACAAATCAGGTAATTACAAAACTTTAGATACCATAACTAAAATTTCTTCCTATGCTTTTAGAAAATGCCAGAAATTAGATAAGGTTACGATTGGGGAAGGCATCAAAAAAATAAACAAATCTGCTTTTCACAACTCTTCTATAAAAGAACTTTCCCTGCCGTCTACATTAAAGACGATAGAAAGTTCAAATAATGAAATAAATGCATTTGATTTGGTAAAGATTACTATTTCTGATAGTAACAATTATTTTTGTTCTGAATCAGGTATATTATACAGCAAGGATAAATCAATCCTGTGCATGTACCCAGCTGGCAAGACAGGAACTGTAACATTTCCAAAAGAAGCTTCTGATTTAAGTAATATATCCCTTAAAAACAGGGCTTCTAAATTCGCCGTAGCATCAGGTTCTGCCGTTTATACTACTGATGATGGAATACTTACAACAAAAGGAAAGACTAAAATCTATGCTGTTCCGTCTGCCAAAACAAGCTACAACATGGGAAGCAAAATAAAAAATATTGACAAATTAGAAGACGCTAAACCTTATATGAATCAGTTTCAAAAATTCACTGTAGATAATAAGAATGAAAAATTTTCAGCAAAGGATGGTATTTTATTCAATAAAGAACAAACAAAAGTGATGTTCTATCCAAATGCAAAATCAGGAAGTTACCATACACCATCTTCTGTTTCACAAATTGACACAAATGCTTTTTCCAATGCAAATAAATTAACAAAACTTATTATTGGAAAAAATGTATCAAAATGTACAATCAATTTATATAATTGTACTGCATTAAAAAATATTACTGTAGAAGAAGGTGCTTTAAGGAATCTTATTATCAGTTATGATAACACAACAACTTTGAAAAAACTTACCCTTCCAACTTCTTTAATCTCTGGTAAAATTTACAATTATAAGAGGAGAACTCTTTCAGATTTAACAATTGTTGGCTGGACAAACACAACTGCTGAAAAATTAGCAAAAGAAATTGGTGCTAAATTTGTGAGTACAGGTATTGTGCCAAAACAAGTAAAAAATGTAAAAATCAAATCATATGTTAACTTAAAAAGAGTAAAAATTTCATGGAAACGGGATCCTGAAGTAAGTGGATATGAAATCTACTCTGAAAATAAAAAACTGAAAGATATTTCTAATAACAATATTACAGAAACTGATCTTTATGTCGGAGACAATTATAACAGTATTACATTATATATTAGGGCCTACAAGATTCAAAATGGCAAAAAGGTATATGGTAAATCAAAGAAAATCGTTTACCGCCCTTACTCATAATTTCTATGAAAGTACCTTTTTTGCTTTAACAAAAAACTGAATTCAGATATTCTGACATGCATCTCATAACTTTCATTTATGGTGGTGCACTAAGGATGCATGGAGGTTTTGTAACTGTTCAGAAGGTGCGAAGTCACATGTACAAATGGTATGTGGGAGCTGGCTCATAAAGTGCAATTTGCATATATGGCTTCATATCTGGTAACCCCGTCTTCACAAAATGGCCGGCTGAACTATTTTATTTTAGTGAATAGATATATTGTGGCATTTTGTGAATGACACCTTCTGAATAGTTACAATCTTTTTTGTATTTTATTTTTCCAAAAGCATCTTTTTATTTCCTTTTATTCTATGTATTCAAATATACAAAATCATATCTATAACAGAAACTTCCTTATTCTACTACTTTGTACTCTATCTCAGCTGTAAAAACATCTTAACATAATATAAATATTTTCTAACTGTTCACAAAGTGCGAAGTCTTATGTGCAAATGGTATGTAGAAACTGGCTCATAAAGTACCATTTGCATATATGGCTTTATATCTGGTAACAGTATCATAAACAAAATGACCAGCCATACTATTTTATTTTAGTGAATATGGATATTCTGGCATTTTGTAAATAGCATCTTTTGAATAATTACAATATTAGAACACCATACAAGTAACAAGAAAGAGCATAACAGTTCAGCTATGCCAATTCATAATTTGTCAGAAAATACTATTTTTATATGTTGAATTGCAAGCAAAAACACAATATAATGAAAAAAAGAAGGAAACTAATCTAAAAAGACAATTCAACTATGAAAAAGACTATGGAGAATCTGCTGTCTGGAAAATTACTGATTACAAAGAAAATCCCAAAGGAACTGATTGGAATATACAGGTTTGCTTTTGAAGGGAAACAGTACTGATTGGATAAGTAAAAAACTTCTACTATAAATAAACAAGATAGGAGGATACAGATGCGGAAATGTTTAATATGCCAGGAACGCAAGATAGAAGAATATGGAATATGCGAATCCTGTAAGAATTTTAACCGCCAAATGGCTGCAATACATGCAGATTTAACAGGATATACTGCTTTGGTAACCGGCGGGAGGATTAAGATTGGATACGCAACCGCTCTGCGTATGCTGCGGGATGGTGCAAAAGTAGTAATAGTTACCAGATATCCCTATGATGCATTCGACCGTTATTCTAATGAACCGGATTACAAGGAATGGAAGCAGCGTTTGACCATATGCGGATTTAATTTAATGTGCTTAAATAAATTAGATAATCTGCTGACATTTATTTATCAAGCTATTCCTGAAGGTCTTGATCTATTAATAAACAATGCAGCACAGACCATAAAAAAAGCAGATTCCTATTATGCACAATTAGCAGACAGAGAACGGCAGATGCAGACACTGCACCAAAAAAACGAAAATATCCGGCTTCTTTCTATGGTATCCGAAAGTGTACAGCCAGAATATATGCCAATGTGTAAGGAAAATATACCTAACATAAAAGAGGAAAGCCCAATGTATAATTCATGGGTGGCAAAAGCAAATGAAATCAGTGTACAGGAAATGTTAGAGGTGCAGCTTATTAATGTGACAGCGCCGTTTATGCTGGTGGGCCAATTGAAGGAATGGATGAAAAAAAGCCCCCACAAAAATAAATTTATTATTAATGTATCCTCTGTGGAGGGAAAATTTAACTATCGCAGAAAATTGTCCAGACATGTACATACAAATATGGCAAAAGCATCTTTAAATATGATGACCCATTCCCTGAGTATGGAATATGAGAAAGACAGAATTTTTATGTACAGCGTTGACCCCGGATGGGTATCAAACCAGTTTCCGGCAGGATATCGTGCCAGCAAAGAATTTAAGCAATATCTGACCTTTGAGGATGCGGCATCCAGAATCTGCTACCCAATCTACACAAAGCTGAACACAGACAATATTAAAGATGCAGGCAGTCTATGGAAAGATTATAAAATAATAGATTATTAAAAGAATAGCAGGTATAAGAAATGAATTGGATTAAAAAACAAATCGAAAAAGAAAAACAAAAAGATACCATTAACAATTATTCTAAAAAAAGTATTGCTTTAGAGCCAGTTGTAATAGACACGAACCAAGAACCAGAAAAAGATACCAAAAATCTGATTAGAATGACTGCACAGGAAGCGAATGAAAAAGGTTATTTTTTCAGGGTAAACGGACAAAACTGTAAGATTATGACCTATAAAGGAACAGAAACATGTCCGATTGTTCCGGCATATATCAATGGAAAACCAGTTCGTGTCATTGGAAAACGGGCATTTGCAGGTTCTGGCATACAGGATATTATTTTGCCAGATACCATAAGATTAATTCGGGAAAAGGCTTTTTATGAAACCTGTATCAGAAGGATAGAGCTTCCAGGTGACATCCTTAAAATCGAAGCAGGAGCATTTGAAAGATGTGAAAACCTCAAAGAAGTCGTACTCAGACAGGCAAAGGAACGGCAGGAATGGAGAAAAATAGATGTAAATGCCTCTGCTTTTACAAAAACACCTTATATTGAGCAGTTCGGTTTTGTGATCTTAAATCATATTCTTCTTCGAATCAACCTTAAGCATTTTGAGGAAACACAAAAACCAGTTAGAATTCCCGATGGTGTACGGGTAATTGGTGAGGAAGCTGTGGAAAGATACTGGGGTGTGGAAGAAGTTGAGATTCCTTTATCCGTAAAACATATCCGCAAACGGGCATTTGCAAGCTGTTCATTAAGGTCCGTTGTATTTCAAGCAGAATACCGCATCAGACCTATTATTGAAAAAAATGCCTTTGGAAGCTTTAGAAGGAGCTGCTCTAATCCATTCTGCTATCATCTGTTGAGAGAGGAACTGCAATCTGATTTTGGCGGAGATAGAAATAGAACAGGCTGGAAACGCTTTCGCAAATTGGAATTAAAAGATTTTGATGATGACTATTGGTGGTTGGATTATAATCATATTGTTAATGAAAGAGAGATTTATTTCCCAATGAATGAAATACAGAATGATCTGTTTTCTAAATTAGACATCTCATACCACATTGGAATCGGATTCTGCCTATCTCTGGACATGGCTGATTATTATGATATGATGATACAGATTTCAAGAATGAAAGACAAGATTGAAATGGCAATCTGTATTGTAATAAATGGATTCAGAAAAAAGTATCAAGCAAAAGCGCTTGATTTTTTAAAACAGCATATCAATAAAGCAATCATATTAGCAGTACAAGATAACAATATATATAATATTAAGTTCTATCAGCAATATGGCCTATTAGAAGAAACAACAGGATTGAAAAGAAAGACCTGTGAACAGCTGAAAATAAAATATTCTAATACTGCCTCTGTTCTGCTGTCCCAGATAATACAATAAAAGACAGTCTTGAACGGTAAATTGTTGCTGGCTGCAAATGTATCATCTTAATTTAAAGTGTGTATGGCAATTCATTGTTGCAATCTGTGCATCCCGCTTTGCTCTTAGTTATGCAAAAACAATTGTCTGACATTTTTGTTGTCAGATGCTTGGAATGATGAATCAGTAAATTTTTTAGATAGAATTACTGCATAATAAAAAATGCAGTAATTCTATTTTTGAATAGGCTTTTTTATATAAAAATTCATTCAAAAAGTCCCTCAACCTCTTGATATGACAAATTGATAACGTTTTCGAATTTTGTCGAATAATGGCATCGAAAGTGTATTTTGAAGGGAATAAAAATAGGAAAAAGTAAAGATAATAACCCCAAATTCCTTTTTTTGTGAGAACGTTTTCACTTTTTCTATTTGCGATTATAAAATTACCACTATATAATCATAAACACCATAAAGGCAAGGAGGAAAGCATATGAATCAAGAATTCATTATTAACGTAGAACACCTGAATAAAAAATTTGTAGTTAATAAGCAGCCAATGGAAGTATTGCATGATATTACACTGCAAATTAAAAGAGGAGAATTTATTACAATTGTAGGCCATAGTGGTTGTGGAAAAAGTACTTTATTAAAAATTATGTGTGGTCTTGTTGATTATGAAGATGGACTAGTTGAAAGAAACGGACATAAAGTAGATGGTCCCGGACCAAATTGTGGTATGGTGTTTCAAGAGCATAGACTTCTGCCATGGTTAAAAATTAAGGATAATGTAGGTTTTGGATTAAAAAATATGTCACAAGAAGAAAAAGAGGAAAAAGTAAGACAACATTTGGAAATGGTTGGATTGAAAGGGTTTGAGGATAGTTATCCAAGTCAGTTATCCGGCGGTATGTCACAGAGAGCAGCGATTGCCAGAGGACTTGCTAATAATCCTACTATCCTTTTGCTAGATGAACCATTTGGTGCTTTGGATGCATTGACAAGAATTCAGATGCAGAAAGAAATACTTCGTATTCAAAAAGCAGAAAAAGCAACAATGGTTATGGTAACACATGATATTGATGAGGCTGTGTATCTCGGGGACCGCATTGTGGTTATGTCAGCAAGACCAGGAGAGATTAAGGAAATTATTACAACCGATCCAATAGAATCGAGAAAACGAAATAGTGCCTTATTTGCAAGTTACAAGAAGCGTATCTACGACTATTTCTTTGAAGATAGTGAAGAATAGGAACAAGAACAGGACATAGAATATATAATATAGAAAGTGGAGAGGTTTATATGAAAGCAGTAAAATTAAAGCAATTCGGATTAGGTCTTCTGATTCCAATTATTGTTATTTTTGCATGGTTTTTAACGACAACTTTTGGTTCTGTACCATCAAGCATTTTACCCGGATTACCAAAAGTAGGTAATTCATTTTTGAATATGCTGCAGTCAGGAAGACTGGGAAATGATTTATCTGTCAGCTTATTGCGTGTAGTAAAAGGATATTTGCTGTCAGCAATGATTGGTGTTACTTTAGGTTCTATCATGGGAATGTCTTTAGAAATGAAATTTATATTCCTGCCGATTATTACAGTGGTTCGTCAGATACCAATGATTGCCTGGATACCATTGATTATTTTGTGGGCGGGAATTGGAGAGACATCTAAGGTTATTGTTATTATAATTGCAGCAGTATTTCCAATTTTGGTCAATACATTAAGCGGCATTTCAAGCACTCCTGAAAGTTATGTAGAAGTTGCAAAACTTTATAAGCTGAGCAGATGGAAAACTTTTGTAAAGGTATATTTGCCACATGCCCTGCCACAGATTCTGGTTGGGTTAAAATTAGGACTTGGTGTTTCATGGATGGCAGTAGTTGCATCAGAATTAATTGCTTCCACATCAGGTATTGGATACCGGATGAGTGATGCGAGAAGTTTGATGCAATCAGATGTAGTCATTGTGTGTATGATTGTAATAGGATTGTTGGGAATACTTATGGATAAGGTGCTTTCCATTATATTTTCTTATCTTACACCATGGCAGAGACTGGCAGAAAAGTCAAAAAATTAATATGATGGGAAAGATACCGAATCATAATGAAAAATTGTATCTATTTGAAGAAAAATTAGGAGGAATAAAAATGATGTATAAGAAATTGAAAAAACTAATGGCAATAGGTTTGGCAGCCGTTTTAACAGCAGGCGCTGTCGGATGCAGTAACAGTAGTACAGATAGTCAGAGTGGTGAACCATCTTCTACTCCGACAGAAAGCAGTACTTCAGAAACAGCGGGCGGAGATAATACAGAACTGAAAACAGTTCGTATTGGAGCGATTGGTCAAAGTAATGTGCTTAGTGATAATGCCGGAATTGCACAGCAAAAAGGTTATTTGGAAGAGGAATTACGAAAAGAAGGATATAAAGCAGAAATTGTTGGATTTGCCCAGGCAGGCCCAGCTATTAATGAAGCTTTTTCTGCCAAAGAAATTGATATGGCAGTGTATGGTGATTTGCCTGCAACTATCTGCAAGGCATCTGGCATAGATACCACGATTTTTGCTACAGACAATGCAGAGATGCAGATGTGTATATTTGTAAAGAATGATTCAAATATTGCCTCTGCCACTGATTTGAAGGGGCATAAGGTGATTGTGGCAAGAGGAACTATTTATCATCAATATTTTAAATCCTTGATTGCAGATGCAGGCATTTCAGAGGATGATTTGGAACAGATTAATACCTTTTCAGATGCTTCTTCTGTTATTGCAAGCGGGGAGGCAGATGCATTGATTACCTCTACTAGTACAGGATACTATTTAGAGAAACAGGGAATCGGTAAAGTAGTGGAAACTACAGTAGATCATCCAGAATGGACTTCACAGTTTTTTGTAGTAAGCAATACACAGTTTTTACAAGATAATCCAAATGCAGCCAAGGCATTTATTCGTGCCCTGCTTCGTGCCCAAATATTTGCAAAGGAACATCCAGAAGAAGCATATGAGGCTGTTGCAAGTATTACAGAAGGATATACCGCAGATATTTATGAAAATGTATATTCTTACAACACAAACTTTGATTATTTTTCGCCTGCAATTAGCCAGGCAGGCATTGAAAAATTAAAAGCCTTGGAACAATTCCTAAAAGATGAAGCATTAATTAGTAATTCTGTAGACATAGATAGTTTTGTGGATCTTTCTTACTATGAAAAAGTAGTAAGTGATTCAAATGCAAATATAACAATAGAATAGTTTAGAGCGTGTTTGAAAATTCATTGCCCCAATCTGCACACCCCACTTTGTGTACCCATCCGGGCATCCCGCAACTCATGCCCATCCGGGCTGGCGGACTTCGTCCG
>CAYRAV010000091.1:0-10097 GCA_964422365.1 uncultured Lachnospiraceae bacterium | reverse complement strand
ACGCAGATGCAGAAAGAAATTATTCTTGAAAAATTAAAGGATCAAGGCTGCAGGATTACAAAACAGAGATTAATGTTGTTAGATATTATACTAGAAGAAGAGTGTTCCTGCTGCAAGGAAATTTATTACAAAGCGGCAAAAATCGATAGAAACATTGGTACTGCAACTGTATATCGAATGATTAACCTATTAGAAGAGGTAGGAGCCATCCGTAGAAATAATATGTACAAAATTGCTTGTGGGGAAACCTGTAAAATGGAAGATGTCTGCACAATTGAACTAAATGATAATACAGTACATCACCTTTCCGCTAAAAAATGGAATGATGTTATACAAGAAGGGTTAAAAGCTTGTGGATATTTAAATGGTCAGGAAATAAGAAGCGTAACAGTGCAGCAGTGTGAATGCGGCATAAAATAAAAGAAATATAAAACCAAAAAGAACATGAATCAGATAAGGAGTAAATCTGTTTCATGTTCTTTTTAGTTCTGTGGCAGCGAGCCTGTTCTGGAGGGATTCAGTAAATTTTCAATTGGAAATAATTTTATTACCACATTGTTTACAATTATGATACAATTATGCTGTATTTGTAAATAGAGCAATTAAAAAACGGAACAGAGTTGGAGAAATAATCATGAATAAAATACTAATTGTAGAAGATGAAGAACCTATTGCTAATTTAATAAAAATGAATTTGAAAAATGCAGGGTATTTTTGCGATGTGGCATGTGATGGAAAAGCGGGAGCGGATAAAATGTATGAAAATCATTATGATTTATGTTTATTAGATATTATGCTTCCTCAAATTAATGGATATGAATTATTAGAGTATGCGAAAAGTCTGGATATGCCTGTTATTTTTCTTACCGCAAAAGAAGAAACAGAAGACAAGGTAAAGGGGTTAAGAGCAGGAGCAGAGGATTATATTACAAAACCATTTGAGATATTAGAGCTGCTGGCAAGAGTAGAAAATGTAATGCGCCGTTTTGAAAAGACGGAAAAGAGTATACAAATATTGGATTTATACATTGATATTCCATCAAGGAGTGTAACAAAGAATGGAACTTCAATTAAACTTACTTACAAAGAATTTGATTTATTATTACTATTTGTGCGTAATCCCAATGTAGCATTATATAGAGAGGTGATCTATGAGCATGTGTGGGACAGCCCCTATATGGGAGACAGCAGAACTGTGGATTTACATGTGCAGAGGCTGCGGAAAAAGGCAGGCCTGGAACAGCATATAGAATCCGTTTATAAAGTGGGATATCGTTTTACAGCAATAGAAAAATAGAAGAAAGGATAAATGGCAGACCCATATCTGGGCGGATGGGTGAAAAGCCTCAAAAAACATGAAATTATTTTGGAAACAGTTTATTACTATGGTCTGTTTTATCATAGCGGCTTTTATGATATTTGGAAATATTATTGTATATACATCTTTTAGAATGATATTAGATAGGGAAACAGAGCGAAGCATAGAAGAAGTAAAAATATTCCAGTATGCATTGCTGGCTTCTTTAGAAGGGCTGCCAAAAGAATATCAGGCTACAGATATGGCGGTTGCAGAAATTGCAAAATCTATCCAGCAAAGTTTGGAAACTGGTCAAAATACGATTATCATTTACAATGATGACGAAGAAATCATTTATCAGAATAAAGACATAAGAGGACAGTTAATGGAGGTGGATCGGAAAGGGAAAAACGGTATATGGAGGATTTCAGAACTGGAAGGAAATTATTATTTGGAAACATTATCTGAAGTAAAGAGCAGTGTGGGAACTTATTGTTTGGAAATCAATAAAGATATCAGTTTTGTATATGAAGAACGGGAAAAATTATATGATAGTTATAAAATGTCACTGGTTATTGTATGTGTAATTTTTACATTGCTATCTGTTATTTTTTCTATGAGTTTTACAAGACCGATTAGCCGGTTGTCAGATGCCGCAAGAGAATTTGCCAAAGGCAATTATAAGAGTCGTGTAAAAGAAAAAGGGAATGATGAAGTTGCTGTTTTAATCCATGATTTTAACCAGATGGCAGAAGAGCTGGAAAATAACATAAAACAGTTAGAAGAAAATGCAAGACAGCAGGAGGAATTTACTGCAGCATTTTCCCATGAGTTGAAAACACCTCTTACTTCAATTATTGGATATGCAGATATGCTCCGCTCCATGAAATTGTCAGAAGAAGATGCCGTTTTATCAGCCGATTATATATTCAGCCAGGGCAAACGTTTAGAAAGACTGGCATTGAAAATGATGGAGTTATCTTACATGGATAAACAGGAGATCAACATACAGGAGATTCAAGTAAAAGAGTTTGTGCAACAAATTAAAAAAATAACAAAAAGGCTATTGAAAAAGAAAGAAATTGGACTTACAATAAATGTAGAAGATGGTGTTGTATATGGAGATGCAGACCTGCTTCAATCTCTGTTTTCTAATTTGATTGATAATGGAAGAAAAGCTTGTGAAGAAAATGGAGAGATTCTGCTAGAGGGCAGAAAGACAAAAAAAGGTTATGAATTTTACTTAAGAGACAATGGACATGGTATGCCTAGAGAGGAGGTTGGAAAAATTACAGAGGCATTTTACATGATAGATAAATCCAGAGCAAGAAAGGAGGGAGGGGCAGGCATTGGTATGGCCTTATGTCAGAAAATTATCAAATTGCATCATGCAGATTGGAAGATAGAAAGTCAATTAGGAAAGGGAACAGAGATTACAATGATATTTCCAGAAACATGTTTTGAAGAGGAGTAAAACAAAATAGAGGAAGGATAAGATACAAACACATGTCTTTTGTTATTTGTGTTTGCAGTTATCAAATACAAAGGAATTGTGTCTGATCGTTTTGGTGCAAAATATGAATAAAGGAAAGCAGATTATATATACTATTTTAGGTATTATTTGTGTGGGGATTTTATTTTGTGGTGCAATGATTTTTCCGCAATATTACAATGTATTTTGTGATAATAAAATATTAAACCAGATTACCTATATGGATGTATCCCTTAGTGCATTTGAAACTTCATATGAATCATTTATCGAAAAAATTTCTACGATTGCACATTGTCAGGCAGAGGGAATTGTTCTTCGGGCTGTAAAGGTAAATGAGATAGAGGCCAACATGGATAATGAAAAACTAACGAACATTGTAAAGCAAGAATTAAAAACACTATATAAAAAAGAAGTATTGGTAAAAAAGGTAACGATAAAGGAAGATATGTTATCCTTACGGGAAATGTATACCATATATACAACAGATGGGGAAGAGAACATAAAGGGAATCAATTATTGGAAAATCGTATATGATACCGGAGAATATAATTTGACTATCCTGCTGGATGCAGAATATCATAAGATTTATGATATTTTAGTAAAGGCAGATGCTTTGCCTTTATATGAGGAAATAAAAAGCTCCAAATACGGGAAGGATGCAATTAATATGAAAACAGATACTGCGGTTACTGATAATTCGTTTACTGTTTATGAGATCGCAGATAAGATAATACTAGGAAACAGAAATTGTATTGCATATATGGATGGTATTGTAGGGTACTATGGTATTCAATCAAATGAATGGTTTCTGGAAGATGAAGTATTTTATGCATATCCGGAAAAACATGGCTATAACTTTGAAGGAATCATAAACCTTGAGAATGATATAGAGGCAGGACAGCGGTTAGGAATAGATGAATACGATTGTGCATACTGGAGTGAGGGAATCCATTTAGAAGACAGAATAGAATTTTAACACACTTATGTTGAGAAGGGTATACAGCTGCTTGTTAAAAAAATAGCAAGTAAGTTTAGGACACCATACAAAATTAAAAAACATGACAGCTATTGGAATATAGTTCCACATTAAAAAAGTAATAGATAGGGGAAAGGACATATGAAACGCAGAAAAAGAACTTCAAGTTACAAAAGAAAAAAACGAATTTTTTTAATTTTTATTCCACTGGTAGTTTTGGCAGTATTCATTACAGCATTTATAGTGAAACAGAATAGTGACAAAAAGACAGCAGAAAAGATAATGGCATCATATGATGATGCAGATAACGAGGGTGTTGTACAAACATTAGCAAATTTAAGTATAGAAAAAGAACAGAAACAAGAGAAAGAAAAGGAAGAAAAGGAAGAAAAGCCGCCTGAAGCACCAGAGGGGAAAAAAGTATATTTGACATTTGACGATGGTCCAAGCATCTATACGGAAGAAATATTAAGCATATTAGAAAAGAATGATGTAAAGGCTACATTTTTTGTAATTGGAAAAACAGATGATCATTCAAAAGAGATGTACAAAAAAATTGTGGAAGAGGGACATACACTGGCAATGCATTCTTATTCACATGATTATTCGCTGATTTATAGCTCCATGAAAGCTTTCAAAGAGGACTTTAAAAAAATTGAAGATTTGTTAACCGATGTTACAGGTCAAAAGCCTAAATATTACCGTTTTCCAGGAGGAAGCAGTAATACAGTAAGTAAAATTGATATGAAACAATGTATTTCATATCTCAATAAGAAGAATATAACATATTTTGACTGGAATGTAATCAATGGTGATGCCGAAAGCAGCAAAACGATTCCGAAAGATACATTAGTAAAAAATGTAATGACAGGGGTGAAAAACTATGAAACATCTGTTGTTTTAATGCATGATGCAAATGCAAAAGGAACAACTGTAGAGGCATTACCAGAAATTATTAAAAAGATAAAAAAACAGGGGGCATATATCCTTCCAATTGATGAAAGTACAAAAGTAGTGCAGCATGTGAAAGCAGATTCTGCTGACTAAACTGTGCATGGCTGAATAGTAACATTCTTTATTCCTTTGAGTAACAAGCTGCTGTGCATATCCTGTTTTGCATGCTTATCTGGAGATATTACAATTCATGTCATTCGGGCTGGCGGACTTTGTCTGCCAGCCTGAGTGGCATAGATTGTGGTATGCCTGGATGGGTATGCAAAGCGGGGATGCAGATTGTGGCAATGAATTTAAAAACACGCTTTAGGACAAATGATACAATTATGATACATTTATGTTGAAAAAAGTTTACAGCCATTTGTTATTCTTTGTAAAGAAGAAATAAGTATGATACAAAATATAAGGAGTGAGAAAAATGGCTGGAAAACACACAAAACAGGAACAATGTCATTGTCCTGACAGGATTATACAAAGAAAATATATATCCGGAAGAACAAGAAGACAAACTTCATATAAGAAAAATTTAAATAGAAAAATTCCGGAAAGGAATCCATTAAAAAGAAAACTATGCTGTCTGATACAAAAGAGCATTTTACTGGTGATACTTGCAGTTTTTGTAATAATAGGAATTAGAAAGAGTGCAAATGAAGTTGTCAATAGCACAACAGTAAATGAGAAGAATCTTTATAAAAATGCTGTTTCAAATGAGAGAAAAGAGGAAGAGGAAGAACTAGAGGAATCAAAGTTACAAAAAGCAGAATCAAGAGTACAGAAGAAGACAACAAATAAGGGAAATTTAAAAAAAGAATGTAATAAAATTTATAATGACAACAGCCAATTGCTTGTTTTAGTAAATAAAGACAAAATATTAGATGAAAATTATGATGCAGGTTTAAAAAGCATCTGTCAGGGGCGTCTACAGGTGTCACAACAGATATATTCAGACTTAGTACAGATGTTATCAGATTCAGATAAAGCAGGTTTTCATTATTGGATTGCTTCTGCATATCGAAGCCGTCAGTATCAGCAGCAGCTGATAGATCAAGATGTGAATACTTTTATGCGAAATGGTATGACTTATGAGCAGGCTTTGGAAAAAACATATGAGGAGACAATGCCTGCTGGATTCAGCGAACATGAAACTGGACTGGCATTGGATATATTATGTTCAAATAATACCAAAATGGATGTTTCACAGGAAAAAGAGGATGCCAATAAATGGCTTCAGGAGCATTGTCATGAATATGGATTTATTTTGAGATATCCAAAAGACAAGGAAGAGATAACAAAAATCAATTATGAGCCGTGGCATTTTCGTTATGTAGGCAGAGAGGCAGCAGAGTTTATGAAAAAACATAATATGGCATTAGAGGAATTTTATAATATGTTAGAGGATATTTAAAATTATTGTTACAAAGTTTATAGTTCAGGCATAGCATTTTGGCATATAATCTGCCTCAATATATCAAACAAAAAAGTTATGAATTGGATGGATGATAATTGTACAACCATTTATTTCTGAATGGCTGAACTGTAGTACTAAAAACAATAGTCATAAGAATTTAATAGGTAAGTAGGAGAAGATAGATGAGAAATGTAAGTTCAAATTTTAAAAATAAAAAATGGCTTTTTGCCATTTCTACTTTAGTTGCAGTGTTCATTGTAATTTACCTGTGTATGGTTTGCTATTTTAGGGAACATTTCCTTTTAGGTTCAGTGATTAATGGTGTAAATTATAGTGGAAAAACCATTTCACAGGTAGAAGAGCTGCTTTTAGAGGGAAGTTCTAATTATTCCATAGAACTAATTGGAAGAAATGGAGTAAAAGATGTGATTACAGCTTCTGAGATAGATTACAGATATATTTCTGATGGCTCGATAAAATCGTTAAAAGAAAAACAAAATCCTTTTGGATGGATAGGTGCAGTATTCACAAAAAAGCAGGAAAATGAAATGGCTATTCAGACTTGTTTTGATGAAGATGCTCTGCGTTCCCGTATTATGGATACTGTGTTTTTTGATAAAGATAACATCAAAAAGCCCCAAAATGCTTATGTGAAATATGATAAAAACAAAAAGGAATATGTCATGGTTCCTGACGAAGCAGGCAGTAAGATTGCAACAGATGAAATTTTTGAGATAGTGAAAGAGGCTGTTTCTAATGGAGAAACAACCATAGATCTTGATGAAGCAGGATGTTACAAAAAGGCAAAATACACATCGGAAAGTCCTGAAATGGTTTCTTTTTTCGAAAAAGTAAAATTATATTCAGGAGCTTCCATTACGTATGATTTTTCAGACCGTAAGGAGGTTGTAGATGCTAAACTAATTAGAAAGTGGCTGAAAATTGATAATAAAAAATTAAAGGTTTCCATTGACGAAGAGGGCATTAAAGAATATGTGGATTATCTTGGACGTAATTATGGTACATTTGGAGCATCCAGACAATTTAAAACAACAATGGGTGGAACGATAACGGTAAGCGGAGGGGATTATGGCTGGCTGATTAATCGTCCGGCTGAAGTAAAAGAATTAAAAAAGAACATTAAAAAGGGAAAAACCATTACAAAGGAACCTGTATATACACAAACTGCAGTTTCACGTAACAAAAATGATATTGGCGATACTTATGTAGAAATTAATCTTACCAAACAACATCTGTGGTTTTATAAAGATGGAAAGAGAATTGTAGATTCTGATTTTGTGTCAGGAAATGTGAGCCGTGGCTGGGACACTCCTACTGGCTGTTATGCAGTTACATATAAAATTCGTGATTGGGTTCTGGGAGTGAATTCTAATGCGGATTACAGAACGCCGGTTTCTTACTGGATGCCATTCAATAGGAATGTTGGCATGCATGATGCTACATGGAGAAATAGTTTTGGAGGGGAAATTTATAAAACAAATGGTTCTCATGGCTGTATCAATTTACCATTAAATAAAGCAAAAGTGATTTACGAGAACATTTCCGCAGGTGTTCCAATTATTGTATATAAGTAAAGGAAAAAAGAATTCGTTAATTGTTTATTATTTCATACCTCGTTGCTTGTTGTATAGACAAATTTGATGCCTTGTCAGCTTGCTGCGAGGTATTTGAATGTATAGAAAAAAGACAAAAAATCACATAAACGAAGGACAGTTGATAAAAAATACACAATAATAGAATTGATTTTGCTATTATAATCTGTTATAGTAGTTTTGGTTAGAGAAAGCTAACTACAACACTTGTTTGCTAATTGTTAACAAAAAAGGTAGAAATTTTATAGAATTATTATGCATTAATTTTGTTGTATTTTAAGACAGAATCTGATAATCTATAGTTGTTATTGAAAAGCAGAAATATTTCAACCAAATATCTTAAAGGAGGAAATTTAACATGATAGAAAAGCAGCAATGGAATGGTTTTGAAGGAAGGCTTTGGAAAGAGGAGATCAATGTAAGGCAGTTTATTCAGGATAATTATACACCATATGATGGTGATGAATCTTTTCTTGCCGGTCCAACGGAAAATACCAATCAATTATGGGATGCCTTGCAGAAGTTACAAAAGGAAGAAAGAGCAAAAGGCGGAGTTTTAGATATGGACACAGATATCGTAACATCTTTAACTTCCCACGGTGCTGGTTATATAGATGAATCGCTAAAGGATTTAGAGCAGATTGTCGGATTACAGACAGATAAACCTCTTAAAAGGGCATTTATGCCATATGGCGGTATTAAGATGGCTGAGCAGTCATGCGAAATGTATGGATATACTCCAAGTCCGGAATTGCATAAAATTTTTACAGAATATCATAAAACACATAATCAAGCGGTGTTTGATGCATATACACCGGAAATGAGGCTTGCACGCCGTAATAAGATTATGACAGGTCTTCCTGATACTTATGGACGTGGACGTATTGTAGGAGACTACAGAAGAGTTGCATTATATGGTATTGATTTTCTGATTGAAAAGAAAAAAGAAGATTTGGCAAATTGCGGATGCGGTGTTATGACAGATGATGTCATTCGTTTAAGAGAAGAAATTGCAGAACAGATCAAATGCCTGAACGGAATGAAAGAGATGGCTAAAATTTATGGCTGTGATATCTCAGAGCCGGCTAAGAATGCAAAGGAAGCTGTACAGTGGGTATATTTTGGATATCTTGCAGCCATTAAAACACAAAATGGTGCAGCAATGAGTATCGGACGTATTTCGACTTTCTTGGATATCTATATTGAGAGGGATTTACAGAATGGTATCATTACAGAATCTGAAGCACAGGAATTAATTGACCACTTAACAATGAAACTTAGAATGGTTAAATTTGCAAGAATTGAATCATATAACCAGTTATTCTCAGGAGATCCGGTTTGGGCTACGCTTGATATTGCAGGAACAGGTGTGGACGGACGTTCTATGGTTACAAAGAGCGATTATCGCTTCCTACACACATTAGAGAACATGGGACCTGCCCCAGAACCAAACCTTACTGTATTCTATTCATCAAGACTTCCAGAGAGTTTCAAGAAATATGCTGCTAAAATTTCTATTAATACAAGTTCTGTTCAATATGAGAATGATGATGCAATGAAACCGGTATGGGGCGATGATTATGCAATCTGTTGTTGTGTATCTGCAACACAGACAGGAAAAGAAATGCAGTTCTTCGGAGCTAGGGCAAACCTTGCGAAGTGTTTATTATATGCAATCAATGGTGGTGTTGATGAAAAGACCGGAGATCAGGTAGGACCGGCATACAGACCTATTACTTCTGAATATCTAGATTATGATGAAGTGATGAAAAAATATGATGTAATGATGGATTGGTTAGCAGGTTTATATGTCAATACACTGAATTTAATCCAATATATGCATGATAAATATTATTATGAAGCTGCTGAACTGGCATTAATGGATACAAATCTGAAACGTACATTTGCAACAGGTATTGCAGGATTTTCACATGTAATCGATTCACTTAGTGCAATTAAATATGCAAAAGTAAAGACAATCCGTGACGAAAACGGTATTGTAAAGGATTACGAAATTGAGGGAGATTTCCCTAAATATGGTAATGATGATGACAGAGCAGATGAGATTGGTGTATGGTTGTTAAGAACATTCATGGATAAACTTGAAAAACATCATACCTACAGAGATTCTGAACCAACTACATCTATCCTTACCATCACATCAAATGTTGTATATGGTAAAGCAACAGGCTCTATGCCGGACGGACGTAAAGCAGGGGAGCCGCTTGCACCAGGTGCAAACCCAAGTTATGGTGCAGAGCAGAATGGTTTATTGGCTTCCTTAAATTCCTTAACAAAACTTCCTTATGAATGGGCATTAGATGGTATTTCTAATACACAGACTATCAATCCTGGTG
>CAYRAV010000090.1:0-10148 GCA_964422365.1 uncultured Lachnospiraceae bacterium | reverse complement strand
TACAAAATTAGGCGGGAAAAAAGCAGGGTTGTCAGCAGAAGATTTTCTCTATTATGAGGTTATCACGACCAGAAGTTTTGAAATTGGAGATTCTATTATATTTCAAAATAAACAAATGTATGTGTACAGTAAAAAAATTTCTTTATATGGTGAGAAACTTCGTTTTACATATATGCTTACAGGCAGAAACTATTTTTATGTAAAAGAAATTTTTAATAATTATTTTATTGGACATACAATATTGGGGGAGGTTTTAGAAACCAAGGCAGAAACTTTAAAATTAGATTTGCATCTTGAGGATGATGAACATGACAAGGCGTATGCATATCCATATGATTGGAAACCGGAAACTGGAAACTTTGCATATTGCATACCTCAAAAAGGAAGTGTGGTATCCTTATATTTTTCTGATAATATAGAAACAAGTGCATCCGTTGTCAATTGTATTCGTCAAAATGGCAGAACCAGCCCTAAAATGGAAAATACACAAAACAAGAGATTTACAACAGAGCATGGAATGGTGATGGACTTAGATATGGATCAGTTGTATTTTTCAACTGAAGTACAAGAAGACGGTGACCCTTTTGCAAGTTTAAATTTTATTGATGATACGGCAATTCGTTTTCTGACAAAAGGAGCATTAATTATTCATGCAAAAGAAGAAGTTGTCATGGATGCCAGAATTATAAGCATGTCGGCATTTGGGAAAATATCTATGAACGAAATGGAGGGTACGAAAACGGCATATTTTAGCATGTATTATTTGTTCAATGTACATGGGGCATGTTCTTATATTCAGTGCAAGGAATATTCCGTGTATCCAATAATTTTAGATGAACCAGAGGCTGGGAAAAAACAAACATCATTGTTGGTAAAAGGTATTGTGGGAATGATTGGAGTTTGTCTGGGGACAGTATTAGTAGTTGGTATAGCTGCAATAGCATTTCCTGCAATAGCCACCACAGCTTTGGCAGGAGCGGCTATTGCAGGAGTAGCAACAGGGGGATTTGCTGTTGGAACCATGTTATATGAAGATTATACTTCAGAAATAGATTATTCTTTAGAACAATATTTTCAAGTTGGTTTTTTTCAGGCAGCGGTGGCAGCAACTACAGAATTGGTTGGAGGACAATTATTTGGAGAAGCAGGGGTATATACAGAAAAAATTGGTGAAAAAGGGATAAAGAGTGCAATTACAGGTGTGAATGCATTATCAAATGGTGTTTCAACTGCTGGAACAAATATTATTCAAAAAAAGGATATGACTCAAGATGTTTTGGACAATATGATTGCTTCAGTGGTATGGGATATTGGAAGTCCTAAAATTGGAGGTTTTTTAAAAAATAAATTTAAGAATACTTCAAATCAGATACAGTCCTTGAAAAATAAAATTGGGCAAAATATTCGTTCAGAGGATAATAAAATTGTAAAGAATATTTTTAAAAAAGATTTAAAAAAAATTGGAAAGGATGAATTTGAAGCACAGGCTCATAATGCGAATAAGATTATACAAGATGCAGATGTGGCAGCAGGCAATTTAAAAAATGCACAAAAAAAATGGAAAAGAAATAAAACAAAACAAAATAAAACAAATAAATATGAAGCAAATAAAATTAATAAGGAGGCACAACAAGAAAGGAGCAAATTATACAAAGAGGGAATTTTTGGAAATAATAAAAACATGATTGAAAGAGAGATAAGTAGTAAGCGTAAACAGATTAATATACAAATGGAGAAGTTATTTGATGATATCACAGACTTACATTTTAAATATGGAAAGGATATGCTAGGATTGTATACTCGCTATAACATAGTTGATGTAATGAATAGAGTAGAGAATAATATTAGTATGGGAGATGTTAGTGATTGTGATGTAATGGAGGAAAATTTAATTAATTTACCTTGTAAGGAATTTACCTGGCAACTTTGTTCTGGTGCAGAAACATTTGTGGAAGAGTTGTTTCCAAATGGTGTTAAATTTGAAGGAAAGGAATAGAAAAGTATGTTATGGGTAATTGGAAAAAGTGTTTTGGGAATTATAATGATTTGTATGGGGATAGTTGAAGTTGTAATAAAAGAAAATAAAAAAACAGAGAATGATAAACATAAAATTTGTATGAGTAAACAGTACAAAGTAATTGATCTATGCTTTTATTTGTGTGTAGTTATAGAAGGAGTTATTTTAGTATGTCCTCTAATATCTAATATATGCTCTATATGTTTCATATTAATATTTGTAATAAATTATGTGATATGCTTTTTTTATCCCGTAACTGAACAGGCTGTTTATCAATCATTTCTGTTTCATGGTTCATTTATGTGTTGTATCAACATAAAAATAGAAATGCTATCTGAACAATTTTTTAAAATTTCATTCATATTATGTGTAATAAGTGCACTGCTTCTGTTTTTGCGTTTGAAAATAAAGAAAAATATATTGAAGCTTTTAGTTGCTGTCTTTTTGGTAAGTGCAGGAAGTATCTCAATCATTAATAAAAATTGGGGAGTAGTCCAAACAGATTTATATTACAAAGTGATTGTAGGAAAAGCTGCTGAGTCATCAAGAGGCGGAATATATATTTATTTTGATGACGGAACGAAAAGAATCGCTAGTCCGCTGGAATTAGAAAGAACGAAGATAGGAGAAAAGGTAATGTTTACGGAATATGTTGGGTGCTTAGGAATTGCATGGACAGAAATTAAATATAAGTGTTGTGAATAAAAATGATATCAAAAAATACCTGCAGTTGTTAGAAAAGTAGTTTGGAAATTGTTTATGGCGCCAGCTAAGTTATGACTGCTCTTTATTTTATATAAGCTGTGTTATATACCACATATGGAAGTTATGTTTATGGTACATTATTGATTAACATCGATATTGAAAACAGAAATGTGTTTTTAGACAATCTATCATATAGTATGATATTAGATATTGAAGATATTTATAAAGAGATGGAAAGAGAGTATAACAGGGCAGAAGATATTGTACAATCAAGTCAATTAAGATTTGTTAGAAATAATATTAAATGAGGGAGATAAAGTAATGGATATGAATAGGTACTATAGAGAGTTTACCTGGTCATTATGCACAAACGTCCAAACATTTATAGGAGATGAATATTCGGATGGCATACAATTTGAAGGAAAGGAGTAAAAACACAATGCTGAAAAAAATATTCCAATATGTGGGGAGTGGATTATGCACTATTTTAATTATGGCTGTCATTTTTTTTGTAAGTCATTTGTTTTTTAAAATGCTCCGATATGTACAGATTATATCAGGCATTATTTTAATTGTTTTATCTGTTTATTTGGATAGGAGCGGGTGGATTAACCGCAAAAAAGATATATCAAAGATACCTGTTTTACGATTAGGAAGATTCTTGGAATTTGTCAAAGATCTTTGCATGCTTTTGTGGGGAATATCATGGATTTTTCTTGGAACACGAAAGTTGCTTTCTATTTTATTTGTGATAATTGGCGGGCTTGCTTATCTGGCAGGAATTCTATTTCCCAAAAACTTAAATTTTGCATATGGAGACAGACCGTTGGATGAAAAGAAAAGGAATAAGGTTTATAAATATGAAGAGGAATATGAATTATATTTTCCAGCAATATGTAGGATATTTTTATGTTGTGGCATGGCAATAATCTTTATGAATCAAGATCCACTTAGATATTCGGGGGTGAAGTATTTACTTATGCTTGTTAGTGCTTGTGCAGTAGGTTCACTTGTTTTATATATTCGTATAGTAAAAACAGAAAAGGCATGGCTGAATGTATATAAAGCAGAGTATATACTTATGTTTATTCCGACATTGTTTATATTCTGTTTTGGAAGTATTTGGACAGTAAACATTCTGGATGTAAAACAGACACAAGTGTTGTATAAGACTGTGTCGGGTTATTACAACAATACAAGGGGAGGAATAGGAGTTACATTGACAGATGGTTCTGACTACCAGGTAGGAGAGGAGGAACGAAGAAAAGTAAAGATAGGAGATACGATAGAGATCACAGAGTATGTAGGAGTTTTGGGACTTCCCTGGTCAACCTGGTCAGTTTGTAGTAATAGCACTGAAATATATCCCAAGAAAAAAAGAATAAGGTAAATGAGGAAAGTACAGGTGATGAGAAAAAACAGGACTTTTATATTAGAGATAAAATAGATATTGAGAATTGGAAAAAGAATAAAAATTGCATATATGAAATGAAAGAGGGAAATTTGTGGAAAATACTAAAAAGAAATAACACTTTACAACTTTTTAAATAAAAGATGTGCACAGATATCAAATGAAGGATATGTATGAAATATAAATTGATAATTTCTGATGGGAAAGGAGGAATGTAGTACAAAAATGAGAAATGTTGATGGATTAAATAAGGAGGAATAAGCACATGGAGCATCAAAGCCTAAAGTTTATAAAATGGATTAACCACTACAAAGCATTGGCATATGGAGAATTGCCAGACAACATTTATAAAAAAGAAAAGAAATATGATTTTGTGAAGAAAGAACTGCCTGATTCAGATATAGGGATTTACATCCCAAAAGCTTGTGAAACAGTAACAGCTTCTTCATTAGATGAAATTTTTGGAAATAATATAATGCCTAAATATATCTGGGCGGATGTGGAAAGTGATTTAAGTTTCTGGATACATACAGAAAATATGAATGAATATGGGACCATTGAACAGTGTGTCGAGCGATATCTGGAAAGATTAGAAGCGAACCAGATTGAACTATCAATATACAGCAAAGGCAATTGCTGGAAGGGTAAAAATGCAGAATTCCAATGGATTCGATGCAGTCATTTTTATGGATATGACAAATATTACAGTGCTATATATTTTACAAAAGCCCAAGATAAAGCAGTTATAGGCGGTGTATGTGGCAAGTTGAGAGAAGATGAAATCGTACGTTTTCTCGCCATTCAGATAATGGACAACTTTATCATAAAAAACAAAGATAACGAAAAGGAAGGAGAGAAAGAATGAAAGATTATTATCAAATAACAGCAGCAGGTTTTGCGTTTATGAGCATCCTGGAATGTAATATACATAAAGGTGTAGGGGAACATGGAAGGGCAAGTTTAACAGGACAGATACAGGAAACAGATGTAGAAAAATATATGCAGTATGGCAGCGGATATACATGGTCTTCCATTGACATCACAGACGAATCCGGAACAAAGACAGCATTTGCCGGCATATTAACAGACATTGGTGTGGAGATGCAGGACGGAGTTGCCATTCTGTCCATAGAATTAACAGGAGGAACCTGTATCCTGGATTATAAACCAAAGACAAGAACATTCCAGACAAGCATGACAGACCTTAAGACAATTGTAAATGAGCTGATGGGGGATTATGAGAAAACATTACCGGTTTTCAATACAGCAGGAGGTACAGATGAAGGGGAGCTGCTGGTCCAGTACATGGAAACGGATTATGCATTTATCAAACGGGTGGCATCACACTTTGCTGCACCGGTTATAACCCAATATGATGAACCGGGTATCAAATATCACATTGGTCTTGGAAGTACAGGAGATACTGCTTCTGTAGAAACCAAACTGTACACAATGAAAAAAGCAGTGGATGAATATATCTATAAGAAATACCACGAAATAGAGCAGTGTGCAGTAAAGGATGTTATGGAATACCATTTTGAAAGCAGGGAAAGTTATGAATTAGGAAGTGAAGTTCATTTTAATGGAAATGCCCTGTTTGTTTATCAGGTAGACAGTACGTTGAATGGTGCAGAATTGCGGCACCGGTATGTATTAAGAGGAAAATCCGGTTTTCAGGTAGAGAAGTATTATAATTACAACTTAACCGGTGCATCCCTGATAGGAAAAGTAGAAGAGATAGAGAAAGATAAAGTAAAGATTAGCTGTGAAGCCGACGGATATCAGCTGAGAGCTCCAAAAAAATTTTTATTTTCCACAGTATATTCCACAGCGGATGGAACAGGATGGTACTGTATGCCGGAAAAAGAGGACAGAATCCGTCTGTTCTTCCCAACGGAACAGGAAGCAGATGCCTATGTCATCAGTGCAGTCCACTTGGAAACCGGCAGTAGTGAACGGAAAGATCCCGATAAAAAATCCATCATGAACAAGTACAAAAAGCAGATTGAATTCTCAAAAGACAAAATCATGATTACGAATAATGACGGTCTGTTAATTGAACTGGATGATAAGGAAGGAATTCTGATACAAAGCAATAAAGACATTACAATGGAAGCAAAGAAAGATTTCCAGATATCCAGTAAGGACACGAAAATAGAGGTCACAGCACCAAAAGGCATTAAATTAGAGCAGGGCGGTACAAAGATTGACATTAACCAGGAAGTAAAGATTAAGGGAACCGGCGTAAGAATACAGCCATAAAATCCTGCCGTAACACTATTTGTATTTACCATAAAAAGTGGAGGAAAGTACATTTTGTA
The DNA here is from genome assembly GCA_964422365.1 of uncultured Lachnospiraceae bacterium. Classification (GTDB taxonomy): domain Bacteria; phylum Bacillota; class Clostridia; order Lachnospirales; family Lachnospiraceae; genus CAYRAV01. The sequence goes on along the minus strand of CAYRAV010000090.1, from coordinate 3,694 downwards.
CTATAAAGACAATGAGATATTATTTTATAGAATTGGACAGGGAATATGTAAATGCAGTCCGTATCAAAAACTGGTTTAAAAATCCACAGGTCAGAAACATACTGGACAAAAAGTATGATGAAGTAGAAGAAAATTTGTTTTTCTATGCAGAACAGAAGGAGAACATTGATTTTACAGATATTATATCACATCCATTTTTCCTGCTGTCAGAGAAGGTAAGGGAAGCAGTAATGGCATTCCTGCCTAATCTGACTCTCAAAAATGTATACCTGTTTGATGAAAAAAAGGGAGAGGCAAAGGAATATTTCCTGCCCTGTCTTGAAGAGGTGGACTGTCTGACAGAAGACAGCCGTTACAACAGGGACAGAAGTATTCTGGAGAAGGCAGTGCTGGACAAAAGCAGAATAGGTGACAGGGCACTGTTTGCATTAAAGGGACCGAAAAACAATTACATTGCAGCAAGGCTTGACTTTATTGAAGTACTGACTAGATACCGGTTTCGGGGGATGAAGTGGACAGAGGTAGAAACTGTCGGGGAGGAGGAGATTTATGAGATGCGAAACCTTTCGTACATTTATTTTGAATGGAATTAACCAAAGATATATGGAATTTAAAGAAAAGGCAGAAAGGGCATATAAGGAAGGGAAAGAAGAAGCAGACAGCAGTTTTCTGAAACAGATGGACAGGTTGTTTACGCAGTGTCATAAGATGCAAAAGGAAGGCAGGAAAAATGCAGTCGGTTATGTCATGATATATCCGTTACGGATGGGATTCCAGAGCAGCAGTTATGAGGTCATGATATCATTGCTGGACAGTGCAGGGTACAGTGACAGAAAGGAAGTAACGGCATATTGGGTTCCCGAATATCTCATACCAATTATAGAAGAGGAAAAAAAGTATTACGCAAAAGCATTGGAAAGGCAGTTTGTGCGGGTGATGTATTATGAAAAGAAAGATGTGCTTGCAGAGCTGTTTGAGGAATGTTATTTTGAACCACTAATGGGATTTTTTGAAGAGCAGACAGAAAAATGCAAAGAATTGGAATCTTACCAGGCAATGGATAAGGAGGATGACATTATATTCTTCTATGGGGAATATATGGAGGAGGTAATGCATCCATTATGAAAAGAATCTGCTATATAAAGTAAAGAGGCACTATATAGTGATGGCGATATGGAAGATGGTTTTATCATAATAATGATTTTATATGGGTGGCTGCTTCTAACCGGAATAAGTTTAATGGAATAGATTCAGATCTGGCTGAAAACACGAAAAATCAGCCAATAAAAACCAGAAAATAAGAGTAAAAAAAGAAAGGATGAAGAAAACATGGCAGGAACAGAATATACAGTGATGGGGGCAAGATTAAAATGCAGCTGCGGGGTTGCACCAGGCTTCTTGCTGATACCCATACCCAAAGGAACCACAATTAATGGAAAACCTGTTGCAACGGAGATGGATTTCATTCCGTTTGTGAACATACCCACATTTGGCGTATGTGAAAACAAGGGAGTACCATGCACACCGGCTACGGCAGTACCATGGGTGAAAACAAAAAAAGACACAACAATAATGGAGTTATCAGCAGTCACCACAGATTCCTGTCTGGTCTGTGAACTTGGAGGGCTGATTACCGTGGAAACATCAGGGCAGTAAGGAGGCGGTCACATGGCAGGAATTACTTACAAGGATTTGGAAATTCAGGGAGGAATCGGGCTGAAGGAACTGTATGACATGGAGATTCTGGCAGAACCTAACCGTCATGCAACTGCATACCTGAAGGGAATGTTAGAAGAAGGAACAGGAACAGAAGAAGTGGAAAAGCTGGCGGAAAATCAGATGCTTACTATTAAAAGCAGGGCAGCAGACAATACAGGAGTGCTGTTCAAAGGATACATACGAAAAGCCGGCGTGGAAGAACAGAACAGATACTATACAGTAGAAATAGAAGCGGTATCGTCCACCATACTGCTGGACGAGGAACCAAAACAGAGGGCATACCAGGATAAAAACCTGACTTATGGGCAGCTGGTAGGGAAGGTGCTGGAACCAACAACGGGAATGGCATCCTACACGGACCCCGAAGCACAAAGCAGGACAATAGAAGCCCCCCTGATTGCATATAAGGAAACAGACTGGGAATTCCTGCTGCGTATTGCCGGCCATCTGAATCTGGCAGTAGTGCCTGATGAAACAGCAGACAAACCGGTATTCACATTTGGGATTCAGAATACAGGTTCTGCTGATGCAAGACCATTAAATGAAAATGGCAGGGCGGACCACACTTTTTTTGAAAAAGATTTCCGTACAGGGATTTTAAGCGGGGCATATTTTAAAAAGTCTGCCCTGGCGGAGGATGTGAACGCGTCCGATTTCCGTTATTATGAGGCTGCATCCCAGAACAATTACTGCATCGGCATGAAGGCGGCATTTGATGGAAATGCTCTGACCATATGCAGCAAGCGGGCAAAGCTGGTAAAAGATGAGGTGATATTTACCTACCGGCTGGGAAAGGAAAAAGCAGCAGGGATGCCGCTGCATTACAATGAAAAACTACAGGGAAGGGTACTGGAAGGGACAGTACTCAGCACAAAAGAAGAACTGGTAAAAATCAGCCTGGACATAGATGATGCCTCCAGCAGGGGAAAGGAATATGAATATGAGTGGATACCCGAAACAGGAAATATCATGTACTGCATGCCCGAAAAAGACACCAGAATAGCCCTGCATATAGGCGGGGCAGATGAACGGACGGCATGGGCAGTACATAGCATAAGGACAAACGGGGAAACCTGCAGTGATACACAAGACTATGAAAAAAGGTATTTTACCACAGAGCCTAAAAAACGGTATTTCCTGAAGAAGGAAGAAACAGGATTTTCCACAGAGGACAAGGACGACGGAAAGATTATGTTTGCCCTCCGGGATAAGAAGGGAATCTGTTTTAAGAGCGATAAAAATATCAAAATCTATGCGGACGGTGACATTACAATCAATGGAAAAAGCATGGCGGGCAGTGCAAAAAGCAGTGTCATGGTACAGCAGGACAACAACGGTTTTACCATGGGCAGGAGAATCGACATCCAGGGAAGCAAAACAAAAATGAACATGACAGTTCCATTGGGAATCATGAAACAGTGGGAAGACATACAAAAGCAGCTGCAGGACATGAAACCGGAGGAATTAAAAGCTCTGAAAGAGGAAGGGCTTGTGAACCTGATTTTGCAAAGCGGGGAATCTGTTTCCTATAAAGGCTGTACTGCTGGACAGATAGCAGGAGTGATGTCAAACATGGACAGCGGATCCCTGTCGCCAAAAGGCAAAGTGCAGGTGAATGCACAGAGTTTTACAAAGGCACTGGAAGACGGTGTGAAGTCAGACCAGATGGTGATTAAAAGTCCGGAGTGTATTAAGGAAGACGGTACAGTTAAATGGCCGGAGGCGGACGGGTATGTACTAAATGAAGACAGCACAGCCGATAAACATCAGGTTTTTCTGAAAAAAGGAGATGTCATTGACCGTTACGGCAATGAATACGGAACTTACGTTTCGCCAGTAACAAAAGAAGGGAAGTATCATTACGAAAGCAGGGCACTGCCATATATCAAAAATGAAAATGCATATCATCAGTATGAAGTGACCAGAAACTTTTCAGAATTAAGCAGTGCAGTCAGAAACTGTAAAGATGAGAAAC
>CAYRAV010000089.1:0-10196 GCA_964422365.1 uncultured Lachnospiraceae bacterium | reverse complement strand
GTACCACTCCTGCCAAAAAGGCTCAAACTCCTTTAAGTGTTCCTGAACCATAATTCGTACCTCCTGCCTTTATAATTAATCTACATCCCAATCAAATAACCCTGCTTTAAACTGACAGAGCATCAAACTTGTCTGTGCAGCAAACTGCTGTGTACTTTCTCCACAACAATTGCAAAACGGAAATACAAGCATTTCCACTTTACCAAAGCCATGTAGAGCAGGCTCGCTGCACACAAGCATAACAACACCTTTGTAATTGTTCAGAACTGCGGATATAACTACAGATTAGAAAAAGCTTCTTACAAATGCCTTCTAATATTGTTTATATTCATAAGATAGATACTACTTAATATAATTCGTCCAGTCCAATTATAAATTTATAACAAAACATTACTTCTGGCAAATTACCAATAGCAGTTCTGAATAGTTACCATATCTTGCATAGTATCGAAAATATTTTTATAGTGGTAAAAATATTTTCACATTACTGTTACCTGTATAAATGCAGAAAAAGACAGGTTATCTCTCCCTGCCTTTTCCCCCCATCAAATACCAAATCACTAACTATTTTTTATATAGTACAACAAACATGAAGTAATTGGTCAATTTGGCTTGCCTATTTCCACAAGAGCACTACTTCCAAACCTCGATGCAGCATCATCACTACACCTGCGTCTGTGAAGCAGCACTATCGAAAAAATATTCTGGGCCAGCCTATCCAAAACTTCATTTTCGCTGTACTAGATGCGAGCAATATCAATTACATTAAACTCTGCATCTTTCTTTGTCTCCAGACTTGTCAATAATGCGTTCGCTGTATCTAAAGAAGTCAAGCAACTAACTCCTGTTTCAATCGCTGTTCTTCTTATAATAAATCCATCTTTTTGTTTATCATCTCTTGTTGGTGTATCAATAATTAAATCAATCTGATGTTCTAATAATAAATCCATCAATGTTGGTGCTTCCTGTGTAATACGATTCACAGGAATTGCAAGTACACCGTTATCATTTAATACTTTTGCAGTTCCTCTGGTAGCAAAAATTTCATATCCTAATGCCTTAAATCTTCTTCCTACCTCAATAGCTTCTTGCTTATCAGCATCATTGATTGTCATAATCATTTTTTTATGTTTTGGCAATTTTATGCCCGAACCAATAAATGCTTTGTATAATGCCTCATTGAAGTTTTCTGAAATACCAAGACATTCGCCTGTTGATTTCATTTCAGGTCCAAGACTGATATCTGCTCCTCTTAACTTTTCAAAAGAGAATACAGGCATCTTAACTGCAATATATTTAGACCGCTCCTGCAACCCAGGTTCATATCCTAATTCCGTGATTTTCTTACCTAAAATTACCTTTGTTGCCAAATCCACTATAGGAATATTAGTCACTTTGCTAATATATGGTACCGTACGACTAGAACGAGGATTTACTTCAATCACATAAACATCCTCTCCATATACAATAAACTGGATATTAATCAAACCAATCACATGAAGAGATTTTGCTAACTTTCTTGTATAATCTTCGATTACTTTCTGAATTTTTTCAGAAATTGTCTGTGTAGGGTATACAGAAATACTATCACCAGAATGGATACCTGCTCTCTCTACATGTTCCATAATACCCGGAATCAAAATATTTTCTCCATCACAAACAGCATCTACTTCTACTTCTTTTCCCATCAGATATTTATCTACAAGTATTGGATGTTCCTGTTCATAACGGTTAATAATGTCCATAAATTTCGTAACATCTTCATCAGAAATTGCAATCTGCATTCCCTGGCCGCCTAATACATAGGAAGGTCTTACCAAAACAGGATATCCCAATTCATTCGCTGCTTTCAATGCTTCTTCTGTTGTAAATACAGTCCTTCCTGAAGGTCTTGGAATTTCACACTCTTCCAAAATAGCATCAAATAATTCTCTGTCCTCTGCTGCATCTACATTTTCTGCACTTGTTCCTAAAATCGGAACCCCCATCTCCATTAATGCTTCCGTTAATTTGATGGCAGTCTGCCCACCAAACTGCACCACTGCGCCATCTGGTTTTTCCAGATTTACAATACTTTCCACATCCTCTGGTGTTAGCGGCTCAAAATATAATTTATCCGCAATATCAAAATCTGTACTTACTGTTTCAGGGTTATTGTTTACAATAATCGTTTCATATCCTTCTTTTCTTAAAGCCCATACACTATGCACAGAACAATAATCAAATTCGATACCTTGTCCAATACGAATCGGCCCTGAACCTAATACAAGCACTTTTTTCTTTCCTTGTGTTTCTTCTACTTCATTAAGGCTGCTATAACAGCTATAATAATATGGTGTAGATGCAGCAAACTCTGCTGCACAAGTATCAACCATTTTAAATGCAGCACAAATATCATATTGCTTACGAAGTTCTTTTATCTCTTTTTCTTGTTTTCCTGTAAAAGAGGCAATTACTTTATCTGGAAATTCCAACCGTTTTGCTTCTTTTAATAGTTCTTCTGTCAATGGCTCAGATTTTAATCTTTCTTCCATTTCTACTAAAATAGCAATCTTATCGATAAACCATTTATCAATTTTTGTAATGGTATGAATTTCATCATACGATATCTCCTTGCGGAGTGCCTCAGCAATCACAAAAATCCTTCTGTCATCCACAACATGCAGCTGTTCTAATAACTCATCTTTCGTAAAGTCCGTAAACTCTCCTGTTGCAAGACTGTCAATATGCTGTTCTAAAGAACGCAATGCTTTCATCAGCGCACCTTCAAAATTTGTACAAATACTCATCACTTCTCCGGTTGCTTTCATCTGTGTTGTCAAAGTCCTTTTTGCCTGGATGAATTTATCAAATGGCAATCTTGGAATTTTTACAACTACATAATCTAATGCCGGTTCAAAACTTGCATAAGTCTTTTTTGTTACAGCATTTGGAATCTCATCTAATGTATAACCTAATGCAATCTTTGCTGCCACCTTTGCAATTGGGTAGCCTGTTGCCTTAGATGCCAATGCAGATGAACGGCTGACACGCGGATTAACTTCAATCACACAATATTCAAAGGTTTCCGGATGTAATGCATATTGCACATTACATCCTCCTGTAATATTAAGTTCTGTAATAATATTCAATGCAGATGTTCTTAACATCTGATATTCTTTATCAGATAATGTCTGTGAAGGTGCCACTACGATACTGTCACCTGTATGCACACCAACTGGATCTAAATTTTCCATATTACATACAGTAATGCAATTTCCTGCACCATCACGCATTACTTCATATTCAATTTCTTTCCAGCCAGCAATACAACGTTCAATCAGACACTGCCCTACACGGCTTAACCGAAGTCCATTGCTGCAGATTTCAATTAATTGTTCTTCATCATGGGCAATACCGCCGCCACTTCCTCCCAATGTATAAGCAGGCCGGATAACAACTGGATAGCTTATTCTATTTGCAAATGCAATGGCATCTTCCACAGTTGTTACAACTTCACTTGGTGCACATGGTTCGTTGATTTTTTCCATTGTATTTTTAAATTCCAGACGGTCTTCCGCTTTTTTTATTGTCAACGAAGTTGTACCAATTAACCGTACATTGTTTTCTTTTAAGAAGCCGTTTTCTTCTAACTCCATAGCAAGATTCAATGCTGCCTGCCCGCCTAATGTTGGTAACACACTATCAGGTTTTTCTTTTAAAATCACCTGTTTCACAGCTTCTGTTGTAAGAGGCTCAATATAAACCATATCTGCGATATCTTTATCGGTCATAATCGTTGCAGGGTTTGAATTAATTAATACTACTTCAACACCTTCCTCCTTCAAAGAACGACATGCCTGTGTACCTGCGTAGTCAAACTCTGCTGCCTGTCCAATAACAATAGGACCAGAACCAATTACTAATACTTTTTTAATATCTGCTATTCTTGGCATATTATTTTGACACCTCCATCATCTGCATAAATTCTTGAAATAAATATTCTGAATCACATGGACCTGCACATGCTTCCGGATGAAACTGTACCGTAAACACATTTTTCTGTAAATAACGTAATCCCTCTACTGTTTTATCATTTACATTGATAAACCCAACTTCTGCCACTTTAGAATCAATTGTTTCTTCCTCTACTACATATCCATGATTTTGTGAAGATATATATACTCTTCCGCTCTTTAAATCTTTAACAGGATGATTTGCACCTCGATGTCCATATTTCATTTTATGCGTTTTACAGCCATTTGCAAGTGCCATAAGCTGATGCCCCAGACAAATTGCAAAAATTGGTGTATCTGATGCATACAGTTTTTTAATTTCCTCTATAACAGATACACATTCTGCTGGATCTCCAGGACCATTTGTCAGCATGATGCCATCCGGATGAATCGAAAGCAGTTCCTCCGCTTTGGACAATGCTGGAAATACTGTTACATCACATCCTCTTTTCAACAGACACCTTACAATATTATTTTTTGAACCTAGATCCAATACTGCTACCTTTTTTACAGCATCTGCTTTTTCCGTTCCTAAATCTCCCGGATGGTATTCCTGTATTTTTTCACAGGTAACTTTCTCTACCACTTTTGTCACTTTATATTCCTTAATCTTCTCTAATACTTTTGAAAGGTCATAAGCTTCATCTGTAGTTATCATACCATTCATTGTACCTTTTTCTCTTAATATTTTTGTCAATGCACGTGTATCTATACCCTGAATACCTGTAATATCTTGTTTTTCCAAAAATTCCTGAATGCTTGCCTCATTTCTAAAATTACTTGCTGTTCTTGCAGTTTCTCTTACAATATATCCATCTGGCCATGCTTTCAAAGATTCCATATCTCTATAACATATTCCATAGTTTCCTATCAAAGGATATGTCATTGTAACTGCCTGTCCTGCATAACTAGGATCTGTTAATACCTCTAAATAACCTGTCATTGATGTGTTAAATACAATTTCGCTTATTACTTCTTTTTTAGAACCAATACTTGTTCCCTCAAATACCGTCCCATCTTCAAGTATAAGAAAAGCTTTCATAAATTACACCTTAATCCTTTCTTCGTTTTTTTAGAACAGCAATTAACTGAATATTTTTTTGTTCTTATCAAATCCAAATAGAATTTGGTTACAATTCTGCCATGTTATCCATAATTTCCCAGAATACATATTTTTTAACAAAAAGTTATGAATCAGCTGAAAAATTATTCATGTCAGGCATCTGCCCTATTGAAATGACTGTGTCTGCTGCTTTTAATTGAGTAAGCTCACATATGCAGATTACACAATCCTTTCTGCCCGGCTGAACTGTAACACAATTTGTGCTTTTTTCAGAAAATTGCACAAAAAAAAATAATACCCTGTCACGGCTGCTTCTTTCTTAACTTTGGATATGCTTATCAAGTTTTAAAGTGCTTTGTTACAAGCAAATCTATAAAACCATCAACAAAAGAATATCCAAACATGAGAAAGAGCCTCACTGTTTTGCTTTGGGAAATATTTTTTTCTACACCTGACCATGTCCTAAACTGTATCAAGTTTACCATATAACACGACAAATTACAAGCACTTTTTACAAGCAAAACTGTTAAATCATTACAATTCTGCCATGTCCTTCAAAATTTCCCAAAGTATACATTTTGACCAATAAATTTGTAAACAAGCATGTATGAAAAACGTCTGCCCTTTCTGAAACATGCTTCAAAATAATTCCTTATACCGAAGCGTCTGTAGGAAAGAGTGAAAGACAAAAAATACAAACGCACATCTTGTAACAAACAATTTTCAAACACACTCTAGCCAAATACAAATAAACCTGTGCTTGACAATCTGCTATAAATGATAATTCACTTTTTTTTCACTTTTGCATAAAGTATAATAACAATTTATTTTTGAGGATGTTTATGTTTCGATATTCAAACTTATATGAAAATAACTTAATCTCTTTACAAAATGATGAAGAAAATGTAGGATACCTGCAAGTTAATGTCACTTCTACCATTGCCTCCCGCCCAATTACCCATGCTAAAATTCAGGTTTATAATCCTAACGACATGACTACACCAATAAAAGAAGCAGAGACAGATTCCATCGGACGCGCTGAAAATATTGATTTGCCTGCTCCCTCGCCAGACTATAGCAGCCAGCCCACTGCCGAACGTCCATATAATAACTATAATGTTCGTATTTCTGTTCCTGGTTTTGAAACTTTCGAAATTAATGGTGTCAATATCTTTCCCGGAGAGACCTCTGTACAAAATGCTTCCCTCCTTCCAATGGATGATGCATTAGGTGAAAGTGCTGAGTTTTTCGTAATTCCAGATAATACTTTATATGGTGATTATCCTCCAAAAATTGCTGAAACAGAAACCAAACCGGTAGATGAAAGTGGAGAAATTGTATTAAGCCGTGTTGTTGTTCCCGAATACATTGTTGTACATGATGGTCCTCCAACAGACAATTCTGCCAAAAATTATTATGTCAAATATAAGGACTATATTAAAAATGTTGCTTCTAGTGAAATTTATGCCACTTGGCCAGAAGCTACAATTACTGCAAATATTCTGGCAATCCAATCTTTTACTTTAAACCGTGTCTACACAGAATGGTATCGAAATCAAGGTTACAATTTTACAATTACCAGTTCAACTGCTTATGATCATAAATGGATTCCAGAACGAAATATTTTTAGCAATATTTCAAGTATTGTAGATACTATTTTTGCGAATTATTTGGCACGCCCTAGTGTAAAACAGCCAATATTAACACAATATTGTGATGGGCAGAAAGTATCATGTCCAAACTGGATGACTCAATGGGGTTCTAAGTACTTAGGCGATTCAGGATATTCTGCTATTGAAATTATACGGTATTTTTATGGTGATAACATGTATATCAATACTGCCGAAGAAATTTCTGGTGTTCCTGCTTCATGGCCTGGCAGTGATTTGTCTGTTGGCTCACGAGGTGATAAAGTACGTCAGATGCAAAACCAGCTAAATGTTATTTCCAGAGGGTATCCTCTTATACCAAAAACAGCAGAAGACGGTGTATTTGGCACTTCTACAGAACGCTCTGTAAAAGTTTTTCAGGAAATCTTTGGATTGCCTGCCTCTGGAATTGTAGACTTTCCAACCTGGTATAAAATATCAGAAATCTTTGTAGGTGTTAGCAGGATTGCTGAATTAGTTTAGTCTTGGCAAACCATTTTCACAATATAAAATCAATATATTTTTCTCCAATATTGTAACAGTTCATTTGTGCCATTCAGAATTTGCAGAATATTATTTTAAACCAAAAAGTTATAAATTGGCTGGCAGACTCTTTATATCAGGCATCTGCTCCATAGAAATAATTGTGCAAAATGCCCCTAATGAGAGCGCTCCCATATGCAGATTTCACAATCAACTTCTGTATGGCTGAACTGTAGCTAAAAAATAAATATTCAAAAGACTGCAATATAAAAAATAACATACCATATAGTGTTATACCTGCTTTGGATATATCACAATATGGTATGCTATTGTGTTGTATAACACCCTCTAATCCCTGGGATACTGATATGGTACTTCCATATGATCTAATGTATCAAATTCATATCCTGCTTCCCTAAATAATGTTATAATTTCTGGCAGCATTTGTGCTGTTAGTTTGTTAATTGAAGAATCATGCATTAAAACAACTGCTTCCTTATATTTGGTATAATCTTTTTTTATATTTCTTAAAATGGAATCTGCCGTTGGTGTTCCTACAGAATCTTCTGCACTTATATTCCAATCATAATACTGAAATCCTTCTGCTTCCAATTCTGAGATTACCTGTTTATCTATTTTTCCCAATGCATTATTTGCAGATCCCCATGGAAATCTAAAAATTTTTGACTGCAGCCCTGTTACTTCATATATTTTTTCATATGCTTTTTTAAAATCTTCTAAATATGAACTTGCAGAAGCATATATCTCCTCCTGTTTATGAGAATATGTGTGAATTCCTACCACATTTCCTTCTGAAACTATTCTTTTCACTGTATCAACTTCATTTTCCGTAATTGAAGATCCAATTAGAAAAAAGGTTGCATGAATATCATTCTCTTTTAATACATCTAATACTGTTTCTGTATTTTTAGAAGGTCCATCATCAAAAGTCAAATATACCTTCCTTTTTTCTTTTGCTGCCTCGTTTTCTGTCAAAATTTCATTTTTATTCAGCACTTCCTTTTCAACAGAGTTATCTTCTTTCTGTGCAAATTGATTTTGAAATACTCTCCTCTCTATTTGGTAACAGAATATTAATGTTAATACACAAACTATTGTTATTAATAATTTTCTGAGCATATATTTCACCTAATTATAATCTTATTATCTATTATGAATATCGTTTCTAATATATGCTTATTTTTTTGTAATTATTATTTTGATGTGATTGAACCATGTGCAACACAGAAGCATGTTTGAAAATTGATTGTTACAAGATATATGTCACAACTTGTGGAGATTCGATCCAAATTTATGAAGGATAACAGGCTAGATTGAATGAGTTTGGATCAAATATCCATACCATATCGGACGAAGTCCGCTAACCCGAAAGGGCATGAGTTGCGGTATACCCGGATGGGTATACCTTATCGGACAAAGTCCGCCAGCCCAGATGGGTATGAATTATCATATGCCCAGATGAGTACGCAAAGTGGAACATGCAGATTTTGGCAATAAATTTTCAAATATGCTCTAACAACATATTTTGCAGGTTTATTTGATCAAACCTGCTTTTTAATGTCATATATGGTATTCAGCAAACCAAAATGAAACAAAATAAAACCAAATACGTACAACGGAATTGTAACTACTTTACAACTATTACTTTTTTTCGTATTTTAAAAAGAGATATTCTAAATCATAGTAAGTCTGTTCATCTGATTCGCCAGTAATCTCCCATTCTTCTTTTTCATCTAAATTAGGGAAAAATGTATCTGCCTCATAAGCATAATCAATCTTTGTAACATGAACTGTATCACAATAAAACAACATCTGTTCATAAATACTAGCTCCACCAATTACATAAATATCTTCTGGGTTATAATCCTTTACATATTCTAAAGCTTCTTCTACACTATGAACTACAACTGCACCCTGTATTTTATAATTTCTTTTTTGGGTTATGACAATATTTAATCTGTTTTTTAACGGCTGCCCCCCTGGAAAACTTTCTAATGTTTTTCTTCCCATAATTACTACTTTTCCTGTTGTTTCCTCTCTAAAAAAACGCTGGTCTGCAGGGATTCTAACCAACAAATCATTTTGATATCCAATTGCCCAATTTTTATCAACAGCAACAATCATATTCATAAAATCTGCCTGCCTTTCCTTCCAAAGTATGTGTGAAAATATTTATTATAAGCTGTGCATCACAATTTATTAATTGCATATTTATGTGAACCACCCATTGCCTAAAGACAATGAGCTTCTTGCTTCATCGTCCTCTTTAAATTCCAGATTGCAATAAAAATCTGTAGGAAATATCATAAATTAAACAGCCACTGGAATATTTTTCACCTGTGGTCCAGTCACATAGTTTTCTAATCTAAAATCATCTACTGTAAATTCATAAAAATCTTTTTTATCCGGATTTATCCAAAAAACTGGTGCATCATAAACAGGACGTTTTATCAACTCCTTTACAATAGGAATATGTCTGTCATAAATATGTGCATCCGCTATCACATGTACTAGTTCTCCCACCTGCATATCACAAACCTGTGCTAACATATGAACCAATACTGCATATTGGCATACATTCCAGTTATTTGCTGTTAAAATATCCTGGCTTCTCTGATTTAAAATAGCATTCAAAATTAATTTTTCACTGTTTTTCTGTTTCGTAACATTAAATGTCATGCTATATGCACATGGATATAAATTCATCTCATTTAAATCATGATGGTTATATAGGTTTGTCATAATCCGCCTGCTATAAGGATTATGTTTCAAATCATAAATAACACGATCCACCTGATCCATATCTCCTTCTTTATATTGATGCTTTACAGCCATCTGATATCCATATGCTTTTCCAATACTTCCATCCTCATCTGCCCAGCTATCCCAAATATGGCTGTTTAACTCTTTGATATTATTGGATTTTTTCTGCCATATCCAAAGCAGCTCATCAATACAGCTTTTTATTCCAGTTCTTCTTAATGT
>CAYRAV010000088.1:0-10304 GCA_964422365.1 uncultured Lachnospiraceae bacterium | reverse complement strand
ATTCTCAATATCAGCAGGATATGGAAATTCAATATCAACAGGAAATGAATCCTCAATATCAGCAAGGAGTAAATATTGAATATCAACAGGGAGCAAATTTTCAATATCAACAAGGAATAAATCCGGCTTACAATCAAAATAATGTGCAGTTTGATCAAATGAAAGAGAAGTCCGGTGTCTTTTTGCGGGAAATGTTTGGGGGATGGATTTCGATTGTAAAATCACCGGCGGCAGCAGGATGTGGGTTTGTACAGTCAAATCATTATCAGGCGGGAATTGGTTTGATTGTGATTCAGGCTGTTTTAACAGGCATTTTTGGTGTTTCCATTTGCTCTACCATCAATAAATTAATGAAACTTGGAAGTTATCTTTCCTCTGACAGTAATATAGCCATTAATTTGGTTTTAGCATTTGTATTAACAGTTATAGGCTCTATAGCATTATCAGCGGCAAGGACAGGTCTGTTGCTTGGTGGTGCAAAGATTTTTAAAGGGATAGCAGATTGGAAAAGAGTGGCATGTGTTTGCGGTGTCAGGGCAGTGGGAGTGAATCTGGTACAAGTGGTAAGCATTGTAGTGTACTTTATGAATCCTTTCTGGGGAATTTGCTTTTTTGCTTTTTCATGGATTGCAGGTCTAATCTTCATGATGCCGGTTGTATTAGGATGCATGGAGGCTTCAGAGGATAAGGGGATTTACACAATGATTATTGTTACAGTACTTTGCCTGGTTGTATTAGGTATATTGTATAAAATCGGAATGCCGATGTATGTGCCGAGTGAGTTGAAAGATAATATGAATGAAGTGTTTAATCTTTTGAAAGGGTATTGAAGCATGAGGTTTTGTATGGGATAAATATGTTTAGTTTTTCTTTATTGACGAAACTCTACAATATAATCATACATTGTAATTTATGTTGTGGCAAATAATGGTGTGTGGCAGAAAATAAGGGTGACAGTGAAGTAGAAATAATAGAGTATCTTAAAATTGACATAGAGAGGAAAAGGTATATGGAAAGTAGGTATTGTTTGTATGGGAAGTTGGCAAAAATCCAAAAAATAGTTGTGGTGCTGTTATTATTAATAATGGTGATGACTGCACAGGGAGTGATAGTAAATGCAAGAAACATAATAACAGGAATAAATAAAGAAGATACAATATCGCCAATTAGATACAATGTTGTTTTGGCATCGAAAAAAATACAACTTAATAAAAAGAATTTGAATTTATTAGTATATAGTACATATCAGCTAAAGATTTCAAATAAAAAGACTACAACGAAAGTAAAATGGTCTTCTGCTAATAAGAAAATTGCAAAAGTGTCAGAGAATGGTGTTGTAACTGCAAAAAAGGTTGGAACCACAAAGATAACTGCAAAAGTATCTAATAAGAAATTTGTTTGTAAGGTAACAGTAAAACAACCAAATACCTCAAATAAGGAGGCAAGGAAAAAATTCAAAGAATATTTAAGTCAGCCTAAAATACCATGGGTAAATAATGATAAATCTGAAGTGAATGTGAGCAAAAACTTTAAGTTTATTTGTCTTGATATGGGGAAAAATAAAGTGCCAGTTATGATTTTAGACAATAAAATGGCAGACCATGCCTCTGGATGGACAGGAGTATATCAGTATATAAATGGGAAAGTAAAAGAAGTGGGTAGAAAGGATTATATTCAAGAAATAGAACCAGAAAGGGGAATAATTACAATTGGTTATTATCATGGTCATTGGACTTCTACATGGTATTATAATTTCAAAAGCAAAAAAAATATTGCTAATAATGTTGCATATACGAGCGTATCGTTTTTAGATGATCAGGACTTTCGTTCATTATATGGTGATAATATATACCAAATAGGAAAGAAGGATGTAACAAAAAAGAAATTTGATGCTTATTATAAAAAAATAGTAAAGAATAGTAGCAAAATTAAGAGAGAAAATGTAGATAAATGGCTATTAGACAACACAGAATCTAATAGGGAAAAATATTTTAAGTAAGAGAAGTTTTGATAACTAAGCAAATTTACAATAATAAAAGCATCAAGGGCAGTGTAAAAACTATAGTAAGTGACAAAAATAATAAAAGTAATTGTAACTAATCAGATAGAAATACGCATTTACTATGTGTTTCGTAAGGAAAATTAAATTTTTTAGTGTTTAAGCCCTTCACCGAAGGCAAATTAATAAGGGTTTAAACGTAACTATACATGGTTCTGAACAGTTATGATAATTTAAAGTAGTACAAAGAGATTAAGGAGGAAGGCTGAATGAAAGAAGAATTTATAATGTTTGGACTTTTTGCAGTGATAATAGTGTTTGTTTATGCGGTAAAGCAGGCAAAAAAAATTAAATGGGAATACTGTGGTGTTTTTGGTTTTTGGAAAGCCTTGTTTGTGCTTTGTGGAATCTTAAGTGCACTACAAATGATTGCTATAATGTTAGGTAAAGTAGAATTTGCATCAGACTCTGAAAAGCAAGGTAATTTAGGTGCGGGAGCATTTTGGATTATAGTAGCAATTATTACATATATAAGAGCAAGAAAAAATTGTCCTCCAATATTACGGAAGAAATTGCTTATTAGTATGGTAATATATGTACCTGGAAGAATTTGGGGATTTGTTTTAAGTTTAATTCCAGTACTTGGTTCTTTGTATTCAATACACTATGAAGCAGAACGAAAAAGAGAAATTAGTGAACAGCTTACACCTGGAGGGAGAGAATATATAGAGGATTATGGTGATGGATGGTATCGGGCTGAAAATGGAAGTTTATTTTATGATGGGAAATAAGTTAAATACTATACAACCATTGATAAAAATTGTTACATGAAGTTTCATTTATGATGAAGTCTTGTTTATGTGACATAAGAATTACTATATGAGGAGGGAAAGAAGAATGGACAAAAGAAATCTAAGCATTTTATTTCTTGTGGCAGCGATGTCAATTCAAATAATTGGTTGCGACAAGATAAAACAAAATGATGCCACAGATAACACAAAAGAATCTATTGGGCAGAATGAGAAAGTTGTGGTAGAAGAATTATCTGAACCATTGATCAAGGAAAGATTGGCAGCCTTAATTTTAGATTATAAGATTACGACAGGAGTTTTAAGCATCACATGGAGAGGAAATGAATATTCCAGTGTGGATGAGTTTTTGAATGTATTTATAAACTACAATATATCAGTAGAATAATAATAAACTAGGAGGAGAAAAAATGTCAGATGTAATTTCAATTAGTCCAGCAGATTTGTCTTATATTGAAAAAAATTTAAAAGCTGTACATGAAGGGTTAGGTGTTGTTAATAACAATGTTGAAAATGTAAATGACAATGTGAAAGTGGTATATGATGAATTGGGTACTCTTGTACAGGACTTTCACGAGTTTGTAGAAGGACAGAAGATGGCAAACCGCTTACAGTAGGCAGAAACAAGATTAGTGCAGGTAAGACAGGAATTAGAACAAAAATATGGTCATTATGAGATTGTACGTAGAACCACAATAGGGATTTTACAGGCAGATGATTTGGGAGTTGTAAAAAAAGAAACAATTAGTACAGCTACCGAAGAATTAATGTTATCAACACCTAATTATTGGTTAGCACCTTGTTTGGTGGCATTAGCTGCGTGGATAAATGACCAGCCGGAATTGGCAGAAAAAGCACTTCGTGAGGGAATAAGAAGAGATGATGAAAAAACATCACTATTTTTTGCCCTGATTTGCAGAAGAGCAGATAGAATGAGTGCATGTTTAAAATGGACACAGAGATATTTGGTAAATCAGGATGAGACAAAATTAGACAGGAAAACCATTATTGTTTTAGATGCTTTTGCCAGTGGTTTATTGGGTGCAGACTTGGAATCTACGGTTAGAGACTTGGCGTATAGGGATATTGCAAATAAAAATTTTGTCCTCAATGAGGAAAATATGCTGAATGCATTTAATAATGTTGTACCATTATCTCAAACCAGTCCTGAAAAGATAGAGTCTATTAGGGAATGGGAAGAGAACGTGCAGTCCCGGCATCAGGAAAACCAATAGGTGAAGAAAAACTTGCTCAGAAAGGGTCTGCACCAAAGACACGTAGGATATTAGTTTAATATTTGTAACAGTACTGTTATATGAAATCAGATAGGAGGAAAAGCAATGCCAAGACCTATGCTTAGACATTCGCAAGAAACAAAAATAAATGCAGATGTTCTTTTAAGTGCAGTTTCTAATCAGGAACAGAAACAAAATTTAGAGCAAATGGACAAGATGAAGTTAGACCGAATTTTGAGGAAGAAAAGATCAAAAGAGTATATGAATGCATTGCATTCGCTGGATGCAGGGGGACATGTACACAATCAGCAAAAGGTAAATGAGATTATTAATGTCATTAAAAATGAATTTCCGGAGGTTGAAATATCGGGAGTTCTATTGGGATATGTATCAACTTGTTATCGGGAAAACCTTATGAGGTACATACATTAGATATCGGTGGTGGTATTGTTGACCACTATAAGGAAGGAGAAGTGTTGCCGGGTGGTCTGGAAAAGGCTAGAGGAATTGCTTTGAAAGGAGGATATGATTTTATTGAGGTGTATGTTGACTGTTGTAGGGCGGTAAGTTCTACAGAGATGGTGTCAGTGATAAAGGAGTGAGGAAAGGGAAAAGAATATAGAACAATAACTCTGTGTATGCAAATATGGGAAGGAGAATAAAAGTATGATAGGAATGTTAAGCACCCTCATTTGCTTTATTATTGCTTTGGCAGTAATTTTTAGCATATTGTGTTCGATATCTGGGGAATCGTCAAAAGGAAATACAATATTAGCAAACTGCATTACAGTTATAATATTGTATGTTTTAATACTGTATATGTTTAATATAGATGGTTCTGGTGGAATATTTAGTTCATCAATTCCCTTGCTTGAAGCTGTTGAAAAATATGGTTCTGTAAGAGCGTTATTATCATCTGCACCTAGTGAATTCAGCTTGTGTTTTGTTCAGTTGGTTACTGTTGTTGTTCTGATTTCTTTCATATCCAATGTATTTAGTCTGGAACAAGTTGGGGTTGTTGGTAAACTGATGACAAGAGTTGTATTAATATTTGCAGGATTATTGCTATATGGTTTTGTAATGGATTCTATTAGAGAAAATATTGCTATTAGATATTGTGTATATGCACTTGAAACTTTATTGACAGGAGGAAGTCTTTTATATACGCCAATCATGATCGTTTCGATAATTACAGGGTTAAAAACAGATAATTATGTCCTAAGGTATGTTATGGAACAGCTTCCAAAAACTTCAATTGGAAAAGCAATATCCTCTGCAGTTACATCATCTATATTATTTGTTGTAATGATGCTGGTTCTTGAAACTCAATATGGTTCAGTTGTGAATATTATGCAGGGAACTGTAGATATGCTTGCATCGGGAGGTGCAGTTTTAATAATGATAATGGGGATTTATATAATGTTGAAGAGTTTTAAGAAAAACTATTAGTTAGTATCTATAGATAGAACAAAAGGATTTGGATAAAGTTTATGGAATTCAGAAACAAAGGAATTTTGATAGGTGGTATAACCGTCGGTGTTAACAGGTAACATAAAATCACCCCCCAATCAAAAATTTGCACAGCTGTAAGCGGACGGTTCTTATTAATTAAGAGACATGAAGTGCTACATTTTTTGACTGATTTGTCAAAAGTTAAAAAAGGGGGATTTTTAGAAAATATGGATTGGAAAGTCATATAAAATAAGGACTAGAGAATCCGAGAGTTTATTATTATAGAAAGGAGGTGAGTATATATGGAGAAACTGCAGCTAAATAATTCAGAAGTTATGAAATTGGAAACAATTTTATCATCTATGGAGATGGAGTTTGGTAATGAGTATGTATTTGTTCCAAAGGAGAATGAATACTCTTGTAGATGCTCTGGACCTGCACAATCATGTGTATGGCATTAAATGATTCGTCATTTAATGTTAAGGAATGTTACATGGCGTGGAAAAATGCAAAATGCTGATTTCCACGCTATCGAAGTAAAAAAATAAAATGTTAAAAAAGAGAGGATAAAATAAATATAGGGAGCTATTTCAATAAAAATTTGAATTAGCTAGAAAGGAAAAACTATGATACAGAAAAAAAGGATTATGTTGTTAATTACAGAGAATTGCAATTTAAATTGTGTATATTGCTATGAACATAATAAAAATAGTAAAACAATGGACTTTGATACAGCAAAAAAAATTTTGGATAAGAATTTGAGGAAGATACCTTCAGGAAATACAGTTATTATTGAGTTATTTGGGGGAGAAGCATTTTCTAATTTTCAACTTATAAAAGAGATAGAAAGCTATATTCAAAAAAATTATAGTTTTATAAATGTTCTATATGAAACGACTACCAATGGTACGTTAGTGCATGGTGAGATTCAGGAATGGTTAAAAAAACATAAGGACAAATTTTTATTATCACTCAGTTTGGATGGAACAGAGAAAATACATAACCTTAATAGGATTGCTAAAGATGGAAGAGGAAGTTTTGAGTTAATAGATATTCCTTTTTTTGCAGAAACATGGAAGGAATGTTCGGCAAAGATGACTGTATCAAAGTATACAATGCCGTATTTAGCAGAAGGAATTATATTTTTAGAGGAACAAGGATTTAAATGTGATACAACTCTTTCTGTAGGCGTTGATTGGGATTATGAAAAACTAAGTGGGATTTTTATTGGTGAGTTATGTAAATTAGTGGAACACTATACAAAAAATACGACATTGGCTTTGTGTACAATGTTAAACATGGATTTAAGACTAATTTTTTCGCCTACTGAAGACTATAGATTTTGTGGTGCAGGGCTTGAAATGACTTGTTATGACACACTTGGAAATGAATATCCATGTCAGGGGTTTGCTCCTGTTTCTATTGGAAATGAATCAACTGAATATCGAAGTTTCGAACATAAAAGGTTTGAATTGACAGAACAAACAAAATGTAAGAACTGCATGTGGGTTAGATTATGTCCCAATTGTTATGCCGCAAATTTACAAAGCACAGGAAATATTCATAAAGTAGAAGAAAATTTATGTAGATTTTATAAACTGTGTATATTAACAAGTGCTAAAATTCAAGGAATCCGGATTATGGGAAAAGAATTATATACAAATGATGATAAATTGGTATTGAAAGCAATACAGGTTATCCAAGAAAAAATAGGAAAAGAAATATGTTAACAAGAAAAAGTATATTTGAGTTTATGAAAGATTTCGGAATTCATGAAAGAATTTTAAAGATTGAAACTTTACAAAAGTATCTATATGAAGATAAAGAAAATTATGTATATTGTGTTTACACTAAAGATAAACGTTGGGTTATACATATAATAAATGATAAAAAATATACTAAAGAAATAGTGGAAAAGCAAAATAGATTTGCAATGTATTTACGGGAAAAAGGTATTATTACTCCACAAAGGCTTAGATGTAATGAAGAATATTGTATGGAAAAAAGGATAGGGGGACTTATATATCTTGTTACAGTTGAAGGATATTTGGGGAGAGAAATTAAGACTGTAAATGAGCATTTTTTTTGTAACTTTGGTCAATTAATTGGGCGGATACATAAATTTTCAGAAACATATGATAAAGAAATAGGATTGTCAATCATTAGAAATAATCTTATAGATGGGAATGCGGATTTGAAAAAAGTATTTCATGCAGGAATGAAAGACATATCAATTACAAAAGGTATGGGACAGGCAGTGAAATATCATAATAGTTTAGTTGAGGGTATAAAAAAAGTATGGGGAAATCTCCCCTATGGCACAGTGCATGGGGATTTAGGAATATATAACAATTTAAGAAGAGTGGGAGGAAAATTAGGGGTTATTGATTATAATATGTCAGGAGAGGAAGTGTTTTTAGGAGAATGTGTCATTGCATTTTATTCTTCCATACATAAATATGAGTGGAAAAAAGAGTTGAAAAATATAAATATGGATAAAGCACTAGCAAATTATCTTGAAGGATATATAAAAGAAAGAGAGATATCTACTGCAGAGAAAAAGGAATTTGCACGAGTATCAGCACTGTTTGATGGACTTTTCTTTTGTAAATCTTTGATATCTGAATGGAATCAATTGCACCAGAAGGATACTTTGAAAAAGTTTGATAATACAAAAAAATATTTTGATCCATCGTTACATGATTTTTTTTAGGTTATTTGTGGCAATTAAAAAATAATAGTAATAGCTTATTGGTTAGAAAGGAAAAGAAAAGATGAACATAAATGTACAAATAGATACAAATCTATTAGATCAGATGGAAAAGGAGTATTTAAATTTCAAAATAGAAAATAAATTTGATGATTTGAAAGAGAAAATATGTTTTTTGGGAATAAATTTAGATAATGATAAAAACGTTATTACAAACTTTAAAATATATTTAGAAGCTGATATAAATGAAATTGCAAAGGAAGTTGAATTAATAAATCAATTACAAAAAAGAGAAATGGTTCATGTTGTAAATAGGGTAATTGATAAAGAGAATGAAACAAAACTACGTTATGACATAGGTTTGTTGAATAGAAATAATGAAAATATGTGTTGGCTATACCAAGAACTAAAAGAAAGATGTTCGTTTTTAGAAAGAAATATTGAAGAGATAAACAATATGATTACTTTGTCCACTTGTCAATTTTCTAATTATCAATATGCCGCTTTATATTTTTTAGGAATAATAGCAAATTTGAATGATGAAGGAACAGAAGATGTAAATGTAATTAAGCTCCATTATTTATTACGAGATTGTAATAACCCAGAAAAAATAGGAGAGGACTATATTATTGATAATACTGTTAAATTTGAGCAATTAAAGAAAATAAAAGAGAATGAACTAACACAAATTGTGGAAGTTATTGAAGAAATTATTAAAAATACAAGCACTGAATTATGGATAGTAGCAGTGGATTATTATGATAATGGCAAAAAAAAATACAAAATTTATGTGAAAAAAACAGAAAAAGAACAGATGATGAAGATATATGATGCCTTGTTAAAGAGGGGAATAAATAATTTAGCAAATAAAGTTCTAACATATATAAATTGGGTTAAAACACACCCTGAATTAAAGTGTTACGGCTGGGCTCTTTGTTACGATAACATGGGAAAATGGTCATTGAATTTTTATTATTAGTGTCACAGATTATTATATGTATCCTTCTTATTGTACCATTTTAGCATTTTTAAACAATATGATTTAGGAGGTGGAGATTATGGTAGAAGCATGGATTACTGCAATTGCAACAACAGGTTCTGCCATAGTAGGAGTTATTGAAATATTTTTGAGGAAATCAAATTCAAAAAATGAATACAAAAAAACATGTAAGCAAATTTTTTTAGAATTGGATCGTTTTATGGACTGGATAAATAAAAATGCAATTGAGCTAACAAGACTATTTTCAAATATTCAAAGCACATCCACCACTCAAGATATACTTACATCAAACAGAATAAAAATATATAGTTCTTCTACTCTGAATTTTTTACAGTGGGAAGATAAAGTGATGGAGATGTGTGTTTGTTTGAAGGATAGTGAAAGGGAAGAAGTAATTGCCTTTATCGAAAAAATATATAGGTTTAGAAGAGTAGTTGATTTTCTTGAACTTGAACTGGAAGAACATAAGTCAAAGCCTTTTGAAGAGTTTTGTAATAATATGAGAAAGGAAATTCCAAAGCAGGAGTTACACAAATTTCAATTATCTTTTAATTGTACAATAGATGAGTATTTTGATAAATTTGTTTTTAATATACAGGAAGATTGGAAGAAGGTAAAAATTATTATTTTACATAGTAAGAAAGGATGATATCAATAGATAAGGAAAAGGATTATTTAAATTAAATGAGAAAAATAAGTTTTATGGACAATGCAAATGAACAAAGAAAGGCTTTGCTTGAATTGGCAGATGAAGGATATGCATCAGCACAGGAAACGATTGGAAAGTTATATTATGATGGTTCAGGTTGTTTTGAAAAGGATTTGAATAGTGCGATGTTTTATTTTAGAAAGCTGCAGCACAAGGTTATGCATATGCACAGTGGATGGTGTACTCTCTTGCAACAGAATATAATAGTTGTGTAATTGATTCTAATATAACAGAAGATTCAGAACCTTTTCAATATTTGCTTAAATCAGCGGGGCAAAAATATCAAAGTAGCGATATTTCTGGTAACATATATTTATTTATATGGGAAGGATCCACTATCAAATAAGATTGCTGCTGGAATCTCATTTAGTATTTCTCAAAATGTAGGGA
>CAYRAV010000087.1:0-10491 GCA_964422365.1 uncultured Lachnospiraceae bacterium | reverse complement strand
AGTAGATTTGATTATCTGTGCTACTTGTTCACCGGATAAATTCTTGCCAAGTACAGCTTGTGAAGTCCAGGCGTTACTGGGTGCTGAAAATGCAACATGCTTTGATTTAAGTGCTGCGTGCTCAGGATTTATTTTTGCATTGAATACGGCAAATGCTTATATTAGTGCAGGAATGGCGGAGACTGTAATTATCATTGGTGCAGAGACACTTTCAAAGATTATGGATTGGAAGGACAGATCGACTTGTGTTTTATTTGGTGATGGAGCTGGTGCGGCTGTAATAAGAAATCAAGAGAAACCATCAGTATTGGCATATGTGTCAGGAGCAAATGGTGCAAAAGGAGCTGTATTACAGTGTAAAGCAAGAGGAGTGAATAATTTATTCATTAAAAGCGAAGAAAAGATGGAATATGTTACAATGGATGGAAAAGAAGTTTATAAGTTTGCAGTAACATGTGTACCAGATATCATAAAAAAATTATTGCTTCAGAGTGATACAAAGGTGGAGGATGTGAAATATTTTGTTTTGCATCAGGCAAATAAAAGAATTATAGAATCTGTTGCAAGGAGACTGCATATTCCAATGGATAGGTTTCCATTGAATATAGACAGTTATGCTAATACATCAGCAGCGACCATTCCTATTTTGTTAGATGAATTGAACCAAAAAGGTATGTTGGAGAAAAATGATAAGATTATTATCGCAGGTTTTGGCGGAGGTCTTACATGGGGTGGTGCTTTAATTGAGTGGTAGAATAAATGATTTCTACATAGGTAACAAATTTCTAGGTAGATTATAGCTACTAAGAAGTTTATATAAAATAATAATATAATAGTGTGGTGTATTCCGCAGGGGGATACAAGAAAGGAGAAAAAATGAATTTAGAAGAATTAAAAGAATTGATAGCAGAACAATTGAATGTTGAGGTGTCTACACTAACAGAAAATACAAACTTTACAGAGGATTTAGGAGCTGATTCATTGGATTTATTTGAAATAGCAATGGCTATGGAAGAAAAATTTGATATTGAGATTCCAAGTGAAGATTTACAAGATATCAAGACAATTGGAGATGCAGCAAAATATATTGAAACAAAATTAGCATAATCATATCTGAGAAAGGACTGCCTAATCTTAGATAATGAAAAGAATAGGCAGGATTTAATATAAGGGTATGTCAATCGCCAATTACATGAAGCATGTGATTGGCGATTAGTTCTAAATATGGGAAAAACTCATGGTCATTTTTAACTTGTTTGGTAAGAAAAATAAAGATTTGAATGTGATGATAGATATTGCATTTAATAGGGTTGTCATCACTTTCTATTTGTGATTGTAGATAATTTAACTTTAGTAAAGTGAAAATAAGGGTAATAAAATACCAGAAGGAGAGCAAAATGAGTAAAATTGCATTTGTATTCCCTGGACAGGGAGCACAGTATACAGGTATGGCACAGGATTTTTATAATACAATGCCAGAGTGTAAAGAAATATTTGATAAGGCAACAGAACTGCTGGGATTTGATATGGCAGAATTGTGCTTTGAAGAGAACAAAAGATTAGATAAAACAGAATACACGCAAGCAGCCATATTGACTGCTGCTATTGCCATATTAAAAGCAGTAGAGAAGACAGGAGTAAAGGCTGATGTAACAGCAGGTCTTAGTTTGGGAGAATATTGTGCATTAGTTGCGAATTCGGCTCTTTCTTTTGAAGATGCAGTTTGTCTGGTTAGAAAAAGAGGAATTTTTATGGAACATGAAGTGCCAGATGGAAAAGGCACTATGGCTGCAATTTTAGGATTACAAAATGATGTGATTGAACAGATATGCAAAGAGGTTCAGGAAGAACAGGGAAATTTTGTACAGCCTGCAAACTATAACTGTCCGGGACAAATTGTAATATCCGGAGAGAGAAATGCAGTATTGGCAGCAGGAGAAAAGTTAAAAGAAGCAGGTGCAAAAAGGGTGTTAGAATTAAAAGTGAGTGGTCCTTTTCATTCTGCTATGTTAAAGGGTGCAGGAGAAAAACTGGCACAGGAATTAGAAAAAGTAACATTTAATGATATGGTAATACCATATTTTACAAATGTGACAGCAGATATTATGAATACAGATACAGCTTCAGATAAGATAAAAGAGTTATTAAAAGTACAAGTATCTTCAGCGGTAAAATGGCAGCAGAGTGTGGAAAATATGATAAATAATGGAATTGATACATTTGTTGAAATTGGTCCGGGAAGAACATTAAGCGGATTTATAAGAAAGATTGATAGGACAAAAAAAGTTCTTAATATAGAAAAAGTGGAAGATTTAGAAAAATTAAAAGAATTGTTATGATAATATGTTCAGGGTTATCATTTAGATAGTTTGTAATTGTTTTATTAAAAATATATGTTATAGTAAATTTATAATGATATGGATAAATGGTAATCAATAACATAATTCATAATAATATTTTGTAGAAAATAAGAAAGAATCAGGCTATAATGATAATAGCACATAGATTAAGTGGAGGTTCATATATGTTAAAAGGAAAGGTTGCACTCGTGACAGGAGCAAGCAGAGGCATAGGAAAAGAGATTGCTATTATACTTGCTAGTCAGGGAGCATATGTGATTGTAAATTATTGTGGAAGCGAAAGTGCTGCACAGGATACATTAAATACCATTAAAGAAAATGGTGGTGATGGTGAGATTGTACAATGTGATGTAAGCAATTTTGAAAGAGTAAAAGAGATGATTGATAATATTGTAGCCAATCACAAGGCTATTGATATTATTGTAAACAATGCAGGAATTACAAAAGATAATCTATTATTGAAAATGACAGAAGAAGATTTTGATGCAGTAATCCAAACAAATTTAAAGAGTACATTTAATACGAGTAAAAGTGCAATTCGTTATATGATAAAACAGAGAAGCGGACGCATCATTAATATATCTTCCATTGTAGGTATCACAGGAAATGCAGGGCAGCTTAACTATGCTGCTGCAAAAGCAGGATTAATTGGTGTGACAAAGAGTCTGGCAAGGGAAGTGGCATCAAGAGGGATTACGGTTAATGCAGTAGCACCTGGATTTATTGAGACAGACATGACAAAGGATTTATCAGAGGATACAAAAAATGCAATGCTGGCAGGAATACCAATGAAGAAAATTGGACAGCCAAAGGACATCGCAAATGCCGTTCTATTTTTTGCTTCTGAGCAGGCATCATATATTACAGGACAGGTTCTGCAGGTAAATGGTGGAATGGATATGTAAGAAGAACAAGGGAAAACTTGCGGAAAAAAGAAAGTTGAAAGGTTTGGTGCAGAATATGAGCAAACGGGTAGTTATTACAGGTATGGGTGCTGTAACACCTATAGGGAATTCTGTAAAGGAGTTTTGGGAAAATATTAAAAAAGAAACTGTAGGAATCGGAGAGATTACAAAATTCGATACAGCAGATCATAAGGTAAAACTTGCAGCAGAAGTAAAAAACTTTGACCCAAAGGATTATATGGATTTTAAAGAGGCAAAAAGAATGGATCCATTTTGCCAGTATGCAATTGCAGCTACAAAAGAAGCATTGGAAGATGCAAATCTGGAAATTACAGAAGAAAATGCAGATAGAATAGGTTGTATTATTGGTTCAGGTATTGGAGGAATTGGCACCATTGAAAAAGAACATCAGAAATTATTAGAAAAAGGTGCAAAAAGAGTTTCTCCATTAATGATACCAATGATTATTGGAAATATGGCATCAGGAAATGTTTCCATTCATTTTGGACTGAAAGGAAAATCAACTTGCATTGTGACAGCATGTGCCTCAGGAACAAATTCTATTGGAGAAGCTTTTAGGAGTATTAAATATGGTGAAGCAGATGCAATGGTAGCAGGTGGTGCAGAATCATCGATTACTCCTTTGTCAGTGGCAGGCTTCACCTCTTTGACAGCTTTAACAGAAGTAACAGATCCTTCCAGAGCATCTATTCCATTTGATGCAGAGCGTCATGGTTTTGTTATGGGTGAAGGTGCAGGTGTTGTTATTTTAGAGGAGTTAGAGCATGCGAAAAAAAGAGGTGCCAGAATTTATGCAGAGGTGGTTGGATATGGTTCTACTTCCGATGCATATCATATTACTTCACCAAACGAAGATGGTGTAAAACCTGCAGATGCTATGAAAGAAGCCATGAAAGAAGCTGATATAAAACCAGAACAGATTGAGTATGTTAATGCACATGGAACAAGTACAAAATATAATGATTTAACAGAAACAAGAGCAGTAAAATTAGCGTTTGGTGATAGAGCTGGTAAGATTGCAATGAATTCTACAAAATCTATGATTGGACACTTACTGGGTGCTGCAGGTGGTGTGGAACTGATTGTATGTGTAAAATCTATTGAAGATGGTTATGTACATCCAACAGTTGGATTAAAGAATCCAGATCCTGACTGTGATTTAGATTATGTCGCTGGTAATGGAAGAAAATTAGAAATCAATTACGCAATGTCAAACTCTTTGGGATTTGGCGGACATAATGCCAGTCTGATTATAAAAAAATATGCAGAATAAGATAAGAGTCTGGAGATTGTAAAGTAATTAGGAAATGATAATGATTTGATGATTTGCTAGTATAAAAAATTAAGTTTTAGAGGTTCAAGCACAGCATATTTTCCGAAAGTGTTGTTTCACGAATGCAGGACGCAGGCTTTGTTAGAGGTTTGGAAGGTACTGTTAGGAAAAGAGGTATACTTAACTGCTAATTACTTAATAGTTGCTGTACTAGGTAAAGATAGGAGCAGAACAATGGAATTAGATAGTATTCTAAAAATAATAGATGCAGTGTCTCAATCTGAAATTATGAATTTTGAGATAGAAGACAAGGATTTTAGGTTATTTATTGATAAGAATGTAGATAATATAATTGGAAATGAAGTGCATATTACAAGTCCGGCGCAGATACCTGCAATGCCAGCGATACCGGCAATGCCTGTACAGCCTCCAATGGCACCAGTAGTGGTGGAGCAGAAAGCGGCAGAACAGCCCAAGAGTGAGAAAAGTAAAGAAGTATCAGGAAATATTATAAAATCTCCAATAGTTGGTACATTTTACAGTGCACCTGGTCCCGAAGCAGAAGATTATGTAAAAGTTGGTGATAAGGTAAGAAAGGGACAAGTACTTTGTATTATTGAGGCAATGAAACTTATGAATGAGATTGAGAGTGAATTTGATGGTGAAATTGCTGAAATTTTAGTAAAAAATGAACAAATGGTAGAATTTGGGCAGCCATTATTTAAAATTGTATAATATTTTAGAGTGTAAATATAGTTTCGCATCTGTTTGGTAACAGTACAACCATGCAAAAGGATATGTGTAATGTGCACGGGAGAGTTTGCTCATAAAGTGCAAATTGCACATATAATTTTATAGAGCAGATACTTTAAAGAGATTCATTTAGATAGTATTTATTGTCTCGTTGCTACTTTAACCAAGATGTAGAAAAATGTATAGAATGGAGGAAAACATGCTAGGAATTGAAGAGATTAAGAAAATTATTCCACATAGACATCCAATGTTATTGCTTGACCGTGTGGAGGAATTGGTACCAGGAGAATCAGCAGTTGCCTATAAGGCAGTGACTTATAATGAACCATTTTTTACTGGTCATTACCCGGATCATCCGGTTATGCCAGGGGTACTTATTATTGAAGCACTGGCACAGACAGGGGCAGTAGCAGCATTAAGCAGTGAACAGTTTAAGGGAAAACTGATTTTCTTTGGTGGTATTAATAAAGCAAAATTTAGAAAACCAGTGGAACCAGGTTGTTTATTAAGATTGGAAACGAAATTAATCAAAGTAAAAGGTCCTGTTGGAATTGGAGAAGCAAAAGCATATGTAGGTGATACTTTAATGGTAGAAGCAGAGCTTACGTTCTTTATACAATAGGAAATGATAGAAAGGACTTTTGTTGTCTATGTTTAAAAAGATATTAATTGCTAATCGTGGAGAGATTGCAGTTCGGATTATAAGAGCATGCAGGGAAATGGGAATTTTGACAGTAGCAGTGTATTCAGAGGCGGATAAAGAAGCATTACATACACAGTTAGCAGATGAGGCAGTATGTATTGGTCCTGCTGTGGCAAAAAACAGTTATTTGAATATGGAGGCAATTATCAGTGCTGCTATTTTGACAAAAGCAGAAGCCATTCATCCCGGTTTTGGTTTTTTGTCTGAAAATAGTAAATTTGCAAGTATGTGCAATACCTGTGCCTTAGAATTTATTGGTCCTGATGCAGAGATGATTGATAAAATGGGAAATAAGTCGGAAGCCAGAAAAACAATGATGGAAGCAGGTGTACCTGTTGTTCCGGGATCGAAACAGGCAATTGAGACGGTTGAAGAAGGTATGGAGCTTGCAAAAACAATTGGCTATCCTGTTATTGCAAAGGCAAGTGCAGGTGGTGGTGGAAAAGGAATGAGAATTATTCATTCAAAAGAAGAATTTAAGGAAAATTTTGCATCAGCCCAAAGAGAAGCAGAAAATGCATTTGGCGATGGAACTATGTATTTAGAGAAATATATCCAGAGTCCAAGACATATCGAATTTCAGATATTGGCAGATAAACATGGAAATGCAGTGCATTTATTTGAAAGGGATTGTTCTATTCAAAGAAGACATCAGAAAGTACTAGAGGAATCTCCTTCTGCAGCAATTTCACCGGAACTACGGGAGAAAATGGGAAAAGCGGCAGTGAATGCTGCAAAGTATATTCATTATTATAGTGCAGGAACCATTGAATTTTTGCTAGATAAGTCTGGAGAGTTTTATTTTATGGAGATGAATACAAGAATTCAGGTGGAGCATCCAATTACTGAAATGGTAACAGGTATAGATTTAATCAAAGAGCAGATAAGAATTGCTGCGGGAGAGTCATTGAAGGTAAAACAAGAAGATATTCATCTGTCAGGTCATTCTATTGAATGTAGGGTAAATGCAGAAGATCCATATCATAATTTTATGCCTTCTCCTGGAAAAATTAAAAATCTTCATACACCAGGTGGAAATGGAATACGTGTAGATACTGCGATGTATCAGAATTATCAGATACCACCATATTATGATTCTATGATTGCAAAACTGATTGTAAAAAGTGATACAAGAGAAGAAGCTATTGCAAGAATGCGCAGTGCATTAGGAGAATTTGTAGTAGAAGGTGTCACAACAAATATTGATTTTCAGTATGAGCTGATTAATCATCCTAAATTTATTGAAGGAGATATTAGTACAAGTTTTATTGAAGATTATTTTCCGGAAATTTTGTAGATATCAATATTTTTATATCATAGTTCTAAATTATAAGTTACAGTTCAGCCATGTCACATTCTTATTTCAATGCAAATCACATGCAGTGTGGTATATCTGCAAGGATATCATTTGGCATAACATAGAGTTTGAAGAAAATAGTGATAAATTTACTGGGAAAATGATTCATGTCGGGTATTAATTTATAAAAATAGTCGAACAATCTGCCCTTAATGACTAAGCTCTCATGTTCAGATTGCACAACCATTTCTACATGACGAACGGTAACAAACATAATATGCAGGAGGTGAGAAGATGCTTTCATTTAAAAAGACAAAATATATCGCATTAAATCAGAGTGAAGATGCAGAAAAGGTTAGTGATAGCAAAGAGGCTTATGTAGACAGAAAAATTAGTGAAACAGTATATGATGAAACCGAGGAAAAAGGACCTGCAATTCCCACAGGAGCATGGACAAAATGTGATTCTTGTGGCGAACTTCTGTTTTATGAAGATGTAGAGGAAAATATGGATTGTTGCCCAAAATGTGGAATGCATTTTCGGATTGGTGCCAGAAAAAGAATAGGTTATCTGGTAGATAAAGGAAGTTTTACAGAGTGGGATGTAGATTTACAGACAGAAAATGTTCTCAGTTTTCCTAATTATGAACAAAAAATTAAGAAGATGCAGAAAGAGACTGGTCTGTTAGAAGGTGTTATAACAGGAATAGGTACAATTGGAAATAATCCTGCCGTTGTTGCATCTATGGATGCCAATTTTATGATGGGAAGTATGGGGCATGTAGTAGGAGAGAAGATTACACGTGCAGTGGAAAAAGCAACAAGCATGGAGCTTCCAATTATTATTTTTACAACTTCAGGCGGTGCAAGAATGCAGGAAGGAATGGTATCCCTTATGCAGATGGCAAAAACCAGTGCTGCATTAAAAAAACACAGTGAAGCGGGACAGCTTTATATTACGGTTTTGACTGATCCGACAACAGGTGGTGTAACAGCAAGTTTTGCAATGCTTGGAGATATTATTTTAGCAGAACCAGGAGCATTGATTGGTTTTGCAGGACCAAGAGTAATTGAACAGACTATCCGCCAGAAACTTCCCGATGGATTTCAGAGGGCAGAGTTTTTATTGGAAAAAGGATTTATAGATAAGATTGTGCCAAGGAATAATATGAAAAAGGAATTGGCATTATTATTAAAATTTCATAAATAGATGCCAATCATATTTGGTTTCGAAAGGAGCATTATATGTTAGAAAAACAAGCTTCCGTTGAAATATTAGAAGATAAATTAGAGGAATTAAAAAAGATAGGGCAGGATGGTATTATTGATGTATCAGAAGAAATCCAGTCTTTAGAGAGAAAGATTGCAAATTTAAAGCAGGATATCTGGACTAATCTTGAACCTTGGGACAGAGTGCAATTAGCAAGAAGAGCAAAAAGACTAACAGCCCTGGATTATATTGAGCAGATATTTGAAGATTTTACAGAATTGCATGGTGACCGTTTGTTTGGCGATGATCCAGCTATTGTGGGAGGGATTGCCATGTATCAGGGGCAGCCTGTTACTATTGTAGCTGAACAGAAAGGACGTAATACAAAAGCAAATATTCGAAGAAATTTTGGTATGCCAAATCCAGAAGGTTATCGAAAAGCACTTCGATTGATGAGGCAGGCAGAAAAATTCAAACGTCCTATTATTTGTTTTGTAGATACACCAGGTGCATTTTGCGGATTAGGTGCAGAGGAAAGAGGACAAGGAGAGGCCATTGCTAAGAATCTAATGGAAATGTCAGCAATGGAAGTACCTATCTTATCCATTGTAATTGGAGAAGGAGGAAGCGGAGGTGCATTGGCACTAGCTGTTGGAAATGAAGTATGGATGTTAGAAAATTCTGTCTATTCTATTCTTTCACCAGAAGGCTTTGCTTCTATCTTATGGAAGGACAGCAAAAAGGCAAAAGAGGCAGCAGGTATTATGAAAATTACTGCAAAGGATTTGTTAGAGTTAGGTATTATTGAGAAAATTATTAAAGAACCGGATAATGGAGTGGAGGAAAAACCATCTGTTGTAATTGAAGCCATGAGAGAAGAAATTGGCGGATTTCTGAAACGTATGAATATACTTTCAGCGGAAGAGTTAAAGGAACAGAGATATAAAAAGTTTAGACGTATATAGATAAAGGCATATATGTGTGTTTGAAAATGAAAAATTACACAAAAAATACCAAAAATGTCCACGATAATAGAATGAGAATCATAGGAAATTCCTTATTATTGTATGAAAGCAGGTTTGATTTTCATATAATTTATGCAATTTTTTGGCATATTGGCAAACAGTAAACAATTTGTGGGGGATTTGTTCTAAATTTATGAGATGCAGCGGACTACATTGAATGAAATTAGGGCAAATATCCGCATAAAGTAGGCATGTCCATATGTCATAGCACAATTTCATACCTAGAATGATAGAGAAAGCTGAATCAATCATATCACAAGAAAACCACTAAATCCAAACGGATTTGAGTGGTTTTCTTTGGTTTATGAATGTGTTGTAACGTTTATGGTATTATCAAGTTGTTCTGGTTTTCTCTTTTTCTTCCATCAATTGCTGCAATGTCCATTATCTAAATTTGAATCACCAAAATGATTACAGTAACAGAGAGAAAATGTTAGCAGAAATGGCAAATCGTTTAAATACACCGGTAAATCAGATTGAATGGAAAAATGACGATAAGGAGAGAATGAGAATATTGGCAAAGAAAATTGGAATAAAAAAGAGAAGCTATAAACCTTTGGTTGCAGCTGCAGCTTGTGTGTTGTGCTGTACTATATTGTACGCTGGAAGTCCAACGGTTCGTGCTGCGATTAATCATACTATATCTGATATCATGGGAAATTTACAGCAAAACAAAGGCTATCAGGTAGATAAGCTGGTGGATACTGATTCAGCTGAAGATACAAATGCTGTAACCGATTCTGGACTAGGTAATAACAATGAAAAAGAAGACCAGATTACTTTTGTAAAGACTTATACAGGAGAGCATTATAAATATTACGATATCCCATTAAAATTAACAGTCTATGTATTGAAGGATGCAGCTACAGATTTGGAAACGATAGGAGATAATATTGAAGATTATATGGATATTATTTCGGTTCCATTACAGCAGACTCAAAACTT
>CAYRAV010000086.1:0-10514 GCA_964422365.1 uncultured Lachnospiraceae bacterium | reverse complement strand
CAAAGAGAAATCTTAGAAAACCAACTACTGTAGATGCAGCAAATGTAAAAGTAATGAAGAAAATTTTACCATATCTATAGGATTTAATGCGGTTTGTGTATAGTAACCGGCATATGGAAGGAAAGTTTTGTTTTAGATTCATGATTGGTATTAAGGAGGAAAATTAAAATGGCAAGAGTTAAAGGTGGATTAAACGCCAAGAAAAAACATAATAGAGTATTAAAATTGGCAAAAGGATACAGAGGAGCAAGATCAAAACAGTACAGAGTTGCAAAACAGTCTGTAATGAGAGCAATGGCAGAATCTTTCGTTGGTAGAAAACAGAGAAAAAGACAGTTTAGAAGACTATGGATTGCACGTATTAATGCAGCAGCAAGATTGAATGGGCTTTCTTACAGCAAATTTATGTATGGATTAAAATTAGCAGATATTCAGGTAAACAGAAAAATGTTATCTGAAATGGCGATTAATGATCCGGAAGGATTCAAAAGTTTAGTTGATGTTGCAAAAGAAAAGGTAGCATAATGATTCAAAACCTGATAAATTGAATGAAGAGATTCCCTTGTTTGATAGAGCAAGGGGATTTTTTTGTTATAAAAATAATTTAGATGTTGGTTTGTTTCCGAAGATTCTGTAGGCAAGGCATACATATTTGGCAAATTATAAATAGAGTGACTGAATAGTAACAGCTAATGTAATGGAGGGTATAAAGAATTTTACATATCTATAGATTTATGATATAATATACAATATGTAAGGGGAAAATGTATTGTTTTTTGGGAAATATACATAAGAGGCAAGGGAGATGGTTTTTTAATGTTGGAGTTTAATGAGAGAAATAATAAAAATAATGATAATTCATTGGTTTTTACAAATGACTTATGCATTGGCTGTAATAAATGTATTGGTGCCTGCAGCTGTGTTGGTGCAAATTGCGTAGAGACAAATGCTTTTCAAAAAGAGGATAGGGCAAACAGAATGGATGTAGATGCAAAAAAATGTATTGCTTGTGGTGCTTGCTTTGATGTTTGTGAACATGGTGCAAGAGAGTATAGAGATGATACAGAACGGTTTTTTGAAGATTTAAAAAAAGGAGAGCATATTTCCTTATTAATTGCACCAGCATTTAAAGCCAATTATCCAAATGAATATGAATCTATTCTTGGAGGATTGAAGCAAATGGGTGTGAATCATCTCATCAGTGTGTCCTTTGGTGCAGATATCACAACATGGGGATATTTGAATTATATTAAAAAGTATAATTTTTATGGAGGTATTTCTCAGCCATGTCCTGCTGTAGTAGGTTATATTGAACGCTATCTTCCAGAATTGCTTCCAAAATTATTTCCAGTACAAAGTCCGGTTATGTGTGCAGCAATTTATGCTAAGAAGGAATTGAAAATTCAGGATAAACTGGCATTTATCAGTCCATGTATTGCAAAGAAGATGGAAATTGATGATTCAAATACAAAAGGGTACATATCTTATAATGTAACATTTGATCATTTGATGAAGTATATCAAAGAACATCATATTTCTGGCACATTGCAGTCTGATGAGGTTGAATATGGGCTTGGTTCTATTTATCCGATGCCAGGCGGATTAAAAGAAAATGTATACTGGTTTTTAGGAGAAAGTGTTTTTATCCGTCAGGCAGAAGGTGAGAAACATATGTATCAGTATTTGGAGAAAAATAAAGAAAAAATTGCTGGCAGTAAGACGCCATATCTTTTTATTGATGCGCTTAATTGTTCTTCAGGCTGTATTTATGGTACTGGTTGTGAAGCAGAGAAAGCGGGAACAGATGATGCACTTTGCACCTTATTAGAGATTCGGGAACAATCTAAGAAAAATAGCATGAAAAGTGCATGGTCAAAGAAATTATCGCCGGAACAGCGTTTTAAACTGTTGAATCAGCAGTTTAAACATTTGAAAGTAGAGGACTATCTAAGAAAATATACAGACCGCTCTGGGGATTGCAGTTATAAAATTCCTACAGATATAGAGAAAAAGAAAATCTTTGAGAGTATGAATAAGCATACGGAAGAGGAATGTAGTATTAATTGTTCCTGTTGTGGATATGATACATGTAAACAAATGGCAGAAGCCATTTATAATGGATACAATAAAAAGGAGAATTGTATCTATTATGTAAAAAAAGAAATAGAAACACAGAAACAAAAGGCAGAGCAAATGGCGAAGGAATTAGAACAGGATAAACAGATTATCCATAATCAAAAACAATTAATCATAGATACGATTCAGGAAATCAATGATGAATTTGATGGTTTGTACCGGTCTGTAAATGATATGGCAGAAGGAAATGAAAATAATGCGATTGAAAGCACAGAAATTTCAAGAGAAGTCTCGGAAGTCTCCGATTTTTGTGAAGGATTAAATAAGTCCATGGAAGAAATACAGGTATTGCTAGGGGGATTGAGACAAAACAATGAAGATGTAGTCGACATCGCAAGCCAGACAAATTTGCTGGCATTGAATGCAAGTATTGAAGCAGCAAGAGCTGGTGAATCAGGAAGAGGATTCTCTGTTGTTGCAAGTGAGATCAATAAACTGGCATTTGAATCTGAAGCTACAGCAAACAGAAGCAATGAAAATCAGAATAAAATACTGACTTCTACACATGACATTATTGAGGATACGAAAAAGTTAAATCAAACAGTAGATACCGTCAATGAAAGAACACAGAATCTGGCAGCAGCAACAGAGGAGATTGCAGCTTCAGTCACAGTGGTTTTGGATTCGGCAAACAAAATCAAGAAAAAATTGAATAAATTAAGTGAAACACAATAAAACAACAAAAAATAAATAGACAATAGGCACTTCTATATGCTGGATTTAGTGAGCAGTAGAGGTGCTTTTGTTGTTTATCAGAAAAAACGGAATCTGAGTGGTTGTAGTTTAAAAATGGTTGACTTGTGTAATACAATATGATATACTCAAATAAAGGTTGACAAATGTCGAACAAAATATCTGGATTGTAATCAAAGTGGAGGTGCATATGAAAAAAAAGAATATTATTTTACAGCAAAGTGAATGGATTATTATGGAAAAATTATGGGAAGAGCATCCAAGAACAATGATGCAGTTATATCATGCTTTAAAGGAGAAGCCTGGTTGGAGCAAAAGTACAGTGAATACTTTATTGGGAAGAATGGTGGAGAAAGGTATTATCTATTCAAAACAAGGAACAAAAGCAAAACAGTATTATCCCAATGTTGACAGAGAGGATGCTGCAATTGCTGAGACAGAAAGTCTGCTGGAACGTGTCTATAAAGGTTCCCTCAGCATGATGATGAGTACATTGGTGAAAAAAAAGGATTTTAGTAAAGAGGAGATTACGGAATTGTATCATATTTTAAAAGGATTGGAGGAAGAAAATGATTGAACAGATTATTACATCTTCTGTGTTAATTGTATGCATTATAGTGTTAAGGGGAGTGCTGGGAAATCGAATCAGCCAGCGGGTAAAATATGCATTGTGGCTTCTAGTGGCAGTTAAGTTACTGATTCCTCTGCCTATGTATGAAACAACAGTTAGTGTTATGAATGTAGTACAAGCTATGGGAAACAGAATAATGGAATATCATGCATCTGGTACAGCAGAAAGAAATAAAACAAAGGATGCAAATATTAAGGAACAGATGCCTGATCATCAAAATGTTAATGTAAAAAATACTGATTTAATAAGCAAAGATTCTTCAGATATGACATCAAAGCAGTGGGGCAAAAAAGATATATCTGTTAAAAGACAATTTGTCTTTCATAAAAATATAGGCATGTTTATCTGGTTTACAGGAGTTTTTTTATTTAGCAGTTGGTTTCTTTTCTGTAATATTAGATTTTACAAACAATTAAAGAAGAAGCGGAAAGATTTTACAGATTATCCTTGTCAATTAAAGTTGTATGAAACAGACTGTGTCAGCAGCCCATGTTTATTTGGCATAATAAATCCTACCATTTATTTGACACCGGATAGCATGGAATCTGATAAGAATCTTCAATATATTATTGCACATGAGTTAACACATTATAAACATAAAGATCATATTTGGGGTTGTGTCAGATGTCTTTGTTTGGTTTTTTATTGGTATCATCCTTTGGTTTGGCTGGCAGCTTTTTTATCTGGCAAAGATAGTGAACTTGCCTGCGATGAGGGGACAATCAAATATCTGGGTGAGGAGAATAGAAAATCATATGGAGCTGCTTTGATTGAAATGGCAACAGGATATCCTGCTGTTTACAGCATTATGATATGTTCAACTAGTATGTTAGGGGGGAAAAGTGAAATGAAAAAGAGAATTCAAATGATTGTAAGAAAGCCTAAAATGTTATTTTCTACATTTGTCATACTGCTTATTCTGTTAATATGTGTTGTCGGCGGCACTTTTAGTAAGGCAAAAAACAATGAAAAAGCAGATGTAAAGGAACAGGATAAAATAGAAAGTGCAGATACAAAGATAACAGACATAAATACAGCAGATACAACAGCTGCAGACCAAAAAACTACAGACACAACGGTTTCAGCAACAATAAAACCTGCTATAGAATTATTGACAGAATCAGAAGGCAGTCTGGTGTCAGAACCGGTAAAAGAGAAAGTATGCATACAAGTCTATCCTAATAATTCTGTTTTTACAGAAAGGTCTTTGTATGATTTTTATTATATACCTGATGAGGAAACACAAAAAAAGCTGAAAGCAATGATTGGCAGACCAGATGAAAAGCAGAAGCTGTATTCCAATTGGTGGAAAGAATATGATTGTCAGGAACTTGGGTATCAAGTCCGTTACAATGATGTAAGTCTGGATGTGAACAGTAATAATATATTGATTAATCAAACAGAGGAAACCTTTGAAATAAACAAAAAATTATGCAGCCTGATTCAGGAAATAGTAGAAGAAAAACTAAATTATAGGCCTCTTGATATAAAATCCATCAAAAATATAGTTTCTGCAAAGTTAGATTATAGAAATCGTAAAGACAAAAAAACATACAGCCAAACAATAAAAAATAAAAAAGTGTTACGTACATTTGAGAAATGGTTTTCTAATGCAGAGGTTTTTAGGGGTGGTTCTGGTTGTCCTTTTACGGATGCACTTTTAACATTAACATTAGAGAATGGAGAAATCATACAATTATCTATAGCTAGTGACAGCTGTCCGGTATTTATGGCAAATGGAGTTTATTATGATTATAGCTATCAAAATAGGAACGGTGAATACGTTGACAAGAAAGGTGAATACTTTAGTGCAGATACCTTTTTTCAATATTTTAATGAGATTCCTTATCCTGATTAGAAGCATATCCAAAACAAGATTAAATTGCAGTAGAGTAAAAAAAAACGGTTAACAGATATAGGGAAATATCGTATCTGTTAACCACGCTTTTAGAAAAATAGTTCTCAATATTATTTAAGAGTATCTTTCATTATAATGTCTTGTTTCATAGTTCCTTCTTTGCTTTTTTGAAAAAACAGATTATACACACTTTTAAATTTAGAAATTGTACTGCATCATCTCATTACAATGCCTTGTTTCATAAGTTCCTTCTTTGCTTTTTCTGAAAAAAACAGATCATACACACTTTTTAGATTTGGAAATTGTGCTGCATCAATGCCTTTCTTTACATAATACCAGTCATCTTCTCCATCCCATCCAGGAGAAACTTGTGCATAAATTTCATCTCCTCCATCTGGAGTTAATGTAGTAATAAGTTCTGCCATTGATTTTGGAATTGGAAGTTTTTTAAAATATTTTACCACTTCATCGACTGGTTCCATGGATTGCAAATCAATTTCATTTTTGCACTGCTCTGCAAATTCTTCAATATCAAATTTTGGTGTTAATACATTCTGCTCATACATTAATGCCTGAATTACCATCAATTTGAAATTAAAATCTTTAAACTCCAGTGTCTCTTCTGTTAACTTTGGAATTTTATATTTTTCTACCATAGCTTTATAGCGTTTTTCATCAAAGGCTGTAATATTAATCCATTTAAGAAGTGTCCTTCCTTTTAGCCAGTATTCTATGTTATACTGGTCAAGCATTTGTTTCTGGAAATGTTCGCCTGCCGGTTTTCTCTTAGCATAAACCCAAGGTTCTCCTTCCACAAGCAAAGTGCCCTTATAAAATTCTTCACCAAAATGAATTGTTAAAATTTCTTTCTCTTTGTTTCGCCATATTCCTTTTATATTTTCTGTTTCTACATAATCTATAATCTCATCAATATTCAATGGTGCCGGAAATTCCTTATCACCTATCAAGATAGAATTTCTGGTTATATTAATGGTATTAGGATGTATCTCATATGTAAAGTTCTTGTCCTTTTTAGAAACAGGTGCGTACATTTTATTACTCCAGTCATACTGCCCTTGCAAATCATACATTTCCCAAAGAAAATCTTTTACAGGAATAACTTTTAAATGCTCTACATCTTCATATCCGCCCCGTCCAAGGGAAATTGTATATGCAAAACAGGTTTCATAATCAGGAATCCCGTATTGCTCCACTGCTTTCTGATATTTGCTAATACTAAACTCTCTGGGAAGTTTTTTAGCCATACCAGGTAATCCATCTCTTATCCAAGCATATTCATCATATCGGGGCAGATATATATCAAGCGTTTCTTTGTTGTTATATTCAGCAGCAATAATATCACCCATGCCGGTTACCATAATTGGTATAAAGGGACGTATATAATAAACTAATTTTCCAAACAACTCTTCAAATTCTTCCGGATTAATGACTTTGAAGAAACCATTATAAAAAGAACCATATCCATAATTTTCCCATAAATCTATGATTTCTTTTGTTACCTTATACCGATATTTGTCAATTATTTCAGGAGGTACATCTCCTGCCTTTACAAAATCCTTTAATAATAGTATTTTTCATGTATTATTCATATATTTTTCTCCTTTTTGAATTGTATTTGAAAAGTTTATTACTATTATACAACATTTAGCATTATTTACCTACTTAAATATTCAATTTTTAAAGAATGTAAGTAACAGTTCAGCCATGCAGAAACAATTGTAAAATATGCATGTGGGAGCTTGCTCACTAAGGGCAAATATCCTCGCAAAGTGGGGTGTGTAGATTGTGACAATAAATTTTCAAACACGCTCTAGACAAACCGTAAATTTTTTGGTAGAATGTACATTCTGGAAAATTATGAATGGCATGGCTGAACAAATATCATTAGATCACAATTGTTGGACCTGTTTGCTAAATGACATTGTTGTCTTCTGAACTGTTACAGTTAATTAATGTTATATAATAAAAGAGTAAACGAGGAGTAAGACTATGAAAGAAAATAAAAATTGTATTTTATGGTTAAGTTCATTAAGAGGGTTAGCCTGCTTAATTGTAGTATTTGCACATATCATTGCGTTTGGAGATAATATTGGAATATATGCATCAGGATGTGGGAAAATAGGTGTATGGTTTTTTATGCTTATCAGTGCTATCTTATTGTATAGACCATATTTTTGTTGTGAGAGGGAGATTAATCCCAAAAGTTTGATTGACTTTTATGGCAAGCGTGTTTTGAAAATTTATCCAAGCTATGCAGTTGTTTTGTTATTAGCATATTTTATAGGAGTTATTACTGATTTTACAGATGTTTTCAAGCATATTTTTTTAATAGAGGGAATGTGGCATTTTTGGTATATCCCTGTTATTGTAAAATTTTATTTGGTAGTACCAGTGTTTATAGTTGCATTATCCTTTCTAAAACGTACAAAGGAAAAGGTAGTATTAATTACTACAATGGGTATTTGCTTTTCTATTGGATTTCCATTTACACATTATGTAGAGAATGCAACGTCTCTGTTTTGGTATATTCCTGTATTTATGATGGGATTCATTACATTAATAATAATGGAACAAATACAGGAAAAAATAAAAGAACATATTATATTTGATATAATTATATTTATAGATGTGTTGATTATGCTTGCATTTACACCATTATTTCGAAAACTGATTTGGAATATTGAACCATCAGGTTATTTGCAGAATAAATATTTGCTATATGGTTTATTATGGAGTTTATTGATAGTAGCCATATTTAAAAGCAAGTATTGTAAATATATTTTAGAAAAGCAGAAGTGGCTGTTGTGGGTAGGAAAAATCAGCTATCCTCTTTATTTAATACATTATATTATTTTATACCTTCTGAAACAGAAAGTGCCTAATTTTTTACTTAGGCTAGGTATTACATTGGTCATAAGCATTATCATTGCATGGGGAATACATGCATTAATTGAAGTACCTATATCAAAGATAAAAAATAATAAAATTGGGGTTGTATTTGTGGGATTTTTTGTTATGATTATATTTTTCGTTATAGGGGGGGTGGACTTGAAGAATAGTATCAATAATAATGGCACAAAGGATAAAACATGGCAGGAACGCTTGTATGTGCCTACCATGATACAAAAAATAAATACAGAGTATTTTATAGTAGATTGCTGGCATCATAGGGTGATTTATAATACAAATTTAGATAAGAATTTAGATACATGGAACACTTTGACAGATGAAGATTATATTGGTGGACATACGATATGCAGTGATGGCGAATTATATGTATTAGACAATACAGATAATAGCCAGGTTTTGGTTTATGGGAGGAAGGAAGATGGAACTTTTGAAAAATTACAAACTATTCCTGAAATTAATGGAAGACCACATTATGTGGTTTATGATGAGAGTAGAAAACAGTTTTATATCATTGCCTCTACGGAAGGAAAGATCTATTCGTTTAAAAATGAAAATGGATGCCTGAAATTAATGTATGTATATAGTTTGCCTGAAATTGAAAATAGTTATGTGCGCAGCATAAGTATTATTGATGGCAGTTTATATACAGTAAGTGGTAAAAAGATGATTTGTAAATATGGAATAAAGGATACCGGTTTTGAGCTGGAACAGACATATCCTGTTCCGGATGCATTTTATGGTATGAATCAAATTATAAAAATTCAGGATTATTATTATATTACTGTGAATACAAACGGTAATGGAGATGTGTCAGCAACTACTATATTTAGAGTGAAAAATTTAGAAGATATTAATGAGGGAAAATATGAGATACTATATGATACAATGGGTTTTGTAGGGCAGCCTTATTTTATAACAGCTTTTGATAATGGATACTATATAACAGAAATTAGTGAAACACGAGGAAATGGGATTAAGCGGTTTGGAATTGAAAATAACCAAGTGAAAAATGTAGAAAATATTTTTTATTGGGAGGATGTACAGGATTTTTCAATAGAACGTTATCATTCTAAATATCAGGAAAGTGATAATTCAGAAGCACAGGATGTGGATTTATACATCTTTTGCGGACAGAGTAATATGTCGGGAAAAGGAGATGCAAGTAAGGCTCCTGTGGTAGGGCATGGATGGGAATTTAGGGCAGTTACAGATCCGACAACTTTATATCCGATTCAAGAGCCGTTCGGCTTAAATGAAAATAATTCAAATGGTGTAAATGATAGTTGGCCGGATACGGGTGAGTTGAGAAAATCAGGAGGACTGGTTTCTTCATTTGCAAATAGTTATTATCAAAATACTGGTGTACCAATTGTGGGAGTAAGTTGTTCCGAAGGAGCGACAACAATTGATGGCTGGCTGCCGGGAACTGCAAGATATAATGACATTGTGAGTAGATGCGGCTTGGGCAAAACGTACTTACAAAATAATGAAAAGTATCAATTAAGGCATACATATAT
Source organism: uncultured Lachnospiraceae bacterium (assembly GCA_964422365.1). Classification (GTDB taxonomy): domain Bacteria; phylum Bacillota; class Clostridia; order Lachnospirales; family Lachnospiraceae; genus CAYRAV01. The sequence continues at coordinate 748 of CAYRAV010000086.1, read as the reverse complement.
GGTTTGGTGTCAGGGAGAGAGCGATGGTGATAATGGAGTTAGTTCAGAAACATATTATCAGGAACTTGACCAGTTAGTGACAAGTCTGATTGCAGATGAAATAGTAGAAAAATGCATGTTGATTCGGAGTGGAAAAAATGGAAATGATTTAAAGAAATATGACAATATCATTGATGCACAGACACGATATTGCAGAGATAATGAAAATTGTATTTTAATTTCAACAAGTTTTTCTGAATTTGCAACAAAGGGATTAATGAAAGACCAATACCATTATGAACAAGAAGGATATAATTTAGTTGGTGAAGAAGCGGGAAGGTATGCAGCGATGTATGTAAACAGTGGAAGAGAGCAGATATGGCTTCATTGAAATGTGGATGCATCAATTGGAATAATTTCCAGAATCTTTAACAGCGAATCTCACTGTTATTCCATTTGATAGATTTGCTCCATATATCGTGGTACAAAAAAGAATTAGCAACTTTCTTTTTCGTAAAATTACAGTAAAAGGCTGCCACGCTTGTCTGGCAGCCTCAATATTAAGATTACGCTTCTTTGCAGTCATTCTGCTTCATAACTTCGGAAAACTGTTCAGTCGTAAGATTTGCCTTTTGTGCTGCATAATCCAAACTTAATATGCCGTCCTTTACTAACGAAATCAGTATCTTGAGTTCACCTTCTTTTTCGCCCTCGGCTCTGCCTTCAGTTCTTGCTATATCCCGTTCTTCTAAAATCCAGTTTGTTAATG
>CAYRAV010000085.1:0-11148 GCA_964422365.1 uncultured Lachnospiraceae bacterium | reverse complement strand
GTAACTCATGCCCTTTCGGGCTGGCGGACTTCGTCCGATATGGTATGGATATTTGGTCCAAATCCCCACAAATTGTGACACACATCTTGTAACAAGCAATTTTCAGACACGCTCTAGAAAGTACATAATAATTTACATATTATAAAAGGAGAAGGATATATCATGGAATTTCAGACAGAATTTACATTTACATTACCAAGAGGTTATGTGGATATGGCAGGAACAGTACACAAAGAGGGTGTGATGCGTCTTGCTAATGCAGCAGATGAGATACTTCCTATGCGTGACCCGCGGGTACAGCAGAATCCAGGATATCTTACGATTATTCTGCTTGCGAGGGTAGTGACAAAACTAGGAACACTTCCGGCAGTAGATACAAACATAATTGAGAAATTGTATACGATGGATTTGGCATATCTACAAGACCTGTATCAGAAAATCAATACAATGGAGATGCCTGTTTACAAAGGAATATGTCCCCACTGTGGAGAAGAAATTGAGATTCCGGTAAATTTTATGGAAGCCGGACAATCATAACTTATCCGGCAGACAAAATTTATGAGGAGGCTGCCTTTATTGGGTATTATATGCACTGGAGCCAGAAAGAGATTATGAGCTTGAGCCACAGGGATAGGCTGAGATGGTGCAAGGAAATATCAGAAATTAATAGCAAACTCAATCAGGAACCAGAAAATGTTTTTAAAGTCTAAAGCGTGGTTGAAAATTACCTGTTATAGGATGTGTGTCACAATTTGTAGGGAGTTGTTTTAAATTTGTGGAGGTGCAGCAGGCTGTATGGAATGAATTTGGAACAAATATCGAACCTTATTAGCAAAGTCTGCCAGCCCGAATGGGCATAAGTTGCGGTATATCCGGATGGGGATGCAGAGTGTGGCATAGAGATAGAGAGAATGAATTACTGTAAGCAGCAGTATAAAGAACAGCGGCAAAAGAGAAAGGATGAATCAATATGGCAGAATTTATCACAGGCACAGAATTTGTTGTAAGATTTAATTTGATCAAGGCAAGTTTTTCAAAGGTAACAAATATTGGTTCAAGAATAGAATATGATACGTTGATTGAAGGGGGACAGAACGAGCACCCGATGTATTTTAAAAAACCCAAGAAAAAACCTGATAAGGTAATATTTGAAAGAGGGGTTTGTACAAGTAGTATTGGCAATGCACTTCAATCATTAAAAGCTGGAACAAAAGTAAAAAATGTAATGATTTTTGTAAAAAATAATGGGGATACAGAGAGGATACTATATTTTAATGATGGTCTTATATTATCCAAAACATATTCTTCTATGGATGCAATGGGAAAATCTGTTATGATTGAAAAACTAGAGATTATACATTCAGGTTTAAAAGAAATGCAGGTACTGTTTTAAACAAAAGAGGGGGATATTATGCTGATTAGGCAGATGAAATTAGTTACAGCACCAATAGGAAGGCAAGCTGCTATCAATGGACTTCCAGTTGTTCCAATGGGAATATGCAGAACACAATTTTCTGCATTTGCAAAGACCATTTTAGATAAATATACAACGATTCTCAATTATCAATTTGATTATACTGCACTTGTATTTTTAGAACAGGCAGCAGCCGGAGGGAGATGGCAGCAGAATCAGAATACAATGATTTCTGCCACATGGAAAATAATATCCTTTTTACTAAAAAGCGGGACGAATAAAAATCAATTTCTATATGAGAATTCTTTTCTGCTAAGACAGATTACAGAGAATTTAGAGAATAATTTATCAGAAATCAGAACATACAATCACAGCCTGTATCACAATATGGAACAGTGTTATCGAGTTTACCAAAATACAGTGCAAAAAAAGTATGTCAAAAGCGGGGAAAAAGCCAATGAAGTGGCAGACAATGATATGATTTCCCCGGGAGATGAATTTATGAATTTCCATATCATGGCATCAAATAATGGAGATACAGCACCCATAAATGTAAAGATGGTATCAAATAATGGAGATAGAGCAGCCACGAATGTAAAGATGGCATCAAATAATGGAGATAGAGCAGCCACGAATGTAAAGATGGCATCAAATGAGGGAGATAGAGCAGCCACGAATGTAAAGATGGCATCAAATGAGGGAGATAGAGCAGCCATGGATATAAAGATGGCAGCAGAATATGTGGAACAGCAGATTAGAATATATGAAAAGAAAGAGCAGACAGAAAAAATCAGGAATAAAGTAAGAACAGAGCAGAAGAAATGTATGGCTCCACTTACAATGACCCATACATTTTTTACAAACTTAAATCACTGGATTAAAGAGAACCGAATAATGAATTACCAGCAGATTTGGAAAACTTCCATTGAAACACAGTTAGAAAAATATCATTTCAAGCGGTGTATACAGCAACTGGAACAGGAGCAGGATGTTCTAAAGAAAGAGGAAATGGTTTTTCATATGTTGCGGGAATTTGGTAGTCAGGTAATACAGAATTATTTAGAAGCTGCCTATCCTGGTATTGCCAAGAATCTAGAAACTGCCTATCATGGGACTGCTAAGAGGTATAATGCAGAACATAGCAGTACTGCTATGAGAATAGGGACGGAGCATACGAATACGGTGATTAAGAAAAGAACAGAATATGTGTCCAATATACCAGCAAAGAAGGAAGACAGGCATTTACACCAAAAAATACGTTTAGAGGAATATCAAAAAACAGAAAACGATATAGCAGATGTTCTGCAGTATAGTGATGAGATTACAAGAAACATATTATTAGGAAAAGTAGAAGAGTATAAAGAATTATTTTATGAATATATAAAAACAGCTTCAAGACAACAGGGAGCGGAAGAAGAACAGAACCGATTCAATCAGGAAATGGTATTAGGAAAGAAAGCCGCATTAGAACAACAAGTGGATAATCCGGAAATATTTACAGATGATGAACTAGAACTATTGTTAGAACAAACAAAGACAAAAAAGCATACAGAGCAGAGCCGCTTTCTGGAAAAAAAACTTCACCTGATTGCCATAAAAGAGGTAACAGCACATTTATTAAAAGAGGATACAAAATTATTGCAAAAAGAGCCATTACAGCATATATGCCAAATATTAGAAACAGTAAGTTTCGTTACAGATGAAATAAAACAACAGCTAGATATACACAAAGAACCACTGGCAGAGCAACAGATAGAACAATTAAGGCAGCAGACAGAACAACCAGCAGAACAACTAAGACAGCAGACAGAACACCAGATACACTGGAGGATGGGACAACAGCTAAGCCAACAGACAGGAGAAGCGGCAGAAATAACAGAAAAGAAGCAGATGTGGCTGTCATCCCATTTGCTAGGTACATGGAATCGGACAACAGAAAAACATCGTTTGCAGGTGTATGATATCAAAGAGGTATTTGAAAAAGGAAGCCTGCCAGAAAGAAAACTGGTTTATCTTACAATAGAAAATGTTATTGACCAAATGCTGATAGAAGAGTCTCGTTTTATTGATAAAAATTTATCAGGTAAAAAGGAGTTTGTTCAGGTAAAAAGGGAAATGATACAGGAAACAGATGGGATAAAAAGAGCTGCAGGCGACTGGAGATTTTTAATGGCAAAAGCCAGAAGTGAAAGGGTCAATCAGGCAATTGAAAACTTAGGGCAGGAGAATAGGCATCTGCTGGAAGAAAAGATACAGGAATATATAGAACGGTTTTCTGTTTCGGTTCGGGAGAATAAGGTGGAAAACTGGAACTTGTTATTTGAACCGGAAGAAATTGACAAATTCCATGAAATTTTTTCTGAAAATAAAAGGATTGTATTTGGAAAACAAACAGAAGCTCCAGAAGAGAAAAAAGAAATGAAAAAGCAAAAATACAGCAGCAGTTTTTATCCTGTTATACAGCATTTTCATGTTAATCCAAACATAGTTACCAAAAACGCAAAGAACTATATGACATCTATATCGGATCTTATTCATGTATTTCAGAGAGGGAACCTGACAGAACAAAAACTAATGTATCTGGCATTAAAATATACATTTTCTGATATAAAAGAAAGGAAAGAACATTGGAGCGAAATAATAGAAAGCATGAAAAAAATAGAAAATGCTGAAAAAACAGAAAATGCTGAAAAAACAGAAAATACTGAAAAAACAGAAAATCTTGAAAAGTTAAAGAATACTAAAAAAATAGAAAATGTACAAAAATTAGAAACAGTGTTTCCTATAAGAGACACTATAGACAGCGGGAAATCGGAACAGTATCATGCAGCTGTAAGTATGATTGTAAGTGCACTTTCTAAATTGCAAAAAGCAGACAAAACATTTGTAGAGAGAGGTGTATCACGATATATCAATCGATTTTATCAGGTAATGAACAGTAAAATATGGCGGTATTTTTTTGATGAGGGAGAAATCAAAAGTCTGGGAAAACTATTATCTGTAAAGGAAAAGGAAGGTATTCTAAAGCAGGAAAAAATCGAATCTATCCTTTTAGAAGGGGAACTGCCAGAGCGCAAAATTATGTATCTTGCCATAAAGAATGTACTAGATGATAAGGTGATGGAAAAGAAGGAAAATTTAGCTTGGTATGAAGAATGGAAACAGGTGATGGTGCAGGATAGGGACAGAATACAGATTACAGACAGAAATTCGAAACTTTTCATGCAAGAAGAAAAAAGTAATGCAATAATAGCTGTTCTTGCTAAGTTACAGAAAACAGAAAGAGAACAGGTAGAAAAGGAGGTAACACAATATATCAACACATTTTATCAGATGATAAACAGTGACAACAGGGCAGATGATGGGATAAGTGATGATAACATAGGCAGAAAAGAAGCAGGCAAACAGGATAAACGGCAGGAACTTTGGGAAGAGTGGCAGAAATTTTTTGATAAAGAAGAAATAAAAAATCTGGCAGAAGTGCTGTCTGTGAAAAAAAATACAGAAATTTTAAATCAGGAAAGAGTTGTTTCTGCCTTTTTAGAAGGGGAACTGCCAGAGCGTAAAATGATGTATCTTGCTGTGGAAAATGCCATAGATACTATTATTATGGAAAAGAGCATCCAGCCTGATTTATGGGAGGAAAGGGAAAAGATCATTCTCTTAAAGAAACAGTTGATAAAGGAAGAGGACTTAGCACAGATAGCGGCGGGAAATTGGAATGTTTTATTAAATCAGGAGCGAAGCAGAGAAATAATAACGACATTTTCATCCTTAGAAGAAAAAATGCAGCAAAGAATCTCTGATTATGCGGCAAAGAATCTAACAGATTTTTATCAGCAGCAATTTGCCAGAATAGAACTTTTGAAGAGACAGGAAAGTCAAAATAAGACAGAGAAACATAACAATTTTCATAAAACCAGTGCAGAATTATCAAAACAGATATGGCAGGAGTGGCAGCAGTATTTTGCAGAGGAGGAGAGGACGATTTTGCAGTATTATTACAATCTGCAAAATAGAAAAGAAGAGAGAGAACAAAAAGAAGGGGGAAAAAGAAAGGAAGAAGGAAAACGAAAAGAAGAGAAAAACATAAAGGAAGGGAAAACAAGAAGAGAAGAAAAGTATAAATATCCGGAATCCGGACAGTTCACGCTAAAAGTATCAAAGTATATAGATGAAGTATACAGAGGTAGTACAAAATATGATAAAGCAAGGCATAATATGATAACAGATGCGGCAGAAAAGGCGAGACTTTATGAGTGCTCTAAGCAGCTGCAAAGGGATACATTTTTATTTATGGAATATAGTGATACGAAAAATGTTTATCTGACACAAAGAAATAAAAACTTTATGCAGCCGCCGGAAAAACAAAATGGAAATGAGATGCCAGTGTTACAATCTAGAAATGATATCAAATACCAGGAAGAGAGTGTAAAAAAGGTATTAGATTATTCTAAAAGTAAAACAGAAGAGGCATTAGAAGGACAGCAAAGAGAAAACATGGTAACATCAGAGCAAAAGATGATATTACAGGAATTAGAGGGAAATCTGCTTGACTATAAAGAGGAATTAGAAGAGAACATAGAGCGATTAGAAGAGGTCGAGCATCAGTTGAAGAATCAGGAAAAAAACATACAGTTTTTAAAAGAAACACAGAATAACATCACAAAAAAAATAAGAACAAAAGCGGAGGAAAGACAGTTTATGTATCAGTTGAAAGAAGAAATTCAGCTTGAAAAAATACGCAGCGGAAAGATGTAGAAAGGAGGAGGACCTATGTCAGTTTCATTATCATCTTTGACATCCCTTGTATCAGGGGTGACATCTGTTTTTTCAAATAAGGCATCTTTTATAATAGAAGAAGGTTCGACAGTAAAGGTGCAATTTAATCCTGAGCAATTTAGAATCACAAGGACTGCAGAGTACCATTACACTTCACAGCGGGAAAATGAAACATCTTATATAGAATATTCAGGAACTGTTGTACCACAGTTAGAAATCAGTTTCTTTTTTGATACAAGTGATGTGTCTATCTTTTCTGCAATAACTTCAAAAAATGCATCAGATGTATCGGAGTTAACAAAGGAATTTGCAAATCTGGTAAATGTAAAGGCAAGTCTTCACCGGCCGCCAATTGTACAATTTGTATGGGGTTCAACCTGTTTTCCGGGATTTGTAAAACAGGTAGCTGTTACTTATACAATGTTTGATAAAAGTGGTATGCCGATTCGTGCAAAAGTAGACACCACTCTGATCGGGATACCGGAAGTTGCTGCGAGCATTATTCCGTTGGAATCACCAGATCGAACAAAGAGCAGAGTAGTATCAGACGAAACAGGGATATGGGGACTGGCAGGAAATGAATATGGTGATATAAGCAAATGGCGTGTAATTGCAAAAGCGAATGGCATTATGGATCCTTTTGATATCCCTGCTGGTACAGTCTTGAAAGTACCAGCATTAAAAGAGTAGAAGAAGGAGCAGTATAGATGGCAGATTTAATGACAGATAGTGTTACCTATACAAAGCTGGCAGACAAATATGCAAATTTCATTGTACCCACTGTCAGTATTATAGTAAATGGATTAAATGTGGTAAAAACAAAGGGATTTATTATATATGAGTTAGAGATGAAGTTATCCATAGAGATTGCCAGCAGTGTGACAATCAAGATTGCACATGAGTATGATATAGAAAAACATTCTTTTTCTTCTGGTGTAAAGGATACATTCAAGTTAGGTACAGTTGTAGAAGTGGAGATTGGTTACTTATCTAGTACACAGACATTGTTTAAAGGATATGTGGAGATGGTTGGTGTCCAGATGGGAGAACAGGATTTGTTTGTTGTTACATTAATGGATGCAAAGCGGTTAATGATGACTTCAGGAAAGAAGAACACTTTATATACAGCAGCTAATTATTCTGATATATTTAAAAGTATTATAGAAAATTATTCTGCAGTCTGTAGTTACAGTGTAGAAGCTACAAATGATCAGTTAGAAAATCCAGTTTCCCAGATGACCAATGATTTTGATTTTATTGTGACAGAATTGATCAAAAAGGGAAGGGTGAACCGGGAATTTATAATATTAGCAGGAAAAGCATATTTTAGAAAACCATGTTCGGCGGCAACACCTATTATGAAAGTAAGATATGGAAGGGAATTGACAGCATTAACGGTTTCTCACTGCTATAAAGATTTGAATATTCAGGTAATAGGTGTAGATGATACACAAACCGTCATAACAGGACAGGCAGCAGTAACAAGCAGTTTGACACAAAGTAAAGTGTTAACAAGTACACCGGTTTTTATGACTGCAGATCCTCATGCAGATACGCAGGAGAGAGCTGACACAAAGGCAGAGGCAATTGCACAGAAGGAAAAAGAAAAATGCTGTATTGGACAAGGCAGCACGATTGGTATTCCTGAAATTGTTCCAGGCCGATATATAGAAGTGGAAAATATAGATTCTATGTTAAATAAAAAATATTATCTTACAGAAGTAACACATTTGTATACAAGGGAAAGTTATACAACACAGTTTGAGATTGGGGGCTGTCTGTAATGGGTTTATTAAGCGGCATGATATCAGATTATCAAGATGATCTGGCTAGAATTCCAGGGATTACAACAGGTATTGTAAAGGAAAATTGGGAGGAAGAACATCCAGGTATGGTAAAGGTAGAGATGTTCCTCGGAGAGCAGGGAAAGAATGTAACAGGATGGGTGCCAGTGATGACTTCTTATGCTGGTGCTGGATATGGACATTATTGTTTGCCGGAAGTCGGACAGGAGGTAGTGATTGGGTTTCATTTTGGAGAGAGAAATTATCCTATTGTACTTGGCTGCCTGTGGGATAAAACCAATACACTGCCTGAAGAGACTGCAAATGAAAATAATACAATCAAACGGTTTACCACCAAAGGCGGCAGTGAAGTTGTGTTTTGTGATGAAGAAGGGAAAGAAAAGATTACAGTCACAACACCAGGCAAATTGTCTGCTGTAATTGATGACGAGAACAAAGTAATTCAAATCAAGGATGAGAACGAAGAAAATTCTATTCAAATGAACTGTGAAGATGGCAGCATAACACTGCAGGCAAAAAGCAAAATGGAATTTAAGATTGGAAGTAATGCAGCTATTACAATAGAGGAAAAGTCGCTTACACTAAAGAGCAAAGCAATTGACCAGCAGGCAGAACAGAAACTTTCATTAAGCGGACAAAATATCAATGCGGAGGGAAAATCAGGTGTGGATATTACAGGCAAGTCAAATGTAAGTATTAAAGCAAACAGTTCATTAAAGTTAAATTCCAGCGGAACAGCAGAACTGAAAGGCAGCATGGTACAGATTAATTAAAGAGGGGATAAGAATGAAAGAAGATGTCAATGCATTTTTAGGAAAGGGGTTCAAATTTCCTATTCAAGTAGATGAAATGACAGGAAAAATGAAGATGTCTGTATATGAAGAAGATATCAAAGAGGCTATTTATATTATATTAATGACAAAAAAGGGGGAGAGGGTTATGAATCCGGAGTTTGGATGCGGCATACATGATTATGCATTTGGAACAATGGATTATACTTCTCTCAGTATGATGGAGCGGGAAATAAGAACTGCACTCACCTTGTGGGAACCAAGGATTACGGATTTGAATGTGAATTTGTCAGTGGATGAAAAAAAAGATGGCTGTGTTTTAATTTGCATTAATTATACAGTACGGTCCACCAACAATCCATACAATCTTGTATTTCCGTTTTATATGAATGAAGGATTCGGTGAAAATGCATTATAAAGGAATGGCTGAGTCATACAGAAATAATGGTACAATCTACAGTAATTGAAAAATTCCTCATATGGCAGAGAATAGAAAAGGAGGGGAAGTATGGAGAAGTTGAATTTTGATGAGCGTACAGAAAGAGAAATTTTAAAGCAAATGGAACAGAAAGCATTAAGTTATGTACCAGAATGGCGTTTTGATAGGGAGAATCCTGATATTGGAACAGCATTAGCGATGGTTTATGGACAGATGCTGTCAGGGACAGTCAAAAAATTGAATTATCTGCCTTATAAAAATCAGATTTCTTTTTTTAATCAGTTAGAAGCAGAACTTTTACCGGCAGTTCCATCAAAAGGATATATTACTTTCTCACTTGTAAATGATAAGGTAAGCGGAGAAGAAGTACCAGCAGGCATGGAAGTTCTCGCACAGGCAAAAACAGCAGATATGGAAACCGTTTCTTTTGAAACGCTGGATGATATTTATGTTACACCAGCAAGTCTGACTTGTATGCTGCAGGTATCCTCAGAAAAAGATTTTATTGGAAATCTTTATGACAGGGAGGAATCACAGAAAGAAATTTTGCTATTCTCCTATGATAAGCAGAATTTGCAGGAACACACACTTTATTTTTGTCAAAAGGATGTACTATCCATCAAAAAAGAAGGGCAGATTACTATTACATTTGAACTGCAGGAGGGGGAAATACCAGATGACCATATAGATGGCTTAGCAAATACAGATTATGCTGTTTTTGAATATAGCACGGAGCAGGGATATCAGATTTTTCCAAAAGTAGAGAAAAGAGGGAAACAGCTTGTGCTTTCTTTGGAACAGGACAATCTGCCCTTTGCAAAAACAGAAGAAAACGGATGGGATAATTTCTGGATACGCTGCAGGGTAAAAGAGGTGAATCAGTTTAGAAAATTTTCCTTTCATAAACTGTTGGTTGCTTCAAGCTGCAGCCGTATGATACCGGAAAATATTTATGCAAATGGTGCAGAAGTCAAAAAAGATATATTTTTTCCGTTTGGTGAAAGTTTTTCTAATTACAATGAAGTATATTTTTCTTCAGATGAGGTTTTTGGAAAAAAAGGTTCTGTTGTGACGATGACATTCAATGTAGATTTTCTAAAGGTTCCATTGGATTATCCGGTGGATCATTCTATGGAATGGCAATGGGTTATGAAAAGATCTGATTTTAAGCCGGATTTAGAATATGATGTAACCATAGAAGAAGTGGTATGGGAATATTTTAATGGAAATGGCTGGGCGGCATTGTTTGATAAAAATGAATATGGTGATATTTTTTCGGTACATAATGGAACAATAGGGCAATATAAAAAAATGAGTTTTGTCTGTCCAAATGATATGGAAACTATATTAATCAATGCCCATGAATCTTTTTACATCCGCGCAAGGATAACAAAGGTCAATAATTTATATAAAATGAAAGGGAATTATATCTCTCCAATGATAGGAAATATTTTTATACAATATCAGTATGATACAAGACCGGTAGAACCGGAGATAATGCTGACAGAAAACAATAGGGAAAGAAAACAATATTGTTATCATTCCGGAGAGATTAGCCCCAATATCATTCCTTTTTATGGATTAGAAGAAGAAGTGCAGACATTATACCTTGGGTTTGATGTTGCACCCATTGGTGGTCCCATCAAGATTCTGTTTGATTTTCCAGATAAATTGAACCAAAAGGATAAAAAACTGTTTTGGGAATATTACAATGGCGAAAAATGGAAAGGATTGGATATGGTTGACGAAACAGATAATATGTCCAGAACAGGTATTGTAACATTAATGGGAAATCGGGATTTTTGTAAGAAAATTCTTTATGGATATGAGAAATACTGGATTAAGATTTCTGATGTTTCAGGCAGCAGAGAAAAAGATAAGAACCAGCAGCCGTTCTGTCTGGCGGGAATGTATATG
>CAYRAV010000084.1:0-11560 GCA_964422365.1 uncultured Lachnospiraceae bacterium | reverse complement strand
CATGTGTATAAATGTAATCCACAAAATTTATACTTGTATATGTATTTATCCACATGGGAGAATCTATGTGGACAAGTTTTGTGTATAACAGGATTATTTGGCATAATATGTAGTATTATGACATGTGTATATCATTGTGGACAAGAGAAGTTATTATCGTATGTTTTAACAACAGTACTTATTGTGGGATTGTTGATAACTTATCAGTATAGGGTAAATGTTGTACAGAAACACAGAAAGATAGCTGCAAATTTTGGAGATTATTTTGAAAACTATTTACAGGACAGGCTGCAGGTGGAACAAACAAATCCTGAATTGATCAAACAGTATAAAGCAGAGTGGAATAATTATATGGAAGAAAAGCGGCAGATAGAGAAAAGCAAAAAGGAAAAGAAGGTAAGAAAAGACGGCAGACGTGAGGAAATTGAAAAACTAAAACAGGAGCTGGTAGAAGAATTAAAACAAGAGCGTATGCTGCAAAAACAAAAAGAAGCAAAGCGCATAGAAGCAGAGAAGGCAATGCAGCAGGGCAGAGAAGAAATTGCTGCTGCTTCTGTGGAGAAGATAAAAGCCAAAACAGAGAGAGGCATTGAAAAGGAAACAGAAAAGGAAACGGAACCAGAGCAAGAAAAGCAAATATTGCAAAAAGAAGAAGAAAAGATAGTGCAGGATATTTTGAAGGAATATTTGACATAACAGGTTGTTGTGGTTATTGTGAATGGCATGGATGAATTGTTACAGTTGTATACGAAAAAAAACAAAAATCTATTGATAATATAAGGTTGATTTGATAAAATAAGGAATGAAATATAACTATTCAGAAAAATGATAGACTGAATGCTCGCTAGAAGGATAAAAGCGAAATCAGATAGAAATGAAAAAAGGAGCGAAAAACACATGGAAAAGCAAGTAAAATTTGATTATTCTGCAGCAAAACAGTTCATCTCAGATGAAGAACTTGCAATGTTTGAAAGAATTGCGGAGGATGCAAAAAGCACATTAGTAAACAAATCTGGAGCAGGAAATGATTTCTTAGGCTGGATAGACCTTCCTGTAGATTATGACAAGGAAGAGTTTGCAAGGATTCAAAAAGCAGCAGAAAAGATCAAAAATGATTCAGAGGTACTTTTGGTTATTGGCATTGGTGGTTCCTATTTAGGAGCAAGAGCAGCAATTGAATTCTTGAGACACAGTTTTTATAACAGTGTATCAAAGGAAGTGCGTAAAACACCTGAAATTTACTATGTAGGAAATAATATCAGCAGTACGTATATTACACATTTGTTAGACGTAGTAGGTGATAGAGATTTCTCAATCAATATGATTAGTAAATCGGGTACAACAACAGAACCAGCTATTGCGTTTCGTGTGTTTAAGAAAAAGTTAATTGAAAAATACGGAAAAGAAGAAGCAAACAAAAGAATCTATGCGACAACAGATAAAGCAAAAGGTGCTCTTAAAAATCTTGCAACAGAGGAAGGATATGAAAGTTTTGTAGTACCTGATGATGTTGGAGGCCGTTTCTCCGTTCTTACAGGTGTAGGTTTACTTCCTATTGCAGTAAGTGGAGCTGACATTACAAAGTTAATGGAAGGTGCAGCAAGCATGAGAGAAAAATGTTTAAGCAAACCTTTCATGGAAAATGACTCTGTATTATATGCAGCAGTACGTAATATTTTATTAAGAAAAGGAAAAGGCATTGAAATTCTTGCAAACTATGAACCATCATTACACTATGTAGGAGAATGGTGGAAACAGTTATATGGAGAAAGTGAAGGAAAAGACCAGAAAGGTATCTTCCCAGCGGCTGTAGATCTAACAACAGATTTACATTCTATGGGGCAGTTTATCCAGGATGGACAGAGGACAATGTTCGAGACAGTCATCGAGTTAGAGCAGCCTGCTTGTGAAATTACATTAGAGAAAGAAGAAGTTGATTTAGATGGTCTTAATTACTTGGCAGGAAAAACAGTAGATTTTATCAACAAGAGTGCAATGAAGGGAACCAGACTTGCACATACAGATGGTAACGTTCCTAATTTGGTGGTAAAACTTCCAGAGCAGACAGAATTTTATTTAGGAGAATTATTCTACTTCTTTGAGTTTGCATGTGGTGTAAGCGGATATATCTTGGGAGTAAATCCTTTTGATCAGCCAGGAGTTGAAAGCTATAAGAAAAATATGTTTGCTTTACTTGGAAAACCTGGATTTGAAAGACAAAGAGAAGAATTATTAAAGAGATTATAGTTATAAATATTAGAATGGTTCGCAGATTTGGAATAAGTCTGCGGGCTGTTTTTTATTAAAAATGTGTACTATTCAGAAGGTGCCATTCAATGCAGCCCGCTGTATGTCATAAATTTGGAACAAATCCCGCAAATTGTGATATATGTCTTGTAACAAGCAATTTCCAAACACGCTCTAAGAATGGCAGAACTAAATACTACTATAAAAAGATGAAGAAAAACAGAATAATGACTTGCTAAAAAACGAAAAAAAATGCATAAATCCACGAAAATAATATTGTGCATTTTTTATGTGAAAATTTCTGTACAAATTCATCAAAGTGTGATATACTGAATTTGAGATAAAGCAAGGGAGATGGTTCAGATGATACGGCCTTTATTTATGGCTGGAGAGATTGCTGAGAGAGAGCAAACAAAAGAGGAATTGTATGCTTTATTGAATGAGGGATTAAGGAAATTTGGAGAGGAAAGTATAGAGGGATTAAATGTATTTTCATTTACAGGGGAGCGTATGGAGATACAGGAGGGGAAAATAGTGTAGCCAGGTTATTCTATTGTAATGGGTGAAACAGTAGAGACCGGAAAAAAGCGGCCATGCCTAAATATGAAAATTAGGTATGGCCGCTTTTATTTGTACCATCATTTCTATGTGCACATGCCGCCAATGCATCGTTTGTCAGTCAATCGAACGATTTTTTAGTGAAAATGTATATTTTAGCAAAAGATGTATTGGCATGGCTGAACTGTTATTTTATTTACACTGGATGGGGAAGAAACACCTTGAAATAGGCAGAAAATTTTGCTATGCTTAGATAAGAAACATTGATTGTAATAAGGGACGGAGGGAAGTTATATGAAGAAAGTATATAGAAGGTATGTTGCACTATGTTTGATGGCTTTTCTTTTTATTCAGCAAATCGTTTTAGGTGATTGTGGGAATAATGATGAAAAGGTTAGAGAAACATTGAATATCAAAGGATGGATAGAGAGCAGTTTGGTAAAACATGTTTCAGCACAATCTACTGACAATACAGAGCATGACTGGCTGAAGGGAATGGAGCAGTTAAATATTCCGAAGGCATTGGAAAAATATAAAGGCAGCAATCAGGTAGTCGTTGCTGTTTTAGATACAGGCATTGATTATCGACATGAAGATTTGTCACAAAATATGTGGAAAAATGAAAAGGAAATTCCTGGTAATGGAATCGATGATGACGGAAATGGATATGTAGATGATGTTTATGGATGGGATTTCTATAATAATGATAATACAATTTCGTATCAAGATGAGAAGAATACAGCAAAAAATAAACAGAACGATGATCATGGAACACATTGTGCAGGAATGATTGCTGCGATAGCAGGAAATCATCTGGCAATAAAAGATGCTGCAGGCCAGGGAAATGTAAAAATTATGACAGTGAAGGTTTTTGATCAGAATAATGCAAAAATAAGTGTGAAAAGGCTGGTATCAGCTATCCGTTATGCAACAGCTATGGGAGCTGATATTATCAATATAGGCTGGAGCGGAAACCTCAATAGTGAAAAAGAGGAAGAACAATTAAAAAGCATTATTTTGGAATCTGGGAAATTATTCGTGGTTTCTGCTGGGAATCAGGGGAAGAATAATGATGAAGTTACTACATATCCAGCATGTTTTGCAGATTTAGATAATGTTGTGGTAGTTGGTTCTGTTAAGGAAGATGGCACATTAAGTGATTTTTCTAATTATGGACAAACTGTTCATGTGGCAGCAAATGGAGAGAATATATATAGTACTTGTGCTGGTTCTGCATACAGTTACAGTTCAGGAACGGACATAGCTGCATCTATCGTGACAGGAATGACTGCTTTGGTCTATGGCACAAAAGCACATGTCTATCCCAAAGCTGTAAAGCAATTATTGTTAGAATCCTGTAATCCTTTCACAGCAGATGAAGGAAAGAGTATTTTAGGTGGTATTATTGATGCAGAACAGGTTGTAGAGAATATCGATAGATTGCTGACTGATGAAAAAGTACCTGCTGTGCATGATATGCATACCGATTATAGCGGAAATGTTGTGTTTAATGTATTAGAACAAGGTGGTTCAAGATTATGCAGCATGAATTATGCAAAAGGAAAAAAGAATATTGCTTACTTTTTACATGGAATGAGAGGGACTAGAATAGAAGAAGCAAGCTTTTGTGTGGAGAAGACGGGAAAATATACAATTTTCTTAAGGGATTATGCAGGAAATGAAAGTGTAAAAGTGATACAAATGGTAGTGGATATAGAAGCACCTGTAATTACTGCAATAAAGGATCAGACCTATATTACTTTCAAAATAACAGATAAAGATACAACAGTAAAAAATGTAAGGTATGCATACGGAAAGAAGCAACTGGAATATTTTAAATCAAAAAAAGGAAAGGCTGGTAAGCTGAAAAACAATAAATTGAAAATAAAGTACAATAAAAAACAACAGTTTATTACTGTATATGCAGAGGATAAAGCTGGAAATAAGAGGGTAACACCATTTATATTAAAGAGTGTTAAGTAGAATGGAAAGTTAGATAGATATGACAAATGGATGGTGGATAAAACTTATAAGGCAGTAGGCTGTGGGGAAATTACCGTTCATTGCGATTCTCAAAGTCAAACCATGCTGGATTTTGCTGCTGCTTATAAGAATAAAAAGAGAGGATAGAGAATGACATGAATCAGTACACAGACAAAATACAACATATTATAGGAGAAATTTCAAAAGTAATTATTGGGAAACAGCCGGCAATCAAGATGGCATTGACAGCAATTTTGGCACAAGGACATATTTTAATTGAAGATGTTCCAGGAGTAGGAAAGACCAGTATTGCATTAGCTTTTTCAAAAACAATGGAGTTAGAACATAAGCGTATGCAATTTACACCAGATGTATTGCCAACAGATTTGATTGGTTTTCATGTTCTTAATCAGGAAAAGGAGTTTGTATACAAAGAAGGTGCTGTTATGTGCAATCTATTCTTAGCAGATGAGATTAATCGGACATCTTCCAAAACACAGTCTGCATTATTAGAGGTCATGGAAGAGGGGAACGTTACCATTGATGGTGTCACAAAAGAAGTACCAAAACCATTTATTGTTATTGCAACACAGAATCCCCTTGGTTCGATTGGAACCCAGATGTTGCCGGAATCCCAGTTGGATCGTTTTATGATAAAAATGACCATTGGTTATCCTGCGCAGGAGCAGGAGATTGCTATGTTGAAAGAAAGACATGGCAGAGACCCTATGGAGATGGTGCAGCGTGTAGTATCAATTGAGGAACTCTGTCAAATGCAGGAAGCGGTAGAGCAGGTATATGTACAAGACAGTGTATACCAGTATGCGGTAAATCTGGTAAGTGAAACCAGAAATCATGAGATGTTAGAATTAGGATTAAGTCCAAGGGGAACACTTGCATTAATTGATATGGCAAAGGCTTCCGCATTTGTGGAAGGAAGAGATTATGTGCTGCCGGAGGATATTAGAAACTATTTTACAGCGGTGGGAGCACATAGGATTATCCTGAGTACAAAGGCAAAGTTAGGAAAAAATGCAGAAGAGTATGTATTAGAAGGAATACTGAAAAAAGTAAAGGTGCTTGATATTAAGTAGGAGGCTGTTTATGTGGAAAAATAGACTGATATATGTAATATTAGTAGCGTATTCCTTTTTTTTTGTGGTACTATACAATGAATATACTTCATTTCTGGTATCTGCAATTGTAATTTTGCTGCCCTTTATCATGATGTGTATCATAAGACTTCTGATACATTCAAAAATAGAAGTTTCTCTGTCGGAAAATATAGGATATCTTTATCAGCAGGAAGATGCGAAGATTATTTTAAATATAGAAAACAAATCCATTCTTCCAGTGTTGTATGGCACAGTGTATATTCAGTTTTTTTATGGACATGGCAAGAGAAAGAAAGAGCAGAAGGTAAATATTTGTACAGATGCAAAGGACAGCAGGAAATTTGAGGTGATTGTGAAACCAGAATACTGCGGGCTTGTAAACATAAAAGTGAAAAAAGTAAAAATTTATGATTATTTTAGAATCTATTCTGTGAGCAGAAAAGGTTTTGGTGAAATACAGTTGCCTGTATGGCCAAAAAAGGCAGAACTGAAAGAAGAGGAAAAGGGGATTCTTTTAAACAGGGCAAATTTAGATGAAACATTTTCAAAAGACAGGCCGGGAGATGATCCCAGTGAGATTTTTGACATTAGAACATATAGGGAGGGAGACCGTCTGCAACGTATCCACTGGAAATTAAGCAGCAAGAAAGAGCAGATTCTGGTAAAGGAATTTAGCCTGCCGCTTGTAGAACAGATAGTGATTTTTGTATCTATTGAGCAGAAAACATATGAATGTATAGATGGAGTGATACAGAAATTAGTCACATTTATAGAATATTTATTAGAGCAGGAAAAGAATATTCTGGTTTGCTGGTGTACAGAGGAAGGATACTGTAAGGAAATGGTTTCTAAAAAAGATGAAATATTATTTTTATTACAGTGCATTTATGAAAATGGACTCGAAGGAAGAGGAGAGAAACAGGAGGCACTTTTGCAATGCATGGAAGAAGAGGGTGCCGGAAACGGATACTTTATCAATCAAAATGAAATTGGAACCTTATCATCTTTGGTAAAATAGAAGGGGAGAGAATTTTTTGAAGAAAAAAAATAAACGGGCAGGGCAGGAAGAAATACAGGTTGTAAAAGTTAAAGCAGTTTCAGAAAAAGCAGAAGCCTTCAAAATATTGGATAATAAAATGGGGATGTTTGCAGAGATCGGACTGGTGACAGCTCTGTCTGTTTTTTGTGTGTGTTGTTTTATTACAGGTATGGAATTGCCAGTAGCCAAATTAGGACTTTTTATTGAAATAATATGCATTAGTATTTTGTTTTGGTTTACGTTTCGGATTAACAGAGGAAGCGGATATATTTTTTCAGGGGAATTGATTTTATATGGAATATGTAGTTTCTTTTTTAGAAAAGAAATATCTCAGGGATTGGCAGCAATTATCAATGTAATTAGTGAGAAAGTCATGATGTACTATAATATCAGCTTGCCTTTATTTGAGGAAACGGGAAAGACAGAACAGCATATGAAGGCATTTTTGGCATTTGTTATTGTAATGATTGTAGGAATGACAGCATATGCTGTGGTAAATAAAACAGCTAGGTTTTTCGTGTGCATTATACAATTCCCAATTGCATTAGGCTGTCTTTTGGTGGGATTTCTTCCGAATCAATTTTACTTTTTAGGTTTTGTTGCAGCGATAGCAGTTTTTTTGACAATGCCAAAGTATCAAGTGCCCTATGTAAAGGAAAAGAAAACACTGCAATCTATGACTGTGGGAACAACGGCATTGGTTTTGGCCACATTTGTGCTGTTTTTAGGTATTTTGACAATACTTGTACCAAAGAAAAAATATGAAATATATGAAACAGCAGAATATCGGGATCAGCTTCAGGAGCAGATTCAGAATAGCTTTTTAGGAAAGATAAAAGGCTATGGAAGTGGCAGTGCTGTAGGAGGATTAAGTTATGGACAACTGGGAAGGACAGGCAGTCTGAAGTATACAGGAAGAAAATGTCTGGAAGTTGATATATCGGGAGATGTACAACTGCCCTTGTATTTAAAATCTTATGTTGGAAAAAAGTATGAAAATGACCATTGGGAGGAATTTGATGGGGAACAGCAGGAGATAGAACAGGAAATAGTGTATCAGATGGAGAATGGAGAAGAACTCGGTGCAGTATGGATGGAATTGTTTTCGGATATGTCAGATTGGTTTTCGGAAGAAGCATTTGCACAATATGTGGAAACAGATATCAGCGAGCAGATGTTAATGTCTAGTCTGTCTAGTTGGTATGATCCGGATGAAGAAAGGGAAACTGTAAAATATAAAAGTGTTCGTGTGAGAGGTTATGCAGATGGGTATTCTTACAAAAGCCTTCAGGCAATTTTAGGACAGAAGCCAACTACGATTTTTGTGAGAAATATTGCTTTCCCATTTTCGGAAAATTTTGTTCCTTATGGGCGTATTTTAAAAAAAGATAAAGAACAAAATGATGCCAAAAGTTATACAGGATATCCTAATCTTAATCTATATGTAAAAGGCGGAATGGAGGGATATGGATATTCTAGTGGAAATTTTATAGAAGGAATGTTGGAACGATACTACCAAAGCAAAAATTTTGTGGATCAATGTATTGCCTCTATTCCAGAAAACGATAGAGAAAAAATTTGGGAATCTGATATCACATTAGAAGAACTCATTCAGAAAGTTCAGCAATCTGGGGAAACAACTGCACTTGATACAGAAGATGGAATATCAGAACAGAAACTTTCTATTCAGAACAGAAATGGATACTATAGAATGTCTGCCTCTGATGACATAGAATATATATTATATTTCAAAAGTGAATTGAAACTAAAAGATGTAAAACAGTATATGGAAAAAATACAGGAATATGTATCTAATAAAGACCGTTATGAAGAGTATGTGGGAAATTATATGAATCTTGGAGAATATATGTTAAATCTTCAAAATATCTGTCAGAATTTTATGGAAAATTCTATATATTCTAGTCCCTTCGGATATGGAAATGCAGATATGGAACTGAATGATATTGGGAAATGTGTTCAGTTTGTGACAGAGTATTTGTCAGAGCATATGGAATATTCGTTAGAACCTGGAAAACTGCCAGAAGGTGAAAATTTTATTAATTATTATCTATTCAAGCAGAAGAAAGGATACTGTTCGCATTTCGCAACAATTGCAACTAATATGTTTCGCATCTTAGGTGTGCCTGCCCGGTATGTGGAAGGGTTTATCATAAAGAATGAGGATGTGCCCAAAGAAGGAGTAGCAAAAAATATTCAGCTAAAAGACACGAATGCCCATGCATGGGTAGAAATTTATGTAGAAGGATATGGATGGGTGCCCGTTGAGGTAACGCCAGGTTATGATAATGGAATAGAAGCGGATGATTTTGTTTCGTTATTGGAAAACTGGTATAATAACAACAAAGACAAAGATGATAAAGGGGAAAATGCTGTATCTACTCCTGCACCAACGAAAAAGGCGTCACAACAGCAGATGGGAGGACAGAATCAGCATAAAAGTTCCTTTTCACTAAGTGCAAAGGCGGTCAAGTGGATTAAGATAGTGAGTACAATTATATTTGCTTGCGGAATGATTGTTTTGCTCATCTGGCTGCGTTATGTATATGTTTGGAAAATGCGGATTCGTAACCATTCTCATAGACAGGAAAACGGACGGATATGTAATTATTATGCAAGAATGGAAGTGTTATTAAGGGGGCTTCATGTTATAGGGGAAACAGATACATTAAGAGAACTATTAAATGTATATATCCAAAAGGGAGAAATAAATCAGAAAAAGGCATTAGAATATATCACACAAACAGCAGACAAAAAACAGTGGATAGAGTTTATAGAAATTGTTAATATGGCTGCCTATAGTAATCGTGATGTACCAGTACATCAGTTAGAAATGGTAAGATTAATTGAAGAAAAGATGAGAAAAGAAGTCTTTACATCTATATCAAAAGTGAAAATACTGTATTATCAATATATTCGACTGTTGTAAATCATACAGGCAGCATATTAAAATTATATGTGGATTTTTTGGGTATTTTGGAGTATAATACTAATATTAGCGTGTATTTTGCGTATTGGATATACACAAAATAAGAATGATATATGTAATTGTGAAGGGTGCAAAGCAGTTACAAATAAATCGTATTATGTACATGGATATTAGGAGGAAAAAAAATGAGCAATATCGATATGATGTCAGTAAATGCCATTCGAGTGTTGGCAGCGGATGCAATACAGAAGGCAAATTCAGGTCATCCAGGGCTGCCTTTAGGTTCTGCGGCAATGGCCTATGAGTTATGGGCAAAACATATGAATCACAACCCAGGAAATCCGAAATGGGAAAATAGAGACCGTTTTATCTTATCTGGTGGACATGGTTCTGCTTTGTTGTATTCATTGCTGCATTTATTTGGCTATGGTGACTTATCAATCGATGATATGAAAAACTTTCGGCAATGGGGTTCGAAAACACCAGGACATCCTGAATATGGTCATACTGTAGGTGTAGAAGCCACAACGGGACCTTTGGGTGCGGGAATGGCAATGGCAGTGGGAATGGCAATGGCAGAAGCACATCTAGCCGCAAGGTTTAACAAAGAGAATTATCCAGTTGTGGACCATTACACATATGTGTTGGGCGGAGATGGCTGTATGATGGAAGGAATTTCCTATGAGGCATTTTCTCTTGCGGGAACATTAGGACTTGGGAAATTGATTGTTTTATACGATTCTAACAAAATCTCAATTGAAGGAGATACAGATATTGCATTTACGGAAAATGTGCAGAAGCGTTTTGAGGCATTCGGGTTTCAGACCCTTGTGGTAGAAGATGGAAACGATTTAGAAGCAATCGGAAAAGCAATTCAAGAAGCAAAAGCAGATACAACAAGGCCATCTATGATTACAGTGAAAACAAAAATTGGTTTTGGATGCCCTGCAAAAGAAGGAAAAGCCAGTGCGCATGGAGAACCTTTAGGCATAGATAACATAAAAGCATTAAGAGAAAACCTTGAGTGGAATATAGAAAAGGACTTTTATGTTCCGGAAGAAGTATACGCAAATTATAAAGAAATAGCAAAAGAAAACGCCCAAAAAGAAGAAGCATGGAATCAAATGTTTGCAGAATATGCAGTAAAGTATCCGGAAATGAAAGCGTTATGGGATAAAATGCATAGCAGAGAAATACCTGCAGAGTTAGATTCAAAAGAATTCTGGGCATATGATGACAAAGCAGATGCTACAAGAAATTTGTCAGGAAAAGTAATCAACCGTTTGAAGGATATCATGCCTGGTTTTATTGGCGGTTCAGCGGACTTAGCACCATCAACTAAAACATATATGAATGACATGGGAGACTTCTCAAAGAAAGATTATACAGGAAGAAACCTTCATTTTGGTGTAAGAGAATTAGCAATGGCGGCAATTGGAAATGGTATGACCCTGCATGGAGGGTTGAATGTATACGTTTCCACATTCTTTGTATTTTCTGATTATGTAAAACCAATGGCAAGATTATCTGCCCTGATGGGAGCACCATTAACTTATGTACTGACACATGACAGTATTGGAGTAGGAGAAGACGGACCAACACATGAGCCAATTGAACAATTGGCAATGTTACGTGCAATGCCTAATTTTACGGTTTACCGTCCGGCAGATG
>CAYRAV010000083.1:0-11773 GCA_964422365.1 uncultured Lachnospiraceae bacterium | reverse complement strand
ATTTCAGAAAGGTACATTCAATCAGTGAAAGAGGATATGGAAAGCCTGAATATCAAGCCCGCAACAAAAAATCCTAAGGCAACAGAAGAGATTGATGGAATGATTGAAATGATTGCAACTCTGATAAAAAAGGGGCATGCATATGAGAAAAATGGAACAGTTTACTTTAAAACAAGGAGTTTTGAAGGTTATGGGAAATTATCAAAAAAGAATATGGATGAATTAGAAGCAGGACATAGAGAAATCAAAGTTGCTGGTGAAGATGAAAAAGACGATCCATTGGATTTTGTATTGTGGAAACCCAAAAAAGAAGGAGAGCCTTATTGGGAATCGCCATGGAGTGAGGGACGGCCAGGCTGGCATATTGAATGTTCTGTGATGAGTAAAAAATATTTAGGAGATCAGATAGATATTCATGCAGGTGGAGAGGATCTGATTTTTCCGCATCACGAAAATGAAATTGCGCAAAGTGAAGCTGCAAATGGGGTCAGATTTGCAAAATACTGGCTTCATAATGGTTTCTTAAACATTGATAATAAGAAAATGTCAAAATCAGAGGGAAATTTCTTTACAATAAAAGAAATTGGAGAACGATATCCTTTTGAAGTTCTGCGGTTTTTCATGTTAAGTGGTGCCCATTACAGGATGCCTCTTAATTTCAGCAGAGAATTAATGGATGCGGCCAAAAACGGTTTGGAAAGAATTATGAATGCCATAGAACGTTTGGCATTATTGCAAGAAAAGTCAGAGGATAGAACAAGTACAGAAGAAGAGAATCTGGTTGTAGTACAAATAAAGGAATTACAAAATAAGTTTGAATCTGCTATGGAGGAAGATTTCAATACTGCCGATGCAGTTTCTGCTATTTTTGAAATGGTTAAGGTGTCTAATAGTAGGTTGGATGAAACTACAAACAAGATGACCATAAAAACAGTACAGAATATTATTTTGTCGTTATGTGAAGTTTTGGGAATCAGGACAGAAAAAAAAGAGGAATTATTAGATGAAGAGATTGAGAAACTGATACAGGACAGACAGGAGGCAAGAAAGAATAAAGATTTTGGAAAGGCAGATGAAATTAGAAACCTACTATTAGAAAAAGGAATTATTTTAGAAGATATGAGAGAAGGCGTACGATGGAAAAGAGCATAAAGGAAACAAATTTGT
This sequence comes from uncultured Lachnospiraceae bacterium, assembly GCA_964422365.1. Taxonomy (GTDB): domain Bacteria; phylum Bacillota; class Clostridia; order Lachnospirales; family Lachnospiraceae; genus CAYRAV01. The sequence goes on along the minus strand of CAYRAV010000083.1, from coordinate 10,606 downwards.
TGGAAGCTATATTAAAAAAATTTGATTTAAAAGCAGGGATTGCAAAGCAGTTCTCGCCATTGACACTTGCATATATTGGTGATGGAATTTATGACCTGGTTATTCGTACAATGGTAGTAGAACGGGGCAATGCTCCAGTTAATAAATTGCATCATAACGTAAGTCATTTGGTAAAGGCGGGCACTCAGGCAGAGATGATAGAGTTGTTAAAGGAAGATTTGACAGAAGAGGAATTCCTCGTTTATAAACGGGGAAGAAATGCAAAATCGTTTACCAGTGCAAAAAATGCAAGCATTGTAGATTATAGAAAGGCAACAGGATTTGAGGCATTGATTGGATATTTGTACTTGAATCAGGAACAGCAAAGGTTATTAGATTTAATAAAATTAGGAATTGTAAAATTTCAAGAGAAGAACGGAGGACATTTATGCTGAAAAAAGAGCAGGAAAATAGAAACAGCCAGTTGATTGAGGGAAGGAATACTGTACTGGAAGCATTTCGCTCGGAAAAGACAATTGATAAAGTATTTATATTAGATGGTTGCCAAGATGGACCAGTGAAATCAATTTTAAGAGAAGCAAGAAAAAGAGATACCATTATTTCATTTGTAAAAAAAGAGCGTTTAGATCAGATGTCAGAAACAGGTACACATCAAGGAGTAATCGCATTAGCAGCAGCATATGAATATGCACAGGTGGAGGATATGCTGAAATTGGCAGAAGAAAAAGGAGAAGCTCCATTTTTGATTTTGTTAGATGGAATAGAAGATCCGCACAATTTAGGTGCTATTATCCGTACAGCAAATCAGGCAGGTGCTCATGGAGTCATTATTCCCAAAAGAAGGGCGGCAGGATTGACGGCAACAGTTGCAAAAACTTCGGCAGGTGCTTTAAATTACACTCCTGTAGCAAAAGTGACAAATCTGACAAATACAATTGAAGAGTTAAAAAGCAAGGGTATGTGGTTTGTCTGTGCAGATATGAAGGGGGAAATCATGTATAATCTGGATTTAAAAGGTTCTATTGGTTTGGTAATTGGAAATGAGGGCGAAGGTGTGAGCCGCCTTGTGAAAGAAAATTGTGATTTTACAGCAAAGATTCCAATGAAAGGGCAGATAGATTCTCTAAATGCTTCTGTAGCAACAGGAGTATTGGCATACGAGATTGTACGGCAGAGATTAAGCAAATAGTCTGAATGATATGCAGAATACTGAATTTGTGGTATAAGATAAGAATGGCATGGCTAAATGTAACAATTTGTGTGTAACATTTGTAAAATATTGTATAAGGATATGGAGGTGGCAGATGAAAAGAAAAGAGTTTGAAACAATGGATGAAAAGGAAGTGATTGCTTGTGCCAGAGAAGGTGATAATGATGCAATAGATTACTTGATGGAAAAATATAAAAACCTTGTACGGCAAAAGGCAAGAAGATTGTATATTGTTGGAGGTGATACAGAAGATTTGATTCAGGAGGGCATGATAGGGCTGTATAAGGCACTAAGTGAGTATGATTTTGAAAAAAATACTGCTTTTTATACATTTGCTGACTTATGCATTTCCAGGCAGATCTATAGTGCAATCAAGGCATCGAACAGAAAAAAGAATCAGCCGTTAAATACATACGTTTCTTTTTATGCTCCTGCAGGGAAAAAAAATGGGGAGTCAGAAGAAGATATTTCTCTTGTGGATGTAATGTTCTGGAATAAAAATGCAAATCCAGAAGAAATAGTAGTTGACAAGGAGCATATCAATGTGATAGAATATGAACTCGAGAGGCGTCTTAGCCAAATGGAGAGTGAAGTATTAAGATTATATATAAAAGGTTATTCTTATGTGCAGATTGCTGAGATTATAGAGAAATCTCCAAAATCGATTGATAATACTTTACAAAGAATTAAGGCAAAGGTGACAGCCATCTTGCAAGAAAATGCGTAGTAAGCTGGCAGAGAGTGCAGTCAGCAGCGGGCTTTATTGGCAGCAATCAGTCATAGAGTAAAAACTGCTAATTGTGTTAGTTTTTTTGCATTTGAACATATTTTATACGCTTTAAAATGCTACTATGGCTCAGGAGGTAGAGCGTCGCCTTGGTAAGGCGGAGGTCACGGGTTCAAATCCCGTTAGTAGCTTTCATATAATAAAAAATGGGAACTTTACTTTCATTCAGTTTTTCTGTATTGTTTAAGTAAAGTTCCTATTTTTATAAAATGTGAGGTCTGTTGTAACATCAATGAGGAAATGCTTGGGAACTGTTTAAGGAATAACTTTTCATATTACTTGTCTTTTTTTGATAGTATCATTCAAATTGGCATAACACAGAAGTGTGTGGTACAATAAATAAAGAATAGAATTTGAGCATGTTTGAAATATGTAAAAGAATTTATAATCTAAGAGTAAATATTTAATTTTATTATATTTTATAGAGGAGATTTAAAGGGGGAAAATTTATGCAGGTAAAATATTATGATATTGGATTGAATTTGTTTTGCAAACAGTTTTCTGATCCGGAAAAAATAATTTGTGATGCAGCGGAAAGTGGTGTAGCCTGTATCTTGACTGGAACAGACCGAAAAGAAAACAAGAAAATTGATGCCTTTATAAAAAAGCACCATGTATATGGGACGGCAGGGATTCATCCTCATAATGCAGATTCTGCTAAGCAGGAAGATTTTGATTTTATTGAAAAGATTGCTGCTGAAAATCAAAGAATAGTTGCAATTGGCGAATGTGGATTAGACTATGACAGAATGTTTTCTACAAAAGAAAATCAGATAAGGTGTTTGGAAAAACATATCGTTCTTGCTGAAAAACTTGAAATGCCGCTGTTTCTTCACGAACGCAGTGCTGCAAATGATTTTATCCGTAGATTCAAAAAGCATTCTGATATCTGTAAGAAATCAGTGGTACATTGTTTTACCGGAAATAAAGAAGCATTAGATCAATATCTTTCAATGGGATTTTCTATTGGTATTACCGGATGGATTTGTGATGACCGCCGTGCAAAGGAATTGCGGGAGGCTGTCCATATCATCCCTCTTGATCGGATATTGATAGAAACAGATGCACCTTACCTTACACCAAAAAATGTAAAGGGATTAGATAGAATAAATGTTCCTCAAAATATTACATATGTTGCAAAAGAACTTGCAAAGTATATGAGAGTTTCAGAGGAGGTATTAGTAGAGAACGCAAAGAAAAATACAGAAAGAATATTTCATATAAAATCAGATGAACTGTAAGCAGGGTGTTCTGATATATTTGCACACAAGAGCAGCAAACGAAGCCTAAAACACGCTCTGGAGCGTTTTGCATCCGGCATGGTGCAATAAGGCTGTTTTTTGCATGTGTGAATTGTTACCATTTTGCAACAACAAAATTCTTCCCCTTGTAATTTGACTACAATAGGTGTAAAATTAGACAGTATGCCTATTTAGGAAAACACAAGGGGAGGATTTTTTTGAAAGACAGAATAATTTATAAAGAAAAACAAGTGCAAAAGAGTATAGATGTGCCTGATATTGTAACAAATGAATTGCTGGAGATTATAGAAGAAGTTTTGGAAAAATGTGGATTGTATTATAGAACCTTTTGCAGAGTAAAGTCTGTAAAATCCATGACAGAGAAGTTGAATAATAAAGAAAAAGGTTATGGAAAACACAAAAAAGTACAGGATATGATTGGAATACGAATCGGTGTTTATTTTAGAGATGATATAAAAATATGCCAGAACATGATGGAACACTGTTTTGAATTAGTAGACTGGTCCATGTCTGATATTGGTGTTTCGGAATTTAAACCCACAAAGATTAATGGTGTATTCCGCCTGCCTAATTATATTGCTGCTAAAATTTCGGAGGAAACATGGAAACTGCCTATAGATAGTACTTTTGAGATACAATTTAAAACAATGTTTTCAGAAGGATGGCATGAGATAGAGCATGATATGCAATATAAAGGAAGAAATTTGTGGGAGGGAAAACAGAGTTTAGCAAGAAATTTTAACAGTATTCTGGCAACATTAGAATTATGTGATCATTCATTGGTTTCATTATTTGAAGATTTAGGTCATCAACATTATAAAGAAAGAAATTGGACAGCAATGATAAGAAGCCATTATAGAATTCGTTTAACAGATGAAGCTGTGTTAGACGAAATAGAAGAGTTATTCAATCATAACATAGAACTTGCGAAATCATTCTTTAAATTTAAGCGGCTTCATTTTATGGAATTATTAATGAAAAGGGAAGATAAAATAAAACTTAGTGCGAATTCTGTTATTGCGATTATTAATGAAAATGTAATTAAGAATCAGGAATTGTCTAAAATTATACAGAAAAACAGCAATGTTATTGAAAGTATTGATATAGAAGAAGATAAAAGAAATTTCAACATTTTACAGCCTATGAAGAATCATATTGTCTTTTCAGCAAAGGCAGCCATCGAACATAATGAAAAAGATAGAGAGGAAGTGTTTAAAAGAGCAGCAGACTGTATCTATGACTGGGTAAAATTAAAATATACTAATATTTTTCCAGAGATGTCTGAAAATACAGAAAGTTATTTTAAAGAGAAAAATGGTTTTCAGGTTGGAGTTTTATATAAACCAAAAGCAAACTTTTTTGCCATGTCTGTTTTTCATCCCGGGGTCAATGTGTCAGGAAGGATGTGGCATACAGAAGCAGCAATTGTGCTTGAACAGGAAAAACTGTATTTAATTGTGGAAAATAGTTTTGCAGAATCAGAAAATGACAGAAAAAATGAACCGGATGTGGATTTTAGCAGACCATCATTTTATGGAAAGATTGCAGATAAGATAGGTTTGGTAGATGTTTTGCCTCTTAAAAAGAGTTTTCGTTATACAGATAAAGAAACTTGTCAGGAACTTGTGAAGCTGATTCAGAGCAAAGAAAGAAGATTTCCTGTAATCGTTTTTGAAGAGGAGAAAGGAAATGCATGGCTGGAAGAATTTAATATTGAAAATTTTTCGAAAATCGTAAGTTATTATGCACATGTATTTGTTATGTCAAAGGATACACAGGGAAAGTTAGGGAAGGCATTGCGGATTAAGGATGTACAGCCAAGCCAGATACAGGTATATTGGCCCAGCAATGGAAAAAAACAGCTAAAACACAGAATTTCATATAAAGAAGAGATTGAACGTTTTAATTATGAAATTGCCCGATATTGTCATGGCAAAATAAGATATAAGGAAGTAACAGGAGCCAGTGCATTTCGCTATAAATTAGTTGGAGATATCAGGAAGAATAATATAACCACACATGTAGATATGATGCAGATTTCTAAGGAGGCATTTATACATGAAAATTTATTGTGGGATATAGAACATAAGACAGAGGAAGAATGGAAAGAACTTTTGACAGAAACACGTGTAACACAACAACAGCTTCAGGACCGGTGTGTGGATTTAGAGCGGCAAGTAAATGAATTGAAGAAGAAATTGTATCAGCAGAAAATACGTGATAAGCATTTTGAATAGTCTTTTCTTTTTTCTGAAATTTAGTATAATGTTTTATAGGAATAGGTGTCGATATAACTCAAAGAGAAACGAATCAGTTCGGATATCTGATAATAGAAAGCAAGTGCTCTATTGTTAGGAATTATTCATGTCGGGCGTCCGCCCTATAGCGTGTTTGAAAATTCATTGCCCCAATCTGCACGTCCCACTTTGTGAGTATATTTGGTCCAAATTGCATAATTGTTTCTGCATGGCTGGATTGTTATATAAGGTATGGATGGCATGGCTGAATAAATCATAATTAATGTTTAGATTAAAAAATGTGGAATAGTTTATAAATGTCTGAAATATTGTATTTATAAGTGAAATGATACAATACAGTTGATAAAAATAGAAGGAGGTAGTGATTTGAATATTTTAGATTATTTAGACTCAAAAGAAACGAAAAGTCTGATAATAGAGCATCCATTTGTCAACAGAACAAGTGAATTTAAATCAGCATATTGTTTTGGAATTGCTACCCTTGCTTTTGGATATAAGAAGAATTTACCAGATATAGAAAAAAGTTTTTCAGCATTATTACGAAATATGGATGTTGATGAGAAAAAAGAAAAGCAGATTATATCATCGGTTTATACAGTTTTTGATTTTAAAATAACAGAAGTTTTTGAAAAGATAAGTGATAAAATAGAACAATACTGTTTTGTGGCAGATTTATATAAAATTGCAAATGGAAGCCTGCTGTCGCCTACTTACTGCCAGGATATCATAGATGGATATATGAGGGCATTTCGTTTTTCAAAAACGGAAAAGACATTTTTTAAGGACTTTATGGCATGTGCCAGCGAGAGTGAAACATTAGCACAAAGTGTTATGATGGTAAAAAGAGACCAAAAGGAGAGAATCCTGGCAGAAGCGAAACAGGCCTATGAAACATTTCAAAATGGAGAATATAGTATTCCGTATCGGTTGCTGCAATATATGTTTCCGGAGTTTCACAGAGAGAAAAGGATAGAGAATCTTGTATTGTCCGCTGGAGAGAACATAATCATTGATTTTCCTGCAGAGTTTTTTGGGAAAATAGAGCTGCATAATGGCAGCAGTCTGGTTATTAAAAATACAACTGTAATATTCCATACAGCGATAAAGGTAAATGGAGGAAAAATCTGCATCAAAGATAGTGAAATCAAGATAGAATCATGTGCAGAAGACAGCTTTATCAATATAGAAGAAACTACACTATGCCAGATTTCAAACAGTGAAATTGATTGTAGAGAAAAAACAGCATTTCTGCAGCAAGAGGGAGGAAATTTGTATCTTGCTGAAACAATAATAAAGAATACAGAGAATAAAAGTGCAATTGTGTTTAACGGAAAAGATATTAACATAGAGACAGCGAGTTTTCTAAATTGTAAGAATGGTGCGATATGGAATGATGCAACAGGTGATATGTATTTAAAAAAATGTAAATTTTCTTACTGCAGCAGGGAGCATGGAGGAGCAGTTTATTCCCGTTCTATTCATGATACAATCATAGAAGACTGTTATTTTGAGCATTGTATTGCCCAATATTTAGGTGGAGCAGTTTATTTTCAAAATAGAAAATATGGACAATGGGTGGAGAATTGTAAAATAGAAGAGTGTGCACCAAAAGATAGTTGTGTTTTTAATGAGTATAATTATAAATTAAAGCGTGAATAGAGGTGGAAATGTTGAGACAGGGAACATTGTCAAAATTTAATCATAAAAAAAATATGTGGATATCGCCAAGACATCCATTGTATCAAAAGGGCACAGAATTCAGAATATACTATTGTGCGGCTATATTGTTACATACAAGACTAAATACAGGCGCTAGTTCTTTTAACAATCTTCAGCTTGAGCGTTTGATGAAGAGTGGTTTTCATTTGGATTCTAAAGAAACAATGAAAGTGATACAATTATCCAGGCAGGTAAAGTCTACCGTTGATTATTTACTGGAGTTATTGGAAAGTCCGGAAGAACAGTATATTTTTATTATGGATTTGGCAAATGTCTCTATTAATGAAATGAGTATCACAATAGAGGAACAAAAATCTATTGATTTATTTGCAAAATTAATGGAAATTGATAATAAAACTAAAAATTTGTTGATACAATTTGTTACTTCTGCTTTTTATGAAAGCTATTATGATTGTAAACAGTTATATGAAGAGATGCAGCGGCAGCAGTTAGGATTGAAAATGGGACAATTGCAATATTTTGTTCCGGATTATGAATACATAGAAGTGGTAAAAGAACAGAAGATTCAAAATGGCAGAACAATCTGGCAGGGAGACTACCGATTAGATCATTGCATTACCATTCCAGATGAAGCAGAATTATATTTCTGTGATGGAACACTTTATCTCAATGGGCAGATAGAGATAAAAGGTGGAACGTTAAGAATAGAAAACAGTAAAATTGTTTGTGGGAATGTACAGACAGCAGGAAATGATTTTTTTATCAGGGCACAACAGAATTCCACTATTATTATAAATGATACTATTGTGGATGCAAAGAACATAGATGGTTTTTTAGAAGCAAATAGCGGTATGTTGACCATGAAAAAGAGCAGGATTTCTCACACAAGAGGAAAGTCTGCTGTAGAGTTAACAGAAGACACTGCATTTAATATAGAAGAAACAGTTTTTTATGATTGCATTTCCAGTGAGAATGGTGGTGCTGTCTGTATAAAATGTGGGACAGGACAATTAAAAGACTGCCAGTTTCAAAACTGTGAAGCACAGAATGGTGGTGCTGTTTATAGTTTGAACACTGTTTTTATATCAAATTGTGAATTTGAACAATGTTATGCACAGGTACATGGTGGTGGAATTTATATGATTGGAGAGATTAGATCAAATATTGAACGATGTCATTTCCGAGATTGTCTGCCCAAACATGAGAATATATTACAGCATTTAATAGAAACAGAGCCTATCACAATCAAAAAGGAGAATAAGATAAAGTATTCTACAATATTAGAATGTCCTCTTATTATAGAAGAGTTTGGGGTCTTAGAGATTGTAAATTCTTTATTATATGTAGGTGTAGGAATTCAATGTTCTGGTATACTGAATATGAAAAATGTAAAAGTATTCGAATATAATTTAAAAGAAAGAGATTTGGTTACATTTCATACTACAAAAACTTGTCATATTATAAATTGTGAATTTGATGGACATCTTAAATGTGGGATACTTAAGGCATCAGGAGCCAGATTGGAGATATCGCATACAATCTTTAGAAATACTTTAAATGGAAGAGCAATTTATGATGCATTTATGCCGGTAATTAAGGAATGTGTATTTACTATGTGTCAGGGAGGGGCATTATATTGCAATTCTGGAAAAGTAAGCGATTCGCATTTTGTGAACTGCCGGGCCAGAAGTGGTGCTGGAATATTGATGTATGGAAATCGAGGAGAAGTAGAAAATAGCACTTTTGTTCGTTGTATTTCTGATTATAGTGGTGGTGGAATTGACATGTCCGGCAGTTATCATGTAGTCAATTGCCATTATGAGGAATGTAAACCCAATAATATTTCAAAATAGGAATGATTAAGATTAAAAAGAGTGAAAGGAAAAATCACTCTTTTTATTTTGCAAAATACTCTTGTAATAATTGTAGTTCTATTATATGATTAAAAGGGAAAGTAGTGATAATCTAGAGCATGTTTTAAAATTCATTGCCACAATCTGCATGCCCCGCTTTGCGTACCCATTCGGGCATACCGCAATCCATGCCCATCCGGGCTGGCGGACTTCGTCCGATATGGTATACCCATTCGGGTATCCCGCAACTCATGCCCTTTTGGGCTGGCGGACTTCGTCCGATATGTATGGATATTTGCCCCAAATTCATTCAATGCAGCCTGCTGCCCCTCATGAATTGGACCAAATCCCCCACAAATTGTGATGCACATCTTGTAACAAGCAATTTTCAAACACGCTCTAGCGGAGTCATTAAGAAATAAACATCAAAAGAGGAAAAAACATATGTATAAAAATTATATTTTTGATTTATATGGGACATTAGTAGACATTAGAACAAATGAAAGCAAAGCTTATCTATGGGAAAAGATAGCTGCATTTTATGGTTTGCAGGGTGCAAGATATACCGCAAAAGAGTTTAAAGCAGCTTATGTTAAGTATTGCAAAGAAGAGATGGAAAAAGTAAAAAAGGAAACAGGAGCAGAACATCCAGAAATAGAGTTGGAAAAAGTATTTTTAAGATTGTTTCAGGAAAAAGATGTAAATGCAGATATGAAGCTGGCTGTTTACGCTGGGCAGATGTTCAGGGTAATTTCTACTAATTATATAAAGGTTTATGATGGTGTGATAGAATTTTTAGAAGATTTGAAAAAACAGCAGAAAAAAGTATATTTACTATCTAATGCACAGTATATTTTTACAAAATATGAAATGGATTACTTAGATATTACAAAATATTTTGATGGAATTGTAATTTCATCAAAGGAGCAATGTGAAAAACCAGATACAGCGTTTTATCAGATTGTGCTGGAACGTTATGGATTGAAACCGGAAGAGAGCATTATGATAGGGAATGACTTAATTACAGATATTAAAGGCTCACTTGATGCCGGTTTAGATTCTTTATATATTCACTCTAATATATCACCAAACCATGAAGTGCCTTGTTTGGCAAAATATAAAGTGATGGATGGTGACTTTAGAAAATTAAGTTCTTTGATTTTAAAAATGAAAGAAAATTGATTATAGTTTTTTAAACAAAAAGAAAGGCTTGGTGTGAGCAATGAGATTTAGGCCATGTATTGATATACATAACGGAAAAGTAAAACAAATTGTTGGAGGAAGTTTGAAAGACACAAATAATCACGCAATAGAAAATTTTGTATCAGAGCAGGATGGTGCGTTTTATGCAGACTTGTATCGGAAATCTAATTTAAAAGGAGGGCATATTATTTTATTAAATCCAAGAGGAAGTGAATGTTATGAAGCGGATTGTAAACAGGCAGAGCTGGCATTAGGTGCTTATCCTGGAGGATTGCAGATTGGAGGGGGAATCTGTGATGAAAATGCAATGTACTTCCTAGATAAGGGAGCATCACATGTAATTGTTACATCAT
>CAYRAV010000082.1:0-12010 GCA_964422365.1 uncultured Lachnospiraceae bacterium | reverse complement strand
CAATTGGCAATGTTACGTGCAATGCCTAATTTTACGGTTTACCGTCCGGCAGATGCAACAGAAACAATTGCTGCCTGGTATTATGCAGCTACTTCTAAAAATACACCGACAGCATTAGTGTTAAGCCGACAGAATCTTCCACAGCTGGCTGGATCAGGAAAGGATGCATTAAAAGGCGGATACATTATAGATGACAGTAAAAAGGCAGAGCCAGATGTGATTTTATTAGCAAGTGGTTCAGAGGTTTCTCTTGCAGTCAATGCAAAGAAGGAACTAAGTGCAGAGGGTGTAGATGTACGTGTAATCAGTATGCCATCTATGGATGTTTTTGAACAGCAGCCAGAAGAGTATAAGGAAAAAATATTGCCTAAGACATGTAGAAAAAGAGTTGCTATCGAAGCACTTTCTGATTTTGGATGGGGCAAATATGTAGGTTTAGATGGTGCATATATCACAATGAAAGATTTTGGTGCGTCTGCACCTGGAAATGTTCTGTTTGAAAAATTTGGTTTTACAACAGAAAATGTAGTAAACACAGTAAAAAGCATCTTAAAATAAAAAAGAAAGAGGCTGCGGCACTAATATGGAATATTTGATCTGTTTTAGTGCGGCAGTCTTTTTATACCTGCATGCAGCAAGCTGGGATTGGACTGGCGCATTAACGCTTCATTTGCCTGAATTTGAAAACTGCTGCAGAGATATTTCACTTTGGAGGAGAATAGCATGTCAAAAATATTAATTGTAGAAGATGAAGCCCCAATTGCCCGTTTTGTAGAACTGGAATTAAAACATGAAGGATATGAAGTAGAGATTGCGGGAGATGGGAGAAGTGGTCTGGAAAAAGCGTTAACAGGAGAATATGATTTGATGGTGCTGGACATTATGCTGCCCGAATTAGGCGGAATGGAAGTGTGTCAAAGTGTACGTCAGAAAGGTATTGAATTGCCCATTATTATGCTTACTGCAAAAGATGATGTAATGGACAAAGTGGAAGGGTTAGATATGGGAGCAGATGACTATATGACCAAACCATTTGCTATTGAAGAACTACTAGCTCGTATCCGAGTTGCACTAAAGAAATACAAAAAACTTAAAAATATTGGAAATGACAGCATACCGAAGGATATCTTAGAGCATGGATTGTTGAAAATGAATCTGCAAAGCCATAGCGTGACATATGGAAAAGATGAAATTAATTTAACCAAAAAAGAATATGAGTTATTAAAATTTTTATTGGAAAGTAAAAATATTGCATTATCCAGAGAAAAAATGCTAACACGAGTGTGGGAATATGAGTATATTGGTGATACAAATGTGGTAGATGTATATATTAGATATTTAAGACAAAAAATAGATCAAAAATATAATATTCAGTTAATCAGCACAGTAAGAGGGGTAGGGTATATTATAAAAGATGAAAGAGAAAATAATTAATGGAATACGCCAGCTGCTTATAAAAACAGTATTGCCTATAAGAGAGAAAAAAGAAGAATATTTAAGCAAAATCAGGCTTTCTATGGAATTTAGGATTACTATTCATTATTTTTTTCTGTTTATGATTTTAGGAGTAGTAATCTTTGGGGGAATTGCATTTTTCCTGCATCAATATGAATTAAATCATGAACCAATAAAAGTTAATATAAAGAGTCATTATTATGAGATAGAAGTGTTTCAGTTTTTTATTTATTCTATGATTGCATATGTCATTCTGACGATAATTATACTTTTTATAGGATGCAGAGGACTGAGCGAAATCTTTGAACCAATTAAGGAAATGTCAGACAGGACAAACCATATCACAGTAAATAATTTAAAAGAAGAAAGACTTAATCTGGAAGGAACAAAAAATGAATTAAAGGATTTGGCAACTACAATTAATGCCATGTTAGACAGAATAGAGGTGTCATACGAAAGCCAGAAACAATTTGTATCGGATGCATCCCATGAATTGCGGACACCGATATCCGTAATACAGGGATATGTTAATTTATTGGATCGCTGGGGAAAAAGAGATGAAGAAGTTTTAGAAGAAGGTATTGAGGCTATTAAAAATGAATCCCAGGAAATGCAGGATTTGGTGGAAAGACTTCTGTTCTTATCCAGACATGATAAAAAAACACTAAAACTAAACAAAAAAGTATGCAACATAAAAGAATCGATAGAAGAATTGATAAAAGAGGCAGTATTAGTAGCAAAAGATAGAAATGTAGAAGCCATTGTGTTAGATGATGTGTGGGTTTATGCAGAAGCAAAAGCAATCAAACAGGCAGTCAGAGTATTTATAGAGAATGCAAGTAAATATTCTGCAGAAGGAGACAGCATTTATCTCGCTTGTGAGCAAAGGGAGAAGTATTGTGTGATTACTGTTGCAGATACGGGAATGGGGATGCAGCAAAAGGACATGGATCATATATTTCAGCGGTTTTACCGCTCTGATAAAGTGCGTGATCAGAAAATCAACGGACATGGTCTGGGATTATCCATTGCAAAATTAATTGTAATGAAGCATGCGGGAAGCATTAAAGTGCGTTCTCAATATGGAAGAGGAACATGCTTCCAGATTTTTCTTCCTAAAGTGCGTGTACATACAAATGGATAATAAAAAGCGGATTTTGCAGAAAACAGTTGAAATATGAGAATTTTAAGAGAAATTCTTAATTAAATCTTAAAATTTTATATTTGGGTTAAAAAGTTTGGATTAATGTAGTATAATCGATATGGAACAGTAGTGTACTGATACGTTCATAATCAGCTAAACTGTGCTGCCTGTATCGTCATTCACTGCATTGGCGTCAGTCAACGTGACCGCTGCTGCATTTCCATCCTCCGCCTTGCAGACAAGTGATATATTTAGCACAGTTTAAACTAAAGATGAACATGTCGATACGCTCTAGAGCGTGTTTGAAAATTCATTGTCCCAATCTGCATGCTCCACTTTGCGTACCCTTTTGGGTATCCCGCAACTCATGCCCATTCGGGCCAGCGGACTTTGTCCGATAAGGTATACCCATCCGGGTATCCCGCAATCCATGCCCTTTCGGGCCAGCGGACTTTGTCCGATAAGGTAGGTATAGTTGGTCCAGATTCATTCAATATAGTCCGCTATACCTCATGAATTTGGATCAAATCCCCTGCAAATTGTGACGCATATTTTGTGACAAGCAATTTTCAAACACGTTCTAGTTTGTCTTTAGGAACAAAGATATAAATCTGATAAGAAAGGAACAATGATAGATAAAAGAGGTAATTATTATGTCAAAAAAAAATAATAAAAAATCTACAGCATTTAGAAAATTCTTGTTTGGTCTTAAGATTGCATTGCTTGTATTTTTGGTGCTGGTTATCGCTGGTGGAGGAATATTTTACTTTACCTACGGAAAAGATATTCTTGCAGAACAGAAAGAAGCAAAAAGGCTTGTGGCAAGTTCAAGCGTAGATACATTCAGGGCATCCCAGACTAGTGTAGTCTACTCATCTTCCGGAAAAGTGATTACTGAATTAAAAGGAGAGAAAGATGTCTATTATCTGGAATATGAAGATATTCCACAGGTAGTGGTAGATGCAATGATTTCTACAGAAGATAAAAACTTTGCCAAACATAATGGGGTAGATATGAAAGGTGTTACTCGTGCATTGTGGATTCTTATAAAGAATAAGGGGGAGATTACGCAAGGAGCCAGCACCATTACGCAGCAGCTTAGCCGTAATACATTTACAGATTTTCTTGGGTTTGCAAAAAGCTGGAAAAGAAAAGTAAGAGAAATATTTGTAGCTTTGGAGATGGAGAAAAAATATACAAAGCGTCAGATTATGGAATTTTATTTAAATAATATTTATTTTGCGAATGGGCATTATGGTATTCAGGCAGCAAGTCAGGCATATTTTAGCAAAAATGTAGATAAACTTACATTATCTGAAGTGGCATTTTTGTGTGCGATTCCGAATAGCCCTAATACATATGACCCATTAGTAAACAGTGACCGAACCATACTAAGAAGAAATAAAATCTTAGAGGAAATGTTAGAAGAAGAGAAAATCACACAGCAAGAATATGATGAAGCATGTGCACAGGAAATTGTGTTAAAAACAAAAACAGTGAAAAAACAGGATTATGTTGTGACATATGCAAAACATTGTGCAGTAGAATATTTAATGGAATCACAGGGATTTACTATAAAATCAAAATTTGCTTCTGATACAGAGAGGGAAACTTATGAAAATGAATATAATGAGTTGTACAATCAGTGCCAGCAATCCCTGTTTCAAAATGGTTATAGAATCTATACTACCATCAATATGAAAAAGCAAAACCAGTTGCAAAAATCAGTAAATTCAGTTTTATCCGGTTTTACAGAAAAGAAAAAAGGAATTTATAAAGTACAGGGAGCAGCAGTGTGTATCGAAAATAAAACGGGTAAGGTAGTGGCAGTTGTTGGGGGAAGAAAGCAGAAAAACACAGAAGGCTATACTCTTAACCGTGCATACCAAAGTTACAGACAACCAGGAAGTTCCATAAAGCCATTGGTTGTATATACACCATCATTTGAGAGAAATTATACACCAGATACAATTGTAGAAGATAAATACTTTGAAGGCGGACCACGTAACGCTGACGGAGTATATTCAGGAAATATCCCAGTGCGAACAGCAGTAGCAAAATCAAAAAACGTAATAGCATGGAAGTTATTTCAGGAATTGACACCAGCAATAGGATTATCTTATTTATTGGATATGCGTTTTAAACAAATTGTAGCAAATGACTACTACCCGGCATCTTCTCTGGGTGGTCTGACAAATGGGGCCAGTCCTGTGGAGATGGCATCAGCCTATGCAACAATTGCGAATCAAGGCATATATCGTGAACCAACTTGCATTGATAAGATTACAGATGCAGAAGGAATTGAAATTAGAGGACCATTGGAGACGTCAAAAAGAGTTTATAAAAAGGATGCTGCTAATACAATGACAGATGTTATGACAACTGTTATGGAAAGTGGTACAGGACGCGGAGTAAGATTGGCAAACATGAATTGTGCCGGAAAAACAGGAACAACAAATGACAAAAAGGATGGATGGTTCTGTGGATTTACACCATACTATACAACTACTGTATGGGTAGGATGCGACCAGCCGGAAACTATTTCTGATTTATCAGGCAGCAGCTATCCGGGGCAGATATGGAAAATGTTTATGGAAACAATTCATGAAGGCTTAGAGAATAAAGAGTTTCCAAGCTATATAGGAAAGACAGAGGAGCAGGAATATAGCAGCGAGGGAAATGGTGGCAATTCTCAGCCTGTACAAACAGAAGAACCAGAGGAAACTGCCATGCCAACAGATATGATAGAAGAGCCAACAGATGATAATCAGCAAAAGCCAACCCAAAAACCGATAGAGAGTATAGAAACCATTCCTCCAATAATAGAGCCAACAGAAGTTCCAATACAACCAGATCCGCCAGAAGAGGAACCTGATTTGCCAGAGAAACCGGAAGAACCAGAAGAACCCGAAGATCCAGAAGAGGGCAGCGTTGGATAGAGTATCATCAGGCAAGACGTTTGTTAGCAGTGCTTGAAGGTTATCTGCCAGAAGAAACAGCAATTGCGTTTTGTAAGCTGTAACGAATGCCCAGGCATATATAATCAGCAAGCTGCATAACAATGTCTAAACGGGTTGTTTGCAATAAAGTATGATTTAAAATACCAGAGATATTTACAATTCCAGTAATAAAAATATCACCAACCAGAGGGAGTTCTTTGTCCACACCAACACCAGGACGAAGAGCTCCCTCTCCTAATGTAATATATCCTACATGTGAGATAGAACCAAGAGAAGCGTCAATCGCAATTACAGTAGAGTCAGGATGTGTAAGACGGATATCATCCAAAGTGGAGGATAAGTTTTTTGCATGAACCGGTTTTTGTAAGGTGCCATAGATAATAAGATTATCATAGTGATATTTTGAAAGTTTATATCCGATGATTGGCCCTAAAGCATCTCCAGTTGCGCGGTCAGATCCAATACATAAGAGAACTAATTTTTTGGCTGGATTTACTTTTTGCATCATATGGGATAAATTACAACAAAAATCATAAATAGAATGTGGTTCGTTTGTATTAAAATAATGAATTTTTTTCATAATAAAACTCCTTTAAACTTATTTTATATTAATCAATTAATGTTACATTCCACTGTGCCATACATAATTTAAATTAAGTCAATCAAGTATAATCAAGTTTATATTTGATAGGCACGAAACAAAGAGTGAAAGATATGTGTTTGTATAGTTTCTATTTATCTTATGTTTTTCCATATTTTACCATAGTATATATTTTAAAATTAAAAATTACACAAGAAATATCAAAAATGTCCGCGATAATAGAATGAGAATCATAGAAAATTTTCCCTTATTGTAGGAATGCAGGTTTGATTTTCACATAATTTATGCAATTTTTGGTATATTGACAAACAGTAAGCAATTTTCAAACATGCTCTAGTGTCATCCTATTACAGTAGTTGTACAATCTGTGTTTAGTAGGCGGGCCTCCATGTGCAATGATGTATGATACTCAAATCATTTTATAAAGAGTATTACAAGGAATGGGAAAAATTAACCATATTATTTTGAAAAAAGTTCGCATAAAATGACAAAATCTAGAAAAAAATTCTTGAAATTATTAGAAAAAACAAAGAGATATCCATATTTTGGAGTAAGAAAGAGAAAAAAACAGAGGAAAAATTAAAAAAAGTTTTTTGATTTGACAAAAAAAACAGAGGTGAAATGTTAACATGGGTATGGTTACAGTTAGCCATGCAGAAATAGTTGTGCAATTTGCATGTGGGAGATTATTTACTAAGGGTGGAGTGTACAATTATTTCAACAGGATAGGCGTCTGGCATGAATAATTCCTGACAATAAAAAGTTTGCGTTCTATTGCATAATCCAGCTAATTCATAACCTTTTTATTAAAAAACAGATATTCTGGCAAATGATACCCAAATAGGATATCTAAATGGGCATACCGCAATTCATGCCCATTTGGGCTGGGGGACTTTGTCCAATAAGCTATGCCGCAATGATGTAATTCGCATTGAAAAATAAGGTATGAATGGTATGGCACAATTGTAACAGAGTAGGAATAATTAGACTAGAAAGGGGAATGGCAATGATAGAGAAGATTGCAAATCCAAATACAAATGAGACAGAGCAGCAAAAAACAGATACCTTATTTCGTATGCCTAGAAATATAAGACAAGTTGGTCAGATAAATGATAGAAAAATTTACATAGAAGATTACGTTATGACATATATACGTCGATTGGGAAGTGAAATGGATCATTATAATACAGCAGTTTTGCTTGGTAGATTAGTAAAGGCGGAGGAAGGGAAGTGCATTTTCATTTCTGGAGCAATAGAGCTCGAACAAGAAAAGGAAGAAGAGACACTGTTTACAGATAAAGTGTGGAATACCATCTATGAAGTAAAAAAACAGTATTTTCCTGAATTAGAAATTATGGGTTGGGCAGTTATGGAGCCGGGGCTTATTTTAGAACCTAGTGAGCAAATGGAAAAGATACATATCGATAACTTTGCAGGGCAGGATAAAGTTTTACTGCTTTATGATTCTATTGAGCGAGAGGAAAGTTTTTTCTTGTTTGAGGGTAAACACTTAAAAGATCAAAATGGATATTTTATCTATTATGAGAAAAATGAAGTAATGCAGAGCTATATGTTAGAGCATAAGGAAGAACGAGCAAATCCAGAAATAGTAGAGGACAAAGCAACAAAAGAGATTCGTAAAATTTTTGCAAAGAAAAATGAAAAAAAGGCAAAAAAACAGAGAAGAAACACTGGTTTTATTTTTGCATCAGGAACGGTGGCAGCAGCTACAATTTTACTGCTAGGAATATCATCTAATAAAAATAATCAATTATTTGAGAAAATGTTTCAGAATCTAGTACAAGATCAAGAGCAGGAAAGTATAGATACACAAACAACAAGTGTAGAAACAATCACAGCAGGTGAAATTACAATTAAAGGCGAAAAAATAGTAGGGGATTATGGGAAAGACCAAGAAAATGGAAAAGTGACAGACACAACACAATCAGAAGAAGATGAGAATCAAGAAGATAAAAACATAGATAATGAAAATGAAAGTAAAGATTTACAGGAAAAAGATTTAGAGAATGATAGTTCTGTGGAGGAACAGGACAGCCAGAATACAGAAACAATGAAGGAAGGTGTCGAAAGTATAGAATATTATATTGTAAAAAAAGGTGACACATTAGTCAGCATAAGCAGAGACATCTATCAAAGCAGCGCATATGTAGAAAAGATAAAAGAGGCAAACGGATTATTGGATGCAGATAAAATATACATAGGGCAGAGATTAATTATACCTAATAATTAATGATAAATAGAACCATTATTTTCCGCCTAAATAAAAAAAATAGTGATATAATTTGAAATATCATGTATAATATAGGATGATAAAATGAATAGATAGAATTTTTACACCATACAATCAATAAAATTAAATAAGTATTTGTGAGAAGGATGAAAAAAAGAGGTACAAAAATGGAAAGCTTGTCTGAAAGAAATGAACGTAAACGTTATGAAGAATCGAAAAAGAGACAAAAGAGAAATCGAATTATAGCAGCGGTTATAGTAGTAATTTTAATCGCAGGTGTTGTAGTGTATGCAGTCGACTCTCAGATAAATAGAGATTACAATAGTTATCATGTAGAAAAGAAATTTGACAGGAAAGACAGTAATACAGTAAAATATATAGACTATAATGGAAGACTGTTGAAGTATAGTAGAGATGGTATTAGTGAATTGAATGATAGTGGAGAAGTGATATGGACAAGCACCTATGACATGAAAAATCCATCTGTGGCTTTTTGTGGCAATTATGTTGCGGTTGCAGACATATCAGGAAAACAGATTTGTGTATATAACAGAACCAATTCTACAGATATTAAGAAAATAGATGTGGTTCTTCCGATTGTAAAAATTGATATTGCGGATCAGGGAGTAGTTGCAGCAGTATTAGAAGATACAGATTCCAATCAGATTAATATTTATGATCCTAATAATATTTCAGAACAACTGTTAGTCAGCATACCAACAAATGTAGAGACAGACGGATTTCCGATAGATATGTCTATTTCTAATGATGGGAAGAGGCTTGTAACGAACTTTATTAATATCAGTAGTGGACAGGCACAGACAACTGTTAATTTTTATAATTTTGATGAAGTTGGTAAAAACAGTGTAAACCGCATTGTAGGGGTGAGGGACTTTGAACAAACAATTGTAGCCAAAACAACATTTTTAAATAATAATACAGTTTGTGCATGCACAGAAAATGGATTTTCTTTATATTCCATGAAAGAGGTACCAAAGGATATTTGTGAAGAAAAGTTTGATAAGGCAATAAAAAGTGTATTTTCGAATGACAAATATATTGGAATTATATTAGAAAATGGGAAAATTGCAGAGAATAGTAATACGAATAAAAATACACCAAATAAAGAAAATCCTAACAAAGAGGAAGATGGTTCTGATGATACAACAGCTTTAAAAGGGGATGATGTATCTAAAACAGGCGAATCTTCAGAAAAAAAAGAGGATACAACATCTGAAAAAGATAAAGAAACAACAGGTAAAGATAGTTCAGATAAAGAAGATTTGGATGAAAAAAATGAAAACAAGGAAGGAGAGGATACTTCAAAACCAGAACAGACAGATAATGGAGAGACACAAGGAGAGAAAACAAAAGGAAGTGACAATACAGATGTTGGGCAATATGAATTAAAAGTATACAATTTAAAAGGAAAAGAAGTGTTAAATACAAATATTAATTACAAATATGATACAGTTACTATGGGCAAAGATGAAGTTATTTTCTTTTCTGGTTTAGAGTGCTATATAATGAGAATAAATGGAAGTGAAAAATTTCATTATACCTTTGATAGGAATATTGAATATTTTTTAAACACATCATCAAAGGACTATTATTATGTTGTTGATGATAAAGAAGTTTCAAAGATAAAACTGAATATGAAATAAGTATAAAATAAAGCAAAAGAAAAAAATAAAGAAAGGATAGTAGCAAACATAGTGGTAGTTTACGTCCATAAAATAGTTTTGTACATACATAAGCTTTATAGGATAAATCGGTAATAATATGAAGACAAAAGATATCAATACTTTAAACGGAATTAATTGTATGAAAATTGTCTGCTATTTGATAGGAGTTGACAACTTTAATGCAATCTAAGTATCTGTATTATTAAAGTGATTTGTATCATTCAAAATCTAAACAAGTTTTGTCTTTGACATTATGCACATTGAGACTGAACTGTTATTATATTATTCAAGATTAAATCATATAGTATATACTTTTGAAAGGATATGGCAGTAAACATCAGAGTTTGTTTTCTCAAATAAAATATAAATATAATAATAGATACAAAAAATTTATTTGAGAGTTGGTAGAAAAATGAACTGGTTATTATTAATTATAATATTATTTATTGCAGTATTTTGTTATAGAGGATGGAAAATTGGAATTATAAAAAGTATATTTGTGATATGTTCCACGATACTGGCATTGATTATAACAAGTATATGTAATCCGATTGTAAGTAATATTTTAGTTTCAAGTGAAGAAGTAGTGAACACTACAACTAATATAGTTTCTAATACAATGGGAATTAGCAAAGAAAAAAGTACGAAAAATGGAACAGATGATACAATCCAAAAGAAGAAGGAACAAAACAAAAAAATTGAAGAATTGCCATTATCCAATCATATAAAGAAGAAAATTATGGAGAATAACAATAAAGAAGTATATAGTAAGATGCTTGTAGAAAGTTTTGAGCAATACTTATGTAAATACATTGCTATTATGATTATCAGGGCATTTAGCTTTCTTGTTTTGTATATTATTGTTAGAGTAATTATATTTATACTTGCCAGAATGCTTGATATTATTAGCAAATTACCAGTCATCAAACAAATGGACAAGCTGGCGGGATTAATATTAGGTGGTTTGCAAAGTATATTATTATTATGGATTGGATGTACAGTGTTAATGTTGTTTAGTGGAACAGCTTTGGGAAAAGAAATATATGAATGTATTAATAATAGTGCAATATTGACTTTTATATATGAACATAATATATTGGTAATATTGTTGGCTAATTTTATGAGTTGAGTATAGTCTATTATATGGCTGTTCAGTTTTTATCTCCTGTCTGGATATTCTTTAGTTATTGGTTTTACAGATTTGCTTGTACCACAAAGTACTCTGAAACTCTATAAGCCAATTATATATCTACAGTTAAGAAAGAACTATTATTTAGTAGGGCAGAAATAGTTACACAATTTACCCTTAGTGAGCAAATTCTATATGTAGACTGAGCAACCATTTCTGCATAGACGAACTGTACTTTATTATTGAGAAAAAATGCACAGCAAATGCATGATTGTGAATTTTTACAAAAATATTAGATTGAATTCAACAGAAAAAATGAGTTCTGAGCAATTCTAACTTTTTAAAATCAGAATTTGGAATTTTTAGAAAGAAAGAATCGGTTTTGCATAGAACGTGTTTAGAAATTCATTACCATAATCTGCACATCCGCTTTGTGTGTATATTTGCCCCAAATTCATTCAATGTTAGTCCACTACACCTCATGAATTTGGAACAAATTCTCTGCAAATTGTGGCACACACATTGTAACAAGCAATTTTCAAACACACTCTAGCAGATTTTTATATATTTTGTTTATTCATACGTTAACCGTGAGAAAAAATAGAAGAGGTGTTGACAAATAAAATATAAAATGATAATATAAATATCGCTGACATACAAGGAAAATAACTTAAGAAGAATAAAATTAAAAAAAGTTAAAAAAAGTATTGACAGCCAAATGAATATGTGATAAGATATAACTCGCTGACACGGTGGACGGAAGCGGACACAAGGTCAGGAAAGCT
>CAYRAV010000081.1:0-12255 GCA_964422365.1 uncultured Lachnospiraceae bacterium | reverse complement strand
TTGAAAAGCTAATGGAAGTAACAGATTTATTTATGTTAGATATCAAGCATATGGAGACAGAAGCTCACAAAAAACTGACAGGCCAGACAAATGAAAATATTTTAGATATGGCAAAGTATTTATCTGAAAACGGAAAGGATATGTGGATTCGTCATGTACTTGTACCAGGATATACGGATTCAGAAGAGCATTTGACAGAGCTGAGAGATTTTGTAAAGTCATTAAAAACAGTTAGACGTTTTGAGGTGCTTCCATATCATACATTAGGTGTGTTTAAGTGGGAACAGCTTGGAATACCATATACTTTACTTGAAGTGAATCCGCCTGCAAAAGAGGAAGTTGAGAGGGCGGATAAGATATTGGAAACAAGGAAATATCATTAGAATATGGAATAGCCAAAGAGGAATAATCAATGTGATAGCTCCTTTTTGGCTGTTTTAATGTACTATAAATGATAGTTTAAATTGATTGTACAAAAAAGTTAAAATGCCAAACATCATAAAAAGGAGGGAATCGTATTATCAATGCCTCCAAAATAAGATGAGATTGCAGAATGGATAATAGATGAATAATAAGATACAAATGATTTCAAAGTAGATAGGATGGTAGTCTGTTGGACAAAATATATGGTATAAAGGTTCTTAAATGCTCAAGAGTTTCACACCTTTTCTGTTCAAGTGTATACCGAGGCTGTATACACCTTGTTTTATTTGCAGAGTATGTTAAGATAGAAAAAGGAATGGGTACACATTCTAAAGAAGAAACATAGATTTTATTGTAAAAAAATGAAATAATAGGAGGTATTGTCATGTGTACAGCAGCAACTTACAAAACAAAGGATTTTTATTTTGGACGTACATTGGACTATGAGTTTTCTTATGGGGAAGAGGTTACCGTAATGCCCCGTAAGTATGCTTTGGACTTTCGCAATATGGGAACGATAGAAACTCATTATGCAATTATAGGTATGGCACATGTAATAGAGGACTATCCGCTATTTTATGATGCAGTTAATGAAAAAGGACTTGGAATGGCAGGCTTAAACTTTGTAGGAAATGCAGTTTATAAGGAAGAGGTACAGGATAAAGACAATGTGGCATCGTTTGAATTTATATCATGGATTCTTAGTCAATGTGCTACAGTAAAAGAAGCAAGAGTATTACTAAAAAGAATCAATCTCATCAATGCTCCTTTTAATGACAAATTGCCATTGGCACAGCTTCATTGGATCATTGCTGACTGTAATGAAGTCATAACAGTAGAAGCAATGAAAGATGGTATTAAGATTTATGACAATCCGGTAGGAGTATTGACAAATAATCCACCATTTGACGAGCAGATGTTCCAATTAAATAATTATATGCATCTGTCCCCAAAAGAGCCTCAGAATCATTTTTCCGACAAACTGTCATTGCACACATATAGCCGTGGTATGGGGGCATTGGGGCTTCCAGGGGATTTATCTTCCCAATCTCGTTTTATCAGAGCTGCTTTTACAAAAATGAACTCTGTTTCTGGAGATTCAGAATCGGAGAGCATTAGTCAGTTTTTTCATATACTTGGTTCCGTTGAACAGCAGAGGGGATGTTGTGACGTAGGAGATGAAAAGTATGAAATTACAATTTATACATCATGCTGTAATGCAGAGAAAGGTATTTATTATTATACTACTTATGATAATCATCAGATTACAGCAGTCAATATGCACAAAGAGGAACTGGATGGTACTCTGCTGGCAAGATATCCCTTAATTCAGGGAGAACAAATTAAAGTACAGAATGAAGGATCTGTAGGAAAATAAGTAATTGCGAAACTCCAGGTAACCTTAATTTTATTTGTGCAGATTGACCTATCATACGCAAGGTACTTCTGACACCGCCGGTACTTCACATTGCACACGTGGTGAGGTTTTTTCGAATTTAGTGTGAAAGAGTGCCTTGGTAATGTGCTGTATTTTAGAACGTGTTTCAGAATCTATTGACACAATCTGTATGTCCTGCGTTGCATAGATATTTGCCCCGAATTCATTGCTGCATTAAGTCAAATGGTACCACATATAGTTGATGATATCTAAATTATAAACGATATGTGGTACCATTTGGATTCAATGGACAGCCATATCAAAAATGATTCATATTAGTATCTGTCTTATAGAAATAGTTGTATAATCTGCCCTTGTTGAGCAAATGCTCATGTGTAGATTGTACAACTATTTTTGTATAGCTGAACTATAACCATGTAAGATAACAGTTCCTACAGGATAAACTTACAAAGTTACAAAAGCGTTCAATCATCCTTCTATGATCTGGTTTTTTGAAAAATTCAAATTTGTGTTTGTAAAAAACACGTACACAAGACAGATATAACAGAATTATAACTTTATAAGTTTATCATGACAGTTCCTATTTAAAAGTTGACAATGTACTTTAAAGGTGATACAATAACTGTGTTTGTATTTTTTTGTCGTTTCAATGTTATTAAAAATAGAAATTAATTATAATATATTTTAATGCCATAAGAACACAAAAAATATATAATATTTATTCTGATATGCATGTGAATGTATATATATTATAGCAATGGATGTTTAGATACATCCTGAAAAAGAAATAAGGAATAGGAGGGATTTTTTATGGCAGATGAAATCAGAATCTCATCTAGCGATATGGAGAATCGAGCTTCACAGTACAGAACAGAGGCAGACACAGTAAATGGAGTAATTACCAAGATGGATAGTTTACTATCAGAATTGCAGGAAGAGTGGAGAGGAGAAGCTTCAGAAGCTTATGCAGCAAGATATAGCGAATTAAGAAAAAGTTTTGAAAAAATGGAAGAGTTGATTCGTGAAATTGCAGATGCATTACAAGAAACTGCCAGTCTGTTAGCAGATACAGACAGTCAGATTGCAAGTAGATTTTCAGGTAATTAAGAAAAAGAGAAATGGAGTATGCAATGAAAAAAATCATAAAAAAAACTGCACTTGTTGTGGCATTATCTGTAGCTATTAGTCCTTTTCAGGGGGAAATTTTTCATAATACAATAGTAGTAGAGGCCGCTAATACAATAACATCATATGCTGACTTACAAACAGCAGCATCAAAAGGAGGGACTTATACACTAGGAGCCAGTGTTAGTGTTAAGGAACCAATTGAAATACCAAAAGGAAAAACGCTGACACTCAGACAGGATTCCGGTAATACATTTGTAATTGGTACAAAAACAGAAGATATAAAAAATATTTTTGAAGTAAGTGGAACATTAAAACTTGGGACAAGTGCAACTGGTACTGTCAATGTACGTGGTGGTGACAGTGATGGGAAACGTTATACTACGAATGCGATCATAGCAGTAAATGATGGAGGCACTTTGGAAGTCGAAAATGCCAAATTATATCATTCTAAAAGCCGTGCTATTCTTATTAGCGGTGGTACGGTCAATATGACTGGAGGAATAATTACCACTAATGATGCTGTCAATAGCAGTAAAACCTACGGAGGAGCCATTATGGTAAAAGATTCCGGTAAATTTACTATGTCAGGCGGTACAATATCAAAAAATGACCATGGTGCGGTTTATATTAGTAGTAGTGCTGTCTTTCATATGAAAGGCGGGGTCATTACAAATAATGCTGCAGGAGCCGGAAAATTAACTACAAATACATTACAATATGGCGGTGGTGTGTATGTAGATAATGGTACCTTTTATATGACTGGCGGAAAAATTTATGGCAACACCAGTTATAAAGCAGGAGCCGGAGTTTGTGTAGATGAAAAAGGAACATTTAATGTTTCAGGCAGTCCGTATATTGAAAGCACAGATGATGTTTATTTATCAACAGGACAAAAAATATATGTAAAAGATACTTTACAAATTCCGAATGATACAATGTCAGATGGCAAAACAGCGATTTCAGCGCCCTTATTTACGATTAACACAACTTTTGGCGAGGAACAATTAGGAAAAACTGTAGCAGCTTCCTCTATAGATGCGCTTTCCGGCAGTGAGTTTATCAAAATGTTTGCATTAAAAAACAGTAATTACACTTTGGCTGCAGAAGGAAAAAATATAAATATTTCAAAGATTTGTACACTGAAATATAATGGAAATGGTGGTTTGAATGTTCCAGAAAGCCAGTCAGTGAATTGGAATGAAACTGTTTCTGTATCATCTATTGTGCCGACAAGAACAGGATATACATTTTTAGGATGGAATTCGGATATTGATGGAAAAGGGAGCAGTTATTCTTCAGGAGGCAGTATAGTAATAACGAAAAATACAGAGTTATATGCACAATGGTCAGAGAATAATATTACTGTTACATACCATGCAAATGGCGGAGAACGTGCACCTGCAGGTACAACAGAAAAATATAGCAAAGGTGTTACTATTACATATGATATTCCAACCAGGACAGGATATACTTTTATTGGATGGAATACCAGACCGGATGGTACAGGAACCAATTACAATGGCGGTAATGTTGTGCAGGAGGATTTGACCTTATATGCACAATGGAAAGCAGATACAATAAGTGTGACATATAACCAAAATGATGGAAGTAATAAAGAAAATATAGTGGTAGAAGGAAACGCATCACAAGGTATCGCTGTGAAAAGTGAAGTGCCGGTCAGAGAAGGATATATATTCACTGGATGGAATACTGCACAAGATGGAAGTGGTGCTTCTTATTCAGAAGGAACAATACTTTATCAAAATACAATTTTATATGCACAATGGAAAAAAATGATAACTTATACATTAACTTATGATGTGCAGGGAGGATATTTTAAAGGTGCGGTTACAGAAAAATATGTAAGTGGTACAATAGCTGTTGTTACATCAGAAAAACCATTAAAAGATGGATATACTTTTATCGGATGGAATACAAAAGAAGATGGCAGTGGAGAAATGTACATGGGTGATTCTGCAGTAACCATAAATGGAAATATAACGTTGTATGCACAATGGGAAAAAAATAAAAGTACCCAGGGAGCACAAACATCAGCGATATCACAATATGCACCAAAATTGAAAGTAACTTCAAAAGGAACAAAGCTGGCATTATCATGGACTTTTAATGGAGATGTAGATGGGTATGAAGTATATGTGTCTTCAAGTTCAACCAAAGGCAGATATACATCTGTAAAAGATGTAAAAAAGTTATCTGCATCCTATACAGACAGTGCATTGAAATCAGGAAAAACAGCTAAGATAAAAGTAACAGCATACAAGGTGTTGAATGGAAAGAAAGTTTATTCTAAATATTCAAATGTTGTAAGCAAAACTTTGATATCAAAGCCAGCCATAAGTTCTGTAAAGTATAAGAAAAAGGCTAAAAAAGCCACTATTAAGTGGAAATCAATCCCTGGTATTACAAAATATGTGATTTATCAAAAGGCAGGTAAGGGAAAATACAAGAAAATATATTCTGCCAAAGCTGCAAGTAATACCATTACGATATCTTTAAAATCTGTAAAAAAAGGAAAGAAAGTAAGTTATAAGATTAGAGCTTATAAAAAAGTGGGAAGTACCAAAGTTTACAGTCCATATTCTGCAGTGAAATCAGTGAAGAAGACAAATTAGTAAAAATGCCTAATCACAAAAGAAAATGTGGTTGGGCATTTTTGATTGATATTTCAAACACGTTTTAGAGAAAGGTTTGATGTGAAGGATGAGTGAAAAAATCATTGCTATTTTGGAACTAGATCATAAAGGAACGTATGTAGATATTGAGATACCATTGGACATAACAGCAAACCAATTAGTAGAAATAGTAAAGGATGTCTATTTTTTAAAAAGGGATGAAGAAGCAGATGATATAAGCGGCTTTTATTGTCAAAGGCCATCTGTGTTTTTAAAAGGAAATCGCAAACTATCAGAATTCGGTTTGAGAAGTGGTGTCCTTTTAAAGCCATCAAATGGAAAACATGATATAAAGCAGAATAAAGAACCGATTTTTGCAGTAAATGGGAGCTACCCTGAATTTATTAGAAATACAAGAATAAAAACAGTAATTTCAGAAGAAGAGATTCAGATTTTGAATCCGACAGCGAAACCGCAAAAGAATACAGCCAGTTTATTAGTATCACTTATTCCTGCATTGGGAATGTTAGTGCTTATTATAGTACTTAGAGGAGTAATGGGAAATGGCGGGGCATATATTATTTTTTCAGTGTGCAGTATGTGTTTGGGAGTGATTACTTCATGTATAGGATATTTTGGAAACAAAAGAAAATATAAAAAGAAATTAAAAGAAAGAGAAGAAACTTACCGTAGATATATTGAACAGAAGCAGCAGGAAATTGAAAGAGCAAGAGATAAAGAAAGAGAAGGGCTGGAGCAGATTTATTATTCGGCAGCAAAAGAATATGATATGGTAAAAAAATTTTCATCAAATTTATTTGAAAGAAGTCCAAATGATTCAGATTTTTTACATATTTGTCTTGGTATAGGGGAACTGCCTTCTAAAAGAAGAATTAGCTGTAAAATGCCGGAAAAATTAGAGTTAGATGATGCGATTGAGGCGATTCCTGGTAAAATGCAGGAGGCATACAAAAAGATAGAAAATATTCCAATTACTTTTCCTATGTGTGAATGTAATGCAATTGGAATAGTCGGAAATGATAGGCAGCAGCTTGCTGTTTTTAATAGGATTTTGTTAGATATTTGTACAAGACATTTTTCAACAGATGTAAATATATATATTATTACTGCAGATGAAAATGCATCATTATTAGAAGATATACGGTTATTGCCGCATTTGCAAAATACAACATTAAATATAAGGAATATCGGCTGTGATAGTGAAAGCAGAAATATCATTTTTGAATATTTATATAAACGTTTATCAGAAAAGGAAATGGAGAAAACAACACTGCCTTGGGATATTATTTTTATTTATGATGAATGTGGTATCAAACAACATCCGGTTTCCAAATATATTTCTAGAGCGGCAGAATTGGGGGCAGGTTTTATCTTTTTTGAAAGACGGAAAGAAGAACTGCCGCAAGGATGCAGTAAAATTATCAATATGGAAGCAGAAGAAGGAAAGGGAATTTTAATAAACAGCAGAAATAGAGAGGATTATACAATATTTTATTATGAAATAATCAGCAGCACTGTTATGAAGGAAGTAACAGAAATTCTAGCACCAATACATGCACAGGAAGTTAGTTTGGAAAACACTATGACCAAAAAAGTTTCATTATATGAAATGTATCATATCAATCGTATTGAGGAAGTTAGTTTGGAGAAAAAATGGAGTGAATCTAAAATTTATGAAACGATGGCTGCACCAATTGGTCTGGGCAGCAAGGATAAAGTAATCTTTTTGGATATCCATGAGAAAATCCATGGTCCACATGGATTAGCAGCAGGTACCACAGGTGCAGGAAAGAGTGAATTACTGCAGACATATGTGATTTCTATGGCATTAAACTATCCACCCAATGAAGCAGCATTTGTTATGATAGATTTCAAGGGAGGAGGTATGGCAAACCAGTTTTCTAACCTTCCGCATTTGGTTGGAAGTATTACAAATATTGATGAAAAATCAATGGAACGTTCTTTAAAATCGATTCAGGCAGAACTGAAAAAAAGGCAGGAAATTTTTGCAGAAGCAGGAGTGAACCATATTGATTCTTATATAAGGGAAAGATTGCAGCAGAAAGAAATGAGGGTACTTCCACATTTGATTATAATTGTGGATGAATTTGCAGAGTTAAAAGCACAGCAGCCGGAGTTTATGAAGGAATTAATTAGTGCAGCACGTATTGGGAGAAGTCTTGGTATTCATTTAATATTGGCAACACAAAAACCATCGGGTCAGGTAAATGAACAGATTTGGAGCAATTCCAGATTTAAGATGTGTTTGAAAGTACAGAATAAAAATGACAGCAATGAAGTATTAAAATCACCATTGGCAGCGGAAATAAGAGAGCCTGGAAGGTGTTATTTACAAGTTGGGAATAATGAGATATTTGAGTTATTTCAGTCAGCATTCAGCGGGGAAATTGTGGGTGGAAACAAAGAGAACGAACAGGCAGATATTTGTATTAGTGAAGTTGCATTGTCAGGTAAAAGAAAAATTGTGTTTGAACAGAAACAGAAAAAAGAAATGCAGGAAGTTCATACACAATTAGAAAAAGCAATCGATTACATAGCAGAATATGTGAAAAAGAATAGAATCGAATGTTCAGAAGCCATTTGTCTGCCGGAATTAAAAGAGAGGATTGAATTTCCTGATAGAAGGACAGATATATCATCTGAAACGAAGCAGGGTATTATAATAGAAATTGGCATTGCAGATGATCCGGAGCGGCAAAAACAAACAGTGGTATATTTAAATGTTAGTGAGAAAAATACCATGATTATTGGATCTGCACAGACAGGAAAAACCAATCTTTTATTAACCATTGTAAGGAGTATTACAGAGAGATATACACCACAGGAGGTCAATTTTTATGTGATTGATTTTGCATCCATGATTTTAAAAAATTTTGAGGGCATACGACATTGCGGGGGAGTTGTATGTTCAAATGAAGATGAAAAATTAAAAAATTTATTTAAGTTACTTTTTCAGATGTTAGACGAACGAAGGGAAAGAATGTTGGCAGCAGGTGTTGGTTCTTTTACTGCATATAGAGAAGCTGGATATACAGATTTGCCATATCTTATTTTAATAGTGGATAATCTGACTGCCCTAAAAGAATTGTATTTCAATGATGATGATTCCTTGATACGGTTAAGCAGGGAGGGGCTTGCGGTGGGAATTAGTATTATTGTAGCCAATCCGCAAACAGCCGGAATAGGGTATAAATATCTTTCAAATTTTGCAGAACGAATTGCGTTTTTTTGCAATGATGCTGCGGAATACAGCACCCTGTTTGAGCAGGGAAAACAGAGCCTTTCACGTATACAGGGAAGATGTTTTATTGAAAAGGAGCGGCGGGTATTGGAGAGTCAGATTTTCATTCCGTTTTCAGGAGAACGTGAAATTGATCGTATTCATGCAATGTGCCAATATGTGGATATAAAAAATATGGCAGCAGAAGGAAGGGCAGTGAGAATTCCAATTATACCCAAGATGATAACCATGAGTGATTTGGAGGAGCAGTTCCAAATAGAGAGAATACCTTATAAAATACCATGCGGGCTTAATTATGCAACAGTAATGCCATTTTATCTGCACCTGGATAAAATGGGTGTGCTGCCATTAGTAGGTGGAAATGAAATTATTCAGAGAAATTTTGTGAAAAATATTTGCATAGAATTAGAAAAAGGGAAGGCAGATGCAGAAATCATAATTTTTGATGAACCAGCTGGAAGTTATAAAATACTAGAAGAATTAAGTATTGTAAAGGAACGTATTGAAGGGATTAGCAGTATAAATGATGTTATTACAGCTTTGGAAAAGGAAATGAAAGAGCGCTATGAAAAATGCAGAATGAATCAGGAGGCTTTACAAGGAGAAAAATTGAAAGTAGTTATAATTGGAAATCCGGAAATAGCAGAGTATTTGAGCGAAGAAAAAGAAGCCATAAGTAAATACAAAGATATTATCACGAAATATATCAGCATGAAAATCTGTTTTATTTGGACTGGTATAGCAAATAGTACTATTCCATATAGTGCACCGGAAGTTTATAAGAAAATGAAAGAAGGAACGCAGTTCTTTATATTTGAAGATGTCAACAATATTAAAGTAACAGATATTTCACTTGTAGAAGCAAAGAAATTTAAGAAGCCGATTGATAGGGAAGATGTATATTTTGTACATGAAGGAACACTAGAAAAAATAAAACTGGTAACAACCATAGAAAAGTCATAACAGTCCAGTATACATTCATACCTGATTTTTTCAGCACAAAGCACATTTATTAAAAAATATTTCTAGTGAATAAGCTGTTATGCTTGTATTGCATCATTGCTTCTGCATGGCTGAATTGTTATTAAAAATATTCTTTTAGCTGGAGGCTATATCTAGAGTGTGTCTGAAAATTCATTGCCCAATCTGCACACCCCGCTTTGTGTGCTATTTGCAGACACACTCTAGGGAGAACTGTATGTGGAAATGAAAATAAGGAAAGGAGTTTGCTTGGGCACATCACAAGGAACAGTTAAGAAATAGCTTTTAATATTACTTGTCTTTTTTCGATAGCATCACTTAAAGATCAGCTGCATAGCCCGCTATGTGTTGGGTTTTGAGCGGCACTCTCGAAGAAAAATTCTGCGCACTATTTAAAAGTTAGTTCTTAATAATTCCTAACAATTGTTTGTGGAAAAATATAAAATCGTGTGTCTGAACAATATGGTGTGTATATTATGTACGATGAAGATGAGAAACAGGAGGAAAAGATAAAACAGCCGCCTATGCAGCCAAAAAAACAGTTTATACCTGATTTTGGAGAGAAGCAGGAAAAGAATAGAAGGTATATCATTCTTGTTATTGTAATTGCTGTAGTGCTTGTATCTGTCAGTATTGTTTTTGGGATGTCTATCATATGCCAGCAGAACAATGTGTTCAAGAAAAAGGAGAAGCAAGCTGCAGAAACGACAGAAATGCCAGCAGAAACAGAATTGATGCAGGTTACAGAAAAACCGGAAGAGCCGCCATTATATATGCCTGATGTAAAGGGAATGAAGCAGCAGAAGGCAAAAAACAAATTGAAAGAGCTGGGACTGGTGGTAAAGATAACAAAAGAATATGGCAGTATAACAAAGGGAAAGGTAATGACACAAAGTATTAAGGCAGGAGATCGTGTAAAAGAAAAAATGGAAGTTGTTTTAATTGTCAGCAAGGGAAAGAAACCTGAAAATAATGCTAGTCCATCTTACAAACAGAAAAAATGGGAAAATACAAAACCAACAGCACCACAAAAATCAATTGTGACAGAAAAGCCGGTTGTAACCCAAAATGCTGTTACAACCAAGAAACCCGATAAAAAAGAAGATGATGTGGATTGGGAAATTATAGAAGAGTAAAAGGGAGAACATTCTAATTTTTGTTAATGAGTTTTGCTGTATTATGGAAATTCTCAAACACACTTTAGGATCTGTAGGAAAATAGCTGACATATCTTGGTTTGTTTATTTTTCTGCAGCTCCTTAGTCATAGATATAAAGGAGGAGCCAATGTATTCAATGGAAAGCTTAGAGCTGATAGAAAAGAATCTCGAAAAGCAAATTTATAATTTAAAAGAAGAGAAAGAGGGGCTGATAGAATTTCAAAAGGAAAATGGCAATGCAATAGAAGAAGTAGAAATGCAATTGCAAAAAAAATATAGTGTTGCAGATAAATTTTTTGAATTAAAAAATGTATCCACATTTGCAGAAAGATTGGCAGAGAAAGCAGCAGAATGTTATGGAGGAGTAAATGGAAGCAGGCTTTTGGAGGCATACAGCAATATTGATACTAATATAGAATATGCAATCATAAAAATTGAGCACGAGATTTCACAAAAAGAGCAGGAACTATATAATATACAATTAAGAATGGAGCAGATGCAGGATGAAGAAAGTATATAAAAGACAAGTGACAGTGACATAGAACAAAGGAGGCAAGGGAGCAGGTTTGTAATTACATAAAAATATAGGAAAGGATTGATAGAGAATGAGTTTGATTATTGTGGATCAGGAAATGATTCGTGCTGGAAGAATGATTTCTTCTACAGTGGAAGAAATCGTAGATTTGAACAACGAATTTATGAATGTCATAGAAGGGTTGATAGAAAAAGGGTATCAGGAAGAACTGATTAGCAGAGCGCTTACAGACAAGACATATGTATTATCAGATATTATTATTCAAATGGATGAATTGACAAAAAGTACCATGGCAGAAATAGAAAACTATATCAGTGAGATTGACGAAAAAGACAAATATTTATATTAGTGAGGATTTATAGGAAAATAACTGACACATCTTGGATTGTCTATTTTCCCAAGAACACTACGTTCTAAGCCTTAATGCAGCCACCATTATGCTTGCATTTTTGAAGCAGTATTCTCGAAAAAATATTCTGTGCCAACTTATCCAAAACTTAATCTTCAAACACATTATAGACCAGGAGGTGAGGAAATGAGTAATATAACAGTAAATAGCAGTATAATTGGAAAAGATATGATTCGTGTTAATTACAGTGGAGTGGAAGAATGTAGAGAAAAATTGAAGGATATTTGTAATCGGATTGATAGTATTATGATGAATAAGCTGGTTATGGATGAGAGCCAGGGGGAAATGGCAGATGCACTTCAAGCA
>CAYRAV010000080.1:0-12397 GCA_964422365.1 uncultured Lachnospiraceae bacterium | reverse complement strand
ATTAAATATTATTTACCATAACCAGTTTTCTAAATACCAGGCTATTATCAATGAAGCAGAAAAAAATAAGGCATTTACACTCTGATACTTGTGCAGATGCCTTATTTTTCGTTTCTGTTTCTGTTTTTTCATTAACTATTCCATACGCTTATAAATATATTAGTCAAAATATGTATTCTTGCAAATGTCAGGAGTATAACTTTTTTACTCTTCAATCTGAGCAATACGCTTTATATGACGTTCTTCTCTGGAAAATTCTGTATGGAGGAAAATATCAACGATTTTCACTGCCAGTCCTGGCCCTATTACTCTTGCCCCCATAGCAACTATATTTGCATCATTATGTTCTCTTGTTGCCTGAGCACTAAAACAATCATGACATAATGCAGCTCTTACACCTTTTACTTTATTCGCTGCAATCGATATGCCAATACCTGTTCCACAAATCAAAATACCTTTCTCTGCCTCCTTATCTGCTACTGCATGTGCTACTTTTTTAGCAAATACAGGATAATCTACTGCCTCGATACTGTAACAGCCATAATCCTTATATTCTATATTCTTTTCTTTTAAATATTTTATAATTTCCTGTTTTAATTCATAACCACCATGATCACAACCTAATGCTATCATCTCTTATGTACTGCTGCTAAAATATAGACAAATATACCCTATTGAAATTTTACTGCTTCACTATGTATGCTTTAGTGGTTACAAAACCTCCATACATCGTTAGTGCACCACCATAAATGAAAGTTATGAGATGCACATCGGAATACTTGAACTCAGTTTTTTACTAAAGCAAAAAAGGTACTTTCATAGAAATAACACACTACTCACATCATCATGCCCTTTACATTTCAATCTTCAATACTTATAAAAGACAGCTTGTTCTCACTATCTCATTTATACATTATTCATGTAATGAGTACAACTATTATCTATTGTACAATAAAGTTTCTACACTTTTGCTATTTATTTCTGGATATTCCGTCTAGCAGCTTCTCCTTTCTTTTTATTGTGTTCCTATCTCCTCGAAAAAACAACTCTGTTCCTATCTTTAACTGCTTTTCCAGCTTCATTAACCAGATCATTTGATTAATGTTTTTCTTAACAGTACCAGTACTGATTACTGCCTGTCCTTTAGCT
Source organism: uncultured Lachnospiraceae bacterium (assembly GCA_964422365.1). Lineage (GTDB taxonomy): Bacteria > Bacillota > Clostridia > Lachnospirales > Lachnospiraceae > CAYRAV01. Next base: position 11,248 of record CAYRAV010000080.1, on the reverse strand, counting down.
GGTTTTATTTCTGTTTAGTAACTCTTTCAAGCATCATCCTCCTTTCGAAATTGAACTCTAATTTTGTTACAGCTCCACTATGTAGAAATAGTTATGCAACCTTGCTCACCAAAAGCAGCTTTGTACTTTTAATACCAAACCATTAACCCAAACTTCCCACATGAGAAACTTTGTACACATCTGCTATTTATTAGAGTGGTTTGAAAATTGTATGCTGTTCGGCAATATGCCAAAAAATTGCACAAATTATGTAAAAATCAAACCTGTTTTCATACAATAATGGGGAATTTCTTATGATTCTCATTCTATTATTGCGGACATTTTTGGTATTTTTTGTGAAGTTTTTATTTTTCAAATATGTGCTAACGTATAAATTAGAAATTGAGGCATTAACTGATAAATGAAGGTGTACTTTCCGTTTTAATTTCTTCATAACACTTATTTAACTTTATAACAGTCTTTTTTATCAGTCGCACTAATTCTACATAACACTCTTCATAATCTACTAAAGTTCCACCATATGGATTCATAACATCTCCATCTTCTGAAACATATTCTTTTAGTGTATGTACATGACTTATCTTTTCAAAGTCTCTCATAATCGATTCTTTCTGTTTTTGATCCATGGTAAGTACCAATGTAGAATTGGTAAAATCCTCTTCCTTTAGCTGCACAGCAGTCTGCTCTTGTAAATTCATTCCATGATTAATCAATACGATTTCTGTTTTTGGATTAATAGGTTCTGGAAATAGCACCACCAATCCTCTGGACATTATTTCTACCTGATGCTCCACTCCCATCATATTCCGGCAAATAAATTCTGCCATTATACTTCTGGAAGTATTTTCTTTGCATACAAATATAAGTCGTTCTACCTTCAGCATAAATTTTCCCTTCTTCTCTCATTATTACTGTCACTGTATCTATTAATAGTCCATAGCTCTTTGTCTTTTTTCAGTTTTTGTCTTAAAGTATGCCTCATTAATCACTGCAATGAATTTTTACACAAACTTCAGACTTCTAGTACATCATAACCTGCTGCCTTTAACAAACGATTCATGATTGCTTGTCCTAAATCTCCCTTTTCAAAACTCTCACTATAGATATATTCTGTTCCTGTTCCATCAAACTCTCGTAACACTTTATATAAGTTAGCAGCGATAGACTTCTCTTCCTCTCTGCTTCCTATGGATTTTACCAATCCTATGTGATAGCTGTCTTTTGTTTCTTCTGTGGCTATAATCCCCGTCTGGTAACCTTCTTGCTCTTTTTTTACAGATTGTTCGTTGATTGTTCTAATTACATTTTCCATCTTACCTTTTACAATAATTAGTTTCCCTTTAGGAGCATAATGCTTATATTTCATACCAGGTGCTTTTGCTATAATGTTTCCTGCATCTTTATTCTGTATTACAGCAGGATCATATTCTATATTCCCTATTATTTTTTCTAAGTCCTCTTTTGTAATAACTCCCGGCCGTAATATGACTGCTGTGTTACCTGTTAAATCTACAATCGTGGATTCCAGTCCAACAGATACTGCTCCTCCATCTATGATATAATCAATTTTTCCTGACAAATCCTCTTCCACATGTTTTGCAAGTGTTGGACTGGGTCTGCCTGATGTGTTTGCACTTGGTGCTGCAATATAACCACCAGATTGTCTAATAAGCTCTAATGCAATTGGATGGTTTGGCATTCTTACAGCAACACTATCTAATCCGCCTGTTGTTTCTCTTGGTACCATCACATTTTTTTTTAAAATCATAGTTAATGGACCCGGCCAAAATTTTTTTGCCAGTTTCCTTGCATTTTCTGGTATGTCTTCTACCAGCTTCTCTAAAGCATCCATATCTGCTATATGCACAATTAATGGATTATCTGATGGTCTTCCTTTTGCATGATAAATCTTTTTTGCTGCTTCTTTTTCCATAGCATTCCCTCCCAGACCATATACAGTTTCTGTTGGAAATGCAACTAACCCGCCGCTTTTCATAATTTTTGCGGCTTCCTCTAATTGTTCTCTATCAAAATAATATTTATCAATTGTTTTTATAATTGTATGTTTTTTTTGTTTTTCTTCTAAATTCATTTTTATTCATTCCAATCTGTTTATTCTTATGTTAGAACGTGGACTGCCACATTGATGTTTCGCAAAACTACTTGTGTCAGCACTCTAGAACGTGTTTGAAAATGAAAAGTTACACAAAAAATATCAAAAATATCCGCAATAATAGAATGAGGAGCATAGGAAATCTTCGATTATTGTATGAAAGAAAGTTGGATTTTCACATAATTTATGCAACTTTTTTGCATATTGACGAATGGCAGGCAATTTTCAAACACGCTCTAATACAACGAATATTTTCCAACACCTTTTTTGCTTCTATTTGAATCTTTACCTTTTGTTCTCCAGATTGCCTTTCATATTCCATTATCCCTTTTTTAATTGCTTCTGCCATTTTCTGCTGATATTCTTCTGTTAAAAGCATTGCTTCCTCATTTGCATTTGACAAAAATCCACATTCTATAATAACGAGTGGACAATTTGTCTTTTTTAGCAAATAGTAAGATTCATTTTCTTTTGCCACACGATGATTGCCATCTCCAATAGTTGTTTTTATTGTTTCCTGCATAATATTGGCTAATTTTGCTCCCTCACCTGAAGTATTATAATAAAAAACCTGTGCTCCTTTAGAACTCGCCTGTGAAAAACTATTTTGATGAATACTGACTGCTACAAATGCATTACTCTCATTAATAATTTTCACTCTATTAGACAAATCTGTTCTTTTTTTATTACTGTCATTCTCCCCATAAAGCCCACAATCAGTGTCTCTTGTCATAACCACCTGATAATGTTCTGCTTCTAGGAATTCTTTTAACTTTAATGCTATTTTTAAATTAATATCTTTTTCCAAAGTTCCCTGTATTCCCACTTTCCCGGGATCAAAGCCACCATGTCCGGCATCTATTACTATTTTTCCCCGTATTACAGTAGTTCGGAATACTCCTATATTATCTTTCAAACAAATCATGCTGAACATAAGAAGAGCAATCACGACAATTGTAATTGCTTTCTTTTTCTTATACTCTTTCATGGAATACCTTCATTTCATTTCTCTGTTCTTAGCTATTCTATGAATATTTTTTTTAGTTAATTCACATATTTTAAAATTGTATTCCATATATCTTTTTTTTCAAGACCTAATTTCCATGAAGCAACACCTGCAACCTTACCTTCAACAATTGCTTTTAATTTTGTCTCAATAGAATTTTCCTCCTCAAACCAACAGCGATACAATATATTATCTGATTTAAACTCTCCATAATATTGTCCAGTACTTTCATCCCATTCCGGTGTCACTCCATTTCCTGTGAACAACGACATTGCTGATTGCATTCCATATGCTTCTGAAGAAATTTTTACCTCCCCATTCTCACTTGTTTCCTTCCATACCCTTGTATAAAACGGCATAGCAATAATGACCCTCTCTGGTGCAACCTGTTCTAAAATGTTATGAACAGCATCCGATACAAAGCTGATGGAGGCTACTGAACCACTGGTTTCTGACCCCGAATAATGCTCATCATATGCCATTACAACAACATAATCTACAATTTTCCCTTGTTCTTCCCTGTCATAATATTCTGTATAAGCAGATGGAACATAACTGTCTACAGATAAAACAATTCCATTGTTTCTACATTTCACAGAAAGCTCTCTTAAAAACTGTATATAATGTTGTCCGCAACTTTCTTTGATATTTTCAAAGTCTATGTTGATACCATCAAGATTGTATTTTATTGCATTTGCAATCAATTCATTGGTTAGTTTTTCACGACTGGCTGTATTTGACAGCAGTTTATACATATCTACATCCTTATTAAAATCATCTACCAATGCCCAAACTTCTAATCCAAAATTATGTGCTGTTTCGACATATTTTTCGCTTGCAAGAGAAGTCAGTTCACCCTCATTGCTTGAAACAGAAAACCATGTAGGAGAAATTGTAGTTAATCCTTTTGTATTATTTAGTAAATTCAACAAATTATTATTTGCTGTTTCATTTGTTACCTGGTGCCATGTCAAATTCACTGTATAATCCTTTGAAATATGAGAATATTCTTCTTCTTTCTCCTGACTCTCTAATTTTTCTTCATAACTTTCTGTTAAACATTTCCTGCTTACATATCCAATGACACCATCTTTAGACATTACTTTTACAAATTTATTATCTTCCTGTTCCTCTTCTAAATATACTACTTTCTCATTTGTATCAACTTTTTTTAAAATAGGGCTCTTAACAGATGGTTCTACTCTGATTTGTGTAGATTTCTTTACATTACTGTAAGTATATGTTTCTCCCCATTTACAATCTATAATTAATCTGTTAGGATTTTCATATAACTCATATTCTATATTAGAAAATAAATCAATATAATCTAATGCTATATAAATTTCATCTCCAGTTGTCTTTACAATTTGATAATTTGTTTCTGTTTTGCTTTTATTAATATAATATTCCTTACTTCCCACTTCTGATTTAATCACTTTTGTTGCTGTTGTATAAATTAATAAATTTTGACTGGCATCCCAATAAAATCTATGGTTAAAATTTTGTACTACAGTATTATAATCTATATAAATTTCTCCATCTATATTTATTGCATGTTTCTCTGCTGCTTCATTTTGAATCACGACTAGATATTCATTTTCATTTACATTATAATATTCTGCTAAATCTTTTACTTCCTTAGATGGTGCAAACTTTTTAACTAATATAATTGCTACTATAATGATAATAATTGCAATAATAGCTGCTGCCACTAATCCCTTTTTCATTTTCTCTTCCATCTTGTTGTACCCTCCCATTCAGTAAAAAACTGAATTCTAATTTTTCTTATGATATATGCATTTTGTTTTATTATATCACAATCTAATTAAAAGTAAAAGAACTACCCTGATTTTTTTCATTCCTGCCATCTTCCGTATTTACTAGAGCATGTTTGAAAATTGCTTGTTACAAGATGTGCGTCACAATTTGTGGAAGATTTGTTCCAAATTTATGAGTTGTAGCGGACTGCATCGATTAAATTTGGGGCAAATAGCACCAAATTGGGGCATGCAGATTGCAGCAATGAATTTTAAAACACGCTCTAGTTTTTAACATGTCTGAAATTGTTTATTTTATAATAGAGACCATTACATTGTATAAAATGATATCCTGTCTACCCTATTTGAGATATACATATATCATCTATTTTCTTATGTAACAGTCTCTATAATGATTGGGGAAATCTAAAGTGTATCAAAAATATCTGTTATAAACTCTAATATAAAAATTATAATATTTCATTTTAAAATACACTTTAATATGTCTTGATTTTTGAATTGTATTATTACAATATAAGAGTTTTTAATTATTTGTTTTTTACTTCATTGTATTCTATTAAAACAATAGTTCCATTTTCATCTGTCAGATATCCAGCCATATAATCTTCTGATTGTTCCTGCAAAAAAGAAGAAATTGTTTCTGGTTTATAGGTATGGTATTCTTTCCCATTTACTATAATTGGTATCTGATTCATTGCTGCTCTCTCAATTTCATTTTCATATTGATATTCACTTCTTATATTCTGCTCTTCCTTCATTTTTGCCAAACACCTCACTTTGTATCTCTTGTTTCCAGTACAGCCATTGGTGCCTTCAGGTTTATATTCTGCTTCATAGAAAAGACACCCATTGTCTATCTATTCTAAATGTAAAATGCCTTTTCTCTGCAATATTGTGATGGTTATTGCTGCCTGTTCATTTCTCATCCAACTATTTGGTACTTTTTAAATGATCACATGAAAATTTTATGATACGAACCATCCATTGTCTAAAGTCAATGGACTTCCTGCTTCCCTGACCTCATAACTTATTATCTCCACAGGCGTTAATTCGGACGGTTCCTGCCCTATATGGGTTGACCCTGCCATCTAAAACCGACGGATTACAGTCACCTTATTTCAAAAAATATTTGTTAAGGTTGCATCTTTTGTCTTTATTTTTGTTTTTCCATTTCTTATACTTTTTGCAACCTAACATAACAATATACTTTTTCATACAATCTTTTGTTATTTAATGATGATAAGAAAGTCAAAAACTAATTTATATAGAGAGTATCCATTCATTTAATAGTTGTAAATGGCTATCTCATTCTGGTAAGGTGAATAGTTGACTAAATTTGGTCTTTGACACTTATATCATATAATATGTGTATTTTATAAATATTTTATTATCCCTCCCTTCACCAAAAAGATTGTCTTCAAGTTATTGTTATGACTATATTATAACATTATTAATTACTTTATTCAATAGTCATTTTTGACTAACTTCTACTTTTATAATCAGCTTCGATTATATATTTTTTACATATAGCTTTTCACTATTGTATATTTTTGTAAATTAATTTTGTACACGCTCTAGATCGGCCGCCTTAGCTTGAGGTAAATTAATTTTGTTTACAATCATAAATCCCTTTCTTTTATATAATTGATTTTCCTAATTTATAGGCTTCTTGTAATTCGGCATTTCCAGCAATATCGCCCACAGCCATTACACCGCCACAAAGCACTTTTCCAATACTTTTCCAACCTAAATGTTTCTCAAGGCGGTCATACCAGTAGAGTGTTTCTTCAAAACCGTAACCCTCGGCTGCCATAATGAGAACACTTTCCTTTTTGGGATTTCGATAATTGGGGTCACATTCTGCAACGGCAAACAGGCGGTCAAAGGCAGATTTTAATTGACCACTAATCGTCCAGTAATAAAGCGGTGTTGCAAGAACAACAATGTCTGATTCCTTGTATACAGGATAAATTTTATCCATATCATCTTTTTGAACACAGGGGCTATCTGGGTTCTTTCCCCACCGAAACAGCCTTTGCAGCCATTTATGTTCATGCTGTCAAGAAAAATTTCTGTTACAATGTTTCCAGCTTCCTCCGCACCTTTCTTAAATTTTTCGGTTAATGCTGTTGTGTTCCCTGCTTTTCTTGGACTTCCATTAAGAATAATAATTTTTTTGCTCATTTTTAACCTCCTTATATTACATCAGCTAAATCAGCCGCTTTTTTGCACCCCTCGGTCTTATCAATATCCCCAACATTTAATACACCAGGAATTAAAACCTCCCCTACCATTTTCCATTTATTCAAAGCAGCCATACGCTCAATCGGAATACGGACACCATCCATAACAGACATATCATCTTCTTCACAGCAAGTAATCAGCGCACACTCTTTTCCTGCAATGTCCTTGCCGCCAACAACCAGAGAGAAGATACGGTCAATAACACCCTTGATTTGTGCTGGAATAGAGTACCAATAAACAGGGGTGGTAAACACAATGGCATCAGCTTTCAAAATCGCAGGAGCAATCGTATTAAAATCATCATCAAAAGTACAAGCTTTTCCTGTGGAAAAGCAGGTTTCACAAGCCTGGCAGCCACCCACTTTTTTCAATGCAGCATCAAAACGTGTAACCGTGTGCCCTTTTGCTTGGGCTGCCTTGACGAAAGCGTCTGTCATTGCAAAACTATTTCCATTTCTTCGGGGGCTGCCCGTTATTACTACTATTTTTTTACTCATTAGATTTATCCTCCTTATTTCTATGAGATTGACTTTACCCATAATTGATATTATAATCTTAGCAAGAATAAAAATAAAATCAAGTACGCACTTTCAAGTGCGATACTTGCAATCAAGTTATATACTTACTTAAAGGAGAGTTTCAAAATGAATGAACGCTGCATTGCAAATGAATGTCTTGAAACAACAGGTTTTAACTATACATTATCCCTAATCAATGGTAAATATAAAATGACTATTTTATATACTCTAATGGAGTTTAGGGTTGTACGTTTTAATGAAATGAAAAAGTATATTAGTGAAATCTCATACAAAACATTAAGCTCCACATTGAAAGAATTGGAAGCAGATCAGCTAGTGCATAGAAAAGAATATCCACAAATTCCACCTAAAGTAGAATACAGCCTAACAGAGCGTGGAAAATCTTTAATTCCAATTTTAGACGGAATGTGTGAATGGGGAGATAAAAACAGGATATAAAAATATAGTGGTTTCTTTACAGCATAAAAGCTGGGGAATAACAACGTAAATACTGTCACTTCCCCGGCTTTTCAATTATTCCATATCTTCAGCAGGCAAAAACGCAAGTCCAGTAAATTCTTCTTTCTATGCCTATCCTGGAATATCAACACCAAACAGCCAAGTCAAGGACATAAACGCCGCTAAAGTGGTAAATCCTTGACTTGGCTGTTTGCCATTGATAAGGAATAATTAAGACATAAATATGTATTTGGCATAATCTTTGACTTTCTTTACTCTGCATACTAGAGTGTTTCGATTTACTACAATCTTCCTGGTTTGCTTCCTCTAAACCGGATACTCTTTTGTTCTGCCACATAATGCAGCTGGCAATCATTTCTACATGGCTGAACTGTTACATCTATTATAATAAATCGCTTTTCCTATGTTGACTTTGTAACCTATTTAAATTATACTAAAGTCAACAAGAAAGGGGTGTGATCCTATGAAAATTGAAAAAATCAGTGATAATCAAATCCGCTGCACATTAAATAAAGAAGATTTACTTGACCGCGAACTTCGCATTAGTGAACTTGCATATGGAACAGAAAAAGCCAAAGCTCTTTTTCGGGATATGATGCAGCAAGCATCTTACCAATTTGGCTTTGAAGCAGATGATATTCCTCTTATGATTGAAGCCATTCCTGTTTCTTCTGAATGTCTTGTTCTGATGATTACAAAAGTAGATGATCCTGATGAATTAGATACTCGTTTTTCTAAATTTTCTTCCGATGATGACACCTTCATGGATGAAGACGATGCTGACGCTTACGCTGATGAAATTATCAATAGTTTCGGAGAATTAAATACTTTATTAGATGATACAGATGACAGTTTTTTTGATACAGATGATTTTATTCCTTTATCAGAGACACTTTCTACTAATAATACTGCTGCCAAGACAGGTACTGCTAGCAGTGTCTCAGTTCAACCTAGTTTGACAAAAGTGTATCTATTCCATACATTAGAAGAAATTTCTGCTTTAGCATCTCACATTTCTCCTCGTTACTCAGGTATGAATACACTTTTTAAAGATAAAGATGGTTTATATTATCTATTATTAAGCAAAGGAAATGATAGTCCGGAGGACTTTAACAAAATCTGTAATATGATTTCTGAATTCGGAATTATGCAGCGTACCACTTATGCCAGCGCAGCTTTTTTTCAGGAACATTATGAAACCATTATCAGCGAACATGCTTTACAGACCTTATCAAAAATCTAATATTAAAATAAGGCAGGAACTTTTCCTGCCTTATCTTTTTTGTATGAACTCTTAGTTCTCAATAGCACTAACTGGACATTGTCCTGCACATGTACCACAATCAACACAAGTTGTTTCATCAATTTCAAAGTGAGCATCCCCTTCAGCAATTGCTCCTACTGGACATGCACCTGCACAAGAACCACAGCTAATACATGCATCTGTAATTTTGTATGCCATATCTTTTTCCTCCTTATTATTTATAATGTGAACTGCCCATTCTCTAAAACAAATAGGCTTCCTGCTTCTTTGACCTCGTAACCTACTATCTCCACAGGCGTTAATTCGGGCAGTTCCTGCCCTACGTAACCCCAATCCACCATCTAAGGCCAGAGGATTGCGATCACCTTACTTCAAATTCATTCTAATACAGTTTCTCTAATAATACAAGTCTTTTTTTTAGTACATCTGCATGACTGAACTGTTATACACTTTGTAAACTCAATTTTCCTCCCCCTTGACGTTCCTCTACTTCTGACATATAATTAACTCTAGCGTGTTGATTATTTTATTGTGAAACAACATACTATAACAAATGAGTTTATCATATTTTAGGAGGTATATACTATGGCAAAAATCACCACAGACACACTAATTGGAGAATTACTTCAGATGGATACTGGCTGTATTCCGATTTTAATGGAAGCAGGAATGCACTGTGTAGGATGCCCTTCTTCACAGATGGAGTCTATTGCAGAAGCATGTGCAGTCCATGGAATTTCTGCTGATGAATTAGTTGTAAAATTAAATGGATATTTAGAAAATAAATAATCATTTTTCCACTTATTATATCAAATAATTAGTGAACATTTAGGCGCACATCCAAATTTTTAACTCAAAAAGGGTTGTCTTATCATAAAAGGTACAAGAATAAGTATGGTTATATCACACTAACTATACATACCTTTATTTTACAGGACACCCCTTTTTTAATTATACCATATTCATTGTTTTTTAAGTCATATAAAAAATTGCCACTAGAGTGTGTTTGAAAATTGCTTGTGACAAAATGTGCGTCACAATTTGTGGGGATTTGTTCCAAATTCATGAGGTGCAGCGGGCTACATTGAATGAATTTGGGACAAATATCCATACTTTATCGGACAAAGTACGCAGCCCGGATGGGCATGGATTGCGGTATGCCCGAATGGGTACGCAAAGTGGGGCGTGCAGATCGGGGCAATGAATTATCAAACATGCCATAGCGTATTGGCACACAAACCAAAGTGTGCAGATTGAAGCAATGAATTTTCAGATACTCTATAGAAAAAAAACATAGCAGAACTATATTGATTGATAACCATACAGCCAGTTACAATCATCAAATCTACTTCCTTCTAAAGAGACCTCTTTTTTTTCTCTTCTTCATTTCTGTGGCTGCAATTTCTCCTCCGATAGGGTACCTTTCTCTTAATGCCTCATCTAATTTCTTATAATGTTCTTCTTCTCTTTCCTCCTGCATCCGCATTAGATAATCCATCTCTTTTACTACATTTTCTGTGACAGTATCTGTTAATTCCTGATTATTTTCCTTTAAGGCATTTGCAATAAGTTTATTCATAATCATCTCAAACTGCTTCATTTTTTGGTTAACTTCTGTACTTTCCTTTATTACTACTTCTTCTTTATGTGTTGAAGTTTCTAATGTGGTCAGACTTTCATTTAGTTTTTCACATAACTTTCTTCTTTTTTCTTCATCTAACGCTTCTACCTCATCTAACTTTGGCAACACTGTTTTTATCGATTTCAACTGAAATCCTTGTTCTTTCAATCGCTTAATCCCTTGTAAAATTTTCATTTCTTTCTCGGTATAGTAACGGTGGCCCT
>CAYRAV010000079.1:0-12730 GCA_964422365.1 uncultured Lachnospiraceae bacterium | reverse complement strand
CTTCTTTGTGCCATCTGTCCTGTCACTTTATCAAAAGCAGCACTGGGTTATCGTGAGGAGGAACACCGCATTGGTTCCCGTATCCGTGACTGGGTAGTAGGGGCACCTGATACAGGATTTATTTTCCCTGCCTTTACAGAACGCAGCACAGACATCCATTCTGTTATGTTTTATACAAAGGACACAAAATCACCTCATTTTGAACTAATGGAAGAATTTCTTGGCTGCCCTGCCAGACGTACTGCTACCATGCAGAAAAATGCCTTTACTGATATGATGCAGAATGTTATTGACACTCACGAAGAAGTAAGCGATGTCATGCTTATGGACATTCAAAATGAATTCGGCGGGCTTGTGGAGGAACACGAAAACAGCGGTCAGGAAGATGACCTTGTATTAAATACAACGGTACTTCAAAATATTATGATGGGAAATGGTGTACCTGAACCAGTAATTGAAGATACCATCAAAGCATATGAAGAAGAATTTTCTGGAGAAACACCTGTTATTGATATGTTAGTAGATGCCAAAACATTAGAGGAAAATGCACAGATGAAGGCACATAAAAACCTGATTGATGAAGTTGTGGCACTAAAGAGCACCATTGCAGAAAAAAATACTATTATTGAAGAAAAAAATGCAATTATTGAACAAAGCCATCTTAACGATGAAGCAGCTGTTTCCTCAGAATACATGAACGAAACACTTAGCGGGAACAGCACAGATGTCATTGTAAATGTCAATCCGGACAAACTTTCACTTATTACTTCACAAATCATTGACGGACATCAGTGTCTTGTCATTCCTCTTGAAACAGATGAACAGCTTCGTGTCAATGGAACCCAAAAAGACATAAGTGATTTTTAAATATGTCCAAACTAGTACAAATACACAGCCTCTAAATTTACAGCTACAGGTACATAAACATATCTTTCTGGTGGTATATCTGATGCCGCCTTTACAGGATATCCCCTTAGAGCGTGTTTGAAAATTAAAAATTGCACAAAAAATACCAAAAATGTCTGCGATAATAGAGTAAAAATCATAGGAAATTCTTCATTATTGTATGAATGTAGGTTTGATTTTCACATAATTTATGCAATTTTTTGGCATATTGATGAACAGCAAGCAATTTGCGAGAATGTTTGCCCCAAATTTAATCGATGCAGCCCGCTGCATTGAATGAATTTGGGACAAATATACACGCAAAGGGGACATGCAGACTTTGTCTGATAAGGGATATGTATTTGAATCAAATTCACCACATCTAGTAATTTCTATATCTTTTAAAAAAATATTTCCATTATATTTTTCTCCCAATCACACATAATAAAATCGTACCATTACAATTTTACTACGAAAGGAGAAATCAGACTATGGATACGCATACAAATCATTGCGGATGTAACACTCCTAATCTTGCCATTGGTTCTATACCGATACAGGTTCGTAAGGAAGTATATACTCCTGATACAGCGTTATGCGAAGGAACAATTTTCCCGGAACTTAATCTTCCCTTTTATGTAACAGATCCCCTTTCTGCCACCGCAAAAACCTGTGACTGTCAAACCTGCGAATGTATAGAAAAAAATAAGCAATACGAAAAACTTTTTACAGATGAACACTTTGACCGTGAAACAGTTATGAAGGCTTTGTATGAAATCAGTTTCTTTTTAGATGATTTGATTCTTTATCTGGACACCCATCCTGACGATTTTCAGGCAATTGATGTGTTCAATCAGTACAATGCTGACCGTAAAAAATTATTACAGAGAATGGAAGTAGATTTCTATCCTTTGAAACAGGACTGCATCGTAGATGCAAAAGGAAATGAAAATCATTTTTCGTGGATTGACGGACCACTGCCATGGGAAGGAGCGTGTGTATAATGTGGGTTTATGAAAAAAGACTACAGTATCCTGTGAAAATCACAAAGACTTGTCCTAAAACTGCACAATTGATTATCAGCCAGTATGGAGGACCTGATGGAGAACTAAGTGCTTCCATGAGATATTTGTCACAGCGTTATTCTATGCCTTGCAAAGAAGTTGGAGGACTTCTTACAGATATTGGTACAGAAGAACTTGCTCATCTGGAGATTATCTGCGCGATGGTGTACCAGCTTACAAAAAACCTGACGGTGGAGGAAGCAAAAGTTGGCGGCTTTGATGCCTACTATGTTGACCATACAGCAGGTATATGGCCGCAGGCAGCTGCAGGTGTTCCTTTTACTGCAAAAGAATTCCAGTCTAAAGGAGATGCCTTTGCAGATCTTTATGAAGATATGGCAGCAGAACAGAAAGCACGTACTACCTATGAAAACTTACTCCGTATGATTACAGATGAGGAGGTACGGGAGCCTTTGAAATTTTTACGAAGTCGTGAAATTGTCCACTTTCAGCGTTTTGGTGAAGCACTAGAAAAAACAAAGGACAAATTAGATTCCAAAAACTTCTATTATTTTAATCCTGAGTTTGACAAACAGATGCTTCACAATCCTTCTGGATTACTATAATTCTAAACCACAGTTATTGCAAGATGTACTACAGATTTATAGAAAATTTGTCCTGGATTTAGTAAATGCAGAACTCTGTATTAACTAAATTCGGGACAAATTTCAATCTCTAAAAATCCAAATTGTTTTTATTTTCCAACTAAGTGACATCCAGAATCAAGAATATAGACAGATGCAGAGTAAATTTTTGTGGTATCTGTGTACCTTTCCTATCAACTATAATAATTTTTTTTCATTTAGAGCATGATTGATTCTAGACAAAGCTTCCTCTAAAATTTTTCTCGGACATGCTGCATTTATTCTCTGGAATCCCTTTCCGCTATCTCCAAAGATTTTTCCACTGTCTAACCACAATTTTGCTTTATGGATTATCAGCTCTTCCAACTGCTCTACATTTAATCCTGTTTCCCTGAAATCCAGCCAGACAAGATATGTGCCTTCGTGTTCCACCATAGTTACCCCGGAAAGATTCTCCTCAACATACTTTTTGGTAAAGGCTATATTATCCTGCACATACTGATACATTGCCTTATACCACTCTTCCCCATACTGATAAGCCGCTTCACATGCTGTCAGTCCCATCACATTAAGCTGGCTGTATCCAGCTGCATCTATTTGTTTGCGGAAAGCTCTCTTGATCTGTGGATTTTGAATAAATATATGGGAAACCTGTAATCCTGCCAAATTAAAAGTTTTACTTGGAGAAGTACAGATTATACTAATTTCCTCATATTGCTTCTTTAGATTGGCAAACACCTGATGCTTTCCATGAAACACAAAATCTGCATGGATTTCATCACTCACCACAATAACATGATGCCTATAACAAATATCTCCCATACGGATTAACTCTTCTTTTGTCCATACACGGCCAACAGGGTTATGTGGATTACAGAGAAAAAACAACTTAATATTGTTACTTATAATCTTTTTTTCAAAATCATCAAAATCAATATAATATTTATGATTCTCTCCATAAATTAATGTATTGCTGACTACGCCTCGTCCATTATCCTCAATTACCTCACGAAACGGATAATAAACAGGCTGTTGAATCAATACCTTGTCCCCCGGCTTTGTAAATGCTTTTACTGCCATTCCCAAAGCAAATACAATTCCTGGTGTCTTTATCATCCATCTTTCAGAAACATTCCAATTATAATGTTTCTTCATCCATTCCTCTATAACCTTAAAATATTGCTCCTGCACTTCGCTATATCCAAATATTCCATGTTGAATGTTCTTGTTTAGTGCATCCTGTATATAGGAAGAAGTTTTAAAATCCATGTCTGCTACCCATAATGGTAATAAATCCTCTGGAAGTCCTTTCCTTTTTGCAAAATCATACTTTAGACTATTGGTATTTTTTCTGTCAATTATCGTATCAAAATCAAGATTTTGTTCCATGACTCAATTCCTCCTCTGTTTTTCGGAATACATCCTTTAACTCCTCAATCAAATCATTTACTTCCTCAATTCCCACTGATAATCGGAGTATGTTCTCTGTAATACCATTTTTTTCTAGTACATCCTTTGGCACATCAGCATGTGTCTGTGTAACCGGATAGGTAATTAAAGTTTCCACGCCTCCAAGACTTTCTGCAAATTGAATCAGTTTTACCTTTTCCAATACGGATAATGCAAATTCTTTGCTTTTGACTTCAAACGCAAGCATCCCGCCAAAGCCGCGGCTTTGCCTGCACATCACTTCATAACCCGGATGTGTCTTTAATCCCGGATATATCACTTTCCTTACTGCCTCCTGTTTTTGAAGCCATTGTGCAATCTGAATCGCATTACTCTGTGCCTTTTCCATTCTGATTGCCAGTGTTTTTATACCCCTTATCATTAACCAACTGTCAAATGGCGCCAAACCTGCACCTGTTGTTTTTATATTAAATCGCAGTTGTTCACTAATCTCCTCTCTTTGTGTAACCAAAAATCCTGCCAATGTATCATTATGTCCACCGAGATATTTTGTCCCGCTGTGAATTACTACATCTGCTCCAAGAGATAATGGATTTTGGAAATATGGGGACAAAAAAGTATTATCTACCACTAATAATAAATGATGTTTTCTGGTTATTTTACTTAAAGCAGCAATATCTGTCACGTTCATCATTGGATTGGTGGGTGTTTCAATGTAGATTGCCCTTGTGTTCTCAGTAATATAGGATTCCACATCCTCTTTACAGCATGCAATGCTTGTAAAGGTAATACCATTTTTTTTGGAAATATTGCGAAACAGCCTTATGCTGCCACCATAAAGGTCAGTGTCCACAATAAGATGATCACCAGGTTTAAAAAGCTCCATTAATGCAGCAATTGCAGACATTCCTGTGCTGAATGCCAATGCATCTGTACCATTTTCCAAGGAAGCAATGATCTTTTCCAGATGCTCTCTTGTTGGATTCTGCAGCCTGCTATAATCATATCCTGTACTTTTTCCCGCTCCTTCATGAACATAGGCAGCAGTTTGATAAATAGGATAGCTGATTGCTCCATAATGATTGCTTTCATTCTGTTCCTCTTCCAAATGGATACATTTCGTTGTTATGCTCCTATCCATGCTCTTGCTCTTCCTCCTTCAACTATTAATATCCTCTTAATTTATCTATATTCTAACACTCCTATCTGTTTTTCGCTAATTCAAAAAAAGTATTACAGCTTATAGTTTCAACCTATAAGCTGTAATACTTTTTATCCCAATACTTTATCTTTGAATTTTGAAATTTCTTCCAGATATTTCTGCCCAAGTAAACTAACCGCAGCACCTTTTCTTGCCAGATATCCTATTGTCATCTTTTCGTCAGATTTCAATTTAACAGCACAATATTCACTCCCATTCAATTCTTCACATATAATGCCGGAACATAATGTATATCCATTTAATTCTACCATTAAGTTCAATAGTGTTGCTCTGTCATTGGCTTTAATCAATCTCTTGTATTGATAAGTACTCAGCACCTCCTCAGCAAAATAAAAGGAATTATGTTCCCCCTGCTCAAAAGACAAGCATGGATATTCTTTTAAATCTTCTAACACTATCTCCTTTTCATTTGCC
Source organism: uncultured Lachnospiraceae bacterium (assembly GCA_964422365.1). Classification (GTDB taxonomy): domain Bacteria; phylum Bacillota; class Clostridia; order Lachnospirales; family Lachnospiraceae; genus CAYRAV01. Next base: position 7,151 of record CAYRAV010000079.1, on the reverse strand, counting down.
AATGGATGCCCTTTCCACATATATGTATAGATTCCACAAACCAATAATTCATGAAATTCCAAACCATATTGATCAAATAATTTCGTTAACACTTTGCAGTTAAATTCATTCAGATACAAAATGCCAACCTCACTTCTGTAATTTTTTACATCTTCAATAACCTCATGTGTTTTTGTTTCATGTACTGCAAATTCATATTCATCCATTCCAAACTGCTTTACCATCTGTGCAAATGCCTTTACTGCAAATGTATAGTGCTGCATGGAAACACTAAATTTTTTCTTTGCCGAGGTTTTGCTAATATATCTTGCATCCAGCAGATTATACTGCTCAACCACCTGTCTTGCATAACCAATAAATTCTTCCCCTTCAGGAGTGATTTGAATTCCGCTTTGTGATCTTCTAAACAACTCGATTCCTACCTCCTTTTCTAAAGAATGAATTGCAGAAGAAAGGCTCGGCTGCGAAATAAAGAGTTTTTTTGCCGCCTCATTTAATGAATGTGCTCCAGCTACAGTAATAACGTATTTTAATTGTATAAGTGTCATCTATATCATCTCCCAGCTATTTCTGATAATATTTTTGGATAGTAACCATCCTATCATACAAAACCGTAATAAAATTGAAGTGTCCATAGAATTTTATATACTACACTTATTTTCTTTGTCAATACCTTTTTCCTAATCAATTTTTTAAATATTTGACAATCCAAAATTGAACTGATATACTAAAGTGTGTTTGAAAATTGTTTGTTACACATTTTATTGAAACCGTCAACGAAGCACAGAAAGGAGGACAATTATGACAAAACAATATTTATTTACCACAAACAACGCAGCAATTTACTATAGAGGTCTGGTTGTCCTTAGGAACTCAAAAAATAACTTTTAAATAGTGCACAGGATTTTTCTATGAGAATATTGCTCAAAATCAGGCGCATAACAGACTATGTAACTGATTTTTGAGTGGTGATATCAGAAAAAAGACAAGCAATATGAAAAGTTATTCCTTAATAGTTCCTTAGTAATGTGTTAAGTTAATATATGATTCTAATACCATCTTAATTTCATGCATATTCATGACAAAACACCAGTATCTCTTATTTCTTGAAGTACTTTTTTGTGCTCTTTTTTAAATAGCTGTAAAAACATAACAGTTCAGCCAGCACATGTTGAAAAAGTACCTCTCTAAAAGAAAGGAAAATCATGGCTAAATACAAAGAAATACCCTGTAAATTTTATATTGCATTAGGGGAATGTAAAAAAGGCAGAAAAGCCTGTCACAATGGCTATTGCCAGCATTGTAATAAATATTACCCTCGTGCAAAGGTACATCACATTAACAAAAAGAAACTATATAATGAAAAAATACGAAAGAAGGAATATGTATGAATTTACCTATAAATGTAACTCAAGATGATTTATTAGAAATTTTATTAAATGTAGCACCAGTACGTCCTGTATTTATCTGGGGTGCACCAGGAATCGGAAAATCTGCACTAGTAGAAAAATTTTCCGAGGAAGTTGGTCTTCCATGTGTCTCACTTCTTGGAAGCCAGCTTGCACCGGAAGATATTATTGGAATTCCTCAAATCAAAGGAGAAACTTCCGAATTTCTCCCTCCAAAAATGATTGCAAGAAAAGAACCTTATGTTTTATTTCTTGACGAACTGAATGCATGCTCACAGGAAGTACAAAAAGCATTTTACAGCCTTATTCACGAAAGAAGAATCGGAGAATACTATCTCCCGGAAGGCAGTATTGTTATCGGTGCCGGAAACCGTTCTCAGGATGGTGCTATTGTAAAAACAATGTCTTCTGCCCTGATTAACCGCATGTTTCATGTACAATTAAAAGCAGATTCTAAACAATGGCTTACATGGGCTTATGAGTCAGGCATCCATTCCTGGATCACAGACTATATTAACCAGAGACCAGATCATTTATTTTCTGAACCGCCAAAAACAGAAGAACCTTATTCTACTCCCCGCTCTTGGCATATGTTAAGCGATGCCTTAAAAGAATCAGGTGCTGGTACAAAGGAATTATCAGAAGAATATCTTCGTATGCTTACATATGGCTGTATTTCCGCCTCCCATGCTGGAATGTTTCTTGCTTATACCAAACAGATGAAAAACTCCCACCTGCTCAGTGACATTATCAAAGGCAATGCAAAATGGCCGTCTAAACCGGAAGAACGTGATGTACTTTATTTTCTTGCACAATCTTTCCGTGCACAACTCTTACATGAACTTCCAAAAAACAAACAGAACATAAACAAAGATGCCATGTATTTTACCCACCGTGCTAAGGCCTTGATTCGTGATTTGTCGGTTATAAACTACGAAATTGCACAGATGGTTGTTTCTGCGGAGGAAGGCAATGTACTGCCTGACTGGTTCATGATGGAGATTGTCCGTGACCTTCCCCGTCTGGCAGCCGGATTTCAGAAAGGCAGGTGAAAGTTGCTGTGGCAAACAAAAAAAATAATAATAACCCAAAACAAAAATTGAAACTTTCTGAAGAAAATTTAGAAAAGGGTATAGCAATTGTAAACTGTCACCCCATTTTCTCCCGCTTATATGGCAATCTCATTTATAGCACCAATAAATATATGGGAAAAAATATTGCAGCTATCGTAAACAGTAATGGCAGCATTTCTGTAAATAAGGATACCTATCTTACTCCGGGAGAATGGGCATATGCAATTGCACACTGCCAGCTTCATCTTGCCTTTGGACATTTTGATGCTGCGAAAATGCCAGGATATGAGAAAACAAAACCAGATGGAACTGTCGAAAAAAAGGTTTCCTGTAATATTCATTTATGGAACGCTGCCTGTGATATTTATATTGCAAAGTTTTTATCAGATATCAAATTTGGAAAATCACTCTGCCTTGATTCAGTGACTTCTTTTGAGGGAAGTCTCACAGATGAACTGAAAATCTATGAATATTTAGTAGAGCATAATGTTTCTGAAGATAATCAAAAATACAGTACAGCTGCTACATACCGTATGGATATGGAAGGACTGGAAAAACCAGTTACTTACAATATAGATAATAATCAATATAACAAATATGCTGCACGTTTCGCTTATGCATTGGCAGAATCTGTTACTGACGCAGTCAGTGATGCAGGCGGACATGACAGAAACCGGTGCTCTGATACAGAACCAGCCAAAGCAGCCAGATGGTTTATTGACCACTACCCGCTCTTAGGAGGTCTTGCTTCCTCCTTCAAAATAATAGAGGACTCTTACTACTGCCAGAAAAATGAGATACGGATTGCTGCTGTGGATGCTGCTGTTGGTGAGATTTACATCAATCCTGCTGCCAGCTTTTACATAGAAGAATGGAAATTTGTTCTTGCCCACGAATATTTACATGCAGGACTTTTGCATCACCAACGCTGTCAGGGACGTGACCATTATCTGTGGAATATCGCTTGTGACTTTGTCATCAATGGATGGCTGCAGGAAATGCAGATAGGAACAATGCCTTCAGACGGACTTTTATACGATGAAAAACTGAAAGGATTGTCCGCAGAAACCATCTATGATATGATACAGTCAAACTTGCGCAAATATGCAAAAATGGATACATTTCGAGGTTATGGACAAGGCGATGTGATTGGAACAGACTCTACTGCATTTCACAATAGACATTCCCATACTAAATTAGATGATTTTTGTAAAAATGCTCTGATGCAGGGACTGGAATATCATACAGAACATGACAGAGGCTTCATTCCTGCCGGATTATTAGAAGAAATTCGTGCTCTTGCCATGCCTCCTATTCCATGGGATGTAAAACTTGCCAAATGGTTTGACTGTTTCTTTTCCCCTTTAGAAAAGCACCGCACCTATGCCAGACCAAGCCGCAGACAAGGTGCAACACCTGATATTCCACGTCCACGATATGTACAGGGAGAAATCGCTACAGACAGCAGAACCTTCGGTGTCGTAATAGATACCTCTGCTTCTATGTCTGCGAAACAACTTGGGATGGCACTTGGCTCTATTGCCAGTTATGCTGCTTCTAAAGAAGTTCCCTTTGCCAGAGTTGTTTTCTGCGATGCACAGGCATATGATGCCGGCTATCTTGCACCAGAGGAAATTGCAGGACGGGTTACAGTACAGGGGCGAGGCGGTACAATTTTACAACCGGGAATCGACTTGTTAGAACGGGCACAAGACTTTCCTAAAAACGGCCCAATTTTGATTATTACAGATGGATACATTGAAGAAAATCTGCATGTCAGGCATGATCATGCATTTTTGATACCATATGGAAACAGACTTCCCTTCCAGGCAAGAGGAGATGTATTTTATTTTAAAGAATAGGATATCCGTACTATTAATACTCATAGCAAGAAGCCGGCATAATCATAGCTGCTATATGTGCCCAACATTATAAAATCAAAAAAGAATCTGTTCCTTATAGGCAGGTTCTTTTTTATGCTGAACTATAGACAAGGATGCCTATGAGAAATTTCTTTTCTGTTAAATGATTGTACAATATGTTTCTATGAAAGTACCTTTTTTACTTTAGCAAAAAGCTGAATTCGGGTATTCCAGCATGCATCTCATAACTTTCATTTATGGTGGTGCTCTAAGATGCATGGAGGTTTTATAAGAAACTATTCACTAAGGGCATTATTACGCAATCATTTTATAGAGTAGGAAGTGCGTTATATCAAGCAGAATCTTTATTCTACTAATTCCATTCCCATTTCATATAACAATCCATTAACCTCTATTATGGAATACCCTCTTTGTACAGCAAAAATAATTACACTATCCCGTTTATTTTTGGCATAAAGGATAGGGTATCCTGTAGTCTTTAGTAAACTTTGCATTTCATCTAAAGATAACGATAATCCAAAACATAGTGCAAGTACTTTATCTCTGGCAGGACGTTTTGTACCGGAAAAAATCTGATAAGCATAGGTACGATCTAATCCGGATCGTTTTATGCATTGTGCCGGTGAAAAACTCCTTTGTTTGCATAAGTTACTTAAAAATTCCAACAGCATTGAAAAGCTAAAATATTTTTTATGGAAAACGAAGGATAGAATATGAGAAAAAAGATTCAATTAGCAGGAGTGGTAGGTGCCTGTGTATTAGCGTGTTCTATAACAGGATGTGCAGAGGCTGCAGAACTCAGTGATCAAGTACAAAGTGTCCGAGATAAAGAAGACAAACATGTACTAAGTGTAAAAAATGGGCATCCAATTACAATTCCGGATATTACATATGCACAAGCTTTTGAGAGCTTTTTTGCAAATCCTACTTGGAAGTATTTTAAATCAGAAGACGGAGAACAGGTTGTGGAATTTACCGGTTATTGCACTTACCAGGATGCAAAAGTGAAAGCCGGATTACAGTTTATTCTTAGCGAGGATGATGATACTTTTGAAACAGGCGCTTTATCTTTCAACGATGTTCCACAAAGCACCATAATTGCAAACGCTATGGTCTATAAAGCCTTTTCAGAATACGCATCCAGTCATGATATCGAAATTGGAGATGGGGATTCCATTTGGACAAGTACAGAGGATAATGAAGGAACAAAGTCTGATACCAAGATCAATGGAAATGGGGATAACTCTGTGTCAGAAGAAAAAAATACAGACAATCAAGAGTTTTCAATGAATTTGGTGGACGATATGGCATACTACTCAGAATTAGATTCATCTTCTTATGGATATTGTCTTTCATTTAGAGTAGAAGGAAAGAAAATTCTATTTGATATTATTACTTCCACTAATCGTTATGAAAGAATGGGTTATGCAAAAGCTGTAGGTATCAATACGGTTCGCTGCTACATGGAAAATGATAAAAAAAAATTATTTTGATGTAACTTGGGATGAATCACAGGAAAAGATTCATATAGAATACAAAAATAAATCTGATTATTCACAGTCATCCTTAGATGGCCTGGATTTATGGATAATGGATGATACTTCCGGATGGTTTATGGAAGAAGAAGTGTCCATGAATGAGGGTGATTATATTTTCTCAAACAGTGACAGCAGCTATTTGACTACTGAAGATGTAATAGGGATGACCTCAGATATGCTGCGTCTGGCAAGAAACGAGATCTATGCAAGGCGTGGACGAATTTTCGATTCCGAGGATTTAAACGAGTACTTTAACTCTCTGACATGGTATACTGGGCTGTATACTGCTGATGAGTTTAAAGAATCTTGGTTAAATAAATATGAAAAGGCAAATGTAAAACTAATTCAATCGTATGAATAAAAAGGAGGTTTTTTATGAGGAAATTAGGGGTTTTAGGAAAAGTAACATTGACAGCTGTATTGTCAACGGCAATGATAATGGGAAATATAGGGGGAACTGTTCCCATTTGCCAAAATATGCAGCAGGTAAAGGCAGAGGACATTCCCTATGTGGAACTGAATGAAGAATTTGATAGTGTAGATGAAGCATATTTTACGCTTCCAACTTGTGGTAGTGTAACATTTGAAGGCAAAGAAGGGAAAACATGCAGTATAGAATATTTATATGGTGAAAATGAGGATGGAAATTTAGTAAAAATATATGAATCATGGTGGAATATTTATTATAAAGGAAAATTTCGATTAGGAGCTGGAACATACAAGGTAGTAAGTGAAGGACTGGAAAAAATTAATTTTACAGATAAAAGCAGCAACTCTTTCGAACAAGAATGGAATGATAGCTTGAATACTGCAAATAAAATAGATCTGAACCACACATATAAAGGAAATCTGAATTGCTGGCAAGAGGATTATTGTTCAGAGGATGAAGACGGAAATATTACTGTCATATCCCAAATAGAAGAAGATTCTGCAAACAAAATCCTGTACTCAAAAAGATATCGTTTACCAGCGGGAACTTACTATATATGTGTTAGCGGTGATGAAAATAACTTCGGTCCTATTGATGGTTGTTTGTATGCTGATATAACTGACTACCAGCTAAAAGTAAATTATACAGAAGAGTCCTCAGACAAATACGAGCAGGAATACAACGATACTATAGATACAGCCAATCCAATTGTGCTCAATAGTACTTATACTGGAAATATTCCAGAAGAAAATGATCTGGAAACAGAGCCAACTGTCACAGATACTCCGAACCCAGTCGAAACAGACGATCTGGAAATA
>CAYRAV010000078.1:0-13145 GCA_964422365.1 uncultured Lachnospiraceae bacterium | reverse complement strand
GTGGAAAAATCGTGGAAGGTGATGTTGTGGTGATTCGTTATGAAGGACCAAAAGGCGGTCCAGGTATGAGGGAAATGCTGAACCCAACTTCGGCAATTGCAGGAATGGGCTTAGGTTCTTCTGTAGCTTTAATCACGGACGGGCGTTTCTCAGGTGCCTCAAGAGGGGCTTCTATTGGGCACGTATCACCAGAAGCAGCAGTAGGCGGTCCAATTGCACTTATCGAAGAGGGAGATATCATTCAGATTAATATTCCAGAACTTACATTAAATGCAAAAGTGTCTGAAGAAGAATTTGCAAAACGCCGTGAAAAATGGCAGCCAAAAGAACCAAAAGTAACAACAGGATACTTAGCAAGATATGCAAAAATGGTTACATCAGGAAATCGTGGAGCGATTTTGGAAAATTAGAAGTTATATAAGAGGAAGTTCTCTATACTAAGCTCGAAAAGACCTCGCTAAGGATACGAGAACTACATTCGCACTAGGCTCGAAACTACCTGCACAGCATACCTTCATACTAGGTTCGTGAGAGACCTCACCAAGTGTTCAGGCATTGCCAAGTGCTCATAGTAATAAAAGGAAAGGATGAGAAGAATGCAGTTAAATGGTTCGGAGATTATCATAGAATGTTTAAAAGAGCAGGGTGTTGATACCGTATTTGGTTATCCAGGTGGAGCGGTTTTAAATATTTATGATGCATTATACAAACATCAAAATGAAATTAGGCATATCCTGACTTCTCATGAGCAGGGAGCTTCCCATGCAGCAGATGGCTATGCAAGAGCCACAGGAAAAATAGGAGTGTGTATTGCCACAAGTGGTCCTGGTGCGACAAATCTGGTAACAGGAATTGCTACTGCCTATATGGATTCGGTTCCTGTAGTAGCCATTACAGGTAATGTAACCAATGATTTACTGGGAAAAGACAGTTTTCAGGAAGTAGATATTGCAGGTGTTGCAATGCCGATTACCAAACATACTTTCATTGTAAAAGAAATAGAACAGCTGTCACCAACCTTGAGAAGAGCATTTAAAATTGCAAAAACAGGACGTCCAGGCCCCGTTCTGGTAGATATTACAAAAGATGTAACAGCGGCATTGACAGAATATGAAGCGGTAAAACCGGAAACTATTGATAACACCACAATGGAAATCAATGAAAAGGATCTAAACACAGCCATAGAAATGATTAAAAAGAGTGAAAGACCAGTGATTTTTGTTGGTGGTGGTGCGGTATTATCAGGAGCAGAAAAATCTTTAAAAACATTTGTAGAAAAAGTAGATGCTCCAGTAACAGACAGTTTAATGGGAAAAGGTGCATTTAGTGGAGAAGAACCATATTATACTGGTATGCTTGGCATGCATGGAACAAAAACTTCTAATTTAAGTGTAACAGATTGTGATTTATTAATTGCCATTGGTGTTCGTTTTTCTGACCGCGTTACAGGAAATGCGAAGAAATTTGCAGCAGATGCCAGGATTTTGCAAATTGATATTGATCCTGCAGAAATTAATAAAAATATTATAGTAGATGCACAAATTATTGGTGATGTGGATGTTGTATTGAAAAAACTCAATGACAAATTAGAAAACCAGAATCATGCAGAATGGATAAAGAAAGTGAAAGCACGTAAAGAAGAATTTCCAATGATTTATCCGGAAGAAACTCTGACTGGTCCATATGTAATGGAAAAAATATATGAACTGACCAATGGAGAAGCAATTATTTCAACAGATGTAGGACAGCATCAGATGTGGGCAGCACAGTATTATAAGTACAAACACCCCCGCATGTTGTTGACATCAGGCGGATTAGGAACTATGGGATACGGACTCGGTGCTTCTATTGGTGCACAGGTTGGAATGCCTGACAAACAGGTTATTAATATTGCAGGAGATGGCTGTTTCCGCATGAATATGAATGAAATTGCAACAGCAGTCCGATACCAGCTTCCTCTTATTCAGGTAGTATTTAACAATCATGTACTTGGAATGGTGCGTCAGTGGCAGACATTATTCTATGGCGGAAGATATTCTAACACCATTCTGGAGGATAAGACAGATTTTGTTAAACTGGCAGAAGCAATGGGTGCAAAAGGAATTCGTGTGACAAAGAAAGAAGAAGTAGAACGTGCTATAAAAGAAGCACTTGCCGCAAAGGAGCCGGTTGTATTGGAATGTGTGATTGATAAAGATGAAAAGGTCTGGCCTATGGTTGCACCGGGAAAAGCGATTAGCGAGGTGTTTTCCGGGGAAGATTTAGAGAAATAAGATTTTTAATTTTTGTCCCCAAAAGCATTGTTGGAAGTGGAATGGTGCTTCAGTAAAGCAATCAAATATTGTAAGAATATACAAAAACTGTAGCAATACAAGTAAAAAAAAGTGAAATGTGTAAAAACATTTCCTTTTTTTTAAGAAAACATTGACGAAAAAATAACAAAGATTTATAATAAAGATTGTTGCATACCATATATGATAAGGGTAGAAGATTGGACAAAATGTTCACTCATCTCTGGATTTATAGTGCAGTAAATGCACCATTGAAGGAAAAATATAAGTATTTAGATAGAATCTTGAATCGGTTTAGGATAGCAAGGCAATATCTAATTATTTTATGGTACGTATAGGAAATAACAAGAGATTGATAAGATTATGAAGGAGGATTCACAAATGGGAAGAGTTTATAACTTTTCAGCAGGTCCGGCAGTATTACCTGAAGAAGTATTAAAAGAAGCAGCAGAAGAGATGTTAGATTATAAAGGTACAGGAATGTCTGTAATGGAAATGAGCCATAGATCTAAGGCTTATGATGATATCATCAAAACAGCAGAAAAGGATTTAAGAGAATTAATGAACATTCCTGATAATTACAAGGTATTATTCTTACAGGGAGGAGCATCACAACAGTTTGCTGCAATACCAATGAACCTTATGAAGAATAAAGTTGCTGATTATATTATCACAGGTCAATGGGCTAAGAAAGCATATCAGGAAGCACAGAAATATGGAAAGGTAAATGCCATTGCATCTTCAGAAGATAAGACATATTCTTATATTCCGGATTGTTCCGACCTTCCTATTAGTGAAGACGCAGATTATGTATATATTTGTGAGAACAATACAATTTATGGTACAAAATACAAGACATTGCCAAATACAAAAGGAAAAACATTAGTAGCAGATGTATCATCTTGTTTCTTATCTGAACCGGTAGATGTAACAAAATATGGTATTATTTACGGCGGAGTACAGAAAAATATCGGACCGGCAGGTGTAGTGATTTCCATTATTCGTGAAGATTTAATTACAGAGGATGTATTAGAAAATACACCAACCATGTTAAAATTCAAAACACAGGCTGACAATGATTCTTTATATAATACACCACCTTGTTATGGTATTTATATTTGTGGCAAAGTGTTCAAATGGTTAAAGAACATGGGTGGTCTAGAGGTTATGAAACAGAGAAATGAAGAAAAAGCAAAGATACTTTATGATTTCTTAGACCAGAGCGAAATGTTCAAAGGAACAGTAAGGAAAGAGGACCGTTCTCTTATGAATGTACCATTTGTAACAGGTGACAAAGATTTAGATGCAAAATTTGTAAAAGAAGCAGCAGAAGCAGGATTTGTAAATTTAAAGGGTCACAGAACTGTGGGTGGTATGAGAGCAAGTATCTATAACGCAATGCCAAAAGAAGGTGTTGAGAAATTAGTAGAGTTTATGAAGAAGTTTGAAGCAGAGAATAAATAAAATCAGATATATATTTAAAAAGACTTTGTACTATTGTTATAACCTTATGAATAAGTTTTAGGAGCAAAAGTGTGTAATGCTTTTGCTCTTAGTATTCAAGGAATAGTAGGTTAAGGCTGTATAAACATGAAAAGTATGTATTTGCTTAATGGCATGCTTGGATGGTGAATAGAGCAATAATGATGATAGGACATTGTTCAATAGCAAGATTTGCAGCGATTTTCCAGGTGCATAACCCAAAGATTATATTATAAGAGTTAAATGGAAAGATAAGGTTATATTATAATGTAACTAAAAAGAAAAAAATTAATACATGTCCATTTAAATAAAGGGGATATTATTATGATGAATAGAAAAATTAGGAAGATTAGCTGTTTTTTTTTGTTAGCATTCTTTACAATGGTTTCCTGTAAAAAGGTAGAAAAGGAAATAGCAGAAACTCCAACTGTAGAGCAAGTGCAGAATAATGATTTAGAATATTTAGAAGATGGCATGAGCACGATGCATCAATATCAGATAAAAGATGGAATAGTAGAATTGGAATATTATTTGCAAATTGTCAATCATTCTCAGGAAACAAAATATTTTTATTTATATGCAGATATGGCAAAGGAAGATGATAACTTGGTGGAAGAGGATACGATACCAGCATATGAGAAATCTTCTAATGAAAAACAAATTTTTATGTTAAATCCAGGTGGTGGAGGGGAAAGTTATTTTAAAGTTTATTTTAGAGGAACACATGGTTCTCAAGAGAAAAAAGAGAGAAAAAGTGTAATTGCCAAAGAAAATGTAATGATAGAAGAAATTTCTAAAGAAGAAATTCCTGAAAATGCTAATATTGATATTGGAAAATATGATGAATAATAAGAAAGGAAGTATAGAAAAATGATAAAAGTAAATTGCCTTAACCCAATCGCAGCATGCGGTTTGGATTTGTTAACAGATCATTATGAGAAAACAGAAAATTTTGCGGAGGCAAATGTAGCATTAGTTAGAAGTGCAGCAATGCATGATTTGGAATTATCAGATAATCTTGCAGCAGTTGCAAGGGCAGGTGCAGGTGTGAATAATATCCCTCTAGATAAATGTGCAGAGAAAGGTATTGTAGTATTCAACACACCGGGAGCTAACGCAAATGGTGTAAAAGAGTTAGTAGTGGCAGGTCTTATATTAGCTTCCCGTGATATTGCAGGTGGTATGAACTGGACATTAGAGAACAAAGACAATGACAATATTGGTAAAGATATGGAGAAAGCAAAAAAAGCGTTTGCGGGAAATGAAGTAAAAGGCAAAAAATTAGGTGTCATTGGTTTAGGAGCAATCGGTGTATTAGTAGCCAATGTGGCAAATCACTTGGGAATGGAAGTTTATGGATGCGATCCATATCTTTCAGTTGCACATGCATTAAATCTTTCCAGAGATATTCATGTTGTAAAAACAAATGAAGAAATCTTTAAGGAATGTGATTATATCACTGTGCATGTACCGGCATTAGACAGCACAAAAGGCATGATTAACAAAGACACAATCTCTATGATGAAAGATGGTGTTATTGTATTAAACTTTGCAAGAGATGTGTTGGTAAATGATGATGATATGTTAGAAGCACTAGCAGGCGGAAAAGTTGCAAAATATGTAACAGATATTCCGACAGCTAAAATTATGAAAGCAGAAAAGAATGTCATTGCATTTCCTCATTTAGGTGCTTCTACAGCAGAATCAGAAGACAATTGTGCGGTAATGGCAGTAAATGAAATCAGAGATTTTATGGAAAATGGAAATATCAAAAATTCTGTAAACTATCCTGCATGTGATGCAGGTGTATGTGACACAGAGGGACGTGTTGCAATCTGCCATAAGAATGTACCTGATATGATTCACAAATTCACAGCGGTATTTGGTGCAGCAGGAATTAATATTGAAAACATGATAAACAAGTCAAAAGGAGATTATGCATACTCTGTACTTGATATTACATCAAAAGCAACAGAGGAAGTAGTAGAAAATCTTTCTAAGATTCAGGGAGCATTAAAGATAAGAGTAGTAAAATAATATTATAAACAATAATAGAAACAGGAAACAAGCTATGATACAATCAGTTATGAATTTGTATCATAGCTTGTTTCATTGCCGCAATCTGCATGCCCCGCTTTGCCATACCCATTCGGGCATACCGCAATCCATGCATTTTATTTGAATTTTACTGCTGTACCATAAGCCATTACTTCAGCAGCTCCCTGCATAACAGCAGCAGAAGCATAGCGGATATTTACAATGGCATCTGCACCAAGAGACTCAGCTTCAGCTACCATACGCTTTGTAGCTAGTGCTCTTGCATCGTTCATCATTTCGGTATAGGAGCCTAACTCGCCTCCTACAATTGTTTTAAAACTCTGGGTAATGTCACGTCCAATATTTTTTGATTGAATCGTGCTGCCTTTTACAAGACCTAACATTTCTAATTCTTTTCCTGAGATATAATCAGTATTTACTAAGATCATCTGTTTCTCCACTCCTTATTTCGTTAATTCTTTCTATTAATACAAAAACGGCAACACCAATTAGTGCTAAGAATATAAGAGCAATTCCAAGTTTTATAATCCATGGAAATGGAATGATAAGCCACATACAGGCATACATCATTAGAACCATAATCAAAAGAATGGTAATAATAACTGGTGTGATAATGCTGTTTTTCTTCATAGAACCCCCTCCCTTCATAAATCAAATTCGGGTTATTAACAGTATACTATTAGAAAGTTGTTTTTTCAATAAATATTATCCATTTTATGGTGTATTTGTTACAATTTGGTTACTGTTCACTCACAAGCTTGACACTTGCTGTCAAGCTATGTGCCAAGAACATAGAACAGCCAAGAATCCAGCCTTTCGCCGAAGGCGAATTATGATAGGCTGGATTCCGTTACTGTTTGCACCGTAAGTGTGAACAGTAACACAATTTAGAAAATAATATCCATCATAATATCATACAATGTATGTGTTTCATACCGAAAGATAAGTGCAAATGGTATAGATGAAAAGTAATATGTAATTCATTGACATATGATGAAAAGCGGTAGTGATATAAGGTAAAGTATGATATAATATGAAAGAGAATTTATAAATTATGGGGAAATGATATGAAAAGTAAGAAAGTATCTGTTCTATTATTTATTATACTCTTTACCTTGTCTATATCCATAATAGCTATACCATGCAGTTTGGTAAATGTTTATGGTTTATTTGGGGAAGTCAAATCCATAGCTGTTATGGAAGAGGAACAGACTAAAAAGGGAGAATATGCATCCGTTTATGAAAAACATTGTAGTGTTAAAAGGAATAACATATATAATATTTGGTTTGAAATTGCTGTTATTATAACTTGCTTGATTTATAGTTCCTATATGATTAGATTGCCAAGAGAAGATACGATTGTAACATTAAAAGTGCGTATGGATAATTGAAAGTTTTCTGCAGGATAAAGTATACAGAGAGGAGAGAATTTATTGTTTGAACAAGATTATATCATGCGTGTTATTAAGGAAATGGTAAGAGTAATATTAAGGTTAGTATTTAACATTAATACAGAATCACCAACTGCAGAATTGTTAGACGAAAAAGAAGGAAAAGAAACATTAGGCGGATTATTAGATTTGGTCGATGATGGAAATATCAATCAAGCTCAAAGTGAACTTTTTGAGCTGTTAAAACAGAAAGATAGGATAAGTTTGGAAATTGCGTTATTATTTTATTCTTATCTTAATGATAAGAAGGATGAATTCCTTGAAGAAAATGATTTCGACAGGGAAGAAATTAAAAAGAGTTTAAAGATGATTATTTCCCAATATGGACTAAAAAACATAGTGGAAATATTTTTGACAGAGCTTTAGTATTAGAGAGCGTTTGAAAAATTCACTGCCTGGAGCGTGTTTGAAAATTACCTGCTATTCATCTGATATGCCAAAAAATTGCATAAATTATGTGAAAATCTAACCTGCTTTCATACAATAATTGGGGGAGTTCCTGTGATTTCCATTCCAATATTGTGGACATTTTTGATATTTTTTGTGCAATTTTTAATTTTCAAACACACTCTAAGGCTTAGAATCTGTAGGAATGATTTATTGTACTATCATTTCAGTTGTGCCTTCTGTCCCTTCGCTCCCCGTTTTCGATTCTTAATCTTCTTTGCTGACAGTGTATCACCATGATAACAGAAAGTTTCCTGGTCTGGTGTGACCACATTGGCATATACCACAAAATCTTCCTTTGCCAGATCAATTCCTTTTACACCGCGTCCGCTTTTTTTCATTTCACTGACTTCTTCTAAAGCAAATCCAAGACTGAGCATTTTATTGGTTAATAGAATGACTTTCCGGTTGTTTGCCAGAATATCAGCAGAGTCAAGCGGAACAACATTTACAAGTAAGTCATCTTCTGCTAGCTTGGTAGATGAAATCATTTGCCGGTTGGTTTCAAATTCAATTCCTGAAACCAATTTTACATATCCATTTTTTGTGGCAAACATAAGTTGCGATTCCAGAAGTGCCTCTAAATTGATATACATTAAAATATCTTCCTTATCAACCTTACACAAAGAATGAATTAAAGTTCCCTTGTCCTTAATACGGCACTTAGGTATGCTTCCTGATTTCAGTTGATACATATTTCCCTCCGCAGTAAACAGGCAAAGTTTGTCGTTGTTCTTCATACGGATAATATGAGGATATTCAGCCAGGTTTTCAGGAGCAATACGGGAATAGCTTGCGGTATCCATAGACTTTGTATATCCAAAACGGTCAATTAAGACATAAATATCTTCAATTTTTACTTCCTCTACATAATCAATGTTTTGGACACTTGTAATCTGAGTGCGCCGTGGGCGTGCAAATAATTTTTTGTATCCCCGCAGACGGTTTTTGATTACTTTATAAAGCTCCTTCTGATTGCTGAGGACTTTTTCATATTCTTGGATTTTACTTAATAAAGCATCGTTTTCTTCATGCAGCTTGATTAATTCCAAACCAATCAGACGGCTGAGAGGCATAGCAAGAATAGCATCTGCCTGACGTTCCGTAAAGTCTAATTTGGATGCCTCTTTTTCAGAGCGTTTATTTTTGAAATTAATATCAGTAATATCACCATGAATCAGGCATGCTTTTGCCTGTTTCACAGAGGAACTTCCCCGCAGGATTTCAATAATCAAATCAATTACATCTGTGGCACGGATTAAACCATTTACAATTTCTAAGCGCTGTTTGGCCTTGTCTAATAAATGGTTATATTCTCTTGTATATAAAATTTCCTGAAAGTGAATAAATTCCACAATCATCGATTTTAAGTTAAATGTAATTGGCTGTTGGTTATTAACAGCTAACAGATTGACAGAATAAGTATCCTCCATAGCTGTTTTTTTGAACAGACCATTGAGCAGATTATCCACATTACGGTCCTTTTTCACTTCTATTACAATACGAATTCCTTCTTTAGAGGACTCATCACGTACATCATAAATTTCGTCAAAGACTTTATCCTTCATAAGATTAACAAGAGATTCCACTAATTTGGTTTTATTGCCAGCTACTGTAAATGGAATTTCTGTAATAATAATATTCTTACGTCCATAATCTCCGCTTTCAATTTCTGTTTTTGCACGAACTTTTAAACGTCCTTCTCCAGTTTCATAAATATCTCTTAAAACTTCCTGATTAACAATGATACCGCCAGTTGGGAAATCAGGTGCAGGGATATAAGTCATTAAATTTTCAATTGAGATGGAAGGTTTGTCCATATAGGCAATGACACCATCAATTACTTCTCCAGGATTGTGTGGAGGGATATTAGTTGCCATACCAACAGCAATACCTGTGGTACCATTAATCAGAAGGTTAGGTAACATAGCAGGAAGAACAGTAGGTTCTTTTTCACTTTCATCAAAGTTTGGCATAAATTCTACCAAATCTTTATCCAAATTATCAAGCATAGTCATGGCACCAGGAGATAAACGTGCTTCTGTGTAACGCATGGCAGCAGCACCATCACCATCAATAGAACCAAAGTTACCATGACCATCCACGAGTGGAATAGATAGAGAGTAATCCTCTGTCATATGTACCAGTGCTTCATAAATGGAACTGTCGCCATGCGGGTGGTACTTACCCATTGTATCACCGACAATACGGGCACTTTTTCTATGAGGTTTGTCAGGAGAAAGTGCCAGTTCATGCATGGCATATAAAATTCTTCTCTGAACGGGTTTCAAACCATCTCTTACATCAGGGAGGGCACGGGCAATAATGACACTCAGTGCATAATCACGGTAAGAAGTTTTCATTTCTTCCGCAAAATCTAGTTGAATAATATTTTCCATGAGAATCTCCTTTTCATTTTGAATTATTTATTCCCACAAGCAGAGAGCCTGCTTTGCATACATTTCTAATTGACTTACTTAAACTTCCATATGAAAACTTTGTTTAAGAGGATGTGGATTGATTTATCTGAAAAAATTTCCTGAGCATGCCTTGCACCCCAATGGCAATTTGTACAAATATTCACAAAGTAAATAGAGTTTAGCAATTATCTGTTGACAGATTAAAAGTGGGAAGTTTAGGTTATTTACAAATCCACATTGGCATACTGAGCCTCTTCCATAATAAATGCACGTCTTGGAGGGACATTATTACTCATTAGCGTTGTTGTAATCTCATCTGCTTCTACAGTATCATTAATAGAAACCTGTGCCAGAATGCGGGTTTGAGGATTGAGTGTTGTTTCCCATAGCTGTTCTGCATCCATTTCTCCAAGACCTTTGTAGCGCTGCAGGGTAAGGATTTTGTTGTTTTTATTTTTACGGAATTTATCCAATTCAAAGTCATTGAATAAATACTCGGACTTTTTCGTTTTCTTTTTAGACGTTCTGGCAGGTTTTGTACTAGTATCAGTATGATTAGCAATATCATTAGAAACTGTTTCGTAATCCACTTTATACAGTGGAGGAAGACCTCTGTAAATCTTGCCTTCCTTAATTAATTCCGGCATAAAACGATAGAAGAATGTAAGCAGCAGTGTGCTAATATGTGCACCGTCCACATCGGCATCTGTTAAAATAATAATTTTATCATATCGCAGTTTGCTGATATCAAATTCGTCACCAATGCCGCAGCCAAAAGAAGCAATCATAGATTTGATTTCATTGTTTACTAAAATTTTTTCTAAGGTTGCTTTTTCTACATTTAAAATCTTACCACGCAGGGGAAGAACTGCCTGTGTTTTTCTGTTTCTGGCAGTTTTCACAGTGCCTCCCGCAGAATCACCCTCGACAATATAAATTTCACATTCTTCCATTTTTTTAGAAGAGCAGGAGGCAAGTTTGCTCTTAGTATCTACTTCGTGAAGCTGTTTTAATACAGCGTTTCGTGCTTTATCGCTGGCCTTTCTGGCATTATAGGATTTCATGGAATTGTCCAGAATGGTACGGAGCACTTCGACATTCTTATCAAAATAACGCTGCACCTCTGTGGAAAATACATCTTCTACAGCAGTTTTTGCATCTGTATTTCCTAATTTGGTTTTTGTCTGTCCTTCAAACTGCGGGTCAGGGTGCTTGATGGAAATAATAGCAACCAGACCATTTCTGATATCTTTACCGTCAAAATTTTCATCTTTGTCTTTTAATATACCAAGTTCTCGGGCATATTGATTCATTACACGGGTAAGTCCTGTTTTAAATCCAGTAACAAGGGTGCCGCCATCTATTACATTAATACGGTTGCAAAAAGCATTAATTTGTTCAGAAAAATTATTTGTATACTGAAAAGCCACTTCTACCTCAATATCACCACTTGTTCCCTCTACATAGATGGCATCCTCATGTAAAACCTGGGTATCCCGGTTTAGATGTTTTACAAAGCTCTGAATACCATGCTCTTCATGATAAGTAGTTGTTTCATCTGTAAATTCGTCGTGAAAAATAAGCTCTAGATTTTTATTTAAAAATGCGATTTCCTGTAATTTTTTACGGATGATGTCTGATTTGAAAGTGGTTGTTTCAAAAATGGTATCATCAGGATAGAATGTAACCTTTGTACCTGTATCAGATTTGTTGCATTTTCCAGCAATGGGAAGGAGGCCATTTTCTAATTCTACTGTAGGATGACCACCATTTTCATAGCAGTCGCGATAGATTTTTCCATCACGCCTGACTTCTACAATTAATTTAGTAGAAAGTGCATTTACCACAGAAGCACCAACACCATGGAGTCCACCGGAAACTTTATATACAGAATTTCCAAATTTACCACCTGCATGAAGAATAGTATATACCACGCGAACAGTTGGAATTTTTTTGGCAGGGTGTAAATCAACAGGAACGCCCCGTCCGTTATCTTGTATTGTGATTCCGCCGTCTTTTTGTAATGTGATTTGTATTGTCGAGCAGAAACCTGCTAAATGTTCATCGATTCCATTGTCTAAGATTTCCCAGATTAAATGATGAAGACCACGCTTTCCGGTGCTTCCGATGTACATACCAGGACGTTTTCGGACAGCCTCTAAGCCTTCAAGGATGACAATCTGGCTTCCATTATATTGTTCCATAATAAAAATCCTTTCATTTTTAAAATTGTAATAGGCCATTGCGAAATTCTAGATAACGCTAACTTTATTTGTACAAATATCTATACAATAAATAGGGGTTTCGTAATTTCCTATTAGAGCTGCAAAGTGTTGTAAGAATCTGTAGGAAAATAACTGGCATATCTTGGCTTGTCTATTTCTCCGATTGCACAGTTCAAAAAGCCTCGCCGCAGCCCGCTGCACCTACGTTTTTGACTTGCACCCTTGAAGAAATATCCTGCACAATCTGTATCTGTTATGTTTTTACAGTTCCTAATGCTCATGTTAAGTGGAACAACTCAAGCAAGCAATGCAGTGTTCCTATTATAACACATATAAAAATAAAAATGCAATATTTTCTATGAAAAAACAGAAAATATGTTCGGTGTTATAGGGAAAATATATCGAAGGGATAGAATGGAAAAAAGTGGAAATATATACTGTGAAAAGGTATGATATAATAAGATAAATAGAGGGTGGTAATAATTTATGATAAAAATATTTGTTACATAATATCAAAACTGGAATATTATTATGTAACCTTTTTTATTAGACATAGGTGGACTTAACTTTATTTACCTTGTCAATATTTGTGTAAATTTTCATACAAATGCAAGGTACATTTGCACTACCTAGTACTCGCAGCGGTATATAATATCCTAAAATACAGCATATAAGAATCAGTGGTGTCAGAAGTACTTTGCTTATGATATGCTAGAGCGTGTTTGAAAATTCATTGCTGCAATCTGCACGCCCCGCTTTGTGTGCTATTTG
>CAYRAV010000077.1:0-13204 GCA_964422365.1 uncultured Lachnospiraceae bacterium | reverse complement strand
TGCCCAAATTCATTCAATGCAGCCCGCTACACCTCATGAATCTGAACCAAATTCCCACAAATTATGACGCACATCTTGTAACAAGCAATTTTCAAACACACTCTAAAACAAAAAAGTTATAAATCAGTTGGCAAGTTATTATTTTTTTACTTTTACCTTATGTGCTAAGGACAAAGCACTGTAAATCCTGCTTCCATTTTTTATTTCTTTATATGCACGTACTTTATAGTAATATGTTTTCCTTACTACATTTTTATCAATATAATATTTTGTTCCTGCTTTCTTTACATCTTTTATAACCTTATATTTTCCATTCTTCGATGTTGCACGTAATACTTCATATCCATCAATTCCTGTCACTTTTCCCCATCTTACATTGACTTTCAATTTTTTCTTTACTTGTGCTGCTTTTACACTAGCTGGTGTAACTGGCTGTACAACAGCGATACAGGATAATTTTTTCCCGCTAGACAATGTTGCTGTAATCACAGACTTACCTGGTGCTTTCGCAGTTATAATGCCATTACTTGTTATAGTTGCTACTGACTTATCCGCGCTCTTCCATGTTACCTTAGTTGTGCTTGAAATATTATATACCACCAATTTGGCTTTTTTATTTGTTCGTATTACAATCTGTGCATTGTCTAACTTTTTATCAGCAGCAGTCCCTAGTGTTGCTTTATCATCAGGTGCTCCCGCTAACGGAGGATCTGTACTCTCTGGTTCACTTGTAGGCATTTTAGTAGGTTCAGGAGTTCTTGTTGCACTTGGCTGTTTAGAATAGCTAGGTTCTCCTGTCCATATTGGTGTTGGTGTATTTGTTGGTATTGTGGTTGGAGTATTGGTCACAACAATGCTTGGCATAGTGCTTGCTGTCTGAATTGGAGTTATTGTTTGTATTGGCTCTTTTTGTGCTGCTGGTGCTGCTGACGGCACTGATGTGACCTGCTGTGTTGGTGCTGATGATAGTACTGGAGTTATCTGTGGTGTTGATGTAATCTGTGATATCGGCAATGTTGGAATTACCTGTGGCGTTGATGTAATCTGCGGCGTTGGCATCATCGTTGGTGTTATACTTGGAGTTACACTTGCTGTCATACTTGGTGTCACACTCGGAGTTACACTTGGCTTCATACTTGGTGTTATACTTGGTATTGCACTTGGCTTCATACTTGGTGTTGCTTTTGTATCTTTTTGCATTAAGGCAGCATATGTATCTGCCATTCCTCCACATCCTACTTTTCCCTCTAACGAAGGGAGCTTCTTAGCCGAATTTAGAATCATATTTTTCACATCATAAATTGTTACATCATTGTAATAGGAATAGAGCATTGCTGCAATTCCACTAATCATTGGTGCTGCCATAGAGGTACCTGTCATATATTCATATCCTGATTTTGCTGTACTTGTACTGTAAATCTGTGCACCAGGTGCTGCAATGTCTACAGATGTATTTCCATAATTTGAACTGTAATGCAGTTCTCCATCACACTGAATATTGGCTACTGTAATAATATTATCGTACTCATAACAAGCAGGATATTCCTTTGCTGCATTTGCACCATCCATATCATAGCCTATATTCATCCTGTCTCCATTACCTGCTGCAACACAGAACAGCATATCAGAATTTTCTTCTATTACCTCTTTTAATGCTTGATCATCTTCTGTTCCACCAAGACTTAGGTTACATATATTTGCTCCATTATCTGCTGCATATTTTATCCCTTTTACAACTGACTCAGTTGTTCCTGTTCCATCATTGCCGCCAAGAACTTTAACTGTCATTATTTTTACATTCTGCTGATGGGCAATTCCAACTACACCTGTACCATCCGCCTGTGCTGCTACAACACCTGCACAATGTGTAGCATGAGAATCCTCCTCTGTGCTATTCGCATTATAATATGTATTATTACCATTTGACGAACTGTCTCCGCTGCCCCATCCAGGCCATATGATGCTAAATATCCCCTGATCAGCTGCATAAAAATTCCATCCATGTATATCATCTACATATCCATTTCCGTCATTGTCAATACCGTCCCCAGCGATTTCTTTGGGATTTACCCACATATTATCTTTCAATTCTTCATGGTCATATTTGATACCTGTATCGATAAATGCTACAACAACCTCCCTGTTAGCTCCCGTTCCAAGACTCCATGCTTCCTCTGCATTTACATCTATCCCTTCTTGTGCCTCAATTGTTATTTTTTGTGATGTATACCTTTGTCCGCCGGGCCGTCCGGTACTCCCTGACAGTGAATATATGGTGTCACTATATGTATACGTACCATCATTATTCATGCCCCATTGTTCCTTATAATCTGTATCTGTAATTGTTACATCTGCTAATGTGTGATATACATAATTGGGTTGTACATATGCAACAGAAGAATCATTAGAATATGCTTCTATTGCCTCTTCTAATTCCTGTTTATTGTCTAATTTTACAATCATGCTGTTATCAGTTAATGTATCCACTGTATCCTCTTCTGCCAGTTCACTAATATTTACAGTTTTCTTTGTCATCTTTTTTTCTGACATGGATTTGTCTTTATATACAACAATTAAATCATTGTTTTCATATTTATCCAAATCTATGACAGACTCAACAGTATCTTCTAAACTACTCTCATCTGCTTTTACTATGTTTCCGTTTCCTCCGATGGATAAACTTGTTGCAAGGAGACTGCAAATCAAAGCCATACTTAACCATTTCTTCATAAATTTTCCCTACTTTCTTTTATACCTGTTATTGCAAACAGAGGGATAAAAGATATGCTATACTATACTGCGCTCATTTCCATATTTATTCAAATATGTTTCAACCTCTCATCCACTCTTTATTAATTGGCTATATCCCCCATAAAACACACAATTATCATACTCTTTTATTGTAACACCATCCTACATACCTGTCTATAAAAAATATCTCATCATAACAAATCATCATTTACAATACAGTTACATAAAACAGTTGTACAATCTACATATAAATTTCCACTTATCAAGAGCAGATTGCACAACTGTTTTTATAGAAAACAATAACAAATATAAATAATTTACCAGTTAATTCATCCTTTTTTTATTAAAACTGTATATTGAGGCAGTTTTTCAATAAATATGGCAAAATTGTAAGTTTTATGCTTCTTTCAAAAACGCTACATATCCTTTTTTTGCTTCGTATACATCTGCCTTACTTGTTATCTCCCATGGTGCATGCATATTCAGCACTGCAACACCGCTGTCAATCACCTCCATACCATACAGAGATAAAATATAAGCTATGGTTCCTCCGCCGCCTGCATCCACTTTTCCAAGTTCTGCTGTCTGGTATGCTACATTATGTTTCTCCATAATTCTCCGCAATTCCCCTATATACTCTGCATTAGCATCGTTAGAACCAGATTTTCCTCTGGAACCTGTAAATTTATTAAATACAAGACCTTTTGCAAAATAAGCAGCATTCTTTTTCTCAAATACGGATGCATAGACAGGGTCAAAGGCTGCACTTACATCAGAAGAAAGCATTTTGGAATGTGAAAGCGCTCTTCTCAGTGTCAGTTCTGAATATTGCCCCATACACTCTAGTAGTTCAGCCACTGTATTTTCAAAAAATTTTGATCGCATTCCAGTTGCCCCCACACTTCCGATTTCTTCTTTGTCCACTAGTAGACAACATTGGGTTTTCTTTGCCTCCTCCATCTCTAATATGGCAGCAAGTGAAGTATATGCACATACCCTGTCATCTTGTCCATATGCCAGAATCATGCTTTTGTCAAAACCTGCCTCTCTCGCTTTTCCTGCAGGCACTACTTCTAATTCTGCTGACAGAAAATCTTCTTCTTCCATATCATACTTTTCCTTCAATATCTTCAAAATTTGTGCCTTTACCTTATCTTTATCCACATCTTTTAACGGCCTACTTCCAACAAGCAGATTCAAATCCTCCCCTGCAATCACTTTAGATGCCTTTTTTTCTTGTTGCTCCTGTGCCAAATGTACTAGCAAATCTGTAATGCAGAATACTGGGTCATTTTCATCTTCTCCCACTATAATTTCCACTGATGTTCCATCTTTTCTCACAACAACACCATGAAGTGCCAAAGGAATTGTTACCCATTGATATTTTTTGATACCTCCATAATAATGTGTATCCAAATATGCCAGTTCCTGTTCTTCATACAAAGGATTTTGCTTGATATCAAGCCTTGGCGAATCAATATGTGCTCCTAAAATACTCAATCCCTTTTCAATTGGTTCTGTTCCGATATGGAATAGTGCAATCGACTTTCCCATACAAACTGCATAAACTTTATCCCCTGCTGATAATGTTCTTTTCTCTTCTATTACTTTGGCTAAATCCTCATAACCTGCTTCTGCTGCCATTTTAATAATAGACTGCACACATTCCCTTTCTGTTTTTCCTGTATCCAAAAATTCTCTGTATTCCTGATTCAGAACCTCAAGTTCTTTTAATTCTTCCTTATTGTAAGTTTCCCATGCATTTTTTCTTTCCATTATTTTCACCAAGCCTATCAAATACAAGCTCGTCTGTATTTGACAGACACAAACACAATGGGTGAAAGATGTGTGTTTGCATATTTTTTCCTTTCTTCTTTTTTTCTTTCACCCTTAAACTTCTTATCTATCTTTCCTGATAAACCATTAGAAGTTGTTTCTCTTCACATACTTTTCTTAATAATGTAAAAACCGTTAAATATTTTTGTTTTTATGAGTTTTATTGCATTTTACACTTTTTTACTATATAGACAACATATTTGCATAAGCATTTGTATTTTTTTCACAAAAATGTTATAATATATCATAGTTTATCATGATTGAAAGGATGTGTTTTTATGTATTGGAATATAGATTTTGAAATCGCAGGCATTATTCTGCTCTGCCTCTTTGTTCCCTATTATTATAAATCAAATCGCTTCCCAAGTAAACTAAATCAGCTCTTTGAACAGGTATTATTTCTTACTTTAATGGCAATTGTGGTAAATATTTTATCTGCATTTACAGCAAAAATTGAAATACATGTTCCAATTGTAATAAATTATCTCATTAACATAACATATTTTTTCTTGCTGCAGTTAGATGCCTTGTGTGTATTTTGTTATATTTTTCATTTGACAAAGCCTCATTCTGCCCAGATTACAAAACGATGCCGGATATTATTTCCTGTTCCCCTTATTTTCGCAGGACTATTTCTTGTAACAACACCAATGACTCATTCCGCGTTTTATTTTGATTTTAATGGAACCTACATTCCTTGCAAGGGAGCTGTTTTATTATATATTACAGCTTTTTCTTATATTGCTGCCAGCTTTATTTTAACCTTTCGTAAAAATACTATACTTGCCAAAAACAAATGCAATGCTGTCTATTCCCTAGTTATATTACTTTTAACAGCCAGCATTTTACAGAATATTTTGACAGATTTTTCATTTATTGGCTTTGCAAGTGTTCTAGGCTGTCTGTTTATTTATTTGTTCCTGCAAAATCCAAAGGACACTGTTGATGCAGAAACAGGACTTTTCAACCGCAATGCTTTCATACTTTCTATTGATGAAATGATTCAAAAACGGAAAGAATTTACTGTTATTTCCATATCCCCTGATAATATATGGGAGATTAAAGAAACATACGGTCTTCCCCTTAGCAATCGGCTCTTTTCCCAAATTGCTGAAACACTTTCACATATAGAAACAGCTCACTCTTTATATCGGTTAGATTACAACCTATTTGCCCTATTATTGACAGAAAATTCTCCTGATTTGGAAAAAACTTTAGACGAATTGAAAAAACAATTTTGCAGCAGCTGGAATATAAATGAAGTTGTTTCCATTCCTCTTACATCTTGTATCTGCAGCCTTAGCTATCCACAAGATGTGAAACGAACCAATGAAATCATTGATATGATTGACGCCTCTATGACCAAAGCAAAAAGTTTAGGAAAGGGTACTGTATTACAAGCACAAAAATATATTCAGACAAGAGAACAGAAGATTTCAGAATTGGAAGAACAGAAAATGTTACTAAAAGAGTTATCCTACCAATCCAGCCAGGAAAGGGAAGAAGCCCAGCAGGCTGTTCAGGCAAAATCCATCTTTCTTGCGAATATGTCCCACGAGATTCGTACTCCGCTAAATGCAATCCTTGGCATGGCTGAACTAATTCTTCGGGATGATGTTTCTGACAGAGTGCGCAATCACACCACACATATAAAAAATGCAGGCTTGTCTCTGCTGCACATAATCAATGAAATACTGGATTTTTCTAAAATAGAAGCCGGAAAAATGGAACTGCTCCCTGCTGACTACTGTTTAGATCAGACATTAGATAATATTATCAACATTATTAGTGTCCGTATGTCTGCAAAAAACATCGATTTTCTTGTAGATATCAACCCCGAAATTCCAAAAAATCTTCAGGGTGATGAAACAAAAATACACCAGGTTTTAATCAATCTCCTCACAAATGCTCTAAAGTTTACTTCAAAAGGTTATGTATACTTTAAAGTAGATTATAGCCAGCAAGATGAAAACATCTCTGAACATAATATACAACTAAATTTTGAAATCAGTGATACTGGGTGTGGTATCAAAGAAGAAGACATGGTTCATCTGTTTCATAGTTTTGAACGTCTGGATTCCAAAAGAAACCGTTCTATAGAAGGTGCAGGTCTCGGACTTGCATTGTGTAAAAAAATTCTAGATCTGATGGGAGGAACAATTGAAGTAAAAAGTACTTATGAAAAAGGCAGCACTTTTCTTTTGTCTATTCCACAAAAATGCACCAGTACAGAAGTATTAACCAAAGTGCCTCATTCTTCTTCCTATAAGGCATTTTTGTTCTATGCTTCTGACTTATTGCAAGCACAGTTTCAGAATACTTTGTCTTCTATTGGCATTTTATTTGAATGTCAGCAGACACTATCGGGATTCCATAATATATTAAATGATGACAGCTATACACATATTTTTATAGAAGAAACTATTTTTTATCAGGGCAGACAACTGATTTTAAATTGTAAAACAAACAAAGAAATCATCATTATTGGAAAAGAAGAAAGTTTAATTCCTGATTATCTCAATATTAATATGCTTACAGAGCCTATTCACTGCATCAATTTAGCTGCAGTTTTTCAGAATACCAGCAAAGATAGTTCCAACTCTGCCAATGCTTCTAATGCCGCCTCATTTACTGCACCAAATGGGCGAATACTGGCAGTGGATGATACTAAAATTAATTTACAAATTATTGTAAGCCTGCTGGCACCGCACCAATTACAGATAGATACTGCCACTAGCGGAAAAGAATGTTTGTCTTATATTGAGAAAAACGAATATGATTTAATTTTATTAGATCATATGATGCCTCAGATGGACGGAATAGAAACATTGCATGCCATTCGAAATAGCAGCCGCTCCTATGCAAAAACCGTTCCCATCGTTGCATTTACCGCCAATGCAATAGAAGGCATGTATGAAATGTTTTTAAAGGAAGGGTTTCAGGATTGTCTGACTAAACCGGTTGATATCAATAAATTAAATGATATCATATTAAAATTTATACCTGCTGATGCTTTTACCAAAAACACTTTTAGCCAAACCCAAAAAGAAGAGAGAGCCGTTACAGCTCACACTGCTTCTGAACAAACCCCTGATATTACTGACAGCTTTACATCTTTTTCTGCTGGTAAATTAGACAATCACACCCTTCAAAGTGAGATAGATTTTGAAAAAGGATTAGCACTCTGTGGTGCTATCCCTTCTGTATATGAAACAATACTAACAACTTTTTCTGACAACTACCAGGAAAAAGCTGCCCTGATTAAAGATTGTATAGAAAAAGATGATTTAGAACGTTATACGATAGAAATACATGGATTAAAAAGTGCCTCTAAATCTATTGGTGCCACATCACTATCTGAAACATTCGCAAGACAAGAAGACTTGGGATATGCAAAAAACAAAGAGGAGATATTACGGACTTATTCCTCTGTTCTAATAAAATATAAAGAAACTGTTGACATAATCAACGAATATATAAATCCACATCCTAATAAAAAAGAACAGAAACAAACAAAACAATTAGAGCAGTTAAGGCGTTAAGTCCATATATTGCTAAAATGAAAATAAGCCCTGTTGTAATATATCTAATAATTACAACAGAGCTTATTTTTTATCAAACATCTAATTTTCTAAAATCTCCATTAATTCTTCTTGGGTCAGTGAATGTAGTGCCATATCTTTATTACTTAGCACTTGGTCTGTCAAATCCTTTTTCTGCTCCTGCATTTTTAGAATCTTTTCTTCTATTGTATCTTTTGCAATTAAATTAAATACTGTTACTACATTCTCCTGCCCGATTCTATGTGCACGATCTGTTGCCTGATTCTGTGCTGCAACATTCCACCACGGATCCAGATGGAGGACTATATCTGCTGTTGTCAGATTAAGTCCGGTTCCTCCTGCCTTCAAAGAAATGAGAAATACAGGTATCTGATTTTCATTAAAAGCATTTACCATAGAAATTCTTTTCTCTTTGCCTGTCTTTCCAGTCAAAATGTAGTAACCAATCTTTTCCTTTTTCAAAATACCCTCTAGTAAAAATAGCAGATTGGCAAACTGGGAGAACACCAATATCTTATGCCCGCCTTCTACAGCATTTTTAATTAATTCTAACGCAGTATCTATTTTTGCATGTTCTCCTGTATATTGTTCAAAATACAGTTCCGGTGCACAACAGATTTGCCTCAACTTTGTTAATTGTGCCAGAATCTGAAGCTTGTTTTCCTGATATTCTTTCTTGGATGTATTTTTCATACTTTCTAACATAGTATGAACTTCTGCGGCGTACAGTTTTTTCTGCTCTCCTTCTAATTTACTATATACTACTTGTTCTACCTTGTCCGGCAGTTCTTTTAACACCTCTTTTTTTACCCTTCTTAAAATAAACGGATTCAACATTCTCTGGAGACGTTCTAAACTTTCCTCTCTCTGTTCTTGTACAATCGGCGTTTCTAACTCTTTTTTGAATTTTGCATAATAATAAAGATACCCTGGCATCAAATAATCAAAAATGCTCCACAATTCACTTAAACGATTTTCAATTGGTGTTCCTGTCAGTGCGAATCTAACCTTTGAATGAATCACTTTTACTGCTTTTGAAACTTGTGTTGTCTGATTTTTAATAAACTGTGCTTCATCGACAATTTGGCAATAAAATCGCTTATTTTCATAGTTCACAATGTCTCTTCTTAATGTATCATAAGAAATTATAAACACATCTAACTTCTCATCTAATGCCTCTTTGCGCTCTTTTACATCTCCTGCTAATACCTTTTTTGTAAGATGCGGAGCAAACTTTTCCAGTTCGTTTTCCCAATTGTAAACCAACGAAGCCGGACATATAATTAATGCAAATGCATCATATCCCTCTTCTATTTCTTCTTTTTTTGCAGTCAGAAATGTAATGACCTGAAGTGTCTTTCCAAGTCCCATATCATCTGCTAAAATACCGCCAAATCCATATTCATCTAAAGTTCTAAGCCATCTGTAACCTGTTTTCTGATATCCCCGGAGAACATTCTTTAATTTTGCCGGAACTTGATAATCACTGTCCTCTACTGATTTTATATTTTTTACCAGATGCTTAAAATAAGTATCCCTGTCATAAGATATCCTATCATTTTCTTTTAAAATCCGATCCAGATACATCGCACGATATAATGGCAGTTTTGCTTTTCCGACTTTTAAATCCTTTTCTGAAATCTGTAATCCCTCTACCAGCTCCGATAATGTCCCAAACTCTTCACTGGCAAGATTAACAAACTCTCCACTTTTTAAGCGGTAGTATCTTTTTTTCTTCTGGTATTCTCCAAGCATTTCTTTTAAAACATTTGTACCGTATTCTGCCACATTAATTTCTAATTCCAGTAAATCACTTTTAACGGACACTCCTACAGAAACTTTAGGAGAACGTCTGATACCTATTTTCTTAATTTTATCTGTTGCCATTACCGTTCCATACTCATATAACAATGGCATAATCTGCTTAACAAAGTCATATACCGCCTCCTCATCATCTTCACAATAGACAGCTTTTTCTTTCTCATCCCATTCTGTAAGATAACGTCCCAGTAAATCTTTTAACTGATATTCCTTTGCTATATCACGGTAAGTATTTGTTTTCTCTTTTTCAAATAAATTAATTTCCTGCTCGCCATATTTCATGACTGCCTGACAAATGATCTTGTCATTTTCTGGTGCATCCAGATAAAAAACAGCCTCTGCCTCTGGCGGCATAAATTGATCTAACTCTACTGTTTTTTCTGTAAATTCTGTATAAGGTGAAATCTGCTCCAACACTTCTGCATATAAAATCTGCATATCATTTTCATTAATTGTTAAAGTTTTTTCCCGTACAATATCAAGAAAACTGCCCATTTGGGCACAATATTCCTCACTACAGCAATAAAGTACATTTTCCTTAGGTTTTATAATGTAAATGTGACTGTTTCCTTTGAAAACAATTTGGTCTTTTATCTGTAAATGATACGATTTTTCTTTATTTTTAGATATTTCTATATAAACTTTTGTATTTTCTTCTTTTACCATTACCTCAGATTTATTTCCATTTTTATCAGTAAAATAAATATTTTTTCCTATACATAATTGCAAAAATTCATCTAAAATAAAATCTGATAAGATCCATTCTTTTACATTTGAATAATAATGTTCTCTTTTATTTTCTGCATATTTCATAATGAATTCCACAATTTTCCGGTCTTCTTCCACCAGATTGGCAATTGTATGATAAAATTTTAAATTCTTCCCATATTCTACAAAAGCACCTTTTTTAAATGCATTTCCAAAAGCATAAATATCTTTCACCACATACATTTTATTTTCGCCTACTTTAAATCTTACGACTATTCCATGATAAGTCTGAATTAACGAAACTTCCAGATGCATTCGTCCCTCTGATGTATCTGCCATAGCAGCATTTCGGTTTCTTTCCCTAAACTTTTTTATCAATGCTTTTGCATCTTTATCTGTGGCATTTTCTTCTTCCTCTAACCATTCTTTTTCTTCTTCCATAAAACACAATGCTGTAGCAATAATATGCTTGCACAGTCCATTATATTTCTGATAAGCCAGACAGTTACAGAATTCATAACCTAACATATGTCTGCCTTGACCAGACCAAACTACAAAACTGACATGATAAGGAATTTTAAAATTTCCCTCTACTTCTGCCTCTACCTTTATTCCACCATCTATAGCTGTGTTTTGTCCACTTACCATCATCCTTTTCACTTTATTATTCCTATAATACTCCTTGCCCGCTGCAAATGCATTCTCACTCATAGCCTGTGCTCTAATGATTTTCTTTAACGTTCCCATATTGTCTCCTTTGTTTTTTCTAAAAAATAATCATAAGATTTCTTTGGACAACTGTTGTATATCTTTTATTTCGCTCTCTGCCATTTTTGTATAATCTGCTAATTCTTGTATAGTAGCTGTATGACCCAATTCCTTTGCTAGATGTCTGGCTGCTTCATGGATTAGATTGATTTTGGCCAGCAATGTATTTTCCCAATCGGAATCATTCACTTCCATATCAATCAATTCTTCTATATGCTCTCTTATGCCAGCCTTTAAAAAACCATCTGCTCTCTCCATCTCCCCAAACTGGTTAATACTCTCAAAAGACTGAATCAGTGCTATATTTCCCTCCTGAATTAGGTCTTCTAGAAGCACACCTTTGTCTTGATATTCTTTAGCGATTTTTACTACCTCATGAAAGTATCCTTCCATTAACTGATTTGTTGCGGATTTATTTCCATTTTTCATTTCAGTCCATAAAGTACGTTTTTCATTTTCATTTAATGTAGAAATACTTTCTAAATCAGATAGATACATCTTAAGATAGCCAGCATCTTCCGCTTTCTGAGGTTCTTGCAGCTTCTCCAAATTTTTTGGCTCTTCTACTTGTTTTTCTACCGGCTCAAAATCAAACCCTTCTACAGCAACACCATTTTCTCCTAAATACTGGTAAATAAATGCAAACTTGTCTTCCTCTAGCACTAATCCGCTCTCCTTCATATACCGTTTTATCTCTTCTTTTGTTATAACATTATTCTCTGTTTTTGCAACCGTTACAATTGCTTTTAATGTTTCTAAAAGTAATATCTGATCCATTTTTTATCTCCCAACCCTATCTTATAAACTACTATAAAATACATGATTTATTATAATAAATTTGTTACAGTTCAGCCATGCCATTCATACCACACTGCTTTCTTCCACCATATATTGATTTTTCCAACTATCCTCAATTATTACTATCCCTCTTCCTTTATCTGTCCATCCTGTATATATCATATATACACAGCATAATTGGTATACTTGCTTTTGTCAATTATTTTATTACACTTTTTAGATAAACAGTCCAGCTAATACAACCAATATTAAGTAATTGGCAATTAAGTTTTTCCATTTCCTTAACAGCACTACTCATCAAGACTTTGTACGGTCTGCTGTACCAAAAATGCATAACAAAAAATCAGGCACTTCCTCACTTTCGTGATGCATACCTGATTTTTTACTTCTAGAGTGTGACTGAAAATTGTTTGTAACAAGCAATTTTCAGACATACTCTAACTTTTATCATTTTTATCTGATACGATCTGTCAATCCAACTTTTTTTTGTACTTTCCTTAAAGTCTTATTGCTGAAATACTGTGCCTTCTCTGCATTTTCCTTAATCATGCCATCTAAATATGCTTTATCCTTCAACAGATCCTCATATCTCTTCTGTAATGGTTTCAGTATATTGACAACAGCTTCTCCAACTGCAAGCTTAAACTCCCCATATCCTTTTCCATCAAATTCTTTCTCTACTTCCGCAACTGTTTTTTCAGTACATAAACTATAAATATCAATTAAATTGCTGATACCCGGTTTTTCTTCTGCATAACGGATTTCACTATCTGAATCTGTTACCGCACGTTTGAATTTGCGGATAATACTGTCCGCATCATCTAACAACAAAATATGTGCATTTGGATTTTCATCTGACTTAGACATTTTCTTTGTCGGCTCCTGCAGACTCATGATTTTTGCCCCCTGTTTTCCAATATATGCTTCTGGAATAGTAAATACGTTACCATAAACAGCAT
>CAYRAV010000076.1:0-13623 GCA_964422365.1 uncultured Lachnospiraceae bacterium | reverse complement strand
GGGTATCCCGTAACTTATGCCCTTTCGGGCTGGCGGACTTCGTCCGATAAGGTATGGTATTTGCTTCAAATTCATTTAGTGCAATCTGATACACTTTATGAATTTGGACAAATTCCCCACAAATTGTGATATGAATCTTGTAGCAAGCAATTTTAAGATACACTCTGGTTCTATTAGAACAAGGTTAGAGAATGTCTATAAAGTTTCAAAATAACGTTTATTATGAAGATATGCTTGTGAATATGGTTTACAGTGTCCTGCTTTTTCATTGTATTCTTTTGCTTTTTGCCAATTGCCGATCTTGTCATAGCATACACACAACTGCAAATAAGGAATGTAGTCATAGCAGTCTGGTAAAATGAATCCATCAGCGTGCTCCTTTCTAATGGTGTTTAGTGCTGTTTCATACCAATGGATAGCAATATTATAATTTCCACGTTCTAGAAAATGTTTTCCAATATCGCAGCAGAGTTCTGCTCTTGGCACATCGAAACTTAGGCTGCGCAATAGTGTAGAAAGAGCAATGTCATCTTGTTTTAATTGGTAATAGCAATTGGCACAAATGGAACATGCTTCTATTTTATTTTCTAACCAGCCATCTGGAGATTGTAGAAATTTTTCAAAAACAGAAATGGCATCTTCATATAACTGATGATAATATAGCTCTCGTCCATAATAATATTGCTGCCGTGGATCTAAAGTTTTTCCACTTGCCAGTAGTTTTTGATAAATTTTTAAATTTCTGTCAGGATTCCCGATACCCTCTTTTTTATGTGAGATTGCAATATCTGAGTAAATTATATTTCCAATTGGGGGAATGACTTCATGAACCTCTCCAATCCAGCGGTATTGAGGAGCATTTTTAATCCATCGTTCACGAAAGTATGAGAATACAGGGAAGCCTTTTTCATCAAAAGCGGTGTTATATTTCATCATTACAATATCTGTATTGGATTCCAAGGATTGTTTCAAGTGTAAAAATTTTTCTTTTTCTACATCTTCTAATACATCATCGGCATCCATCCACATGCAGTAATCCATGGAAGCCTTTGAAAAAGAATAGTTTCTGGCAGCCGAAAAATCATCTTTCCATGGGAAGGAATATATCTTTGAAGTATAATTTGCTGCTATTTCTTTTGTCCGATCTACAGAACCTGTATCTACAATAATGATTTCTTCTACCAGATTCGCTATACTGTCAAGGCAGCGGGAGAGAACTTTCTCCTCATTTTTTAGAATCATGCACAAACTAATGGTTACCATACTTTTTAACTCCTTTTTCTTATATTACTAATATAGATAATTACGAAACTCCAGGTAACCTTAATTTTATTTGTACAAATATTCACAAGGTAAATAGAGTTTCAAAATTGACTGATATTATGAACAGTTTAGAACAGTTAGGGTTTCATTATCTGCAAAGCTTTTGTATTGTTACATTCATATTAATGTGAGAAGTATTTTCTGTGCAGTGCCATATAAAGGACAAAGGCACGGAATCTGATATTTTAACAATAAAATATCTTGAAATCCAAACTGCTTCATTGTGTTTTTTTGTCATGTCATATCCCATATAACAGAGCTGCATACAGCCATTGAACACTGGAATAATTTTTATATATCCTGGTGTTTTCAATTTTGTGGCAGCATAATAATAAATGGCATAATATCCTGGTTTCAAGAAAGCAGAGCAGTTGTTGTATGGAAAAATATTTTCTGTTATATCCGGAACGCTTATTTTAAGAGGAAGATTTGTTTTTTTGGGTAAAGCAGATATTTGATTTGCAAATGCTGCAAAAATACTATTTTGTGAATATCCGGGAGGTCCCTGTGGGCCTTGTAATCCCCGTTCACCTTGTGGACCTTGTGGTCCCATTACTCCCTGAGGACCCTGTGGACCAGTTACTCCTTGCGGTCCCATTGGTCCACGGTCTCCCGGACAGCCTTGAGGACCAGGTTTGCCTCGTGGTCCCATCGGACCAGGTTCCCCGCGAATTCCTTCTGTCTCTCTTAAACATGGGTCTTTGGGGATTTCAGTATTCCTATCCGGGCAGCTGCATGATTCATAGGATTCTTGGAAATGAGTAACAGTTCTGTAGGGGCAATTTGCTGCTCCTCTGTTTAATCGAAATAAATTTGGAGGATGAAACATACCATTATGGTTATAGGTACTCAATGAAAACCACCTCATTATCATTGCTATATAGTATTGGTTTGCAATGTATTTATGCTGTTATATCATTATATGTAAATGGAGAAAAATTGATTTATAGTCATTGAAATTCATATTGCTGCGAAATGATGGAAGTAACCATGACGGGAAATGATACTTCAAGTGAAGATACCATTAAAGTAGGTATCTTACATTCTTTAAGTGGAACGATGGATAAGGTAACAGAAAACCAACATGTCATGGGGAGATAGGAGACATTGTTATGTTAAAGTTAAAGGATGTAAATGCGGCTTATGGGGTAAGGTAGAAGGTACGGTGTTTCGTGGTGTAAGCCTTGAGGCGGTAACAGGAAAGGTAACCATACCAGAATATTTGAAACATTCCCTATTCTAAAAAAATTTTTAGAAAGAAAAGGCGGCGATTTGTCTGGCGGGCAACAGCAGCAGCTTGCTATCGCAAGAGCAGTAGTTCAGCCATGCTATTCATACCTTATTTTCAGTAAAAAGCATATCTACTGTGGTATGCCCTAATGGGTATTATTTGTTTATCATGTGATAGTTCTATATTATTGAAAGTATGCAGAGCAGGTTTGTTGATTGTGGGAATAAAAAACTGTCTTACATAATAGGATTTTGGAATCCTCTGTAAGACAGTTTCGATGTAATATCATGTAATTTTCGAATCAATGTTATGAATTTGTCCAGCCTGTTCATAACTGTTTGCTTAAAATGCATATTCTGGAACGTTAATAGGAATAGCATTGCTGTATCACAGCATTACTTTTTATAATTTTTTAAATAGATAACTGCCTTGTTTAATTCCTTTGCATCAGTTTGAATAATACTTCTTATGTTCTGTTTCTCAGCAGCTGTCAAAGTACAATCAATTTCCTGATTAAGAAATTTCATTTGGTCAGTATTATCTTCTAAAATAGCATTTACAAAGGCTTCACCAAAGATACCATAGTTCTCTAATTCTGTTACTTTTTCTTCTATTGTCTTGTCTTTGTTTTCTATAATGTCAATCAGTGTTCCAGGCATATTAGAAATTGTTTCATCCCATAATTTATAAAATTCATCTGCTGTTTGATATTCCTTTCCGGTTATATTAGATAACTTGCATTTTGTTATTTCTTCAATAGCAATAGCTGAAATATAAGAATTCAAGCCTGAAAAACTATCCGTATTGCTCTTATTTTGTAATACTCCTACAGCATCAAAACCTAGTGCAATAATAGCTCTATAATAGTCATTGTCAATATATGTGTATGGATTGGAACTTAAAAGAGTTTCTGTAGTGTATCCGTTATTCATCGCTTCAAAATTTTCATTTATAGCAGCATGTAACTTCATCACAGCTAAGTCTGTGCTTGGATCATAGGAAATCTGTCCCTGTAAAGGTGGTTCAGATACACCAAGTACCACTTCATCATCCTTGGTTGCACACCAAAACATCGCTTTTTTTAGATAAGGGTTAAGCCGGTTTGCAAACTTCTCTAAATTTTCAGGATCTTCCGGTTTGAGATGATTCAAATCAAAAGTGAAACGATCCTGTTCTAAAACTTGTTCCTCACCGTTTTCCGTCAGGTCAAATATTTTCCATTCGTAAGTTCCTATTCCTTCAATGATAGAGTTGTTCCAGAGCATCAGTGAAGCATGGTTTTTCTGTTCAAAGATGTATACGCCGCTGTATCCTTTGTGTAGTGTGTTCATATTGAGAGAATATATAATGCTGCCTGTCTTTCCGGATGTAATTGTCAGTGTAGGAGTATCATCACTTTCCGGATACCTCATCATAGCGATATCGGCTGTAAGAGTATCTTTTTTGCCATCCTGTGTAAAATCCTTATCAATGGTAAAAAATTCCGGAGATATGATTCTTTTTTCATAGTATTCTGC
Organism: uncultured Lachnospiraceae bacterium; assembly: GCA_964422365.1. Lineage (GTDB taxonomy): Bacteria > Bacillota > Clostridia > Lachnospirales > Lachnospiraceae > CAYRAV01. Next base: position 9,552 of record CAYRAV010000076.1, on the reverse strand, counting down.
ATAGTTTTGTAATGCCAGAGTGTTCGGTTCCTGTTTTCTGGTTTTTTCTCTGATATATGGGTTGGTATAGAAAATGACACTGGATGCACCGTTAAATGTTTTCATCCATGCATAAAATTCTGATGTTTTGTCATAGTAATTCTCTATATCTTCTTCTGCTGTTTCTGTATAGAGTGAATCTGATTCTGGTTCCACCCATGTCCTGGTTACGGAATGATGAGAGTCTGTCAATATTGTTCCATCAGATACATGTATCCATTCGCCGCTGCTGCTGCAGGCTGCTTTTCCGCAAAATACGGGTTCTCCATTCACCAAATTATAAATCTTACTTGTATTGCTGCTCTGGTTTTCATCATTATCAATTGCATTTACACTATTTGACACTAAAAGTATGACATGCTCTTCTCCAAGCCATACCAGTGAATAGTACCGGTATTTGGCATTTTTTGCATGATCTTTCAAAAAATCGGCATAGGCAGAAATCTGTTCGTTAACGACTTGTTCTGCATTTGCTGCCTTTTTTTCTGTTTCCGTCTGCTTTGCCAGCATATTTGAGCCATTTGATGCCACGTTCCCATTTGGGTTTAATTTTGCCATGCCTTCTGCTGCCTCTCCTTTTTTGTTCAAAGAATGGATACCTGTACTGCAGGTAATACCAATTGTCACCAGTAACAAAACAGCCAGTGGAATAAAAACCCATTTGGAATAATGCTTTTTCTCGCTGATTGCACGAATTCTTTTTTCCATTTCCTTTCCCCTCCTACTCATTGGAATCATAAAATAACGAAAATCTTCCCGATCGGCACTTCCTGCCAATTGGACTAACATCTCTCCATAACAAAAACGATTGTCTTCTCCCGATATCCGAATCGTTGTTTCATCACAAAAAAGTTCTGCATCTTTTTTCGAACAGGATGCCGCCATCCAAATAAATGGATCAAACCAATATACAGATACCAATAACATTCGAAGCATCGCCCAAATGTGATCTTTATGCATATAGTGTACAGACTCATGGGTAATTGCCAGTTCCAATGTTTTTGTGTCCGCCAGTACTCCATTATCGGCTGAAAGCAAAGAGGCAGGGAGATAGATGGCAGGACGGAAGAATCCATATAAACATGGATTTTTTATACCAGGCACAATATATATTTTTATTTTTTTCCGCTGCCCATACAATACACGGTTCTTTTTCATCTTTCTAAGCAGGACAAAATTGGAAAAAAGCATCCATGCAAAAAGCATTAGAGAAGTAATCATCCATCCTTTTATCAGAAACATTGTCCAATTGACACGATTGGTATTCATAGAAATTTTTTCTGTTTGTGCTTGTTCACTGCTTGTTTGCTGATTGAACGGTGTGTTTTTTTTTGCCTTTTGGGTATTATCTATCTGTTTTAAATTCTCTGAAATTTTTCCAGTGGAATCTATATCTGATATGATACCAGGTTCATTGTATTGTTGTTTGTATTGGTCAACCTTTTCTGTAAATTTATCCTTGTACTGTTCTTCTTTTGGTCCAGTTTGCTTTTGGGCATCCTGTGTGGAAGATACCTCTGTGAATATATTTGCGACACTGAGCGGTGTGGATATGAAATTTACCGGTATCATAAAACGCAGTGCCGCCACAGCCCAGAGAGCATAGATTATGGCATAAGGTATTTTTTTCATAAAAATTTTCCGGATTCCCAAAATCATGATTACCAGTAGAGAAGATTCCAACATCCATTCTAAAAAATTTTCCATCGCATCTCCCTACTTTCCTTTCTTATCTGCAATTTTTCTTTTTTCATTCTTTTCTGTCTTATTTTTTGCTTCTTTCAAGATTTCCTGCAATTCATGGATATCTTCCTGAGACAAATCATTTTGTCTTAGCAGCTGGCTCATCATCATACTGATGCTGCCTTCATAGATCCGCTGTAGAAAATCTCTGGTTTCCTGAACTACTACTTTTTCTTTTTCCACTTTGGGAAAGAAATATTTTGTTTTCCCATTTTCTTCATATCCTAGTAATCCCTTTTCTGTCATCCTCCTCACCATAGTTGCACAGGTGCTCTTACTCCAGCCTACTCGTTCCTTCATCAATGGTACAATCTGCATCAATGACTGAGGGGATTTTTCCCACAGACAGTGCATCACGTACCATTCACTGTTTGTTACATTAATTTTCTGTTCCATAATGACCTCCTTCTGTATTGTTTTATGTAAGTTTACATTGTCAACCATATTATAGAATAGGTGGTTTAAATTGTCAACCAGTTTTGTGATTATTTTTAGGAAAGATGAAAAAGCAAATTATTCTCCCCTTGCATAACGGCCACAGGAAATAATGTCACACATCATATATTTTGCACTTTTGTCTGCAAGATGGACAAAAGCATGAATATTTATCGTTCTGTCTTTAGTGAGCAAGTCCCCGTATTTATATGGCACAATTGTTTCTGCATGGCTGAATTATAAGATAATATAAGGCTGTGGTTAAGCATTGAGAAGACCTTACTTTTTCTGGTTGTCTTTATGTGGAACACATATTATAATTGTAACTGCAACGAATATTAAGTTATGGAATTTTCTTGTCGTAATAAGGAAAGATAGGAGTTTTTTAGATTGGAAAGGAGAATGAACAGTGAGTTTATTATTTGTAGAATACCCTAAATGCACAACATGTAAACGTGCAAAAAAGTGGCTAGAGGAAAACAAAATTGAGTTTGAGGACAGAGATATCAAAGTGGAAAATCCCAAAGAAGATGAATTAAAAAAGTGGTATAAGGAGAGCGGACTGCCGTTAAAGCGATTTTTTAATACAAGTGGTATGATTTACAGAGAGATGGATTTAAAGAATAAACTGCCTGATATGACAGAAGAAGAACAATTAAAACTTCTGGCAACAGATGGTATGTTAGTAAAGCGTCCTATTATTGTTGGAGATTGTTTTGTGCTGATTGGTTTTAAGGAGAAAGAGTGGGAAGAGGTTCTAAATCGATACATGCAGGATTAAAAAAAGATGCATTTTGTATGGAAGAATGGGAACATAAGAGGAAAGAAAGAGGGGAACATTGTTGAAAGTAATAGAAGTAGTGGCAGCAGTTATTAAAGGAACAGGAGAAAATAAAGGAAAGATTTTTGCTACCCAGCGGGGTTATGGAGCATTTAAGGGTGAATGGGAATTTCCGGGAGGTAAGATAGAACATGGTGAAACGAAGGAACAAGCATTGAAACGTGAAATTCTAGAAGAATTGGATACAGAAATTGCGGTAGATGACTTGATTCAGACGGTTGAGTATGATTATCCGGATTTTCATTTAACAATGCATTGTTACTGGTGCCGGGTAATTAGCGGCCAGTTAGATTTATTAGAACATGAAGATGCAAAGTGGTTATCTGGAAATAATCTTAATTCTGTGCAGTGGCTTCCGGCAGATAAAGATTTGATAGAAGAGTTGTCAAAACTGCTTATGTAAGAGAAGATAGCTGTTATAATGGTTATGTAGGAGAACGCAACTGCCATTTACAGCTAGATTGTGTTTGAAGGTAGTATGTTTGGTTTTGCCTTAATGCAACAGCCATTTTTATATAAAGCCTGTTTTCTTCCTTTATTTTTACTGTTATTTTTGATATCTATATAAAAGCTTGTCAAATATAGGATTTTGTATTTGAGAGCTGTAGAACAAAGAGTAAAAGAGTAGTTTTCTTTTACTTTGATAAAGAGAACACAGAAGAGAAGTATTTCTATGAAATTCTGTGTTTTTGTATTGTGCCATAAAATGTAATAATGTTTCATTTTATGGCATGTCTGAAATGTGTCTGTGACTCTTACTCTGTTACTGTAACTTTACATTTAGATTTTATGCCATCCTCTGCTGCATAAACATATGCACTTCCCTTTTTCTTTGCAGTTATGACACCTTTATCAGAGATGCTTACAACATCAGTATTGCTGCAGGTCCATGTAGGTGTGTTTCCAGAAGATACTTTGGCAGTCAATGTTTCTTTCGCACCTTTTTTCAGGGAAAGTTCACTTTTGTTTAGTGTTACAGTAGGTTGTTTTACTGTAACTTCACAAGTAACAGATACATCATCAACCTTGGCAGTAATAGTAGCTGTACCATGTTTTATGGCAGTAATTTTACCATCTTCGTCAACAACAGCAATACTTTTACGGTTTGTTTTCCAGGTAGGTTTGATGTTAGAAGATACAGATGCTTTTAAAGAAAAAGTCTGTGTGCGATATAGATTTACAGAGCGGGAATTCAATGTGACTGTTGGTGATTTTACAGTTACTTTACAGGTTACGCTTGTTTGGTTAGCAGTAGCAGTAATGATTGCTTCTCCTGGTTTTACTGCCGCAATTGTACCATAACTATCTACAGTAGCAACACTTTTTTTGGAACTTTTCCATGTTACTTTAGAACCATTAGAAGTATTTGCAACTAACCGTGTCCACTGGCCATTTTCTAAGGAAATATTGGTACGGTTCAGGGTAACTGTAGTTGGTTTCACTGTGATTTTACAAGATGCTTCTGCGTTTTTGATGCTTGCTGTAATGAATGTAGTACCTGCCTTCTTAGCGGTCACACAACCATAAGTATTTACAGAGGCGACAGAGGAGTCACTGCTTTTCCAAGTTGGTTTCTTTCCGGTGGAAGTAAAAGCCGAAATACAGTTTCCTTCACCAATTTTCATAGTACCGTAATATTGGGATAAAATAATATACGGAATAGCTGAAGAATCTGCTGCATGTACAGCAGAAGTGGAAAACATAGTGCTTAAGGCAAGCACCAGTGTTACAATAAAAACTGATATTTTTTTCAAGATAAATTTTCTCCTTTCAAACAAAAGGAAGAAAACAGGTCTAATAGTATAATAACATAGTCGCTCAAAAATGTAAAGGATAAAATTAAAAATATCATTATTTTCTGGTAACAGTTGAGTTATATAGAAATGATGGTGCAAAGTGCATGTGCTGCTCGCAGACTGAAGATACTTTGAACCACCATTTCTATATGGCAGATGACATCAATGGGGCATTTGTCAGACAATACATTTATTTTTTAGTGAAATGGTATCTTCTACAAATGGTAAATTGACATATGTGAACAGTTACTATTCGCTAAATCCACCATGTTTTCTTCTTAATATCCAAAGAAAAACTTTCATCTATAAAATTGGAAATCTCTTTATCTGTTATTTTACTTGTTTTTTGTGGATTTCGTGTCATTTCATCAATTTGTTCTCTCAATTGTTCTGCTACTTTGCTGTGGTCTATGGTTTGTTTTAGTGTTCCATTTTCAAAAACAAATTCTGTCAGAATCTTATATGCCCATGCTCTTTGATAACCCATATGAATATAGTATTCTCGTAGAAAATCGCTGCCCGTAACTATTTTCCCGGTATAATTGATTGAAAGATTAATTCCTTTATATAAATGATGACCCATATATTGATAGTTTTTCTGATTATTTGTTGATACCGGAACAACACCATTGATGCTCGGATAATAATCATCTTTTGCATTTATGTACAGATTGTTTAAAGTGATTCCTTTGTCTGAAATTTCATATTCACACCAATATCCATTCCAACAAGCAGTGCATATGGATTCAGGAATAATGCCGTATGTTTCTGGATGAAAATCGATAGGTTCACTTATTGCGACAATTTCATGTTTGCCTCCTTTGAATTTAAACTGGTCTCCTACTTGTGCTGTCATATTAAAAACCACCTTTCTTAGTTGAAATAAATTCTAAAAATTTTTTGCAGCCTTCTGAAATATCCTTGTAGGTTTTAGAAAAATCTCCTGTATACCAAGGATCGGCGATTCCCCTATTCTCTCCTGTATATTCTAACAAAAGATGTACCTTTTCTTCCGGATCACCACCTAATATCTGAAGCATATTGCGGATATTGACATGTTCCATGCCAATCAGGTAATCATACTTTTCATAATCTTTTTTCGTTAGTAAAACTGCATGTTTTCCCTCACAGGATATACCATGCTTTGCTAATTCCTTTTTTGCTGGTGGATATACTGGGTTTCCGAGTCCATTCCAGATTTCTTCCGTGCTGGTAGCACAGGAGGCAATAAAGAAATCATCTTCCTTTCCTAACTTTTTAACCATGTCTTTTAATATAAATTCTGCCATGGGGGAACGGCAGATGTTGCCGTGGCAGATGAAAAGTACTTTAATCATAGTTATTATTTCCCTTCAAAATCAATATTTTCCTTCATTTTAGCCCATTTCCACCAAACTCTCTTTTTCACATTTCGTTTCATAATTTCACATATTTTCTTATATTTTTTTAAGAATTCGGGGTAAAAACCGGGGTAAACCATAAACGCTTACCCCCAACTGTTTTCAAGGCTTCTAGCAATTTGACACTCTGTTTAATTCCTGCCTGGCATCTTCAAAATTCACATGCGTATAAGTATTAAGTGTTACACTAATATCTGCATGTCCCATAATATACTGCAATGTTTTTGGATTCATTCCCGACTTTGCCATATTGGAACAAAAAGTATGTCTGCAAACATGCGGTGTAATCTTCGGCATTTGCACTTTATAAATACTGTTATACTTCTTGCAAATCCGTTGCATTCTCTTTTCCCAATAATATGCCGGGGTAGGATTTCCATACGCATCCAAAAAGATAAATCCGGAATATCCATCAATCATTTTCTCGATTGCAGGCTTTTCCCTTTTCATAAGAATTTTCCTGAAACATTCTGCTACTTCCTTTGTCATTGGAATGAAACGTACACCACTTTCTGTTTTTGGCTCTTGGATTTTTTTACCTTTTCCATTGATATACTGTAGCTGATGATCTACCTTTATTCTCATCTCTTTAAAATCTACATCCTGTATTGTCAACCCGCAAAATTCCGAAATCCGTAATCCTGTGTGAAATAGAATATAGATTGCTTCATAAAATTTCTTATAATGCGAATCCTCTTTGATAAACTTTAAATATGCCCTTTGTTGTTTACGAGTTATAGCCTCTCTTGTCACACTATCATTTACAATAACAGAAGACAACTCAAACTGAAATGGATTCTTTCGAATTAGATCATCTTGAAAAGCCATTTCAAATGCCGGTCTTACCACACCTCTAATCTGATGGATGGAGGAATAACTCTTTCCCTCAACCTGTTGTAACTTAATTAGCCATCCCTTGGCATCTGAAATCTTCACCTTGTCAATTCTCTTTTTTCCAAATGGATCCTTCTTCAAAATATTCAATACCGTTTTGTAGCCGGCTCTTGTCGTGTCTCTTACTCCACATTTCAATGAAGTATACTTTTCACACAATTCCAGAACATTCATATTGCCGCCATTGGATACTACTTGATTAAATAGATCTTGGTCAATCTGCTTTTCTTTTTCTCTTAATGACAAATCATGTGGCTTATTCTTTGGCATCCTATCATTGTGATCCAAACGCCAGCTATATACATCATGGCGTTTTCCGTCTAAATCTGAATATCTAAAACGATATCTTCCATCCGCCAACTGTGATTCTCCATTATGAAGAATTCTGTTTCTATTATCTCTTCTTTTTTCGCTCATAGCCATCTCTCCTCAAAAAAGAGAGTCCAACCGTAGTTATATTATATCACAAAAGTTGAACTCCTTCTATTGAAATATTTCTTATAGATAGTGTAAATTTACCTTCGGGAATGACATATTCAAGGGAAGTATTCCTAAATACTCCTATGCCATATCAGATTAGTTCTTTCATGCATAATATAAATTTTCGGAAAAATAATCATTTACAGAAAACCCGAAGAAAATTTTACACTAGCATTTCTTATATACTAGCACTATACGGCAGTAATCCCCGTCAGAACTTTAATGACACCTAAGGCATTTTTTTCTTCCTCATTAGAAAGCACCCTATTAAACTAGATCACCGTACACTCATCCAAATACTGCTCAAATCTTTTCCTTTTTATCAGTACTCGATTTCCATTGTAGATGATGAACTCCGCTTCTGGGTGTTCTTCCACAATCTCACGCAGTTTTCCCTGCCCTATGTGATAATAGTTTGCTGCCTCTTCTATATTCAATGTGTACCTTTTCCATACAGGTATCTCAAATATTTCTTCCTTCATGTAAACTTCTCCTCCCTGCTTTGTATCTTCTATTTACTCAAATATTTCTTTTAATTGACTCTGCCAATTCAAAACGTCAGTATAGGTCAATAGACATATTTTCGGTTTTGCCAGATACGCATTTTGTATCACAAAAATGCTTTTCCGGTTAGGGGACACCCCTAATACCCCGAAATATATCTCCATTTCCTCTAAAAATGATAAAATGATAGCATTATGTACACATTCTGCTTACCCTAGTGCTATCACTTTGCTTACATATTGCTCACCTCGATGCTATCACTTTGTTTACATTCTGCTCACCACAGTTTCACTTTTTTCCTCTCCTTCAATCCTTCATGACAGCACTTTGCTTACATTCTGCTCACCCTAGTGTTAGCACCTTGTCTACATTATGCTCACCCTGATGCTAGCATTTTGCTTACATTCTGCTTACCCCATTGGGATCGGATGATCTACTTGTGATTTCTTCTTTTATCTTACACAACTTGTATTAATGACACTCTCGCATTAACTTTATATCACAATTATATCGTTTAATTTTTTCCTTGTAAAATCGCCACATGGTATTTTTTCAGTTGTTTTAGGGTCATTTATATCATGACATGGTATTTTTCGTTTTGGGTGTTATTTCAACAGGTTTGAAAAACGCTATACCAAACTCTTCATGCTCAGTATAGCGTTTTTTGTAAAATATGAAGCTGTTTCTTTAAAAAAATAGTAACTGTTCAGAACCATGAACAGTTACTATATTATTTTTATTATCCTGAGACTTCTAAAAATTTTAGAAACAAAATAGAAGCACTGGAAATTCGATTGAGTTTAGGCAACAAACATTATACTGATTGCAATTCTTTTTCTAGTTCAATCACCTGTTCCAAGGTAAGTCCAGAATATAATGCAATCTCCTCTGAAGGCAATTTATTAGCTTCTATCATTCTAATTGCTACAGAGATTGCTCTTTTTCTATCTCCCTCATCATATCCCTGCTCATATTTTTCCTGATAATGCATTTGCAAAGTCATGTAATCCAACCTCCATTTCTCATTATTTCTAACAGACTTCACCGCTTCATCTAATTCCCTGGTAAAGTCGTCCTCCGGTTCCTTACCATCAATATAATCAAGCAACTTTTTCATTTCTGGGGTAACATCATCCATTGTACCCTTAGTATTTAAAATTATCTTAGTTGTATCATCACCAAGACCTAACACCAGATTTTGAATACAACGATTTTCAAAGGTATAGATGTGTCTCCCTTCACCAAACAGATCAAAGGTACATACAAAAATAACAAAACTCCGTTTCAAGTCTTTGTAATTATCCCCTTTTTCCAAGATATTCAAGTCTATCATCCCTTGATAATATCTTGTTCGCTTAGGAAGATTTCTATTCTCTGTTGTCTGCATTTCAATATTATAAACGGTTTCTTTTCCATCCTC
>CAYRAV010000075.1:0-13652 GCA_964422365.1 uncultured Lachnospiraceae bacterium | reverse complement strand
TTTGACAATGATACAGGTGTTGGTACATTTGACGTTCTGCTGAGACAGAAAAAGGACAGAAACAAAGATTACACATGCACAGGAAACTTTTAGGATAAGTAAGACAAAGGAGGATTAGATATGGGCTTAAGAGTAGATGTTGATGGAACAAAGTTAGATGAGAAATCAATTGAATCTTTTGAATTTATTTCAGAAGTACCAGAAGATTCTAATGCAAGAACAGCTAATTTGGCAGTAACAGTAAAAATCAGAGGAAAAATTTTAACAGTGCTAGGCGGTTCAGAAACAACAATTCAGTTAGGAGACTGGTCTAGAATTGCTGCGACTGATGCCAACTGTTACCGCAATTTAAAAATTACCTGTGTTTCACAGGGGCAGGTAACAAGACAATATGAACTAACCAAAGCATTTGTAGTGGATTACTATGAAGAATTTGATATTGAGCAAGGAGTTGGAATGTTTACACTAATTGCACGTCAGAAACGTGATAATATCACAGACATGACAATCAATGGAGGCTTTGGAGCTTAAAAATAGCATCCTGTTAATATTTACATAAAATCATGGCTTATCACAGCCATGATTTTATGGGTTATTCTTGTCTTTGATTATCATACTGTAAGAAAGGTGCAAAAAATGAAAAAGAAGAAAAAAAGATATGGCATAATGAGCATTGTGGACAATTTGATATGGGCGGCAATAGGAGCATTAATTGTAATTGTATGCTATCTTGATACAGGAGTGAAAGTAAAAGCAGCGTATATAGGTATAATTCTTATATTTTCATGTGTTTATATGTGGTTTATATATTATAAAGCAGCCAGTGAATTACAAGTTGCTACACCTGCTATGATGATAAAAGAAAAAACTGTACATATCAGAAAAGTATTGTTATTGAATGAAGAACATCAGGTATTAAAGCAATGGAGTATTGATGGAAGAGCCGGGCTTGTTATTGGTAAAAATACCGAAAATACAAAAGCAGACATTGATTTATCTGATACAGCATTGTCTGCATTGATTTCTGATGAGCATGCATTATTAAATTATACAAATGGAAACTGGTATGTTGAGGATTTTGATTCAGAACAAGGAACAGCAGTACAAAAATATAATAGTAATGATATGGAATATTTAAATAAAGCCGAACCAGTTCAATTAGAACCGGGAGATTATATCTATATTGGAAAAACAATATTACAGGTAAGATAAAAGGAGAGTTGGAGTATGGGTTTGAATCGTTGTGTAAATGGACACATGTTTAGTGCAAGAAAGTATGGTGATACCTGTCCCTACTGTAATACAGAAATGGATAGGGAGAATGCAAGAGAAAGAAGAATATTAGTAGATGATCCCGACAAAACCATGCCATTGACAACAAATAATGGGGAATTTGATCCTGTTGTAGGCTGGCTCGTCTGTATAGAGGGACCACAATATGGAAAAGATTACAAGATAAAAGCAGGAAAAAATTTCATAGGAAGGGCAGACAATATGCATATCCAGATCATCGGGGATAATGCCATATCCAGAATCAATCATGCTGCTATTTCATATGACAGGAAGAATAGAACAGCATATTTATTGCCAGGAGATTCTTCAGGACTGGCATATCATAATAATGAAGCAGTTTATACACCTGTAGAATTGCAGGCATTTTCAATTATAGAAATGGGAAACAGTAAATTTATTTTCATTCCACTATGTGGAGAACATTTCGAGTGGGAAAATGGAGAAGAAGAATGATAGTAAATTACCATATATTAATTATCATAGGACTAATTATAATATTATGCGTTTTAATTGGAATCAGTGTGTATCTTCGTTCAGAGAGTATTTTGAAAAGTAAAAAGGAAGCACTGGAAATTGGAAACGCACAATACATAGGAACAAGAGAGAAGCAAGATGATTCCTTTGGTTCATGCCAAAGGTCATATGGGCTTTTGGCGGTAGTTGCAGATGGAATTGGCGGATTTATTAATGGTGATATTGCAAGCCGTATTACGGTGGATAACTTTTTAAAAGAATTTAAGAGAGAGGATGTTACTGGAAATATTAATTACTATTTCCAAACTTCAGCCCAAAAAGCCAATTTTGAAATACGAAAGCAATTCGAAGATACCCCCTGCGGAACAACAGTGGTTTCAGCAATTGTAAATAAGAACCAGATGTACTGGTTTTCAGTGGGAGACAGTGATATAGCCATATACAGGAAAAAAAGATTAATCCCTGTTAATAGGAAACAAAATGTGGAAAACTGGCTGGAAGACCAATATTTATCTGGGAAGATAAACAGAGAAGATGCATTGAATCATCCGCAAAAAAGGCGTCTGATGAATTATGTTGGTTATGATGGCTTTACAGGCGGTGAGATATGTGAACAGCCAGTTACTCTGCAAAGAGGCGATAAAGTGCTTTTGTATTCTGATGGAGTAGAAACACTGAATCAGATAGAGTTAGAAAATCTGTTGGAGCAAAAAGGGAGTGCAAATGACATAGCAGAAAAAATAATAGAAGCAATCAAATATAAGAATGTAAAAAGCAAAGATAATGCAACAATAGTCGTAATAAAAGTAAAATAGAAAAGTATAGTATAAGGTGCAAAAGAATGAGAAAAGATAATTCAATATTTAAAACAAAATTCATATCGGAACCAGGAAGCTGTCTGAAAAATGCAGATTATTTTGCATTTGTAGAATTACAGGACTATGCCTGTTACTGTATCGCCGATGGAATAGATGATGACAGGAAAAGGCATAGTGCAGAACTGGCAGTAAGCTCAGTTATTAATGCATTTTATGAAAAAAGCGGGATGTCAAAACACCTTATGAAACACTATGCAAAAGTGGCACATAAGGAATTATTAAAGGAAACAAGGGATATTCGTCTGGAAGCAAGTATACTGATACTGGTCACGAATTATAAAAAGTTACGGTGGGCAAATGTAGGGAATACCAGATTGTATCATTTGAGAAACGGAAAAGTGTTACATAGAAGTACAGACCAGTCATTGAGTCAGAATTTGGCTGAACAGGGAGAAATTCCATTAGATAGAATAGAGCAGCATGAAGAACGTCACAATTTGTATTGTTATTTGGGGCAGCCGGGAAGTTTCCGCCCTTATGTGTCTTCTAAAATCAAGTTAGAAGATGGAGATATTGTTACTATGTGTACCCGTGGAATATGGGAAAATGCAGGAGTTCCGGAAATTTTGGATTCCGTGGAGGAAGCTTCAGAACCGGAAGAGGTATGTGCGAGTATTGAGGACATTATTCTTAGCCAGCAGATGAGATGGATATCTAATTATACAATTGCATGTATCTATATCAATAAAGTGTACCAGAATCCAAAGCGCAAAAAAATAATAAAGAGAATTGCCATGATAGGTACACCAATTTTAGTGATACTGTTCATTTTTTTGATTGGTTTAGCAATACGAAATGTAAATAAAAATAATAAAATCAAAATGATGTGGCAGCAAATTAACAGTGGAATTGAGGATATAGACAAAAATGGCAAAATATTTGATGAAACAAATACCTTGAAGCAGGCATCACAAAGCTATGAAAAGTTTTTATCATCAGAAGACAGTAAAAAGAAAAGGGTAATAGCAGCAAAGGGATTCATAGATACTTATAATAGGATTCAGGAAATTGAGACTTTAGAAACAGCAGATACAGTTTCCTATATGGAATTATATAGCCAGTATGCAAGGTTATTAGGAATTGCCAAAGGAAAAGAGTATGTTGATTTAAAGAGGCAGGAACAGGGAATGGAAGGCGAATCTTATAACCTGAATATTGCAGATACTATTGAAACAGATTATTTAAGCGAAGATGCAAAGCAAAGTTATGAAAATATTATTGCCGGATATGAAAAAAAGTTTGAGGATATTATGTTCAATGCAAAATTAGAAAATATTTATACAGAGACAAATGGACAATATCAAGATGTATTAGCAAATACAAAAAAATATGTAAGTTCAGCAAAGAAAAATGCAGTATATGATTATGATAATAATAAGAATCTAAAAAATAATATATCAGATTTAGAGAACGCTTTAACGGCGGATGATGGAAAAGAAAAAATTGATGAGACACTAAAGAAAGAAATAAAAGATTTGCTTGCTAAATTGAAAAAACTGAAATATAAAATCATTGGTGATGCATGGAAGGAAAAGGCAAATACGGCAGCTGACAAAGGAAAAAATTCTGTTGCAATTGATGCGCTGAAAGAAGCACAGAAAGCCTACGGAAATGCAGATGAAACAGATAAGGCAGAGGACTGTAGTAATGCAGTAGATACCATAAAAGAAAAACAGCAGGAAAAAAAAACGGAAAAGGCTGAAAATGAGGCAGATGGCATATTAAAAAAAGCAGATAGCCTTTATGAAAATGGAAATTACGATGCAGCAAAGACACAATACACTTTGGCAAAGAGAAAATATGAAAAGTTAAAAAATGATGTAAAAGCAGCAGAAATTAATACAAAGCTTGAAAATATTGAATGTATTGAACAGGCAGAAAAGTACGAAGAGGAAGGGGCGAAGTCTTATAAAGCAAAGGAATATGAAAGTGCAAAAGAATATTATCAGACGGCAAAAGATTACTATAAGGAAGTAAATTTTACAGATAAATGTATTGAGATTACTAATATTTTGAAAAAAATTGAGAAAAAAATTGAAGCAGAAAAACAGAAAAAGGAAGCGCAGGAAGAAACAAAAAAGAAACAGAAAAAATCAGAGGAATAGGGGTTTGCTGTAATGAAGGAAAGAATCAGAGAGAATCTAAATAACATAGCAGATTTAGAAAACAGAAAACTGCTAAAGGAAATTATGAATTATGTTTTTAGCGGTATGGTAGATTATACAGATTTTGTATATGAGAATATAAGAAAAAGGGTGTTTGATGAGATAAATCTGGATGGTACAAGGAAAAATATCTATGTTACGATTTGTGAGCGTTCCAAATATGATGGAATAGATCAGTTTATGTTTCCGCTGGATTCAAAGGACTTGCAGACTGAGTTTGAAACAACAGATACTATTATTGAAAAACAAACAAAAGGAGAAAAGGTTGTTTTGGGAAGAACATTTTTTGCTTGTGATTATATGGTTCTTAGTAAAATAAAAAAAGAACAGCCTGTTTATACAGGAACCCTAGTTACCAACCAGAACAAACATAAAGTTGAAATTCGCCTGCAGCAATTTAATAAGTATATCGATATGGTAAGAAATTTGTACTACTACTTCCAACAAAATAATTTAAACTGGGTATCTCTAAATGCCCCTTACTTTTATAAATTTTTTGAATTTGTTTTGGAGAGCGAAATTTCATTTGTTGAAGATGAAATAATAGAAAGGTTAGAGATTTCTTTCGGAGAATTGGAGCGTTTTAGAAATGATAATGTAATTCCTCTTTGGAATTTAGAAGAGACTTATTTGCTTAGTACGAACTTTCCAATCGCCACAGGCAATAACTTAAGATATCAGCATAAATTTAATATTCCCAGCAATGAATCTATATATGAAAATATTGTACGTTTTGAAAAAGACCATGATGGCTATGTCATAAGAGATAAGGAATCAATTTCTATTATTCTTTCAGAAGAAAATATTGAAAAATGGCCTGTTTATAAAACACATAATCCAAATTTGCAGGCAGAATACGACTATGGTTATCCGTTTTTTTCAAATGCATGGAAAGAAAAGTTTTTAGTAGGTTATGAGAAACAGCAGCCTCGTGTCATTCGGACACAGGCAGAACTATATAGAAGATTGACTTCTTTTGAGGCATCCGACTTGTTCAGAATAAAAAAAATCGAGATTTTACCAATGTATCAGGAGGAAGAAGAAAGTTATCCTGTAAATGACTTTATAGAGGAAGACATACGTCCGGAAGATGGACGCAAAATAATGCTGATTGTTTATGAGGCAGTGGAAGAAAATTATTTATCAAGAGATGTTATGAGTTTTATTATTTCAGAATTACAGCAATATTTTCCAGAGTATAAATGTATAGGAAAAATGGTGAATTAGTTTTTTGCCAGCCAATCAATGATTTTTTGTTATTTTATATTCTGGAAAAATAGGAGCGGCATGATTGAACTGTAACTTTTGAAAAGACTTGGGCTTGAAAGGTTTGGTGCAAAATATGAACTATATATGGGATACAATCATTAAGGCAGAAAGGCTTGGCATCAATGAAAATCAGATAAGGTTTGTATTAGCAAAGGAATATTCTCCTTATATGGAAATGTCATTTTTATCATTAAATGAATTGTTGGAAAATGAGGATATCACCGAGGAAATTTATGTTGAAGTGAATCCGTATTATCGTTTTCATGAGATTTTCAAAAACATGTTTACCTTAGAATATGATGAAGATAGAGCATTAAAAGAAGAACTGTTCGACTGGCTGGTACATTTGCTGGTAAAAGTAGATGTAAATCATGGAATGAATCTAAGAGAATTCTTAAGAAGGTTTGTTGAGGAAGAAATTCTGGATAAAGACTTCGGAGAAGATATGAAAGAGTATTGGAGTTTTTTTGATATGGAGCAGAAAGAATTTGTCAGCAGTAAAATTGTAGAGTTATATCATCTGGGGCGGCCAATTCATACATTAAAAGAAGTAGCAGCATATATCTTCCCAGACAGTTATGTATATACAAATCATATTGACAAAGCAGAACTGTTAATCTATGCGGGTAAACGGCGAAAAGAGGTCTATGAGAAACAGATGAATTTTATTATAAAAATGTTTTTACCACTTGAATATAGTTATCGTATTTATTGGAGCAATCATTTTGGCATTATTGGGATGGATGAAACTATGTGTGTGGATAAGATTGCATTGTATTAGCAGGAAAGGAGAAGAACAGATGATAAAGAAACCTTCATATACATTGCATTTAGACAGCAAACCGATTGTAAATAATAGTCGTACCTATAGAGAAAAAGAATTGGAAGAGATGACTACTTATCAGTTGCGGGAAATCTGCAGTAAGGAAAAGATTATTAAAGGCATAACAAATCCTCTGAATCGGTATGAATTAATTGAGACTATCATTCGTTATCGGGGAGAGAAGGAAACTTTATTAATCCATAAGTATCAGGAAGGCGGATATGAAAGAATGGAACAGCTCATTCAGAAAAAGCTTGGCAGTATTTTAAAAGATGAAGGAACGATCCGTAATCCTGCAAGATTTATTGTGTATGATGATTTGGAGCTGTCGTTATATGATAAATACCAGGTGGAGATTGACCATCAGAAAAAGGATGATATCAGTAAGGCAGTTGTAAACCGTCTGGGAGAATCAAATGTTTTGCTCGTCGGAGAAAATAATGAATTGTGCGGCATCTTTAATTTGGTTGGGGACGGGAAGACACCCCAGAAATATTATTTATGTAAGGGAAAAGACATAAAACTTCATATGAAACAGCACCGCCATTATGCCCTGCTGTATTTTGAAAAGCGGGAATCAGATTATCTGTACAATGTATATTATGATATAGAGCAGCAGAATATCTCTGCACTGCATTATTACAGGATACCATTAGTGGATATTGAAGTGCGGTATGCAGAAGAAACAGAAGCCATTTTATCCATAGACTTTGGCACCTCAAATACAGCAGCAGGAACTTATCTGGATTATAACTATATTTCCAGGACAAACAGCCAAGATATTCTAAACGGCGGGAGCGTATTGGATTCTATCAATATTGTACAGTTTTTGGACAATACCAGAGGGGAAAAAAGATGGGTGCCTTTGCTGCCCACAGTAGTCAGTATTCTGGACTGCAGCGATCCTGATAACATTGAGTATCAGTTTGGATATGAAGCGCAGAAAGCAAATAAGATTAAATACTATGATGAAACATTCAGCATTTTCTATGAAATGAAACGCTGGGTAAACAGTTATGATTTGATGCAGGAAATTACAGACAAACAAGGACATGTTGCTTCTGTAGTCCGCCATAAAATTATCCGGGAGTATTTATTGTATGTGATTCATACAGCAGAACAGAGATTTAAGTGTAAATTCAAACATCTGCACCTGACCAGTCCAGTAAAGCTGAAAGCACAGTTTGGCAAAATGTTTCGTGAAATTCTCCCAGAATATAAGATTAATACAGAGCAGATGTTAGATGAGGGAACTGCTGTAGTTTACAATACAATCGCCAGTCTGATTGAAAAGGGACGTTATTATGACAATGAAGTATCTTCTGCCCTGATTATTGACTGTGGCGGCGGCACTACGGATTTATCTTCCTGTTCTTTTTCCATCCATAATGATTCGGTAGCCTATGATATAGACATTGAAACCACTTATGAGAATGGGGACACCAATTTTGGAGGAAACAATATTACATACCGTATCATGCAGTACATTAAAATTATGTTTGCAACCTATTATACGGATAAGGAAACGGTAAAAATAAATGATTTCATAACGGTGCCTTCAGAAGATGTATTCCGTTACGTGGATGAATTTGGGAAAGAAAAGGTTTATGAAAAACTGGAAAGTGAATACAACAAGGCAGAAGAAATTATACCAACCAAGTTTAAATTATATGAGAACAGAACCAGAGAAGAATATTTTATGGTAAAGAACAATTTTTACTTTCTGTTTGATATTGCAGACCAGATGAAAAAACAGTTTTACATGAGTGATAGTGTTATACGAAACAGATTCCAGTCTAATTATGAACAGGAGAACGAGGATTTAAAGATTACCCGTATAGAGCGATGGAATCTGGTGGTAAATGAAAATAACAGATTAATCTATAATCACAATTTCCCTGATGTTATTTTCAACATAAAGGAAATTGAACTGCTGCTGAAAGCGGATATTTATGACATTGTAAATAAATTTTTATATGATTTTTATAAAAACAAGACATTATCGGATTACTCCATCATAAAGCTGACAGGGCAGTCCTGCAGGATAGATATTTTCAGAGAGGCATTAAAAGAATTTATACCAGGAAAGAATATTGAATTTAAATACCACGGAAATGACACCACCAGCATAACAGAATTGAAACTGGCATGTGTCAAAGGGGCCATTCAGTACGTGAATTCGCGCAAGATTGGTTATACCAATGTATCATTACACTACTGTATGCCAATGATACCATATTCTGTAACTGGGTATACCCATGAGAATAAAGAAAAAATGCTGATCTATAGTCTGGACCAGGAGCAGCGTTATGGTTTCTTGTCCAGAAACAAAAGTATTTCACAGCTGGAATTATTCTTAAAAGACGGTTCAGGCAAACTGCAGCATCGTTATACCTATATTAACAATGAAAGGGATTATAAGCCTGTCTTATATGAAGAAATCGTTGACCTGTATCAAGAGTATGCACATTATATTATACAAGACGATACGGATGATATTGTGGACACGGAAGTGAAGTTTTTTGTATTTGCGGCAAATGACCAGTGGGGCTTCTATTTGCTGCCGGTTGCCAGAGAAGGAAACCAGCTATATATGGGGAAAGAAGCATTTTATGCTTTTGAAAATGATGTTTGGGAAGTTGACTTTTTTGATGGTACAAAATAAGTGACAGATTCAAACGTGCAGGTAGTCTTTTTCAAAGGTATTTTATCTGCATGGATAACGGCACATTAAAATTGAAGATAGGAGGAAGTGAGGATATGTTTTTTGAAAGTTATCCCAAATTTGAACGGGACATTATTTTAAAAGCAGAGATGCTTGAGAACATAAAGCAGTACCCAAGAGATATGTTTCGGTTGATATACCAGGATTATGCGGACGGAATCATATGTGGGGCACAGGTACTGGTAGAAGAAGGAAGGACACTTGTCATTACTCCCGGGATTATTAAATATCAGGGAGTGTTATACCATCTGCCGGAGCAGGAGAAGATAGTCAGTGAAGCTTTGGGGGTGGAACAGATACTAGCTGTCCGCTTTTTGGACAAAGAAGAGCATGTAAACGACATACTCTATGCGACAGAAACCATATTAAAACAGGACAGCAAGCTGGGGGAAAAGGAGATGGAACTCTGCCGCTTTATTCTGAAAGAAGGAGCAGTACTGCGGAAGGATTATCAGGATTTACGGGATATGGCAACCTTACATAACACAGTTAATATTATTGAAGTGCCATATGCAGGAAAAGGTACTGACACCTTATCACCTGAGATTACCTACCGTTTTGGAAGCGAGATGCTCAAATACAGGTTATCGGACCCATATGATGCTGCATTTGTAATGGAATGTATGCAGAAGAATGTAATGCAGAGAGAGCTGATTGAACAATATATCCGTTACCGTGTGCCCAATGCGGAAAGAGGGCAGCTGACGCAGAAACAGCTGCACCATTATCTGACTGTGATTGTGGATGCGGCGAAACATGGAGGGAATAGGAATGGAAGGATGCCAGGGGGGAATCGGAGGATGTTGGTGGATTAAGAGAAAGGAGACTGATTATGGAACAAGATGAAAAGATGATTGAGAGTATGAATTTATACAAGAAGGGCACAAGCGGCAATATAGAAGATGGATTTTGTATTAAGGAAAAAATGTATTACTTTAAAAAAGAAGAATTTTTTCAAAGTCATATACAAGTAATGTTACCAGAGGTTTTTGTAGATTTACCAGAGGATATCAGGCGAATGAAATACCCAAATGAACAAAGACCACCTATTATAAAGTCAAATTTAGAGGAAGGAATGGATTTTACATTTAATATATTAGATTATCCAAAAGAATTTAGAACAATAGATAAAGTATCTCAGTTTATGAAAAATGTATTAAAAACTATGAACCCGGCATTTCAATTTTATGAAGAAAAAGTAGAACGGTTAGGTGATATGGAAATGGCATGGTTTGATTTTAAAAGTTTTGGATTAGATGGCAATATGTATAACATCTATTATTTCATACATTTGAATAATAAATTTTTACATGGTATATATAACTGCTATGAAAAGGATAGGGATAACTGGAAAACAGTAGCACAGACAGTTATGCATTCAATTAAGATTTGTTAGGAGTTGAATAATAAATGAAAGCTGATTATATAGAAGTAAAAGGCATTAATTTTTTAAATATTTTACAGTGTTCGGTTTCAAAGAAAATAAATGAACATGGGTATGCAAAGATAATAGGAATTATTGAGGATGATTATGAAGAAACTTGTTTAGAATTAGCTATAAAGCAAAATTATATAGAGATAAGAGCAAAAGAATTAGATGGAAAGAGTGAATGTTTTTTTACAGGATATATTGATAATCTTGAAATTGACTGTAGTACAGTAAAAACCGTAACAGTTGAGCTGCTTACAGGAAGTAAATTTATGGATTTAGTGGAGCGAACAAGAACATTTCAAAATGTGGGAATGACATATAAGCAAATAGTACAAAGTAACGAAAAGTGGAATCAGGATGTTTCTGCAGCAAGTATTTTTTTGGAAAGCGGGGGAACATCAATTGGGGATTTAATTGTTCAGTACAAGGAAACTGATTGGGAATTTGCAAAACGTATGGCTGCATTAAATAATACCTTTATTCGTCCGGAATTTACAAGGGAAGGATGTAAATATTTTTGGGGATTAAACAAAGAACAAAATGTAAAAACTAAGCCAGATAGTTTTTTTAGATATAAGATAAAAAAAAGAAATACGGAATATGAAAAGAATAAAAAAACAAATCTGGTTAAAATACAGTCAGCAGATAGTTATAGTTATTATTTTTCCAGTCGTAATATTTTTGAAATTGGTGACTGTATTCATTTAAATTCCCAAAATTTATTTGTATATAAGGTGAATTCAGAATATGAAGGACAGGAACTAGTCAATACCTATGAAATGAGAACAGCGGATGGTTTTAAAAGGGCGAGATATTTCAATCGTAAAATAATTGGTGCATCATTATCAGGAACTGTTTTAAAAGCAGAAAGAGATCAAATTAAAATGAAACTGGATGTAGACAAGAATTATTCAGACCATGGGGAAAAGTTTTTTCTGTATTCTACAGTGTATTCCTCACCGGATGGTACAGGATGGTATTGCATGCCTGAAGCTGGAGATTGTATCCGATTGTATTTTCCAACTGAAAAAGAACGGGATGCTTATGCCATTAGTTCAGTCCATTTGGAAGTTGCAGGTTCTGGTTCTACATCAAGAGATGATGGATATCCTTCATCGAGACAAGAACCGGATTATAAGTCATTTTCTAATCCTGCTGGTAAAGAGATTATTTTTGCACCAGACAGTTTGTATATCAATAATCCTGCAGTAGGCAGTATCCTTTTGGATGATAAACAGGGAATTATAATTGATAGTGATAAATCTATTCAGTTTAAAGCTGTCAATTTTGTAGAAATACATAGTACAACCAAAGAAATGGTATTAAATGCAAAAGAAGATATTACTTTGGAGCAGGGGGAAAATGTAAAGTTTAGCTTGAATGATAATGTGTATTTGAAAGGTGCAAAATTGAAATTGCAAGAATAGTGGGGATAGTATGAAGTTAAGCAAAGAAGTGGTAGAAAATGCAATTGAAATCTTGCAGAATCTCATGGAACAGGATGCTTATTATATAAATGAAAATTATTTTGAAAAAAAAGAAACAATTCTACAAGAATTTTTAGGCGTATTACAGGAACTGTACCAGAAATGGATTGAAAAAAATGGAAGTGAGTATCCGGCAGCTTTTTTAAATTTTTGTTATTTACGAAGCAGTATAGTAACAGAAAGTTTTGAATTGTTTATCTGTTTATTTGATAAGAATGTATATTTCGGGGATTCGCAGGTATATATAGTTTGGAAACCGGATTTTATTATGCAGCAATATCTGGTTTCCAAAAAGGAATTAGAAAAAAAATTGTATGACAAGATTCTAAATGTGGCATCACATGAAATCAAAGAACTTCAAATACTTTATGGAGTTGAATATTTTTACTTTATTTTTTTGTTTATTAAAAACCATATTTCTATAATTATAGAAGATGATAATTTTGGGAAGATTGAAATAACAGATGATTTTCGAATTACTTTTGGAGGTTTTTATGAAGAACAGGTAACCTTATTTCGATTTGATGACGAGTTTTTTGATGATGTGGAGGATGAGACAGAATGATAAAATATTTTTCCGTAGAAGTGGATGCTTCTTACCACAATATCCCCAAATTGTTGAATTGGAAAGAATACTCTAAATATAGGGATATATCAGAGGATACCTTTTTTCAATCACCAAAACGATTTATTATGGAGATTAAGTCCAAAAAAAATATAGTTTGCCCAGATATTCTTAAAGAACCAACTTTTATGGTAAGTGAACAGGTTTATAAAGTCATTCAAAAATTTGAGCCTAATATTCAGTGGAAAGAAGTAATTTTAGCTGGTTTTAATTTGGACATTGACATTCCAATGTATTATATTCCTTTATTGAAAAACATGGATTGCCTTTCTTCAAAAACAGAATATAATACATTTCACAATGACATAATAAAACTGGTATTGAATAAACATAAACTGGAAGACAAGGCTGTATTTCAAATTTCGCAATTGAATAAGGTATATATTATCATGAGGCTGGATTTAGTGGAAGTGTTATTAAGACGGGATGTTTTTGGAATTGCAATGAGAGAAATTGAACTTGTTGAGGACTAGAAAGGAGA
>CAYRAV010000074.1:0-13795 GCA_964422365.1 uncultured Lachnospiraceae bacterium | reverse complement strand
GGACAAGTAATTCAAGAGAAAGATTACAGAAAGGCATTTGAAGTATCCCATAATTTAAAAGGTGCGGCAGGAAATCTGGGACTGATGCCGCTGTATAGAGTGCTCTCCGGGCTAGTGACAAAATTAAGAGAGAAGAAATATGAGGATTTGGATACACAATATAATTTGGTAGTACAAGAGCAGAAAAAATTAAAAGAATATATATAAAAAGAATGTTCCATTCCACAGGTGAAAGTATAAGGCTGGGTGGATTTTGATGTGTATGATTCTGGAGGAGATATTAGAAGTGTAGCAGGTATTTATATAAGATGAATGGAAGATGCAGAAACAGGGGGGAGTGGAAGTATGAATGGACAGAAAACAATGCTGGTTGCAGATGATGCCTCTGTTAACAGGCAGTTATTGAAAAAGATATTTGGACAGGAATACTTGATTTATGAAGCGAATGATGGAATGGAAACAATAGAACAGATGAAAGTGCACAAAGAAGATTTAAATATTATTTTGCTGGATATGTGTATGCCAGGGTATAATGGTTTGGAAATATTACAATATATTCAGGAGGATGAGGTCTTGAAGGAGATTCCTGTAATAGCAATTACAGGAGCAGACTTTTCAGAGGCAGAGATTTTAGAAAATGGTGCATGGGATTATTTATCAAAACCATTTGATCCCCAAGTTGTAAAAATACGAGTGAAAAATACAGTGAGCAGAAAGATGCTTGCAGATTTTAAAGAACAGAAAAGGAAATTAGAAGCAGAATTAGAAATTAGAGATTTAGAAAAAAAGAATTTAGAAACATTGAAAAGAGAAAATGCATTGCTGCAGGAAAGAACAAAGGAGCAGGAGCGGTACAAATTTATTACACAGCAAACCGATTCTATTGTATTTGAATTGAATTTTGAGAAAGGGAAAATCTATATTTCGGAAAATATGAATGAACTGGTAATCCGAAGGAAAGTATTTCTCAAGAATGTGCAGGTTTTACGGGAAAAAAATATTATGGAATGGATCATGAAGAAAAAGGAAGAATTGTGCCTGCCGGAAAATGGTGTTTATGAAGAGGACAGGGAAAAACTTCTTTTGGAAATTTTTAAACCATTGCTACAAGGGGAAAGCTATGCGAAAACGACAGTTCGTTTTGAAAAAGAAGGTGGAGGCTATACATGGTGCCAGGTAGCGGCAAATTGTTTTTATAATTTTGAAGGGCAGTTAGAACGTGTGATTGGAACCATTAAGAATGTCAACAATGAAGTGGAATATTTTAATAAGCTGAAAAGAGATGCGGAATACGATCCGCTGACTGGTACATATAATAAAGTGGCATTTTATAGGTATACGAATGAAATGATGTATGATTATCCCGATTTGGATTTTGCTATCCTGCGGTTTGATATTAATCGTTTTAAGATGGTCAATGAATTATTTGGACATCAAAAGGGAGACTGCCTGATTAGATATATAGCAGACAGACTGAAGGAAATTTTGTCTGCATATGACAAATGTCTTTTTGCAAGAATGGAAGCGGATATTTTTTGTATTTGTATTTTATATGCAGAGGATACTTTTCAACACATATTAGAACAGTTAGAACATATTGCTGATGGATATCAGATTGATTTTGATATTGTGCCTTCTATTGGAATCTATATTGTGAAAGAGAAAGATATTTTAATTGATGTAATGTGTGACAGGGCGAAACTTGCACAGGAGACCATAAAGGGAAATTACTTAAAACGTTATGCGTATTTTGATGAAACACTACACAAAAATATGATGAAGGAACAGGAAATTGTAAATATGATGAATCAGGCTTTAGAGAGAGAAGAGTTCCAAGTATATTTACAGCCTAAGTATAATCTTAACAGTAATTCTATTTGTGGTGCAGAGGCATTGGTACGCTGGTTTCATCCAGAGAAGGGGATGATTTTCCCGAATGATTTTATCCCGGTTTTTGAACGGAATGGTTTTATTATGAAATTAGATGAATATGTCTGGGAAAAAGTCTGTCAGTTTTTAAGGAAAAGGTTAGATGGGGAAAGGAATATTTTTCCTATCTCGGTCAATATATCAAGAGTAGATATCTATAATCCTAAATTGTGCGATGTGATTATCGGATTGGTGGAAAAATATGAGATACCAGTGGAGTATTTTCAGCTAGAGTTAACAGAAAGCGCATATACAGAGAATAAAGAACTGCTAAATGATGTAATGAAACGTCTTCAGGAATATGGTTTTGTTATGATGATGGATGATTTTGGAAGTGGTTATTCTTCACTCAATATGTTAAAGGAGATTCCTGTGGATGTATTGAAAGTTGATTTGCACTTTTTAGCTGGAGAGGATGATAATGGAAAAGGTGGAAATATTATATCTTCTGTAATCCGTATGGCAAAGTGGCTGGATTTGCAGGTAATTACAGAGGGAATCGAGACAAAAGAGCAGGTAGATTTTTTAAGGAGTATTGGCTGTACAGATGGACAAGGATTCTATTTTTCAAAACCTATACCGATGGCTGAGTATGAAAAGATGATAGGAAAAGATCATGTCAAGAAATCTATCAGACCAATAGAAACTGTAAAAGACATTGATATAAATGAATTATGGAAACCAAATAGTGATTTAAAACTATTGTTTAACGGAATGGTAAATGCCATAGGCATTTACGAGTTATGTCAAGATAATTTAGAAGCATTGAGGTTAAGTGATGGTTATTTTGAGATGATTGGAATAAGCAGGGAGGAATTTGCAAAAGACGGTATGCATGTAATGGAATGTATTTTAGAGGAGGACAGACATATTGTAAAAGAGATGTTCCAGACAGCATATGAAAGTGGAAATGTGGCCGAGGGAGTATATAGAAGAAAATTGGCAAATGGAACAGTGATATGGCTGCATACAAGAGCTGCATATCTTGCGGGAGATGAAAAAAGTAGTATTTATCTGGCAATTATGGACAATATTACTAGGGAAAAAGAATATGAAGCGCAATTGAAAATTGCCACAGAAAAGCTGAAGGCAATCAGTGAGGAAAAATGAATAGGTTTATAGTGATAAATAATTGCTGAGGGCACCAGTTTACAAATCAAGGAACAGAGCTTTCTAATTGAAATATATTTGTAAACTGGTGCCATTAAAGAATATATTGTAACAGTTCAGCTTGCAGAAACAATTGTCCAATAAGAACATGGGTGCTTGGTCACTGAAGACATATTGTACAACAATTGTTATTAATCTCTTTTTATAATTCCTAAAACAAATGAAAAGAGATTACAAAGGAAAGTATAAGGGAAATAAAGTAAGCACATAGTAATACAATCAGTATTAGAAAGCAAAAAAGAGAGTTTACTTCTGTAATTTCTTTTTTGGAATGCATATGCAGAATACGTTTTTCTACTTGATGCTCACTTTGGTAAAAATTTGCTTCTAGTGTATAGTGATTGTTATTGTTATCTTTTTCCTGATGTAATAAATGTAAAATTGTATTAAAATACTCCTGTTTGGAATAATGTTTCTTATTTTCATTACAACAACACTCATCACACTGGTATTCCAGCCAGTTCTTTGTTTCAGTACATAATGTTTTTATCAGAGGAAGATACCAATAAATGCACTGGAGTATAGCAGAAAAATAATACCAGAAAATATCTTTTTTCTTATAATGTAAAATTTCATGTGAAAGTATGATTTGCAAAGTTTCCTGACTGGCTTCTTGTAAAATATTTTTTGGCAGCAAAATTTTTGGTTTCAGTATGCCTGTAGCAGCGGGGGATGGTATGTAAGGGTGCATATAGACCGGCAGTATTTTTTTCATTCCATAACGTTTTTGAATGGAAGATGATAAATTCATTACAGCAGGTTCTGTTATCTTAAGGGAGGCACAAGAAACATATTGATTTAATTGTTTCAAGCGTTTGATATAGTGAAAACCTTTGTTCAAAGTGCCAATGATACGAATTGCAAGTGTTAAAATCTGAAAAAGAAAAAAAGAATAATGAAATTCAATTAATGTATTATTTTGTAGAGAAGTATTTAAATAGTACATGTAAACAGATAGATACAAAATAGTGGTATGAGGAATGAAGAAAAAGAGCATGGATATTTTTAACAGTGTGCAATGAAAGCAGGTTGGGAGAGCATGCTTGTACCGAAAACGGATTTTTTGAATAATGTGAAAGAATGCAGAACCCAAAAATGCTGTGATTACTTGGAACCAAAATAAAAACTGTATAAATTGATATAGATAATATTTCATTTTACTCTCCTTAAATTAATATGGGAAATTATAAAATTTCAGAAGAACATATGGAATGTTTTTGTGGTTATTTTAATTTTTGCTAATAAGGCAAAGGTTACTTTATATAATCGTGCGGTTGGGAATGATGCTTTCAGAAACGAAAAAATGAATGCCGATTAGAAAAGATTTTGGGAAAATCTATAAAGTATTATAATGACAGTTAACAAATTAAAATAAGGTTATAGTTATTTCATGCAAGAAAGACTATAATATAACAATGAGTAAAAGTCAATATAAAACAAACAAGGGTTATAAATTATAGCGAAAAATGTAAAATAAGGGATGTGTAAAGAAATACAGATTTTTTGACTTGCAGGAATAAAAAAGAGTAATAAGATAAATCACACAAATCACACTTTCTTTTTTATGCATAAAATAGTATAGAAGGATTTTATTAAAATAAGAGAAGGATGTCTGTCATTATGAGTAAAGCGGTTGAAACAAAAAATGTAAACAATTGTGTTTATACAGAAAAAGGTGCAGTGCAGGAAGAAAGGAATAGATATGACATTGAATTAGAGGAGCAGCAGAAGAGTTCTATGGAAAAAGATTCAATCTGGATTTGGATTGAGCGATTGTGATAGGAAAGGATATTGCATATGAAAAAAAGGTTGTTTTTGGTATTGATAATTTTTACAGTTGGAATACTTACAGGTTGTGGTGCCAGAATTAGTACCACAACCATATTTCATCAAGATGGTTCAGGAGAGAGAACAATTTATGCAACTGTTGATAAAAGCGATGAGAAGAATATAACAGGCGGCTTTGAGGGATTAGAAACATTGTTAAAGAAAAATGCCCCTTCCTGTATAAAGGTAAATCAGGTAGATTCTGAAGATGGTAAAAGTGTAATTTATCAACTGTCTTATCAATTTTCAAGTATAGAAGATTATGATGATAAGATGGAAGAGATTACAGGGACAAAACATAATGCTGTATGGAATCAGGAAAAAAGCCCTTTTAAAAACAGTATATATTACAAAGATGAAGTAAAAACGGAGGAATTAATTGGCTGGGCAATCCGCGCTATAAAAGAGGCGAAGATAACAAATGTTTCAGAAAGGGACTGGTATGAATTAGAGAGTAATACAGTTAAATTTAATGATGAAGTTGTATGGACTGGTACAGAGCAGCCTTATTTTAACATTGATGTAACACCGTTGCTTGAGAAAGCAGCTATTTACACTATATATGATAAAGAAGGGGGATTTCAAAAGCAGCTTTGTTTGTCTTTTTCCTATGAAGATTTTACCACTATGGATACAACATTAGGTTTGCAAAGGCTTAAAGAATATGCACAGACATTTAAGATAGATGAAAACTGTAACGGGTTTTCTGCATCTTTTGTTACTTGGGAAGAATTTGAAAGTTTCTTGAATAAGGCTGGAAGTGCAATCGGAGAAGAAGAATTAGACTGGGAAAAATTGGACCTTTCATATGAAAAAGATAAAAGATACTATCTTTACGATGAGCGTGAAAATACATTATTTAAAACAAAATTTTTTGTAAAAGAAGTATTTAATATAAGGCAATTATTAAGTGAGTTTAAAATGGATACAGATATAGTAGAGTATTATATAAATATTCCAGAAGATCTTCCTTATGAAAAATCGGAAATGAGTACAAGATATGCAAGAACAGCACTAAAAAATTATCCGATTAGCTTGGCACTGGATATATCTGATAATTTTTATATGTATTATGATTATGAAAATAAGGCAGATGTAACATCATGGAAGGTGACGTACTCTATGGATACATCTTTTAAAGGTATGCTTGAAACTTTGTTGGAAGTAGATTTAAATGGAAGAAAACTTACAAATGATCAAATACAAAAATTTTTTGAGGGCAAAGCGGACAAGATTGTGTACACAACGGAGAATGATAAGGCAAAAATTAGTTTGGTGGATTCTTTTTCCATAGGACACAAAAAAGAGGAAGGGAATTTTAAATTAGACTGGAGTGCTTCTGAAAAATTTTATCCTGCTAAAAAAGTATATTATTTTATGGGAAATTATCTGCCAGAGTATTTTTTAGTTCCACATCCGGAAGAAATCGAATACAGCCTGGTTGTTCCACAGAAAATAAAGTTGAAGGACCTGATTATAAATGGAACCAAAATAGGCAATAAGGAATTAAAAAAACTAAAGCAAAGTGGAAATTATGTTTATCAGTGGGAAAAAAGTGCTTCTGAGGAAAACCAATTATCTTATACAATGGAGAAAACAAGAACAATTTTTTATTTATTTTTGGGATTGTTTCTTATATTAGGTGCTGCAATTATTGTTACAATCTGCTTTTATTATCATATTGCAAAAGAAGAAGATGCATCTTTATCTCAAACAGAAGAAATATAACTGTCTGTTTATTATATTTTCAGATAGACTGGAAATTATAATAAAAATAATTTGTACACCTGCAGGAGAGGAAAGTGTAAGTGTTACATTTACCTATGATATTAATTCGTTGTTAGAAGTTATTATTAAGTCGGATTCCACCAATCAGGTAATCAAAAAGATCATCCGAAATACAAATAGTGATATTTCAGAAGAAGAAGCTAAGAAGCGGTTTGAAGAATTAGAATATCTCAAACTACCTCCCAGAGAGCAGGAAAAAAATAAACTGGTATTATTTCAGGCAGAGGAATTATATGAGGAACTTTTAGGTGAGGCAAGAGAGAGATTAGGATATAAGATCTCCATCTTTGAAGCTGTTTTAAACCGTGGTGAACCTGAAGAAATTGAAGAAGCAAGGGAGGATATGAAAAAGCTTATTCAGATGTTTCAGACTTCTCCATTCTAATATAATGTTTTTGATACAATAGATATTCTTTGACAAGATTGCAGTTATTAGAAACCGGAGCAACAGGAGTTTTTGTCTGTTGCTCCTAAGATATTATTCTGATATCAATTCCCTAACTTCAACTTTTTTAATTTTCCCTGAAACCAGATAAGCAAACAAGAAAAAGCAGAAACATATCATACAAACCGGGAGAATAATAACATCAAGAGTATAATCTGTGGTGAAATTAGTAATACCCACTCCCCGTAAAAGTATTTTCATCATAGAAGGGCATAAGAAAATACAAAGTATAATGCCAAATGCTGCTCCTATAACTGAAACAATAAGAAAGCGGAAAGAAAACTGCAGCCGAAGCTGCCTGACGGTAAAGCCAAGTGCCTTATAAATTCCAATATCTGTTCGTTCTCTTAAAAAACTTCGGATACAGGTCATACTTACTGTAATTAAAGCAAATAGAATGGAAATGATATAAATCAGAGCTGAGATGCCATTCAATGCAGTTTCAATCATTTCAGTTTTATCATTATTCTGACATAAAGCACAAGGGATTGCTACAAATATTTTAAGAAACTTTTTTCTGACCACTTGTGCCAAAAGGGGCACTTAGGATATAATTAAAATGTAGTAACTATTCATATAAGTGCGGACTCATATGTAAGGAGCAGATGTTAAGTAAATATTTACAGAAAGCTGTATCGTACAAAAATTAGGAAAACAGATTAATGATATTATGTAATTAATACTAAAAAATAAAAGGAAGGAAAATAGGTCAATGAAAACAAGAGTAGAAGAAACAATCAAGAAACATAATAAAGGATATAATTGTGCACAGGCAGTAGCCTGTACTTACTGTGATATGGTTGGTGTAGAGGAAGATACCATGTTTAAAATAACAGAGGCGTTAGGACTTGGCATGGGAGGCATGGAAGGTACCTGTGGAGCAGTAACTGGAGCTTGTGTACTTGCAGGAATGCAGTGCAGTAGTGGAAATCTGGAACAGCCTGATAGTAAAGCAGAATCTTATAAATTGTCCAGAGAAATTGTAAAACGGTTTGAACAACAGAATAAATCCGTTGTCTGTAAAACATTAAAGGGTGTTGAGACAGGTAAAATGCTGCGTCCCTGTGCAGATTGTATTAAAGATGCAGCAGCTATTGCTGAACAAGTACTATTTGCTGAACAAAGTGATAGAGAAAAGGGGAATGAATGACAAAGAAGGCATTTAAAAAATCAATGCAGTGTGGATTGGGGCGCTGTATTTTGGAATTGAATGAGACATCAAATATAGAAAAATATTATGATCTTGTTTTATGGGGATGTACACACAATTTTTCATATGATACACAGTCAGAAGGAAGCCGCAGCTGGTATATGTATGAACTGATAAAACGTTTTCCTAAAAAAACAGCTTTTCTTGAAGCAATATGCCAGTGTTTTGAAAAAAGCACACCATATCAATATTGGAAGTTTCATCATTTTTGTTCTTTGCTGGTACTCTTTGCCATAGATGGCAGTCAATTAGCAGAAAATACACTATGGAAAGTATACCAGGAACTTTATCAGACTTTGTATCATAGAAAAAGAGCTCCCAGAACAAGTTTTGAAGAAGCGGAAAATTTTGAATGTTTATGTATAGAATTAATTGGATTGGAGGGGCAGTGCGGGGATATCTGGTTAAAAATTGTAGAGGATATTGGAAATTTATATTTACATAGTCCGATATTTAAAAATTGGTTTTATACATTTGAATGGTTTGATGACCATTGTAAACAGCTTTATGGAAAAAGACATATCAAAAAAATACTAAAGAACAAAGCGGAAAAATCTCCTGCAATTGAGAGATATATGGTGCAGTCAGAACAATTTCAAGAAGAACAAGCCGATAGTTTTAGACGATATCAAGAATGTCAAAAACCTGAACCACAAAGTGCCATAGAAATATATCAGTTTTTAAAGGAGAGAGTGGAAAAAAATCCAGGCACTTATTTCCAGGCAAGACGTTTTATAAATAATGGTAAAATTTCTGAATTGAAACAGCTTAATCAAATGTATATGAAAGAGAAAAATCTTGAATTAAGACAAAAACTGCTTTGGATTTTTGCATGTAAAAAGTGTGCATTTTTATTAGATCCGGAAACTGTTGTAAATGATACAAAATCAGAAAATAAAGTATTAAGTGATACAGCTTTTTATGCTTTACAGTATATTTGTCATGAAAAAGTTAGAAATTATGCATTGGAGTTAATGAAAAAGGGAGGAGATAATGAAAAAATTATATACATACTGGCATCCAATTACCGAAAAGAGGATAGAGATATTTTTGTAGATATGGTCAAAAGTATTCCTGTCGTTTATCATGGAGATACTGTTTGGCATGGTGTGTTTTCTACTGTTCTTGATATGTTTGAAAATAGCAGTGTAAAAAATCCGCCAAAAGAACTTTTGCTATATATGTATGAAAATACACAATGTTCCTGCTGCCGGTCATATATAGTGACCCAAATGGGAAGAAGACGTATGCTGACAGAGGACATCATAACAGAATGTTTGTATGATTGTAATGAAGATATTAGAAGTTATGCCAAAAAAAAGAAGAGGAAATTGCATAGCTGTTTGTCAACAGATTTATAATATAATCCATAATTTGAGTTCTAAGCCTTGAAAGGTTTGATAAAATTTTAAGTATACAAAATACTATCATTTGTGCTACAATAAGTAAAAAGCGTGTTTTACACCTTAATGAATCATTATAATAAATTGTGGAGGTAGTTTATGAAAAAAGCAAGGAGAAAGACAGTATTGTTTATCATTGCAGTATTATCCATGTTTGCAATGATTGGATGCGGCAGTAAGAATGGTGCTGGCCAGAGAACAGAAATAACACCAGCAGGAACAGCAATTACGGAAGAATCATCAACAAATAATCAAGGTGCTGCTTCTAATGCTGAATCAACAGCAGAGCCGGAAAATGAAAAATCGGATGATGTTGAATATTTATCAGGAAAACATCATGTGGAGATTGAAGTGAAAGACTATGGTACTATTTCTGTAGAATTGGATGCAGATACTGCTCCAATCAGTGTTACTAATTTTGTGAATCTGGCAAAAGAAGGATTTTATAATGGACTTACTTTCCATAGAATCATTGACGGTTTTATGATTCAAGGGGGCGATCCATTAGGAAATGGTACAGGTGGTTCTGATGAAACAATCAAAGGAGAATTTTCTTCAAATGGTGTAGAAAATAACATTTCCCATGTAAGAGGAACAATTTCTATGGCACGTTCTATGGAAAATGATAGTGCAAGTTCACAATTTTTCATTGTACAAAGTGACAGTCTATCTTTAGATGGCAGCTATGCAGGTTTTGGAACTGTAACAGAAGGAATAGAGATTGTAGATCAGATTTGTAAAGATACACCTGTACAGGATAGTGATGGTACAGTTCTAGCAGAAGACCAACCAGTTATTACAGCAATCAAAGTAATAGATTGATAAAAAAAGACAAGCAATTTTTTAACATGTTCTAGAAAATACCTCTGCACACAAATAGTGGACAATTTGCAGAGGTATTTTACCGCATGGCTAATAGTAAACCCGGATGCTGCAATTGGCTATTTGCTTGTGTGACATTTTTAAATATAATACAAGGAATGGTATGCAGCAATAAATGTACCACGATTAACAATAGGAATAAAAAAGATATATCAAGAAATACATTAAGGGAGAAAATTGTATGAATGAAAATGCTGTAGAAGAACAAAAAGAAATTTCATATAATGATGCAAAGTTATGGCAGATTGCTTTCTTTTCTTTAAACAATGGCACAACGAATTTGTATTTGGCACTGATGGCATATATTAGTTATTATGCAAATAGTATTGCTGGTTTTGGAGTAGTATCAATTAGTCTTCTTTTAACCGGAATGAAAATTTTTGATGGAATTACAGATCCTATTATTGGATTTTTGATGGATAAAACCAATGGAAAGTTTGGAAAATTCAGACCCTTTCTGTTACTTGGCAATTTACTTATGGCAGGTAGTAGTATTATTTTATTTGCAACAGTTGATTTAATGCCAAAACAATTCCGTTTGATTTATTTTATTATCATATATGCTCTGCATGTAATTGGATTTACACTTCAAACAGTAGTAGGAAAATCCGGCGGAACAATACTTACAAATAATCCAAATCAAAGACCGATATCTACTTATTTTGATTCACTTTTTATTATGGCAGCTTATGGCGGGACAGCATTACTGGTATCAAATTATCTCATACCTAAATATGGAAGTTTTACAGAGAAAGCATTATATGGCGAATTTGTATGGTGGGTTGCAGTTTTTGGAACGATATGTACAATATTGGCAATGATTGGAATTTGGAGCAAAGACCAGCCTAAGTATTTTGGTGTTCCTTCAGCCCATATAGAAGATAAGCCGGAACAATCAATTGGATTTAAAGATTATTGGGAAATCTTGCTTCATAATAGACCAATTGGTATGCTGGTTATTGCTGCCTGTACGGATAAATTTGCATCTATTGTCTATAGTAATACAACAATAGGTGTTATGCTTTTTGGCATTATGATGCAGGATTATTCTATTGCAGGGATGATAGGGATTGTTACTGCTATTCCTACTTTATTTGTTGTATCAGGTGGAATTCGTATTGCACAGAAGCTTGGGCAGAAAAAAGCATTAGTGGTATTCACATGGGCTGGTATTGTATTTCAAATATTAATGGCAATTTTATTATGTAATGAAAAGGTTTCTACCATTCGCCTTCATATAAAAGGATTGAATATGATTACAATTATATTTTTCATACTTTTTGTTTTTCTAAATGGCTGTAAGTCTGTTACTAATAATATGGTTGTTCCAATGATTGCAGATTGTTCTGATTATGAATTGTACAGAAGCGGAAGATATGTACCAGGATTAATGGGAGCGTTATTTTCTTTTGTTGAAAAAGTAGTTTCAGCATTGGGCACAACATTTGTAGGTGTGCTTCTGGCATTTGTTGGTTTTGGTAGTAGATTGCCGCAAGTATCAGATGCCCTAACAGATAAGATCAAATATTTAACTCTGATTTGTTATTGTGTCATTCCTATTATAGGCTGGGTTATTACAATTTGGTCTATGCATTATTATGATCTTGACCGCAAAAAAATGAGAGAAATCCAAGAAAAAAATTTTCAGAGATAATTGAAAATCCAAAAAAAGAAAGGTATAATGAATTAGATTATAATTAAAGGGAGAGTTTTTTATGGCATCGAGTCAAAAAATGTCTTATGAAAAAAAGAATAATGTAACAAGTAAAAAAAGCACATCAACTGTTAAGAATGGTGCCGGTGCAAAGGGGAAAACTTCGGCAGCAAAGCAAACACAAAATTCTAAAAAGAATGATACTTTTATAGAAAATAAAACACCATATTACAATGAAATTATACTAGGGACAACACTTGTCATATCAGGGCTGCTTATTTTAAGCCTATTTGGGCTGGTGCCCAAATGGATTATGTGGATGAATGAAGGCGTTTTTGGATTGATTGGCATCTTAGGATATATTTTTCCGTTTGTATTATTTATTGGAGTGGCATTCGCAATTGCCAATCAGGGAAACACTTTTGCAAAGAGAAAGTTATTCAGCAGTTTTGGTTTGTTTTTTGTCGTAACTGCTTTGTTACAATTACTCACAACAGGTTACGAAAAAGACAGAAATATTATGGAGTATTTTTCAATTTGCAGCAAAAACAAAAATGGCGGCGGTCTTATTGGCGGTCTTTTAATGACAATTTTATGTAAAGTATTTGGTGTTGTTGCAACATATTTGATACTGGCTGTAGTTTCTGCTCTATTAATCATGTTTATTACTGACCGCTTTATTTTCTCTTCACTAGGAAAAAATGGTGTAAAGCAGATAAAAAATCTAAAGACATATCAGGAAAATGTAAGAGCGGAACGAAAACAATATTATGAAGAACAGGAAGAAACTGAAGATATAGAGATACCATACTCTGATATGGAAACATCAAGGCATAAACATCAAAAAGTTGTAACATTTCCTAAAAATAAAAAGTTAGAATATACAAATAGATTAGATACGAAAGCAATCAATAAAAAATTGAAGAAAAAAGAAGAAGAAATTTCTGCAAAAAATGAAAATCAGGAAAACAGCGAATTAACACCAGAAGAGCGGAATGCTATTTTGCGTGCGCAAAAAAAATCAAGACAGACTTTATACGAAAAACCAGCTTTAGAAGAAGCCAATAAAGATACAGCAATCGAAGAAACTGATACGAAAGAGAATATAACTTCAAAAAAAGTACCTTTATATAAAGAAGTTTTGATGAATAAATTTAAGAAAAAGCCATCTGAGAAGACAGTAGAAAGAAGTTATGCATTTATATCTGCTGATGAAGAGAAAACTGTATCTGACAGCAAAAAAACAGAAGACGTAATCAATGCAGATGAGGATGTTACTTCAGATGAGCAAATTGTGAATGTCAGCAATACAGACGGCGGCAATGATGTGAATACAAATAATATAGAAAATACCGATTTTGTTCATAACAGTATTACAGATTCGGATGAACTGAGTGTTTTCCAAGACCAGCAAAATGATTTGAAAGAGGAAATGACAGCGACAATTACAGATGTTCAGGAATTCGGAACTCATGAAATCATAGACC
>CAYRAV010000073.1:0-15237 GCA_964422365.1 uncultured Lachnospiraceae bacterium | reverse complement strand
GACTGAAAGAAAAGGGGCTAATTTTATGCCAAAAATGGAGTTTTCGGACAGTCTGGGGGGTAAAAGATTATGTTAATTTTTGCCTAATCTGTTGGTTACAAAAGCAAATATTTTTACAACACTTATATTGTTTTATAAATACATAATCGTCGGTATTCAGATACTATAATAAAAGTTTTTAGTTAGTAAGTTTGAATTATAAAGACAAGGATTATGGAGTGTGATTGAAATGCGTATTAGTGAGCGTTTGTCAAAATATTTGCCTGAGATTAAATATCATATAATAAATGAAAAAAATGTTGATTCATTAGGACTTTTGGGTTGCATGTGTGATAAAAGCCTATGTTCCTTTATTGAGGATGAAAAATATCTTGCAGAGATTGTAGATAATATACATATGTTGTTTATTAAACAGGAATTACTGGAAACAGTACAATTAGAGAATATGGGATATATTATTGTGGACCAGCCAAGATTGACTTTTTTTCAATTGCATAATGCATTAAAAGAATATAAAGAGTATGTTAGACCTTCATTTGACACGGAAATTGATTCTACTGCAACGATTAGTAAATTTGCATCGATTTCTAATAAAAATGTTAAGATTGGAAAAAATGTAGTAGTTGAGCCATTTGTAACAATTTATGAAAATACTGTTATTGAAGAAGACTGTATTATTCGTTCAGGGGCAAGAATAGGCGGAGTTGGATTTGAGTATAAAAGAAAAGATGATAAGATATTTTCAGTAGAACATTTGGGAGGAACAGTTCTTGAGAGCAATGTAGAGGTTCAAAATAATACATGTATTGATAGAGCTATTTATCCATGGGATGATACGATCATTGGAGAATATACGAAGGTTGATAATTTAATTCATGTGGGGCATGGTGTTAAAATAGGCCGTTGCTGCTTACTGGTTGCACAAGTTGGAATTGGTGGCAGAACGTTGGTAGGGAATGATGTATGGTTAGGAGTGGGTTCGACAATTAGGAATGGGATTTCTGTGGGAAATGGCGCAAGAGTAAATATGGGAAGTGTAGTAACAAAGGATGTTCCGGAAAATGGAAGTGTAACAGGGAATTTTGCCATTCCACATGAAGCATTTATAGAAAATCTAAAAAGTATAAAGAAGTGAGAGAAAGATGGAATTTAGAGACTTAAAAGCACAATATGAATATTTAAAACAAGAAATAGATAAAACGGTATCAGATGTTATACAAGAGGGCAATTTTATATCAGGGTATCAAGTAAGTGTACTGGAAAAAGAACTGGCAGAATATGTGGGAGTAAAACACTGCATCACATGTGGAAATGGCACAGATGCATTAGTATTGGCTCTAATGGCATGGAATGTAGGAAAGGGAGATGCTGTTTTTGTACCGGATTTTACTTTTTTTGCTTCCGCAGAAGCACCTGCTTTTTTGGGAGCGACCCCAGTATTTGTAGACGTCAATGAGAGGACATTTAATATTTCTCCTGATGATTTGGAAGCTGCAATCCAGGAAGTAATGAAAGAAGGAAAATTGGTACCAAAAGCCATTATTGCAGTTGATTTATTCGGGCAGCCTGCGGAATATCCAAGAATATTAGAGATTGCGAAAAAATATAATTTGCTTGTATTAGAAGATGGTGCACAAGGATTTGGAGGGAAGATTGGCGAACAGAAGGCCTGTAGTTTTGGGGATATTGCAACCACATCGTTCTTTCCGGCAAAGCCGCTAGGATGTTATGGTGATGGTGGTGCAATCTTTACGAACCATGATGAATGGGCAGAATTGATACAATCCTATAAAGTACATGGAAAAGGTAAAGATAAATATGACAATGTAAGGATTGGGATGAATTCCAGATTAGATACGATTCAGGCAGCCATTTTACAAATAAAGTTGAAAGCTTTTCAAGAGTATGAGTTAGACAGAGTCAATAAAGTGGCAGATCAATATACCGAATTATTGAAGGATAAAGTTGTGACCCCGTTAATATTAGAAGGGTACTATTCTAGTTGGGCACAATACAATATTTTATTAAAAGATAAAGAGGAAAGAGATAAGGTACAGATGGATTTGAAAAAAAGGGGAATTCCTACAATGATATATTATCTTAAATGTATGCATGAACAGGAGGTTTTCAGAAATCAGTGTTCCAGACAGGAAAAGATAGTACATGCAAAAGCATTGACAGAAAGGATATTGGCATTACCAATCAATCTTTACAGCTTGGAATGTTTTGAACAAGAAGTGGCAAATGTATTAAGAAAAGATAGGGGGTAAAAGAGATGGCAGAGAAAGTGTTAGTGCTTACTTGTGCAAGTATAACAGTAATAGAGAAAGTTATGGCAAAGATTAGTTCATCTGCAGAAGTGACATGTTTGGTTCAGGAAACGGCTCGTCAGAAAATATGTGATCAATTTAAAAATGTGAAAGTAATTTCTTTGGGAGAAAGTTTTTTTTCTTATGAAGCTTTTAGGAAAAATGTAAAATTAGCAGATAAATTTGACACAGTATACGTTCCGTCCTCATCAGTTGGGTTTCATGGGTTTGAAGAGGTGTTTAAGATAACAGATGAGTTGGATTGTAACAAGTTGATTCTAATCAATTGTAAAGAAGAAGAAACAATAGAATACCGTAATGCTGTAGGAAAATGGAAGGAAGCGGTTTATAGTCTTTTTGCAGGGAGTTATCTCTCAATCATTACAATATGGTATAAATACATAGGACAAAAAATGAAAATATAGTCTTTTAATAAAAGAAACAATGATGAAAAGAGGGAAAGAAATGTGTGGAATTGCAGGTTTTATCAATAAAGATGGAAAAAATGCACAAAAAGAGCAAGTGAAAAAAATGACAGATAGTATCATACATAGAGGACCGGACGCAGAAGGACAGCATGTATATCAAAATGTTGGGCTTGGGCATAGAAGACTCTCTATTTTAGATTTGACAGACAATGGAAGGCAGCCGATGTTAAGTCATGATGAAAGATACATTATTGTGTTTAATGGAGAGATATATAACTATATAGAATTAAAAGCGGAACTGCAATCATTAGGAGGAATATTTAGAAATCATACAGATACAGAAGTGATTATAGAGGCATATCGTTATTGGGGAAAAGATTGTGTGACCAGATTTAATGGAATGTGGGCATTTGTTTTATTTGATAGAGAGGAGCATATTTTATTTGGATCAAGGGACCGAATGGGAGTAAAACCATTTTATTATCTTAATCGGGAAGATATCTTTGCCTTTGCCTCTGAACCTAAGGCAATATTAGAGATTTG
Source organism: uncultured Lachnospiraceae bacterium (assembly GCA_964422365.1). Classification (GTDB taxonomy): domain Bacteria; phylum Bacillota; class Clostridia; order Lachnospirales; family Lachnospiraceae; genus CAYRAV01. Next base: position 11,957 of record CAYRAV010000073.1, on the reverse strand, counting down.
TCCTAAAGAGAGAGAATATAATCCCACAATGGTATGGCGGTTTCTAAAAGGAATACAGGAAGATATGGATAAAGTGACATTTTATAAGAATATTTATCAATTAGAACCTGCACATTCCTTTTATTATAATTTGAAGCAAAACAGTATTGAAAAGTGGGAATATTGGTCAATAGATGCCGATGAAATCTATGAAACCAGATTAAAGGGGAAAAATCCAATAAAAGAATTCCGGGCTTTAATGGAGGATGCTGTAAAGATACGGCTGCGCTCGGATGTGGAAGTTGGTTCAAGTTTATCGGGAGGACTGGATTCAAGTACTATTGTTGGAATAATAAGCAAGAAATTTGGGCAAAAGATAAACACATTTTCTTCTATATATAAAGATAAGGATTGCAATGAAAAAGAATATATTGATAAGGTAAATGAGTTTAGTGATGCAAATGCACATTTAGTGTATCCGGATAATAATGAAAGACTATTAGATGACATCAAAGCTATTGTGCGGCATCATGATGGCCCGAATGGGGGGGCAAGTCTATATAGTGGGTATTCTGTATATAAAGAGGCTAATAAATCTGTAAAAGTATTGTTGGATGGACAAGGAGCAGATGAACTGCTGGGAGGTTATTTGCTAAGTTATGAGGCAAGATTGCGTGATATGCTTGGAACAAGTACGTTCAAGGAAAAAGTGAGAGTAGTAAAGACAATTGTTATATTTAATATGGAATGGCCGGAAAAGGCTGACCTTATTTCAACAAATCTGATAAGAAAATCTATGGGGAAAAAAGTTGCTGCCAAGTTTCAATACAAAAAAACAAATGAATATGAAAAGCATAGAGAACTTTTTTATGAAGAATTTGAGAAAAAAGCAGATAAGAATGTTCCCAGATATATTGGAAAGGTAAAAGGAGAGTTAAATCAAGAGTTATATTATCAGCTGCGTCAACTATGTGTGCCAAATCTCCTGCACAATGTAGACGGAAATAGTATGGCATTTTCTCTTGAGGTAAGGCTTCCTTTTCTGGATTATAGAGTAATAGAATTCTGCATGGCATTAGATGGTAAATATAAAATAAGAAATCAATGGACCAAATGGATTTTAAGGAAGAGTTGTAAAAAATATCTACCAAAAGAAGTAGTAAACCGTAAAAATAAAATGGGATTTCCAGCACCGTTTGGACGGTGGCTGAAAGAATGTAAGCAAAAGGAAGAAATGAAAGAAATCATTTTTTCTTTGGGTAAAAGAAATATTGTAAAACCAGAAGTAATCGAAGAATATTATAGACAGCATATGGAAGATGAGATAGATAGAAGTCTTATTTTATATAAGTTTTTGACATTAGAATTGTGGTTACGGAATTGTATTAATTCATAAATCAAGCAATTGCAAAATTGTATTTACTGTGGGAATATTTGTGTAAATTAAAGTGAAAACTTTACTGGATTTTTATAATTCATAAAGAGAAAAGGAGATATATTTGATGAAAAGCCTGAATTTAAATAGTTTGGTTATTGTAAATCAAAATGAAACAAATAGTAAAGAACGATTGAAAAGAGAATTTACAAATCAACAAATAATAAATAGTGCAGGAACGGTATTTGTTGTAGATAACAATAATTGTTTTATAGGCATCATTACACTTGGAGATTATAAACGGTATTTAAAATCTGGTGAGCTGATTATTAATAAGAATTGCAAGAAAGTTTATGAAGGGGAAAACTTATTTGAAAATTTATGTGATATATCAAAGAATTATAAAAATATTCATATTGTGCCTGTTTTGACAAGGAATAATAATTTGATTGGAGCTGTGAGATTAAGAGAAAATTATGAAGGAATTAAACCTGATTTTGCTGCTTTCTATGAAGCATATAAAATCTATCCCCAAGCAACAAAACAGCTTTTTTTGGATCATAATTGGGAAACAGCTAGAATATATGGAAGTGATTATGTTCTAATAAGTACATTAGGAGAGTATTTGCTCTCTTACAATATTGTAAAAGAAGTTTTATTTGTACCATATGATAAAAAAGATTATTGGAGAATTCATAAAATATATGGGGATAGATTGAATACACCTGAAAAGGTTGAGCAGAAACAATCATGTTTGGAGTTATTGACAGAAAACTATATGCTTGATAATGAAAAAGTATCATTATCAGAATTACCAATTATGATTGAAGAAAAAGCAATGAAGATGGGAGAAACAGCCACCTGTTTTAAATTTGATTACAAATATGAATTAATGTGTGAGATCGAGAATAAATATGGAATTCATTGTAAATATATCTCTATTCCAAAATCAAAGGATTTAATGAGAAATACCCATTATATAAAAATTGAGGAGTGGATGAAGCATGATTCGGAATTATATAATGAAATGTTAAAATGGGATGTGACATACAATCATTACATGTATATTTATTCTCATGAGAAATCACATAGAATGAATTTAGTTAATGGAAAAAGAGTAGTCCATAGAAAAGGTAAAAATTATAAAAATACGGTATATATTTTAGGACCATGTATTGTTTTGGGCTATTATGTGGATGATGACCATACGGTTGGTGCATATTTACAAGAAAAATTAGAGAACATGTCTTATAAAGTTGAAATATGTGCAGCTAGGGCAGACTGGGGAAACTATTTAAAATGGCTAGGAAGAATAAAAGTAAAAAAGGGGGACTATATTTTATTCATTGATGAGGACAACACAATGCCTAAACGTGATTTAGATATGACAGTTCCATTTAGAAAGTTATTTGATGACAGAGGACAATTCTTTTTTGATGAACCCAGACATTGTAATGAAGCAGCATATGAGTGTCTGGCAAATGAGATATTCCATTGCTTTTTTGAACAGTTCAGTGGTGATATGTCTGATTCTATTGGAAATGATGCCTGTTACATCGAAGAATTTCGGACAAAACATGAATTGATATATGATGGAAATAAAGATTTGCAAAAGTACAAAGAAAAGTTAAAATTATTACAGGCAGATAGACAGGCAGGTGCTATTGTAATGAATTGCAATTCATTTACATTAGGGCATAGGTATTTAATTGAAGAAGCATTAAAACAGGTAGAATTTTTATATATATTTGTTGTGGAAGAAGATAAATCACAGTTTTCATTTGAAAGCAGAATAAAATTAGTAAAAGAAGGTGTATCTGATTTAAAAAATGTTATGGTGATACCTAGTGGGAAATTTATCATTTCTACAGATACATTTTCTGAATATTTTACAAAAGGAATGAATGAAAATACAGCTGTAGATGCATCGTTAGATGTAGAAATTTTTGCTCAGCATATTGCGCCTACATTAGGTATCAATATCCGTTTTGTTGGTGAAGAGCCATTTGATTTAGTGACAAAGGCATATAATGACTGCATGCTGGAAATTCTTCCGGAATATGGAATAGAGGTAGTTGTTATTCCAAGAAAAGAGATAGAAGGTGAGGTGATAAGTGCCTCACGGGTACGTGAACTATTAAAAAATAATGATATGAAAAAGATAGAAACTTTCGTACCTGAAACAACATATGCATACCTTGCCGGACAAAGTCCGTCCGCCCGTGAGGGCATAAATTAAGGTATGCCCTAATGGGTATACCTTGCCGGACAAAGGTAGAGTTTTGCAAATGCCTAATAATAAGTTATTTGAAGAGGAGAAAGCATAATGAAAAAGAATGTGATATTTGGGGCAGTTGGTTTTCTGTGTGGCACTTTGAGTGGCATCGTTGGCAGTGAGGTGAACAGAAAAATAATTAAGAAAAAAAGTGAGACACAAAATAACACAATTGAAACGGTAAATAAAAGAACAGAGTATTATTATAATTTTCTTTTGTTTTGGCTAAAAGCAAAAAAAGAAGGGTTAGATTTAAAAGAATATTTTAAAGAACAGCAGTATAACCGTATTGTTTTGTATGGAGCTGGTAAACTTTGCGTTAGGTTTTATGAAGAATTAAAAGATATAGATAATATTGATATATTATATGTAGTAGATAAAGGGAATGAAAAAAGATTAGAGGACATAGAAATCATAAAATTAAAGGAAGTCAAGGATAGGGAACAGCCAGATGTGGTAATTGTAACACCAATTTATGACTATAAGGAAATAGCAGAAGAAATAGAAGGGGAGTTTCAATGCCCGGTAGTTTCTTTAGAAGATATGATATATGCAGAATAGAAAACAAAAGTGAAAAATTTAGGAGGCAGAATATGGAGTATAAATATTCCTTTAAAACAAAGCTTTTTGCCTATACAATCTTACATTATTTTAAGAATAATAAACTAAATGAAAAAATTTTAGATAAAATAACTTTTTTGGACTTGATTTATTTATCAAATTGTGTAATGAAAAAATCAGAATATGAGAAATTAATAAGTAAGATCATAGAATTACAGGAAAAAAGAATAAAAAATAAAGTGAGAGAAGGACAGAAATTAAAGATAGCTTTTTTATGTGATCTCAGTTCTATATGGGCATTTGATAAAATGATAGAACAGTTAAGAAAGGAGAAACGGATAGAACTGTATGCAATCGTTCCTCTAATAGCACCTGTAGAGGGGGAGGAGAAGACAAGTTCTCTGTTTCATGCAAAACATAAAAAGGATGTAATTGAATTTCTGAAGAAAAAGAAACTAAAATTTTATGTAGTAAAAGAAAAAGAAGATGCAAAATGGGGAAATAAGTTACCAGATATCTTATTTTCACAAAGGCCTTATGAAGGGCTGTATATGCAGGAGAATTTTAATTTGCATAATATACATGTAAGCTGTATGCAAATGTTTGTTCCTTATTCGTTTTGGGTAGATAAGACAAGTGATATCATATTTGCAACAGATTATATGAAGATATATAGTAAAATTTTTTGTCCTAGTAAAGTACATATGGATTATTTTCAGAATACAGTAGAAATTGATAATACAAGGCTTTTATTTTCAGGATATCCTAAGGTGGATTGTTATTACAGCAATCAGAGTGTGAAAGAATCAGATGCTATATGGAAGCATGGAAAAGGGAAAATTCATATCATTTATGCACCTGGTTTTGTGGAAGCTGCCAAACATTCTACCTTTGATTTAAATTATAAAATGATGTTAGATATAGCAAAAAAGAGTAAAGAAACAGTGTCATGGGTAATCCGCCTGCATCCAATGATGGCAGAATCGTGTATAAGACATAGAATATTCAAAAATCTTGATGAGTGGAATCATTATATCAATGAGTGGAATTCTCTGGAAAATGCTTCAGTTAGTATGAATGGCAGTTATGAGGCAATTTTTAAAACATCAGATGGAATGATTATGGACAGTGTATCCTTTTTGCCAAGTTATCAATATACGAAAAAGCCCTTATTGTTATTAACAAGAAAAACACAAGAGTTCAACAAACTTGGACGCATGCTCAAGGAAGTGGTATATACAGCACAAGGAAATAAAAGGGATCAGATAGAAGCATTTATTAATGATGTTTTGATAGAAAAACAGGATGAAAAGAAGGCAATAAGAGATACTTTTTTTGAAGAAAATTTAGATTATTATAAGCAGAACAAAATGTTAGCCAGTGAGTGTATTGCAAACTGTATTTTGAATTATTTTAAATAAGATACATTGAGAGAAAGGGGGATAATGTTGCTTAGGTTAGGAACAAAAGCAGAAACTTTAGCAAGTCTGTATCAGCAATTGACATATGCGGAAGTTCTTCCGCAAGTTGCATTTACTGTAAAAAAATGGAGAAAGAATAAGCAGGAGATATGGAATCAAATTGTACATGAACTGCAGTGTGCCAAAAAGGGGATTATTGTTAGAAGCAGTGCATTAAATGAAGATACAGGTGAAACTTCTTTGGCAGGTAAATTTGAGTCTATATCAGATGTACAGACACAGCAAGAATTTGAGAATGCAGTAAAAAGAGTAATTTCATCTTATGATAGTGAAGATGAGAACAATCAGGTTTTAGTACAACCTATGCTAAAGAATGTAAAAATCTGCGGTGTTGCATTTACATTAGAGCCAAATACATTAGGAAATTATTATGTTATAAATTATGATGAAATAGGTTCTACCTCATCTGTAACATCAGGGACAGGCGCAGAAATTAAATTGTTATATGTATTTAAGGATAAGGAAACAGATAGATTTCCAAGTGAGTTGTCACATTTAGGAAAGACGCTGGCAGAACTTGAAAAATTGTTTGAAATGGACCATCTGGATGTGGAATTTGCCATTACAGAAGAGAAGAAATTATATATTTTTCAAGTAAGACCTTTATGTCTGACAGGCAGGGCAGTAGAGTATCAGAAGCAGAAACTGCAGTTACAGCGTATAGAAAAGAAAATAGTAGGGAATCAATCAAAGAAACCGTTTTTGTGTGGTGAGAAAAGCATTTATGGAGTTATGCCGGATTGGAATCCTGCTGAAATGATTGGAATTAGACCAAAACCATTGGCAATGTCTCTTTACAGGGAAATTATTACAGATAATGTATGGGCATACCAAAGGGATAATTATGGTTATCGTAATTTAAGAAGCTTTCCGTTGATGCTTGACTTTTGTGGTTTACCTTATATTGATATACGAGTCAGTTTTAATTCTTTTATCCCGGCTGATCTGGATGAGGCAATTAGTGAAAAGTTAGTAAATTATTACATGGAACGGTTAATTGAAGAACCTTCAAAACATGACAAAGTGGAATTTGATATTGTATTTTCCTGTTATACATTGGATTTACCTCAGAGAATACAAGTGTTGAGGGAATATGGTTTTACCGATATAGAAATTGAGAAAATTTTAAATTCCCTGCGTAATGTAACAAATAACATTATCAACCATAAAACGGGATTATGGAGAAATGATTATGAGAAAATAGGAATTTTAGAAAAGCGTTTTAAAGAAATTATGAATAGTGATATGGAGCAGGTGGATAAGGTTTACTGGCTTTTAGAGGATTGTAAAAGGTATGGAACTTTGCCGTTTGCAGGACTGGCAAGAGCAGCATTTATTGCAGTACAGATTCTGCAGTCACTTGTAACAAATGAAATTATTTCACAGGAAGATTATCAGTATTTTATGAAAGATGTAAATACAGTCAGCTCAAATATGAATGCAGACTTTGCAGATTTATCTAAGAAAAATTTTCTAAAGAAGTATGGTCACTTAAGACCTGGCACATATGATATTACTTCAAAAAGATATGATGAAGCACCAGAGTTATATTTTGACTGGGATAAAAAACAGGAAAGTAATACACAAGAAAAAGGTGAGACGTTCCGTATGTCATTGGAACAATTACACAAATTGAAATCATTGTTAAAGGACAATGGTTTAAATGAAAATATTCTGGAACTGATGGATTTTATTAAGTCAGTTATAGAAGGACGTGAATATGGAAAATTTATTTTTACAAAAAATCTCAGTCAGATAATTAAGCTAATTGGTGAAATCGGTGAAAAGCATGATTTAGAGAAAGAGGAATGTGCTTTTTGCAATATTTCAGTATTTAAGGAACTTTATGTATCTACAAAGGATGTAAAAACGGAATTATTAGCAGATATTCATAGAGGAAAAGAAAAATATGAGATGACAAAGGCAATTACAATGCCGCCATTAATATTAAAGCCTTCAGATGTATGGAGTTTTTATTATCCGGATACAGAACCTAATTATATCACTTTGAAAACAGTAAAAGGTGAATTATTGGTATTGGAAAGTGAATCGGAGATTCGTGATATAAAAGATAAAATTATATTAATTCCAAGTGCAGATCCTGGATATGACTGGATATTTTCACATGGCATCAAAGGGTTTATTACAAAGTATGGCGGAGCCAATTCACATATGGCAATTAGAGCTGGAGAACTGGGAATTCCTGCGGCAATCGGTGTAGGAACAAAACAGTTTGATAGATATAAAAATGCAGCTATTGTAGAAATTGATACTTTAGCAAAGATGATAAGAATATTACAGTAAAAGGAGAGTAAAGTTATGAAACATGGAGATTTCACAGAACTTGCAAAATTTTATGTAGACAGACCAGGATATTCATTAATTTTATTAAATTATGTAAAATCTCATATTGAAAAAAGTTTAGGTAGGGAAATTGTAGTAGCAGATGTTGGTGCTGGCACTGGGAAATTAACAGAAAACTTAGAACAGATTGGATTAACTGGTTATGCAGTTGAACCAAATGATGCAATGCGGGAAGAGGGAATGAGATTATTTTGCAAAAAGAATACATTTATATGGAAAGCAGGTTCAGCAGAAGAAACAGGATTACCTGATCATTGTGTAGACTGGGTATTGATGGGATCATCATTTCATTGGACAGATGCACAAAAGGCGACAAAAGAATTTAGACGTATTTTAAAACCTGGTGGTTTTTTTACTGCGATTTGGAATCCAAGGGATATTAAAAGGAGCAGGATACATACAGAAATTGAAGATATGATTTATAAAGAGGTGCCAAGTATGACAAGAGTTTCTTCAGGAGGTACAGTGACAACTGAAACAATGGTTGAAAAATTGGGAAATATATTTAATGATATAGTCTTTATGGAGTGTATGCATGATGAGGTAATGTCAAAAGAGCGCTATATTAATATTTGGCGTTCTGTGAATGATATCCAGGTGCAAGCAGGAGAAGAAGGATTTAAAAGAATACTAAATAATATAGATAAGATTTTAAAAGATTATAGTGAAATATCAGTACCATATAAGTCAAGAGCATGGACTGCTCAAGTATGTGAGTAATTTTTTGTGCTATTTTCTTAAAGTGATTTCGTAAGAAATATATAACTATGAATAGTAAAAGATTCTCTGCTTTGGTACTGCTGTTTTACAATCATTTTGAAGTATAGAAAGGAGAGTAAAATATTATGAAAACAGAATGGGATTACACAGATTTAGCGGAGGCTTATTTAAAAAGACCGGATTATGCACAGGAGGCAATTGATAAGATGCTTGAAACAGCAGGTGTAAAAAAAGGTGATGCAGTTTGTGATGTAGGTGCAGGAGCAGCTCATCTAACTTTAAAGCTGGCTGAATTCGGTTTGAATGTTTGTGCAGTGGAACCAAATGATGCAATGCGTGCAAATGGTATAAAGAGAACAGAACATTTTACTAATGTACAATGGTTTGAAGGAGTCGGTGAACACACTGGAATGGAAGATCATAAGTTTGATTTGGTTACTTTTGGTTCTTCTTTTAATGTATGTAATCGCTTAGAAGCATTAAAAGAAACAAAGCGGATTTTAAAAAATAATGGATGGTTTGCATGCATGTGGAATCATAGAGATTTAAATGATTCGTTACAAGCAGAAATCGAAGATATTTTTAAAGAAGAAATCGAAGGATATAATTATGGAACACGACGTGAAGACCAAACAGATATTATTCATCAAAGTGAACTGTTTCATGAAGTAATTTATGTAGAGGGAACTGTTTTGCATAATGTTCTGGCGGAAGATTTTATTGAAGGATGGAAATCTCATGGAACAGTACAAAGACAATCAAAGGAAAAGTTTGATTTAATTAACCAGCGAATTCGTAAATTGATTGAATCAAAGGGGCAGGAGTATATAAAAGTACCTTATACAACAAGAATATGGATGGCACAATTAAAATAAGAAAAGAGTGGTATTATGAGGAATGTATTGTATACGCAAAGGGTTGAAGTTATAGAGGACTATGGAGAACGAAGGGATTGTGCAGATCAAAAGATTCCTTCTTTGATTCAGGCGTGTGGCTATCTTCCGATTCCAATACCAAATATTTTAAGTGTAACACAAGAGATGGTGCTACACTTAAATCCTATAGGAATCATTTTGTCAGGTGGGAATAGCCTTGAAAAGTATGGAGGAAATGCACCAGAGAGGGATGCAATGGAAAGGGAACTTCTAAGAATTGCTTTAGAAAAAGAGATTCCTGTATATGGGTTTTGCCGCGGGATGCAGGTGATAGAGGACTATTTTGGAGCAAAATTAGAGGCGGTAAAAAATCATGTAGCCATCAAACATAAGATTGAGGGAAGTATCGGTGGACATATGGTAAACAGCTATCATAATCAGGCATGTTATCAGGTACCGGATTGTTTAGAAGTTTTAGCAGTTTCTGAAGATAAGGTAATAGAAGCAATTCGTGTCAAAGGAAAGTGGATTTTAGGAACTATGTGGCATCCCGAGAGAGAGAAAGTATTTTGCAAAGAAGATATAGAGAGGATACAGCACTTGTTTAGGAAAGAGGTAATTTAGATGAAAGTAATCATATTAGCAGCCGGTCAGGGAACTAGATTGCGTCCTTTCACGGACGAAAAACCAAAATGCATGGTAGAAGTAGCGGGAATCAGTATAATAGACAGACAATTAAACACAATGAAGAAATGTGGTATCAAGGAAAAAGATATTACAATTATTACAGGATATCAGGGGGATGTATTACAAAAGAAGTTTGAAAATACTGATATCCATTTTATATTTAATGAATTATTTGAGAGTACAAATATGGTATGTTCCCTTATGTGTGCCAAAGAATTCATGGAGCAAGAAGAGGATATTCTGATTTCTTATGGTGATATTATTTATGAAGAACAAGTATTGAAAAGGATTTTAGATTCAGAGGAAGAAAGTTCTGTTGTTGTGGATGATGGCTGGTATGGATATTGGTCTGAAAGGTGTGAAAATCCTTTGGATGATGCAGAAACACTAATGTTTGATAAGAATGATTATTTACTTGAGATTGGACAGAAAACAGATAAACTGGAGAAAGTACAGTCTCAATACATTGGATTAATGCGTTTTAAAGGACAAGGTTTAAAACAAATGTTAAAAATAAGTGAGGAAGCAAAACATAGAAGTGAAGTAGGAAAGAGTTTGTGGAGGACAGATAGAAATTATCAAAAAATGTATATGACTGATTTATTGCAGGGGTTCATAGAGGAAGGGCATAAATTAAAAGCCATACATATACAAAGAGGTTGGTTTGAAATTGATAATTGCGAGGATTTAAAAGTTGCAGAGTCAAAATTAAAGTAAAAAAGAATAATATTCATAGGTGATAGGCATCCACAAAACTCTGAGCGTGTTTGGAAATTCATTGTCTATGATAGGTAAGGAAGAAAGGTGCAGAATATGGGGACAGTATTTTGGATTACAGGGCTTTCAGGGGCAGGAAAAACAACAATAGGAAGCTTGTTTTATGAAAAGTTAAAAGAGCAGCAACCCAATACAGTTTTTTTTGATGGTGATACATTAAGAAAAGTTTTTGGTGATGATTTAGGTTATTCAGAAGAGGATAGAAGAAAGTGTGCGATGCGGTATTCTAAATTATGCCAGTTATTGCAGGAACAGGAAATGAATGTAGTATGCTGTACTATTTCCATGTTTGACAGTATAAGGGAATGGAATAGAGAACATATTGCTGATTATAAAGAAGTGTATGTTAAAGTTTCTATGGATATTTTGCAAGCAAGAAACCAAAAAGATTTGTATAGCAATGCTGCAAAAGGAATGGACAATGAAGTGGCAGGCATACAAGTAGAGATTGAATTTCCCAAAAAACCAGATTTGATATTAGAAAATGATGGAGGGAAAACACCAGAAGAGCAGGTGGAGGAAATGTGCAGAATATTTCTGATTTGATTTATTGGTTTTATATAAAATTACTATACACAAAATGGCAGGCAGAAGTTACAATTCTTCACCTGCCATTAAAAATTTCAACATATTATCCGCTAAATAGAAGCCCGTATTAGATATACTCCATACTGTAAAAATAAAGTATGCTGCAAACTGATTTAGCTGCTTTTTATATCATCATAAATTTTCCAAATTTCCTCTGGCGGAATATCAGGGACAGATTTAATAACAAGTTCCACTGAAACTCCGTTTTTTAAGAATTCCTGTACAATTTCCTTTTTATGGTTTTGAGCCATATCTTGAGCCATATTTTTGACCAT
>CAYRAV010000072.1:0-15265 GCA_964422365.1 uncultured Lachnospiraceae bacterium | reverse complement strand
ACAGAAAATAATACCAATTGACACTGCAATAATAAGTAGATAATATTTGACCTCTTCCATGCTAAAAGCTTTTTTAAACTGTTTGTATAACAGAAAATAGTAAGCATTGAAATTCACACCAAATAGAATCATAAATATAGTGACTACCCATTGCAGATAAGGAGAATAACTCATAAAACTATCATTTTTAATTCCGAATCCACCAGTTCCAGCAGTTCCAAAACTGGTATTTAATGCATCAAAGACAGACATTTTTCCTGCAACCAGCAAAATAAATTCTAAAATGGTCATACCCAGATAAATGAAATAGAGGATTCTCGCAGTTGATTTTACCTTTGGTACTAATTTTCCAACAGATGGCCCGGGGCTCTCTGCACGCATAAGATTAATATGGGAGCCGCCACTCAAAGGAATAATTGCCAAAAGAAATACAAGTACACCCATGCCGCCAATCCAGTGCGTAAAACTTCTCCAAATCAAAGAACAGTGCGACAATGCCTCCACATCACTTAAAATACTGGCACCTGTTGTTGTGAAACCAGAAACCGTTTCAAATAAGGCATCTGTAAAAGAAGGAATTTCCCCGCTAATCCAGAAAGGCAGACAGCCAAAGAAGCTAAGAAAAATCCAGCTTAGGGCAGTTGTAATACAACCTTCTTTTAAATAAAAAACATAATTAGAAGGTTTGTGAAAACTAATGAATGTTCCCAAAAAAGAACATAAACAGGCGACTAGCAAATAATAGAATCCTTCCTTTTCTCTATAGATAGCCGCTATCAAACATGGCAGAAGCATAAGAATGCCTTCTATCATTAACACATATCCTAAAATATGACCAATAATTGAACGATTCATTGTTTTACATTCTCCTTATTTCAAAATATCCTGAATATCATTAAAGCCAGTGTGTTTTGTAACGATAATAACCGTATCACCTACCTGAATACAATCTTGTCCGCTTGGAATTAAAATCTCACCATTCCGGCTAATACAGGAAACAAGAAGATCTTGTTTTAGAGACAAATCCTTTAGTGGTATATTCGTTACACTAGATTCTTCATCTACTCTGAATTCAATTGCCTCCACCCTATGGTCGAACATATAGTAAAGGGTTTCGATATTGCTGTTTCTGGAGTTTTCCTTAGCACGAACATAAGCAATAATCGCTTCAGATGTAATATAACGAGGGTAAACAACACTGCCTAAATCCAGCTGGCTGATGACATCCCTAAATGTAATCCGGTTAATCTTAGTTACAACTTTAGCTTTAGAAACCTGGCTTGCATGAAGAGTAAGCAGTATATTTTCCTCATCAATTCCTGTTAATGGAACGAAGGAATCAACTCTTTCAACGCCTTCTTCTTTTAATAATTCCTGATCTGTGCCGTCACCATTAATAATGATGGCTTTTGGCAGAAGTACGCTTAGTTCATCACAACGTGTACGGTTATTTTCAATAATTTTAACAGAAATTCCCATCTTAAGCAGGCGTTTTGCCAGATAATAAGCAGCTTTGCCTCCACCAATAATCATAGTGTCCTTTACTCTTTTTGTTTTGATTCCAATTGTTTCCATAAAAAATTTTGTTGCGTTGCTTGATGCAACAAAGGAAATGATATCATCCGCCGCCAGCGTAAAGCCGCCAGAGGGAATATATACTTCGCCATCTCTCTCAACAGCACAGATAATAATGTTTGCAGTAGTATGACTGCCAAGAGAAGCAATCGTCATGCCATCTAATATATTACCACTTTGAATTTTGAATTTAATCAGTTCTGCCTGTCCGTGGGCAAATGAGTTGACTTCTAATGCAGTTGGAAGTGCAAGAATACGTGAAACTTCCTTTGCTGCTTCTAACTCAGGATTGATAATCATGGCAAGTCCTAATTTTTCCTGCAGATATCCTGCTTCTTTACTGTAATCAGGAGTACGTACTCTGGCAATAGCAGCACAATTACCAACACGTTTTGCAACCGTACAGCATAACAGATTCAGTTCATCTGAATCTGTAACAGCAATGATTAAATCAGTATTTTCAATGCCTGCTTCCATCTGTACACTGTAGCTGGCACCGTTTCCTGCCAGTCCCATAATATCATACAGGTTTGTAACTTCTTGGATTTTCTGTGCATTTTTGTCAATAATTGTAATGTCATGGCCTTCCTGGCTTAGCCGTTCAATTAGTGTGGCACCAACTTTGCCACAGCCTACAATAATAATCTGTAATCCATGATTTTTTGTGTTTTTTGATTTTAACATTTTATCCTACCTCGCTATGTGGTACTCTAGTGACAGTTCAGCCATGCAGAAACAATGGTGCAATATGCACATGGGAGCCTGCTCACTAAGGGTATATTGTACCATTGTTTCTATAGGGCGGATGCCCTACATAAATCATTTACCAGCCAAGCTGTAAATTCAAGTTATTTTCTAACTGTACATATATTCACTTCTACATTATATCATCTTGCAACTATCTTGCAAGAAAAAACAAGAAAATATCTAAAAAAAGATACATAAATTTTGTCTTTCCCGCATATATTGCATATATATGGCAAGGAGGGATTTTTCGTGGAGCTGATTAAGAAAAATATCCATATGAATGGTTTAAAATGTAGAAGCAATATACAGCTTACATTAGATGACGATTTTAATGTACCAGATGTGAAACCAGATATTGAGAAAATTATGAAAGAACAGGGAACAATTATCTTATATGAGATAACACCACTGAATGGAAAATTGAGAGTAAAAGGCGCAATGCAGTTTAGGCTTCTTTATATGACAGCAGAATCGGAGCGGCCAGTACATAATATTACAGGAGAAATTCCATTTGAAGAGTTAGTCAATATGGATGGACTGACAGGAAATGATGAAGTAAGCGTTCAGTGTGAATTAGAAGATTTGAATACCAGCCTAATCAATTCCAGAAAAGTCAGCGTGAAATCTATTCTATCTATTCAATGCTGTGTCAATGAAATTTTTGATGAAGAAACTGCAGTAGACGTGGATGATGATAATGCAATGCAGGTGAATCACAAAAATATGCAGGTAACACAGTTAGTTGTCAACAAAAAGGATACACTGCGTATTAATGAAGATATCAGAATCCCATCAGGAAAAAGCAATATTTTTGAAATTTTATATGATGAAGTAAAGCTGCAGGGTGTAGAGACAAGGGTTTTAGAGGATAAAATCAATATAAAAGGAGATTTGGTTGTTTTTATTCTATATGCAGGAGATGATGACAGTTCGGCATTACAATACTTTGAAACAGAAATTCCATTCCACAATGTGTTAGACTGCAATGGCTGCCGTGAGGATATGATACCTGATATTCATGTAAAAATCCAGAAAAAAGATTTACAGGTAAAACCTGATGAAGACGGAGAAGAAAGGATGGTTAACTGTGAAGTTGTGTTAGAACTGGATCTGAAAATCTATGAAGAAGAAGAAATTCAAGTATTATCTGATTTGTATTCTACTATGCAGGAGGTTATTCCAGAAAGAAAAGAAGCTGTTTACCGCCATTTGATTATGAAAAATAACAGCAAGGTCCGTGTAACAGACAGAATCAATATTGGTGCAGGAGAGCCTAAAATTCTGCAAATCTGTAATAGTGCAGGTGTGCTGCGGATAGATGAGCAGAGGCAGGTAGAAAATGGATTAGAAGTAGAAGGTGTTATTGAAGTGCAGATACTGTATATTACAGAAGATGACAAAAGGCCTCTTGGTGCAGCTAGAGGTGTAGTACCATTTTCACAGCTGGTAGAAATCAGAAATATGAGTGACTCTTATCTAATTGAATTAACACCACGGTTAGAGCAGATGAGTGTCATGATGCTGGATGGGGAAGAAGTGGAAGTAAAGGCAGGCATTTCCCTTGATTTAGTTGTATTTGAGAAAGTAGAGGAAAATAATATTGTAAATCTATCTGTAAAAGAGTTCGACTTGCAGGAACTACAGGAAAAACCAAGTATGGTAGGATATGTGGTCAAACAGGGAGATACACTTTGGAATATTGCAAAGCAGTTTTATACAACGATAGAGGAGATTAAAGAACTAAATGAATTGGAAGGAGATAAACTTTCATTAGGAGAAAAACTGCTGCTTGTAAAAAAAGTGGAGGAAGTATAGGAGATGGTCTGCATATTTTAAATAGGAAATGAAATAGGATGTAGTGGAAAAAAAATATAGGCAAAATTAAAAGTGGCAATCTTTTCTGATGACTTGATAAGATCAACAGAGGGATTGCCTTTTTCGACGGACAGAGCCCTCTTTTATGACTTTTCCTCTGTTTCTTCTTGCGTTTCCCGCAGTGCATGGGAAACTGATGAGATTTGTTTGTTAATATGAGATACCATGGTTTCTTTTGCTCTTTTTATGTCTTTTTTCTGTAGTGCAGATATAATCAGTTCATGTTCTTTTATGAGAAGTTCATGTTCCCTTACATCTTTTAGATGTTCTAAGCGGTAGCGGTACATTTGCTCCCGCAGATTATTAATCATCTGCATCAGCCTTTGGTTATCAGTGGCAGTAAAAATAATATCATGAAATTTTACATCAATTTCAGCAAGTGTCGTAACATCTCCATTTTTCATGACATGTTCAAATTCCTTTACTGTTTCTTTTAATTGTACAATTTGGGCAGTAGTAATACGCTGGCAGGCAAGTTCAACTGCAAGTTCCTCTAAGGCACAACGGACTTCTACAACATCTCTTAGATCTTTTTCTGTAATCTGTGCCACTTCAGCACCTTTTCGGGGAAGTGTTACAACGAGACCTTCTAATTCCAATTTACGAATCGCTTCTCTTACAGGTGTACGGCTGACACCAAGTTGTTTTGCCAGATGAATTTCCATCAAGCGTTGTCCCGGTTTCAATGTTCCTTTTAAAATAGACTGTCGCAATGTATTAAATACAACATCACGCAAGGGAAGGTATTCATTCATATTTAAATTTAATTTTGGTTCCATTTTATCATCACCTCATTACTGGTAAGTCGTAAGTGTTACGAAAGAATCTGAAAATTCGTTTGTAAGTGTTTCTGTAATTGATTCTGCTTTATCTTTTTCCGCACAAAGCCCGAAAACAGTGGGACCGCTTCCACTCATAAGAGAAAAGCTACAGCCAAGTTCCCACATTCTCATTTTAATTTGCTTGATAACAGGGTGGGCAGGAATGGTAACTGCCTCTAATACGTTTTCCATACCAGTGCAGGCTGTGGAAAGGTCATTTTTTTTCAGGCTGTCTACTACAAGGTCAATATCCGGGGATTTTGTTACCAACTCTTTTTTAAAATTTTGGTATGCCCATTTTGTAGACACATTAACAGGCGGTTTTACAAGAATAATATAACCGTTCAGGCTGGAAGGTATTGGGGTTAGTATTTCGCCGATTCCTTCAGACAAGGCAGTTCCGCCCAGAATACAATATGGAATATCTGCGCCTAGTGTTACACCGCGTTTCATTAAATTTTCTTGTGTAAGAGAAAGACAGAATAAGGTATTCATTCCTTTTAGTACAGCAGCAGCATCGGTGCTTCCGCCAGCCATACCGGCAGCAATTGGTATTTTTTTTTCAAGATGGATATGAACAGAATCTGTGATATGAAATTCCTCCATCAGAAGGTTTGCTGCTTTATAGATTAAATTATCGCAATTTGTGGGAAGTTCTTCTTTATTAGTAGTCAATGTAATAGTAGAATTCCCATCTTTTAATTTTTTTATTGTAATTGTGTCAGAAAGTTTTACAGACTGCATTACCATTTTTAAGAGATGGTATCCATTTTCTGTTTTTCCAACAATATCCAATCCCAGATTAATTTTTCCTGGTGCTTGTAATGTAATTTCATTCATTAAAATGCACCTCCATATAGATTTGTATTTTGTATACAATAGAGTATGTGTCTATTATACCATAGCAGAAAAAGATTTTGCAAGGAAATGTATACAGAAAAGAGAAATGGAAAGAATTTTGATATGGTAGAGTGTGTTTGTAGATGGATACTCTAGAAAATCTATTCTCAACAGTTATTCATTATTAAAAATGGGTTATACTGGGGTTGAGATCATAAAAACAAGGGGGAAATGGTGATGAAATTACGATATAACAGTTGTTTTATAGTTGGAACAATATTCTTGGCAATGGGGATTCTAATTTTTCTGAATAAGTATAATATTTATGCAGGTTTTTTAAATGACAGTGAATCGATTGTGAGTGAAATGGATTCTAAGACCACACAGGAGGAGATTGCAGAGGAGATTTTAAGGCTGCATGTGATTGCAAATAGTGATACAGAGGAAGATCAGGCACTAAAATTGAAAGTAAAGGATGAGATTGTAAGGTATTTGAAAGAGGTTTTAAAGGAAGCAGAACAATTGGAAACAGCAAGGGAGATAGTGGGCAGCAGGCTGCAGGATTTGGAGAAAATTGCAAAGGACGTGATCACAGAAGAAGGATATTCTTATTCTGTAACTGCTTCATTAGGCGAACAGGAATTTCCGGTTAAAATGTATGGAGATCTCGTATTTCCAGCAGGTATTTATCAGGCAGTTCAAGTAAAGATAGGAGGACATCAGGGAAAAAACTGGTGGTGTGTATTATTTCCAAGTTTGTGTTTTATAGATGGTACATATAGCATTGTACCGGAGGAATCAAAAGAGAAATTAGAAGAGGTAATTGGTGAGGAGAATTATAAAACACTGCTTACAGTAGAAGAGGAGAATTCAGAGGTTTCAGACATCCGAGAGGAACATGGTACAGATTCTAAAATTGAAATTAAATGGAAGATAGCAGAGTGGTTTTCAAAGTAATGCGGCACTCTCGAAGAAAAATCAGATACACTATTTAAAAGTTATTTCTTAACCATTCCTAATAGCGGCTGTGATGAAACACATGAAATTTTACAGTTGATTCTTTCCCTGTTTAAGGTTACAATAAAATAGCAATAAAATTAAGGGAAGGGATACTATTATGAGTAAGAAAACAATAGCTGTTTTATTTGGAGGCCAGTCTTCAGAGCATGAAGTGTCTTGTATTTCTGCAACAACAGTCATTTCAAATATTAATCAAAATATATTTGATATTATTATGATTGGAATTACAAAAGAGGGACATTGGTTAAAAGTGAATACCATAGAAGATATTAAATCAGGTGCATGGAAGCAGGGAAAAGTTACTGCTATTTTGTCTCCGGATACAGGACAGAAAGGTGTTCTTTTTATAGAAGATGAGAAAGTGGCAAATGTAAAAATAGATGTAGTATTTCCGGTCTTGCATGGTCTTTATGGGGAAGATGGAACAGTACAGGGATTGTTAGAGCTTGCAAATATTCCATATGTAGGCTGCGGCGTATTGGCTTCAGCAGTTTCTATGGATAAAGTTTATACAAAAATAATTGTTGATACATTAGATATCCGCCAGGCTGATTATGTAGTGGTATTAAAACATGAATTGCAGGATATGAACAATATAGTTAAAAAGGTAGAGAAAAAATTATCATATCCTGTGTTTGTGAAGCCATCTAATGCAGGTTCCTCACAGGGAGTATCTAAAGCACATGACAGGGAAGAATTAGAAAAGGCTGTTTTGCTGGCAGCAAAGCATGATAGAAAAATTTTAATTGAAGAAACAATTATTGGGAGAGAACTAGAGTGTGCAGTATTAGCTGCAGATACAGTAAGGGCATCAGGTGTAGGAGAGATTTTAGCAGCAGCAGATTTTTATGATTATGAAGCGAAATATAACAGTCCCGAATCAAAAACAGTGATTGAGCCAGAGTTACCAGAAGGAGCGGAGGAAAGAATCAGGGAAGCAGCAGTAAAAATTTTCAGGGCAGTAGATGGTTTTGGCTTATCGAGAGTGGATTTTTTCCTGCAGAGGGATACAAATGAAGTAATTTTCAATGAAATCAATACACTGCCAGGATTTACATCCATCAGTATGTATCCAATGTTATGGAAAGCAAAAGGAATAGACAAGAAAGAATTGGTAGAAAAATTAATTCAGACAGCATATGATAGATAAATACAGATGCGTACTGCCGCATAACTGAAAAGCAGGACAGTGTCTGGCAGAAGATTAGCCAGAGGTTGTCCGACAGAATGACAGGAGAAAGGGGAAATTACTTAAAGGGCAGTATTTTATAAAATTTAAGTAATTACAGAAATTATGACACGAAATGCTCCAATAGGTGTATTTGATTCTGGTGTAGGTGGTTTGACTGTAGCAAGAGAGATTATGCGCCAGATCCCAAAGGAATCTATTGTATATTTTGGAGATACAGCAAGAGTGCCATATGGCAGCAAATCCAAAGATACAATTATTAAATTTTCAAGACAGATTGTGAAATTTTTACAGACACAGGAAGTGAAGGCAATTGTAGTGGCCTGTAATACGGCAAGTGCTTTTGCTTTGGAAACAATAAAGGCAGAGCTGGATATTCCGGTAGTAGGTGTCATTGAACCGGGAGCTAAGACCGCAGCAGCGGCCACAAAAAATAACTGTATAGGAGTAATTGGAACGGAAGGAACAATCAATAGTGATATTTACAGTCAATATTTACATGGAATCAACCAGGAGATTCAAGTTTATACAAAGGCATGTCCTTTATTTGTATCACTAGTTGAAGAAAACTGGCTCTATGATTCTGTAACGATTGAAATTGCAGAACGTTACTTAAGTGAATTAAAAGGGTATAATATCGATACGCTGGTGTTAGGATGCACCCATTATCCATTATTACGCCATACTCTGCAAAAAGTTATGGGTGATGCGGTAACACTGGTCAATCCTGCATATGAAACTGCACTAGCATTAAAAAAGATATTAGAGGAAAAGGATTTGAGCAGTACATCCAGTTATGCAGAACATAAATATTATGTAAGTGATGGTGCCGGAAAATTCAAAAGCTTTGCAAATACCATATTGCCATGTGAAGTGATAGAGACAAAGGATATCAATATTGAGCAGTATTAATGAAAGGTTATAGGAAGTTTATGACAAAAGATGTAATCATTGCAATTAAGGGCATGCAGAATGGAATGGAAGATGATGGACCAGTAGAAGTAATTTCTTCTGGGATTTACCATTATGTAGATGGGAAGCATGAAGTATATTATGAAGAGATTGATGAGGGAGAAACAGGAGAAAAAGGGATTACAAAAAATATTATAAGAATTGGACCACATACTGTAGAAGTATTAAAAACGGGAATAAACAATACACATATGGTTTTTGTGTAAAATGAAATAAATATTACTTATTATAATACTCCATTTGGAGAAATTATGGTGGGGCTGGATACAACAGAATTTAAACTGGTGGAGGAAGAAAATGCCATTGGTGTCCTTTTAAAATATGGACTGGAAATGAATCAGAATTTTGTTTCGGAATGTAATATTACGATTAAGATTATTTCAAAATAATAGAAAAAAGGTTAATTTTTTGGTAATAATGTACATTCTGGTAAATTATGAATGGCATGGCTGGATAGTTACACTTTTAGTTATGTTCAGCCATGCAGAACTACAAAAGAGGTTGTTGCGCGTTTATGCAATAACCTCTTTTGTAGTGAATAATAAGAATTTTTTCTCATCATTCTTATTTGGTTTTTTTATTTTTACCTTCTTTTGTTTTTCTCTCTTTTTCTTCTACCATTAAAGCCAACGACTTCCGCAATTGAACCGTTCTTTCTTTTGTTTTTCTCTCTTTTTCTTCTGCCATTAAAGCTTCCGATTTATCACGCATTTTCTGCATAAAGCTCTTTTTTACAGGTTTTGTATCTAAACCACTTCTTAATCCTTTTACATCTATAATATAGATACCATTGATGACTGCTTTTACTTCCTTTTTTAAAGGAATGATATCAAAGATTTTTTCATCGCAGATCATTGTTAAGATTCTTGGTCCGATTTTTACTTTTACAACAGGTACTTTAGTGCGCCGTAAGTATTTTGGTGTCTGTTCTACAACGATTTTTGGTAAATTGGCTTCTGTCAGTTTCATTCGTTTTTTATCTATAACCAATAGTGACTGGGTCTGTGCACCTGCAAGCATTTCAGCATGATTTGTTTCTGATTTTTCTTGTAATTTTGTTCCATAGCGATAAAGTAAAAATAAAACAATAATTGCTATTACAAGAACGATTAATAGAACGATGAGCCAAGGTTTCATTCTATATACCTCCTTCGATTCATTGGTAAATATTTGATGCATGATTAGGCAACAAATATTATTGTACCAATGTTTTTACATTTTATCAAGCATTTCTTGCACGATATTTTGTGTTATTGTATGGAGATTTTTTTGTTCTTCCTTGCTCAGATTCTCAACATATATGGGCTGCCCATATTGGATTTTAACGTGAGTTGGACGAAACCATCTGTGACGGCGTCTTAAAATAAGATCAGTGTTTTTCATTGCTACAGGAATAATTACAGCATTGGATTTCGTTGCTAATTTAAAGGTGCCAGCATGGAAAGGAAGTGTTTTATAATTCTCATCACGGGAACGAGTTCCTTCTGGCATAACAAAAATAGAGTAGCCATCTTTTAATTGTTCAACTCCTTTTAATACTGTTTTTAGCCCCTCTTTCGTATTTTCCCGGTCAAGAAACAGACATTTTAAAATACGCATCCAATAGTTCACACAGGGAAATTTTTGAATCTCTTTTTTAGAAATAAATCCCGTCAGAGTAGGTACTGTTGTATATCCAGTAAGTATATCAAGGTAAGAACGATGATTAGATACATAAAGAATAGCGCGGTCTTTCGGTACGTTTTCTATGCCGCTGCAATCTATTTTGGCACCAGCAATAATTAGAATTACTTTAAATGCACAGGAAACAATTTTTTGGGCATTGCAGACTTTCTGTCTTTCATCTTTTAATCCTACAAACCATTCCCAAATATACAATGGAAGACTTATAATCGAGAAAAAAAATAGGAAAACAGCAATAAGAAAAATTCTCATATAAATAATCACCTCTTCATAAAAAATTTATTAAATATTATACCACAACATATAAAAAAAAACCAGCATATGTTTAAAAATTGACTATCGTTCAGAAGTGTATTCGTTACTGTTTACTCACAAGCTTGACACTTGTTGTCAAGCTATGTGACAAGAACATAGAACAGCCAAGAATCCAGCCTTTCGCCGAAGGTGAATTATGATAAACTGGATTCCGTTACTGTTTGCTCCGTAGGTGTGAACAGTGATGTGTATTCTTCTAAAGTCAGGTTTTCATTGTGAAGCTTTTCAGCAAGAGGAATACCTACATAACGGATGTGCCAGGGTTCATAGGAATATCCTGTGATATGAGTCTTATCTTTCGGGTAGCGAATGATAAAACCATAACGGTAAGCATTGTCAGCAAGCCATTTTCCTTCTGGTGTGGCAGCAAATCCTTCATCTAAATGAAAGTCAATTGATGGTGTGGAAACATCCATTGCGAGACCAGTCTGGTGTTCACTATGACCAGGCATGGCAGAATAACGATTGGTGTATTCCTCACCACGATTGGCAAGATTTGTTTCATAAATTGCTTTTTGGCGTGCATAAGAGCGGTAGCCGGAGATGCCATATAAATGAAGGTTTTCTTTTGCAGCAGCTTCAAATAATGCTTCAATAGCATCTGCGGCTTCCTTTTGCAGCAATTTTTTATCATCAGGATATTCAAATGGAAACAGGATATCAGGTTCAGTTAAGTCTTTTGGTATATAATCCTCTGGAAGGGAATATTCTTTATTTACCAGTACATCAATGTCATCTGGTCTTGTTACTTCTGGCATAACAGCACCTCATTCTAAATAGAAACATATATTACTATAATATATGTTTTCTATTTAGAACTGTCATTCATAATTTACAAAAAGGTTGATTTTGTGCTGACATGCTTCAACAGCCCTGCTGCATCTGTGGATTTATTTTTTGCTAAAGTACAAAGTTATTTCATGACTGTTTCTTACAAATGTGTTTTCATTTCTTCATAACTATCTAATAACTCATTTTTCATATCATATAGAGGCTTGGATAAATCCACATAAACATTATGAGGATTGACAAGTCTTTTGGACTCGTCCCACAAAGTATCAAGCTGCTGCTGGCAATAAGCACGAATTTCCATCACTTTTGGTGTTTCATAAACACATTGACCATTTTGAAAAACAGGAGTTAAGAGTTTTTTCAGAATATAGCTGCCGGCTGGTAACTTTGTTTTTTTCCAAGTGGCAAGAGGATCAAATAAAAGCAGTGGATCGCTTTCTGTATAGTATTCCTCTGTTAAGGCAATTAAATCCGCATGGATTTTTCCTGTTTCTTTATCATAGATACGATATATGGTTTTATTGCCAGGATTGGTAATTTTACATTGATTTTCTGACAATTTGATTTTAGGAATAAATTTTTTATCTTTTTCAATTGCAGCTAGTTTGTAGACACCACCAAAAGAAGGACAATCTTTAGAAGTAATCAAATTGGTTCCTACACCCCAAGAATCAATTTTAGCACCTTGTGTTTTTAAAGAATCAATTAAATATTCATCTAAATCACTGGAAGCACAGATGGAAGCATCAGGGAAACCGGCATCATCTAACATTTTTCTTGCCTTTTTAGAGAGATAAGCCAGATCGCCGCTGTCAAGGCGGATGCCATACATTTTAGGCATCTTTCCAGATTCTCTTAGTTCTTTGAAAACAGTGATAGCATGAGGTATGCCAAGATGGAGAGTATCATAGGTATCTACAAGCAGGGTGGTATTATTAGGGTACAGCTTGGCATATTTTCGGAAAGCAGTTAGTTCATCGGGAAAACTCATAATCCAACTATGTGCATGAGTACCAAGTACAGGAATATCAAAAGTACATCCGCAAAGAACATTGCTTGTTCCAATACAGCCCCCAATAACAGCTGCTCTGGCACCAAAGATACCCGCATCAGGTCCTTGTGCACGGCGAAGACCGAATTCCATAACTGCTTCTCCTTTGGCAGCATAACATACACGGGCAGCTTTTGTTGCAATAAGAGACTGGTGGTTTAATATATTAAGAAGTGCCGTTTCAATCAGTTGGGCCTCCATAATAGGAGCAATTACTTTCACCAAAGGTTCCATTGGAAATACAACTGTTCCTTCCGGAATAGCATAGATATCTCCTGTAAAATGAAAACCAGCCAGATAATCCAAAAAATCTTCATCGAATACACCTAAACTACGCAAATAGGAAATGTCATCGTAATCAAAATGCAAATCTTTAATATATTGAATAATTTGTTCTAAGCCGGCACAGACAGCATATCCGCCGCCAGATGGATTGGTGCGGTAAAAAGCATCAAAGATAACAGTTTCATTTCGCTTATTTTTGAAATAACCCTGCATCATAGTAAGTTGGTAAAAGTCTGTCAGTAGTGTTAAATTTCCTTTCAAAACAATTCCCCCTTATAATTATGAAAATAACAAATTGATAGTTCTATCATGCCTTCTTTTTTATGAAAAGTCAAGGTGTTTTGATGTGCAGCCACTAGAGCGTGTTTGAAAATTCATTGCCCCAATCTGCATGCCCCGCTTTGCGTACCCATCCGGGTATCCCGTAACTTATGCCCTTTCGGGCTGGCGGACTTTGTCCGATAAGGTATGGATATTTGCCCTAAATTCCCCACAAATTGTGACGCATATCTTGTAACAAGCAATTTTCAAACACGGTTTAGCTGCGGGAATGAATTTCTTCGGGATTCTGCAGCAGACGAGGGGAGGTAGAAGCTGTATTAGCTGTGCAAAGTTTTTCAATCGTAATATAAAACAGAAAGGGGTTATGGAAATCATATAAATAAGATAAGATAGTGTTGCTCTTTAGCTCTAAGGCACTTAAAGGAAGCTGTGGTGATAAGGGATTAAATTTTTTGGGAGCAATTGCTTTGGAAAAGGTGGTAGGTATATAAGGAATCTTGCCGCAATAAAATTGAAATTCTTTGTCATTATCTAATTCAAAAGCCAATTGGATAATATCATGTACGGTTGAAAGGGGGCTGTTTGCTTCAATCAAAAGAATACGTGTATCAGTGGGATAGTCTAATTGGATATTACAGCGATAAAATAAGTGCTTCATGGTATGTTTCCTCCGTTTAAATTTTCTATGAAAGTACCCTTTTTTGCTTTAGCAAAAAACTGAATTCAGGTATTCCGACATGCATCTCATAACTTTCATTTATGGTGGTTTTGTAACAGGACTATTTAGCATAGCTTTGTTTCTTGATGGATCCAGATACAAGAGTGAAAAAGTTTTCTGTTCTTTACTATTTTATATTGCTTCAAGATAATCATTCTTATTTTGTGAATGGCATCTTCTGAATAGTTATTTTATTTTAACATATTTATATAAGAGGAACAAGTAGTGATATTGTCAGAGTCAGGCAAACGCACAAACATATAAGCTTCACAATCATGCGTTTGGCATGTTGTCAGAGTATATTATAATTTATTAGCTAAACTGTAAATTTTTTGGTGATACTGTAAATTATGGGAAATTATGAATGAAATGACTGAATTGTAACCATTTAAACAAAAATATATAAAAAATTAAAAAAAGTACTTGCATTTTATAAAATCATGTTATATAATACTTCTTGCAACAGCGTAATGGGCTATCGCCAAATGGTAAGGCACTGGATTCTGATTCCAGCAGTTCGGGGTTCGAGTCCCTGTAGCCCAGCTCTATAAAGGTGGAAAACACTGTAGATAGTGATATTTACAGTGTTTTTTGTTATGCATAGGAAGAATTTGTTCCACTGGTTTGTGAATTTTGATTAGCTGGAATAGACGTTTTGGTAATGCGAAATGGTATTATAAAAAAGATAGATCATGAAAGCAGGGAGAAAAAAATATGGAGGCATATACAGTATTTGCACAAGTGTATGATAGTTTCATGGATAATATTCCTTATGAGAATTGGAGTGAATATTTGGTAGGATTGTTAAAGGGGTATGGGGTAGAAAACGGTTTGATAGCCGATTTGGGCTGTGGTACAGGGAATATTACAGAGCTTTTGGCAGAATCAGGCTATGATATGATTGGAATTGATTGTTCAGAGGAAATGCTTTCAATTGCAAAAGAGAAAAATACAAAAGATATTTTATATCTTTTACAGGATATGCGTGAAATGGAATTATATGGAACAGTTGCAGCGGTTGTCAGCATTTGTGACAGTATGAATTATATTGTCGAAAAAAAAGATTTACTAACAGTGTTTCGTCTGGTCAATAATTATTT
>CAYRAV010000071.1:0-16580 GCA_964422365.1 uncultured Lachnospiraceae bacterium | reverse complement strand
TCTTGACCAGAAGGAAAAGCAGGGATGGAAACAGTGTGCAGTTTTGAAGATATATAGAATGTTATAGAGATCGAAGTAGAGATTATCATATAAATGGTAGTCTCTATTTTTTTTACTTATAAGAATTTTTCGTTTCTTAATTTGACTTGGTTAAACATAAAAGCCATTTTTGAGATTGTAATAAAATAGCAAATTCTTTTGTAATGATAAGAACACAATGAAGAAGGGCACATTAAATAACCTTAAAAGATTTGCCAAGGGGTTTGTCTGTGGAATTTATATGTTGCCATAAAAAGATAGAACGGTTACGGTAACAAAAAAGTGTAGATTAGTGAGAAAAATTATCAATCATGCTTCTTGAAAGCAGAGCAAAGTTTTTGTATAATTACTGTTAGCATAAGCTAACCTAAAGTGGCAGCCTCGAACAGAGGTTGTGAATGTAGTATTGAACAAAATATTTCAGGTTATAACAATATTGTAAAAAAGGAGGTATAGTACAAATAGACATTAAGGAAAGATTTTGTTCAAATAACATAAGGTTGAAAAAAGTGTATTATGTTGAAAAGGAGTAATTTTAAGATGAAAAAGAACATTAAAGGAAAGATTATTTCAGGAATTATGGCAGTAGCTATGTGTATGAATATGACACCTAGTTTTGTAAATGCAGAAGAGGCTAGTCAGGAAGAATATAAGTATGTTATGATGAATATTCCTTATGGGGATTTCTATGCATCAGAAGGATTAACACAAAACAGCTACTATGATGTGGTTTCCACAGCCACAACATCAAAATTCCTGGGTACAACAGGATTGGCTAAAGGTACATACAATGATGGAAAAGATATTCTTGGTGTAACCTACCCAGTTGCTGTGACAGCAGATGATTATAATGAGTTGAAGAGTAGCGAAAAAACAGAAAATGACAGTTACTATTTTGTAGATTATGAGGGAACACCAAAAGCATACAAAACATTAGATTATGACAATAATACATATAAATTTTCAAAGGCAAATGGGGAAGAAATCAGTTCAGAAGGATTATCTGTAGATAACTATACAATGAATAGTTCTTATGGTGATTATCAGATTGATATTGTTGGAGTAAAAACAGAAAATACAGTTACAATTGGTGATAATGTAGGAGTAACTGTTGCGGGAGCGGTAATAGAGTTTAGTGATGGCACTTCTTATGGAATGGGAACCATGGAAAATCTTTGGTGGGGGAATAGAGTAGAAAATCTCGAAATTGCATGGTCTACACCAGAAGGTAAACAACTGAAAAATCATGGAGGTGCTTTATTCAAACAGTTTGAAACAAATGGAAAAACATTAACAAATGTAAAGTTAATTACAGATATTGGTATTTATAATATTGGATGTAACTTGACACTTGGTACTTTTTATAATGGAACAGGTAGTTTTAATGCTGAAATCACAGATGCTACTACACTTAGTGTTTCAGTTCCAGACGAGTTAAAAGATGTTACGGTTAGTGTTTCTTATAAAGAAGGAAGAACTACAGTTTATGTAGCAGAAAATCAGAGTATTGTAAATGGTAAAGTTATTTTAAAGGATTTACCAGTAACAGAGACAACATATACAGTTAATATAAACAGTTCTAATTATGCTGTTAAGCAATTATCCGTTGTATATGGTGAACCTGTAACAGATACAGGTATAACAGCTGACCAGAAAGAAAAATTAGAATCTTTAATTGCTACAGGTTCTGAGTTGGTTAGCAATGATGCAACTTTAACTATTCTTGCAAGTCATATTCAAGAAGCACAGGAATTATTGCAAAATAATGCTGCAACAAAAAATGAAGCAGATGAGTTGATTGGAGAATTAGAAGAATTAATTGAGTCTGCAAAAAGTGATAGTCAGCCAACAACTTCAGAAAAAGAACCTGTAAAAAATGGTGCAGTTTATACAGTTGGAAAATTGAAGTACAAAGTGACAAAGGCTGGTGCAGATGGAACAGTAACAGTAACTGTATCTGCAACAAAAAATAAAAAATTAACATCAGCAACTGTTCCAGCAACCGTAAAAATACAAGGTATATCAGCTAAAGTAACAGATATTGGAGCTGGTGCATTTAAAAATTGTACAAAACTTAAGAAAGTAACAATTGGAACAAATATAACTTCTATTGGAAAAAATGCATTTAATGGTGATAGTAAGATTACAGCCATTACAATTAAATCTAAAAAGCTTAAAAAAATTGATACAAATGCATTTAAGGGAATCAAAAAGACTGCAATAATTAAGGTTCCTTCTGGTAAGAAATCTGCATATAAGAAAATGGCAGAAGCAGCTGGATTTAAAGGAAGTGTAAAATAAAGATAAGATAGATAATACCAAAGTACAGATTTACCTGAACATATTTTGAATATGTTCAGGTTTTTTGTTTGTACACTATAAGTGTGCTCTAACAATTGAAAGAACGGTATGATATGGTTGTTGGAAAAATGTTGATAGAGGAATGAGCAGATTCTTATATGTGTTCGCCAGTTTATTTGAAGAACTGTTTGATTCCGCAGCAGTTATGGATTCAGGCGAAGAAGGATGGCAGACTGAAATTTAGTACCAGTATCGTGATATGAAAGCAGTAGCTTTACTGTTTAATAATGAGGGATTGTGTAACAGTAAAATAAGCTCTCCTGCGTATATTGTATAGTTATTTCTATATGGAACAACTGTAACCAAAAAATATAAAAAACAATTTGTATATTTGGTAAAAATGATATATAATAGGAATGGAGAAGTAAGAATGATTGGAGGAAGTTGCTATGGAAACAAATATATTGTTAGAAAGTGGAACAAATGAGTTAGAAATATTGGAGTTTACAGTAGGTAAAAATCATTATGGAATTAATGTGGCTAAGATAAAAGAAATTTTAACATATAAGAAACCCACACCTATTCCAAATTCACATCCATGTATTGAGGGGATTTTCATGCCAAGAGATACTATTATTTCTATTATTGATCTGGCTAAAAGTTTAAAATTACCACAATCAAATGATGAAACAAAAGATATGTATATTGTGACTAATTTCAATCAATTGAATACAGCTTTTCATGTACACGGTGTAGTAGGTATTCATCGTGTTTCGTGGGCTGATATTGTAAAACCTGATGAGACAATTAATACAGCGGGGGCTGGTGTTGCTACAGGTATTATTAAGTTTGAAGATAAACTGATTATAATATTAGATTTTGAAAAAATTGTTTCAGAGATTAGTCCGGAAACATCATTGAAAGTTTCTGATATCGATCGTTTAGGAAAACGTGAGAGAAAAGACTGTCCGATTCTTATAGCAGAAGATTCTGCTTTATTAAGCAAATTGATTTGTGATTGTTTAGTGAAAGCAGGATATGAAAATGTAATTGTGACTGGAAATGGACAAGAGGCTTGGGATAAATTGAAACAGTTCCATAGAGAGGGAACTTTGAATGATAGAGTGAAATGCGTAATTACAGATATAGAAATGCCTATGATGGATGGACATAGATTGACAAAGCTAATTAAAGATGATGAAAATTTTTCGTTTTTGCCAGTTATTATATTTTCTTCTTTAGTTAATGATGAGATGAAAAGAAAAGGTGCAATGTTAGGCGCTAATGCACAACTTTCAAAACCGGAAATTGGAATGTTAGTTGAAGAAATTGATAAATTAATAGATAATACAAAATGATATTGTGATGATTCGATATTTTATACATGGAATATATGAACTCTAAATTTAGATTCAAAGACCAAAGTAGTTATGTTTGATTGTTAAGGCTGTTACAAAGTACATTATATCTGAAAAAGCCTATAATATATGGTATATTTATAAATAAAAATTGCTATATTAATTTTTTCTGAATTTAATAGGTAAAATTAAAATTTATTTTTATCTGTAAATCTTTTTCGGAAAAGATTTAAGTATAGCAATCTTTTATTTTATGGAATTTAAATGTGTTTGAAAAATATTGGATGTTGGGACAAAAAGATAGAGCGAAATAGTATAATATTAAGAAGTCTTTAGTTTTCGAAAAACAGTTTAGAAAGACAGTACTTAATGTTTAGGTATATATCATTGTGAATGATGAATATAGTGTTTAAACTTTGTGTTTTAAAGTTCTTGCAAGATAATACTTTTTGAAAGAACCTGGAAACACAAGAAATAAGTGAGTTGTTTCTTCATAAATTATATGATAGAATATATGTAATATGATGATAGAAACTTATATTAAATAGAGCAGAAAAGTGAAGTGAGATTGTATATGAAATATGTAAGGAAAGTTGAGATAATGTAAGAAATACATATATTAGTAAAGCACAGAAATAAAGGGTAATATTTAGGTATATTAACTTAGAAATAAAGGTAGTAGAGCAGGAGAGGAATGGACAATGGAAAAGAAAAAAAATATTTCAGAAGAAGTAGATGAAAAGATGGAGCAAAAAGAAGAACTGAATATAAATGAAGATGAGTTAGATAAAGAATTCTCAGAGTTTAATTTGGACAATATGAATGATGTATTAGATAACATTGATGTAGACAATATTGATATAGACAATATTGATGTAGATAACATTGATGTAAATAATATTGATGTAGATAATATTGATATAGACAATATTGATGTAGGTAACATTGATGTGAATAATATTGATATAGACAATATTGATGTAGATAACATTGATGTAGGTAACATTGGTTTAGATAACATTGATATAGACAATATTGATGTAGATAACATTGATGCAAATAACATTGATTTTGATGACATGAAACAAGACAAATTAGATCTTGAATTGGAAGACTTAGCAGTAGAAGATTTTCATGATTTGGAAGAAGAGCTTAATATGAATGATTTGTTAACAAAAGAGATTTCAAGTGATATAGAAGAGGAGTTTGATATGAATAGTTTGTTAACAGATAAAGTGTCTGATGATGTAGAAGAGGAAAAAGAAAGTGATTTAGATAGTTTATTATCAGAAGAAATCATAAATGGTTTGGAGCAAAGTTTTGACGAAAATGGTACATTCACAGAGGAAGCAGTAAATGAAGCAGAAGAACAAGACTTATTAAAAGAGCCAGATAACGAAAATACGGAAGAATTTTCTCTTGACAGTTTCTTAAATGATTCTTTGGATTTTTCAGTTCCTGATGAGGAAAATAAGGAGAATGAAGAAATATTGAAAGAACAGGATAGTATTTTAGAAAATTTTAGTGATATATTGGATTCTTCATTATTAGACGGGATACCTGATGCAGAGGAAATGATAACCACTGGAGGAAAAGAAGAAAAAGAAGAAAAGAAGAAAGGTTTTTTTGAAAAGTTATTTGGAAATGTTAAGGATGATAAATGGGAAAAACAAAAGGCATTAGAATTACAGAAAGAGGAAGAGAAACGCTTAAAAGAGGAAGAAAAGAAAAATGCAGAAGAGAAGGAAAAAGAAGTAACAAAAGAAGAAGTAAAGGCTGAGAAGAAAGCCAAAAAGGAAGAAAAGAAAGCTGCTAAGAAGGCAGCAAAAGAGCAAGCGAAAAAAGAAAAGGAAGAGAGAAAAGCACAGCAGAAACAAGAAAATGTGGAAGAAGTTGTAGAAGATGAAGGACGAATTAATAAGGTTGGTGCTTCAATTGTATTTGCTTTCTTTGCAATATGTGCAGTTACAATAGTTATGGGAACTAACATATTTTCATATAATCAAAGCATTAAAAATGCAACAAATTTATTTGATGTTAAAAAATATACACAGGCATACGAACAGATTCGCGGCGTAAAGATAAAAAGTAAAGATGAAGAAATCTATAATAAAATTATGACAGTAATGTATGTTGACAAACAATTAAATTCTTATAATAATTATTATGGTATTAAATTATATTCAGAAGCACTGGATTCGCTTTTGAAAGGTTTAGATAAATATGATAAACATTTATATGAGGCAAAGCAGCTGGGAATAAAGAGCGATTTTGATTATGTAAAGGAAGAAATATTAGCTGAATTGGGGAATACATTTGAAATTTCTGAGCAAGAGGCATATGATATGCTTGATATGAAAGATAAAGAAGAGTATAGTGAGAAAGTCCGGAAAATTGCAAATGGTGAAGAATAATTTAGAAAAGGAAGAGGATAAGAGTATAGTGAGAAAGTCCGGAAAATTGCAAATGGTGAAGAATAATTTAGAAAAGGAAGAGGATAGATGATAGGAATCATTGATTATGATGCTGGAAATTTGAAAAGTGTAGAGAAGGCATTGTCATATTTAGGGGAACAGTCTGTTATTACAAGAGAACAAAAAGTATTATTACAGTCTGATAAGGTAATATTACCAGGAGTAGGTTCTTTTGGAGATGCAATGGACAAATTACATAAATATGATTTAATAAAAACAATACATGAGATTGCAGAAAAGGGAATTCCGCTTTTAGGAATCTGCCTGGGGCTGCAGTTGATGTTTGAACATAGTCAAGAAACTGAAGGTGTAGAAGGATTAGGATTGCTTGAAGGTGAAATTTTAAGAATTCCGGATAAGGAGGGGGTGAAGATTCCACATATGGGATGGAACTCTATTGAATATAAAACTAATGCAAAATTATTTCAAGGAATTGAGGATAACCCATATGTATATTTTGTACATTCATATTATCTAAGAGCAAAAAATGAATCAGATGTAGCTGCTACAACCGAGTATAGTACTTTGATACATGCATCTGTTGAAAAAGATAATATTTTTGCATGTCAGTTTCACCCGGAAAAGAGTGGAGAAGTTGGTTTGAAGATCTTAAAGAATTTTGCCAGCATTGGAAAGGAGCAGAAGTAATGTTTACAAAAAGAATTATTCCATGTTTAGATGTACATAATGGCAGAGTGGTGAAGGGTGTTAATTTTGTGAATTTAAGAGATGCAGGAGATCCGGTGGAGATAGGAGCTGCTTATGATAAAGCAGGGGCGGATGAACTTGTATTTTTAGATATTACTGCTTCTTCTGATGCAAGAGCAATAAAATTAGATATGGTTAGAAGAGTTGCAGAAACAGTATTTATTCCATTTACTGTTGGTGGCGGGATTAGAACAATAGAAGATTTTAGAGAAATTCTGCGAGAAGGGGCAGATAAAATATCTGTTAATACAGCTGCTATTATGAATCCGAATTTAATTTCAGAGGCTGCTAATAAATTTGGAAGTCAATGTGTAGTTGTGGCTATTGATGCGAAGCGCCGGACAGATGGTTCAGGGTGGAATGTTTATAAAAATGGCGGACGTGTAGATATGGGAATTGATGCTGTGGAGTGGGCCATTCAGGCAGCGAAATTAGGGGCGGGTGAAATTTTATTAACTAGCATGGATTGTGATGGCACAAAAGATGGTTATGATCTTGAATTAACTAAAACGATTTCAGAAAATGTATCTATACCTGTCATTGCTTCAGGTGGTGCTGGAAATAAAGGACATTTCTATGAAGCTTTAACGAAAGGAAAGGCGGATGCTGCGTTGGCAGCTTCGTTATTTCATTATAAAGAGTTGGAAATTAGTGAAGTGAAGAAGTATTTAAATGAAAAAGGAATTAGCGTTCGGATGTGATTGTTTTTATTAGTAGGATTTTTGACAGAAAAGCAATTAGGTGTTAAGGTAATTTGAATATTTTATCTCTGATGGCAGTTAGAGTATTTTACATGAATTTCTAGATGTATTCTGGAAAGAATAAGTAGTAGATTTAGTTACAATTTAACTATTCAGAAAGAGTAACAGATTTTGATGGTTCATTTTTATAAGATACAAAATGTTGCAATAGGCAGAGTGTTAGTTATTTTTATACAGATAGGTGGGGGATGCTAGTATGGCAATGATTCAAAACGATTGGTTACAATCTATACAGGAAGAATTTAAAAAAGATTATTATAAGCAATTATATGAATTTGTAAAAGAAGAGTATAGTAAAACAGTTGTGTACCCGCCATCAGATGATATTTTTAATGCCTTTCATTTTACACCTTTAAGTAAAGTAAAGGTTCTGTTGCTAGGACAGGATCCATACCATAATGTCAATCAGGCTCATGGTCTTAGTTTTTCGGTTTTACCACAGCAAAAGGATATTCCACCATCTTTGCAGAATATATATAAAGAACTAAATGAAGATTGTGGATGCTATATTCCCAATAATGGATATTTAAAAAAATGGGCAGATCAGGGTGTATTATTACTAAATACAGTACTTACTGTCCGTGCGCATCAAGCAAATTCTCATCAGGGAAAAGGATGGGAACAGTTTACAGATGCAGTAATACAGGCAGTTAATGCACAAGATAGGCCAATTGTATATTTTTTGTGGGGAAAACCTGCACAAAGTAAGAAAAAAATGCTGACAAATCCAAAACATCTTGTATTAGAAGCTCCACATCCTAGTCCGTTGTCAGCATATAGAGGCTTTTTTGGCTGTAGACATTTCAGTAAAGCTAATGCATTTCTGGAGGAAAATGGAATAGATCCGATTGATTGGCAAATTGAAAATATATAAATTTTATAAAAACAGCTTGCAAGAGATGAATGTTGTATGTTTTGATTACTTGAAGTGTAACAATTTAGCCATGCAAAACTGTTATTTTGAAATAATGTTTTTGACTGCAAATGGTTGAAAAAGTATAAAAAAAGTGATATGATTGAAAACGTTGATTTAGTTTTAAGTTGGTATGTTAGTTGAAATGGGATTATGCTGTATAATACAGCGGGATAAGGGAAGGATAGTAGTATGAGAAATATTTTATTTGTTGCATCTGAAAGTGTACCATTTATTAAAACAGGAGGATTGGCAGATGTAGTAGGTTCATTGCCAAAAGCATTTCCAAAAGAGGAATTTGATGTTAGGGTTATTATACCAAATTATATGTGTATACCTTGGGAATTCCGCAGACAATTTCATTATGTACATCATTTTTATATGGATATGGGATTGCATAAACCAAGTGTTTATGTTGGAATTATGACATATGAATTAGATGGAATCACATATTATTTTATTGATAATGAGCATTATTTTGGTGGCGGAAGACCATATGGTGACTTATTGTGGGATATTGAGAAATTTTGCTATTTCAGTAAAGCGGCACTTGCTATTTTACCAGTTGTGAATTTTCATCCTGATATTATTCATTGTCATGACTGGCAGGCTGCATTAGTTCCGGTATATCTTAAGACAGTGTTTAAGACACATGGATTTTTTTGGAATACAAAAGTAATTATGACAATCCATAATTTAAAATTCCAA
This sequence comes from uncultured Lachnospiraceae bacterium, assembly GCA_964422365.1. Lineage (GTDB taxonomy): Bacteria > Bacillota > Clostridia > Lachnospirales > Lachnospiraceae > CAYRAV01. Next base: position 7,318 of record CAYRAV010000071.1, on the reverse strand, counting down.
GGAATATGGGATGTAGAGACAATGCAGAAGTTTACCGGATTGCCAGCTTATGTATTTACACCAGGTGGAATGGAATATAAACGTGATGCCAATATGTTAAAGGGCGGAATTGTGTATGCTGATTATGTGACAACGGTTAGTAACACATATGCAGGTGAAGTCCAGACAAGTTATTATGGTGAAGGATTAGATGGCGTTTTAAGACAGAAAAATCATTCTTTCTGTGGAATTGTTAATGGTATTGATTATGATATGTATAATCCGGAAACAGATATTCACTTGGTCGCAAATTATAATGCAAAAACTTTTAGAAAAGTAAAAGGGATAAATAAAAAAGCATTGCAGCAGGAATTAGGTCTGCCAGTTGACGAGAAAAAATTTATGATTGGTATTATTTCACGTTTAACAGATCAAAAAGGACTGGATTTAGTTGCATGTGTAATGGAACAGATTGTAGACCCAAATGTGCATTTTGTTGTAATTGGAACGGGTGATGCACAATATGAAAACTTATTCCGACACTATCAGTGGCGTTTTCCGGATAGGGTATCTGCCAATATATTCTTTTCTAATGAACGTGCCAATAAATTATATGCGTCCGCAGATGCAATTTTAATGCCTTCTCGATTTGAGCCTTGTGGATTAACACAGTTAATTGCACTGCGTTATGGAACTGTGCCAATTGTAAGAGAAACAGGCGGGTTAAAAGACACAGTAGAACCTTATAATGAATTTGCTGGAACTGGAACAGGTTTTTCGTTCTCTAATTATAATGCTCATGAAATGCTGAACACTATTAATTATGCGAAGAAAGTATATTATGAACACAGAAATTATTGGAACAGAATGGTTGATAGAGGTATGGCAGCAGATTTTTCATGGAAAAAATCAGCAATCAGTTATGCAGATTTGTATCGATGGATTATGAGTTGGTAAAAGAGTTCTGCATGTAGGAGGAAAATACGATGTCGCTTAATGACGTGAAGATGCTGTTTGAGTTTGCTGGCGGTTTGGGGATGTTTTTGTATGGCATGAATATTATGGCAACTGGATTACAAAAAACAGCAGGCAATAAAATGAAACAGTTATTGGGTTTTTTGACAAATAACAGATTGCTGGGAGTTGTAGTGGGAGCTTTAATTACTGCTATTATTCAAAGTAGTTCTGCTACTACAGTAATGGTAGTTGGATTTGTAAATGCAGAAATTTTGAATTTGACACAGGCAGTTGGAGTAATTATGGGAGCTAATATTGGTACAACTATTACCAGCTGGCTAGTATCCATGAGTGCAATTAGTGGAGATGGGAACATACTAATGTCTGTTTTAAAACCAGAATTTTATGCACCATTATTCATAGGGATTGGTGCATTTTTACTAATGTTTGCCAAGAAGGAAAAGAAAAAGGAAATAGGAGAGATTTTAGTTGGTTTTGGAGTATTGTTTATTGGTTTGAATTTTATGTCAAGTTCCGTAAAACCATATAGTGATTCTCCAGTCTTTTTAAAAGCATTTCAAATATTAGGAGGAAACCCTGTTTTAGGTATTCTTGTAGGTGCAGTGGTAACTGCATTGATACAAAGCTCATCTGCCTCTGTGGGTATTTTACAAACTCTGGCAATGAACAATCTGGTTAACTGGCAGGCAGCAGTATTTATTACATTAGGACAGAATATTGGTACTTGTGTGACTGCGGTTTTATCAGGAATTGGTACACATAAGACAGCCAAAAGGGCATCTATTATTCATTTGATTTTCAATGTGGTAGGTGCTGTTATATTTGGTGTTGCTATGTGGATTATATTTTTGGTTAACAAAGGATTTGCAACAAGTTCTGTTAGCAGTTTCCAAATATCTGTGTTCCATACAATATTTAATCTTGCAAATACAATTCTTTTATTCCCATTTGCAGATTATTTGGTAAAATTATCAGAAGTTATCATTAAAGATAATAAAGAAGAGGAAGATGATGAGGATTTCTTGACAGAAGTAAAGAGTCATTTAGACGAAAGAATGTTAGAAAGTCCATCTTTTGCTGTAGAAGCGGCAATCCATGAAGTAGTGCATATGGGAAAATTCACTTTAGAAAATGCAAAAAGTGCCATGTCAGCAGTTTTAACTAATGATGCAGATAAGGCAAAACAGGTTTTTCAGAATGAAAGCCTGATTAATGAGTTTACAAAATTACTTACAACATATCTTGTGAAAATTGATAATCTTGCATTAACAGAAAATCAGCATTTTGTGGTAAAAAATCTCTTATATACCATTAATGATATTGAGAGAATTGGTGACCACAGCGAAAATTTAGCAGAATTGGCCGAAGAAAAAATCAATCAGAATGCTGTGTTTTCTAAAACTGCTTCTGAAGATCTAAAAGTTATTATGGGGGAAGCAACCAATTCTGTGAAGTATGCGATTGAAGCAAGAGAAAAAGAAAGTCTGGAATGTGTTCGTACTGTAACAAAATGTGAAGATAAAGTAGATGAGTTAGAAGAGGAACTACATGAGAAACATTTGCAGCGGTTATCTACCAAAGAGTGTACAGTAGAGACAAGTGTAATTTTTTTAGATGTGATTGGTAATTTAGAGCGTATTTCAGATCATGCATTGAATATTGCTGGTTATGTGCAAGATGAGGTATAGGACCAGCTAATTCATATTTCTTTGTTCAAAGTGTAGATTATAGAAATTTATGAATGGTATGGCTAAATAAAAATAGTTTGTTACGTTTGTGTGATAGAAACAAAAGAGAAAGAAATAATGAATGGGCAGAGAGCCTCTGGTATACAATCTAATAGAGTTGTATATCAGAGGCTGCTTTATTATTTAGTGTCATTTTTGACATTTTCTGTTAATGTAATTTGGATACGATTACCTGGAAGTAGTTTAATATTTTCCATCGAATTGCATTTTAATAAGTCTTCTAATTTTAAATCAAAATAGTTTAATATAGAGGCCAAAGAATCATTTTCTTTTACTACATAGAAAAGTTTATTATTGCAGGAACCAGAAGAAGGGGTGCCAGGGGTTGTCATAGGAGGTCTGTTTGGCATTTCAGGAGGTGTTGGAGTTGGAAGTGTTTCTTCGGGCGGTGTTGGGGTTGGAAGCGTTCCCTCAGGAGGTGTTAAGAAATCAAAAGGAATACATATCTCATCACCTACCTGCATGTTATAGATATCTACATAGGGATTGGCACGAAGTAAAAGGGCAAGAGGAATATCATATTGCCGACTCAATGTATATAAGGTATCACCATTTTGCACTGAATGTACAATTCCATTACAATAGTCATATTTTTTCACAAAATCACAGCTTTCTAAAAGTGGCATTTTTATTACTATATTCCAGAAGATGGAAGGTGTGAACAAAAATCCTAAAATTTAATAAACTTTCATCTTTCTTTCTTGCACAGATGATTGTTGTGTCGTATAATGGCTGTTAGAGTGTTTTGCTTCAATATAAGAAAAGGAGGCATGACAGCAGATAGCTGCTTGAAAATTGACATGAAAAAATATATACATATGAAAACGCTAGGAATCGATATTGGTTCTACAACAGTAAAGATAGCCGTATTAGATGAAGAAAAAAATATAGTATTTAGTGACTATGAAAGACATTATGCCAATATTCAATCCACATTAGAGGTACTGGTAAAACGAGCTTATGGAAAATTGGGGAATATGGAAATTTCTCCAATGATTACAGGTTCAGGAGGACTTACTATTTCAAAACATCTTGGTATACCATTTGTACAAGAAGTAGTGGCAGTATCAACTGCTTTAAAGGATTATGCACCTCAGACAGATGTAGCAATTGAACTTGGTGGAGAAGATGCAAAAATTATTTATTTTACAGGCGGAATAGAACAACGTATGAATGGTATCTGTGCTGGTGGTACAGGTTCATTCATAGATCAGATGGCAACTTTATTAAAAACAGATGCAGATGGATTAAATGAATATGCAAAGAATTATAAAGCAATTTATCCGATTGCTGCACGTTGTGGTGTATTTGCAAAAACAGATATTCAGCCATTAATCAATGAAGGTGCAACAAAGCCGGATTTAGCGGCATCTATTTTGCAGGCAGTGGTAAATCAGACCATTAGTGGTTTGGCTTGTGGAAAACCCATCAAAGGAAATGTTGCATTTTTGGGAGGACCATTGCATTTTATATCTGAATTAAAAGAAGCATTTGTTAGAACATTAAAATTAACACCAGATCATATCATTGCACCAGATCATTCCCATTTGTTTGCTGCAGTAGGTTCCGCATTAAATGCAACAGGAGAAGGAATTACTACATTTGAGCAATTGGAAGGATTATTAGAAAATAATATTAAAATGGAATTTGAGGTTACAAGACTGGAGCCATTGTTTAAAAATCAGGAGGAGTATGATCAATTTTTAAAACGTCACCAAAAACATGCTATTGTAAAAGACGATTTATTAAAGTATGAAGGAAACTGTTTTTTAGGAATTGATGCAGGGTCTACAACAACAAAGGTGGCCTTAGTAGGTGAAGATGGTTCTTTATTGTATTCTTTCTATAGTAATAATAATGGAAGTCCTTTAAAAACTTCTATCAAAGCTATAAAAGAGATTTATGAAAAGCTGCCAGATAGTGCCCGGATAGTCCGTTCTTGTTCAACTGGATATGGCGAGGCATTAATTAAATCTGCTTTGATATTAGATGAAGGAGAAGTAGAAACCGTTGCACATTATCATGCAGCTGCATTTTTTGATCCAAAAGTGGATTGTATTTTGGATATTGGCGGACAGGATATGAAATGTATTAAAATCAAAAATAATACAGTAGATGGTGTACAGTTAAACGAAGCCTGTTCTTCCGGATGTGGTTCATTTATAGAAACATTTGCAAAGTCTTTAAATTATGAAGTAGAGGATTTTGCACAAATAGCACTGCTGGCAGAAAATCCGGTTGATTTAGGTTCAAGATGTACTGTATTTATGAATTCTAAAGTAAAGCAGGCACAAAAAGAAGGTGCATCTGTGGGAGATATTTCGTCAGGATTGGCATATTCTGTGATAAAGAATGCATTGTTAAAGGTAATTAAATTAACAGACCCTAAGGATTTAGGAGAACATATTGTAGTACAAGGGGGCACATTTTATAATGATGCTGTATTAAGAAGTTTTGAAAAAATATCAGGCTGCGAAGCTGTACGACCAGATATTGCCGGGATAATGGGTGCTTTTGGTGCAGCATTGATTGCTAGAGAACATTATGATGGCAGTGAAACAACAATGCTTTCCATTGAGAAAATCAATGCCTTGAAATTTGAAACATCCATGGCACGTTGTAAAGGATGTACGAACAGTTGTTTATTGACCATTAATCGTTTTACAGGAGGAAGACAATTTATATCAGGAAACCGTTGCGAGCGTGGTATAGGCAAAGAAAAAAATAAAGATAATATTCCAAATTTATTTGAATATAAGAATAAAAGAGTATTCGGTTATACACCATTAGAAGATGATAAGGCCTATAGAGGAACAGTAGGTATTCCTCGTGTATTGAATATGTATGAAAATTATCCGTTTTGGTTTACGTTTTTTACAGAGTTAGGGTACAAAGTAGTATTGTCTCCAACATCAAATAGAAAAATGTATGAGCTTGGAATTGAATCAATCCCAAGTGAGTCAGAATGTTATCCTGCAAAACTTGCACATGGTCATGTAATGTGGCTTATCAAACAGGGAATCGATTATATATTCTATCCATGTATTCCTTATGAAAGAAAGGAAACAGAAGGGGCGAATAATCATTACAATTGTCCTATTGTTACTTCTTATGGAGAAAATATTAAAAACAATATAGAGGATTTAAAAGAGAAACAGATTACTTATCAGAATCCTTTTATGTCTTTTGAAAGTGAAGAAATTTTGTCAAAGCGTTTGATTGCTTTTTTTAAAGAAGAGAACCAGATTGAGGAAAATGAAGTAAAAGGTGCAGTACATGCTGCATGGCAGGAGCTGCAGAAGGCAAGGGAGGATGTTCGCAAAAAAGGGGAAGAAGTCATTACATATTTAGAAAATAATGATAAAAAAGGAATTGTTCTTGCAGGACGTCCATATCACTGTGATCCAGAAATTAACCACGGGATTCCAGAGCTGATTACTTCTTTTGGAGTAGCAGTTTTAACAGAAGACAGTGTTGCACATCTAGGAAAGGTGGATCGTCCTACTATTGTAATGGACCAGTGGATGTATCATTCCAGATTATATGCAGCAGCTTCCTATGTAAGGAGTAATCCACGATTAGAATTAATTCAGTTAAATTCCTTTGGCTGCGGATTAGATGCAGTTACAACAGATCAGGTTAATGATATTTTATCAAAATCAGGAAAAATATATACTGTACTTAAAATTGATGAAGTCAATAATTTAGGAGCCGCAAGAATACGTATTCGTTCCCTGCTATCTGCAATACAGGATAGAGAAAAGAAAAATATTGTTGCAAAAACAGTAGATACAGCACATCATAGAGTATTATTTACAGATGAGATGAGAAAAGAATATACAATTTTAGTGCCTCAGATGTCACCAATACATTTTGATTTTGTAGTAGCTGCTATCTCTTCTTGTGGATATCGCTTAGAATTATTGCCAAATAGTAAAACAGCATTAGATTATGGCTTAAAATATGTTAATAATGATGCCTGTTATCCATCTTTATTAGTGGTAGGGCAATTTATGGAAGCATTGCTTTCAGGAAAATATGATTTAAACAAAACGGCAATTGTTATTACACAGACAGGCGGTGGATGCCGTGCTACTAACTATATTGGTTTTATTAGAAGAGCTTTAGAGAAGGCAGGAATGGGACAGATTCCGGTTATTTCATTAAGTGCAGGTATTGAGAAGAATCCGGGATTTAAAATTAGTTATCAAATGGTAAATAAAGCATTACAAGCACTGGTATATGGAGATATTCTTATGAGAGTGCTTTATCGGACGAGACCATATGAAAAAGAAAAGGATTCTGCAAATGCACTGTATCAGAAATGGCATGATATTTGTATAGAAGACTTGAAAAAGGGAAGTTTGAGAAAGTTTAAGTTAAATGTGAAAAGTATGATACAGGAATTTGACCAATTGCCATTATTAGATATGAAAAAACCGAGAGTTGGAATTGTTGGAGAAATTTTGGTGAAGTTTCTGCCTGCTGCTAATAACTATCTGGTGGAGCTGCTAGAGGCAGAGGGTGCAGAAGCGGTTTGTCCTGACCTAATTGATTTCTTTATGTATAGCTGCCAGAATGCAAAATTCCAATATGAGCAGCTTGGTAAAACA
>CAYRAV010000070.1:0-17211 GCA_964422365.1 uncultured Lachnospiraceae bacterium | reverse complement strand
TTTATTATAATTGCATATTACAATTCCTATTTTTTTCATTTTGTTTCCCCCTGGAGTATATTTGAAATTTCCACCTTCCATATTTCCAATAACCGCTCTAACGAGTATGCTGCATTTGCCGGACTGGTAGATGGAAGCTTAATAATATCCTTTTTTGTATCTTTATAAATATACTTCATATATAACTCATATGCTTTCCCTCCATTTGCATATATTTTCTCTATGTTACTTTTTTTCAAAATACTTCCTATATCTGCCGGAACTACTTTTTTTATGCTGCTGTCACTAGAACCAGTGATTTCACAATTTTTTATTACATCCCATATTGCTATCTTATGTTTTAGCAGCATCTTCTTTTTTTCTTCTACTGTCGCTGGTGTGCACTCCTCTGTCAGTTCTGCAATTACTTTCCAAAATCTGTTTTGTGGATGAGAATAATAAAATCCAGCCTCTCTTGATTTTACAGAAGGAAAACTTCCTAATATTAGTATTTTTGAATGTTCATCATATACCGGCAAAAAGGTATGCTCTTCATATGGCATAATTCATTTCACTCCACTTCTTCCATTTTTCATATTTTACATCGAACTATCAAACACAAACTCACTCATATTTTATAGTCCCAAACACAAATGATGAACAATAGGTATTTGTATTAACTTTTTCTTTCACTCTGTTTGAAAACTTATTACAACGCTCTGTGTATCTGAACCTATAATACAAAAACAGCTGTCATACTGTTAATTTCTGGTATGACAGCTTCTATTCCATAACTATTCTAATATCCAAATTATAACACAGGTGCCATTAAAACTCTTCCGGTTCCTCTATACACATTGACAAAGCCTTCTCCTGATACACCAGATGCCACTAAACTTTTAGAAGACTTCTCAACTGTAAATTGTAATGTATTCGACCATGCTACTGCAAAGTTACCATCAATTCGAATCTCATCATTTTCCAAATCTACTTCTATTAATTCTTCTCTTGGAACCTTACTTTCTAATACCACAATTCCATTTCCTTCTAAACACAAGTTGAACAGTCCTTCGCCTCCTAATACTGCTGAGGACAAGTTGCTTCGTGCCACAACTTTATGGTTAATCGTATCCTCACATGCCAAGAACATACCATCATCAATTACCATAGCACCTCCCCAGTCAGCAGGATTTTCTAACAATAAATATCGGTATGTAGGCTCTAACATTAAACAGCCTGTTCCAACATATTTAGGCTTAATTGCTGATTCTCCTGTTACCTTTCCAGAAAACATTTTTCCTACAAAATCTCCTACACCTTTTACATTTGATGTCATCTTTACATCACCTGCAGTCCACTGCATTGCTCCTGCACTTATAACATAACCACTATTATTCAGTTCCATAAATGCTTGCCTTTTTCTTACATTCATCTGTGCTGCAAAATACATTGTTGTTGCAGAACCAATGTCCACACTCATATCCTTTTCATGTTCAAAAATTTTAACAGGTCCTTTTTGTGCAACCACTTTCATATTGGGATTATTAAATAATTGATTAAATTTTACCATTTTCTTTTGTTCCTCTCTTTTTGATTATTTTTTATTCCGCGAACAACGAGCCCTCTCTGCATGCCTTTAATAACGCGGAACTGTTTGCATCTGACTCTATATGTCATATTCTTTGGGATATTTACTATAGTTACAACTTAATATAAAATTTCTTCTACATTATCATTACACAACCATTTGTGCAGAGTTGAGCTGTAACATATGGTCAAAACCAATTACAACTACAGTTCTTTTATGTTATCGGCATATTTAATCTCAAACTGAATACTATTTTCAATAATAATTTGATAAAATTCATTTTACCGCTTCCTATCAATTTCATTATATGTATGCCTTATAAATATAAGATACACAATTGCCATACAGTATTTCTGTTTAAAAACATTACAATTTAACTATATGCTTCTATGCACAAAACAATTGTTATAAGTGAAAAAATATAACCTTCACTCCTATATACCACGTATTTGCATCTTTAAATTGCACCATTTTCATTGACGAATTTCCTATATTTCACTATACTATTTTATGTGTAATAAAAACAAATCTGATAGGATTACCATTTATAATATATAGAATCTGATTTAACTGCCCCTTGTAAGCTGACAAAACGTAACAGTTCAGCCATGCCATTCATAATTTCTCAGAATGTACTATAATTACAAAAATTTATATCTTGACTGGTAAATTATTCATGTGGGGCATCCCGCCCTATAGAAACAATGGTACAATATGCCCTTATTGAGTAAGCTCCCATGTGCATATTGCACAATTGTTCCTGCATGGCTGAACTGTTACGATAGAACATCAAATTTGTTTACACAGATTTCTCAATTGCCTGGTTATATTTTTAAGAAAGGAGTGTTTTCTTATGCAAATACTTTTATACAGCTGGCCAGCCTATAATATGTTTGATTTAGAGCAGTCATTAAGAAAGAAAGGCTGTATAGTAGATACATTTACTTATGATTTTGAAGATTTTGAAGAAGATGATAATTTTTGTATTACATTATCTCATGCCTTACAGGATACAAATTATGATTTTGTTATGTCCATCAATTATTTTCCTCTTATATCAGATGTGTGTAATGAAAATAAAGTAAAATATATTTCCTGGACCTGTGACAGTCCTATGCTTACTTTATATACTACTTCTGTTTTCAATCCCTATAATTATATTTTTGTTTTTGACCAATGGGTTTATCTCAATTTTAAGAGTCTTGGAGTAGAAAATATTTACTATCTCCCTCTTGCTGTAGAAATTGACCGTTTGGATGCCATAGACATTTCCGACTATGATAAGGCAGAGTATTCTAACGATATTTCCTTTGTGGGCAGTTTGTATGAGAAAAATTCTTATGATAAACTAACAAATATGCCTGATTACTTACAAGGATACTTTGAGGGTGTCATGTATTCTCAGATGCAGATATATGGTAAAAATTTTTTAGAATCCATGATTACTGATGAAGTTGAGGAATATTTTGAAAACAATATCATTCAGATTAGCGGAGATAAATTTTTTGGCGGCGTTTCTCTGTTAATTGCAACTACTTACCTTGGTTTTAAGACGACTGCTTTAGAGAGAACTTCTTTATTAAATACTTTATCTAAAAATTTTCCTGTTACTCTTTATACCAAAAGCGATACTTCTGATTTGCCATTTGTGAAAAATAAAGGTTCTGTTCATTATTTAACAGAAATGCCCAAAGTGTTTCGTCTAAGTAAAATCAACCTTAATATTACAGTCCGTACTATCAAGACTGGTCTATCTCTGCGGATTTTTGATATACTGGGTGCAGGCGGTTTTTTACTGACCAATTACCAGCCCGAATTAGAATTGTACTTTGAAAACAAAAAAGATCTGGTATTTTTCACTTCTCCCGAAGATATGATGGCAAAGGTCAAATACTATCTTTCCCATGATGATGAGAGAGAGTCAATTGCCAGACATGGATATGAAACAGTAAAAAAATTTCATACTTATGATAATAGATTAGATGAACTATTTCAGATAATTAATACGGCATAACAGATTACACTATAGTGCAGGCAAAATACAAAGTTATTTTATGATAACTTTCACCTTAATTTTAATAAGTTTTATAATTTTACTTGTTTTTTGAAAGTATAAACGTTATAATATTCGATATTGCAGTAAGAATTGGATTGGAGGCTATGAAAATGAAACGTGTTGTAATTACAGGAATGGGTGCTATTACCCCTATCGGTAATACAGTAAAAGACTTTTGGGATAATATTAAAAATGAAACAGTTGGTATCGGACCAATTACTAATTTTGATACCAGCAGCTATAAAGCAAAATTAGCTGCCGAAGTAAAAGATTTTGATCCAAAGCAATTTCTTGATCCTAAAGCAGCCAAACGTATGGATCGTTTCAGCCAGTTTGCGGCTGTGGCTGCCAAAGAAGCAATGGCAGACTCTAAGTTAGATGTATCAAAAGAAGATACCTTTCGTCTTGGTGTCTGTGTAGGCTCTGGTGTAGGAAGCTTAATGGGAATTGAACGTGAATATGATAAAATGCTTGCAAAAGGCCCCTCGAAAATCCATCCTCTCACTGCTCCTTTGGTATTAGGCAATATGGCTGCTGCAAACATTGCTATGCAAGTTGGTTTCCACGGAAAATGTCTGGACATTGTAACTGCATGTGCAACAGGTTCGAATTCTATTGGAGAAGCATTTCGTGCCATTAAGTACGGGGAAGCTGATGTAATGTTAGCAGGCGGTGTGGATAGTTCTATCAGCCGTCTTGGTGTTGCTACTTTCCAAGCACTGACTGCCCTTACTCCTTCTGAAGATCCTTTGCAGGCTTCCATTCCTTTTGATAAAAAAAGAGATGGTTTTGTAACAGGTGAAGGTGCTGGTGTTCTTGTATTAGAAGAATTAGAGCATGCTCTTGCAAGAAATGCTGTGATTTACGCAGAAGTTGGCGGTTATGGTGCTACCTGTGATGCACACCATGTTACTACTCCACTAGAAGATGGTTCCTGTGCTGCAAAGGCCATGACTATGGCGATTGAAGAAGCGGGATTGACACCAGAAGATGTAGATTATATCAATGCACATGGTACTAGCACAGTATACAATGATTTATACGAAACACGTGCCATTAAAATTGCATTTGGAACTGCTGCCTACAAAGTAAAAATCAACTCTACAAAATCTATGATTGGTCATTTATTTGGTGCTGGTGGTGCTGTTGAGTTAATTACGTGTGTAAAATCCATTAATGAAGGATATATTCATCCAACTGTAGGATTAACAGATGATGACCCTGAATGTGATTTAGATTATACAAAAGGGCATGCAATTAAAATGCCTGTATCAGTTGCTATTAGTAATTCACTTGGATTCGGAGGACATAATGCTACTGTTTTAGTCCGGAAATTTCAAAAATAATATCTACCCCTTTTATTAAACAGCTAAATCTAACCCAACTTGTATTAGAAAAATCTGATACATATGTATTGAAGCTGAAAAAGACCGTTGCACGAAAGCGTGTTTGAAATTCATTGCTACAATCTGCATGCCCCACTTTGTACGGATATTTTCCCCAAATCTCCCACAAATTGTGATGCACATCTTGTAACAAGCAAATTTTCAAACACGCTCTATTTTTTCTTAGCAACTGTCTTTTTATTTTACATGTTTTTATGCTGTCTTCTTTATTTTTCCTTTTATATTCTCAATCATCAAATCAAAAATTTTCAAAAGCAATGCATAGATTCTCTCAAATGTGAATCCCAATACAAAACTTACTGCAAATACAAAGACTCCATAAATAATAAAATACTGTATATCATAGAAGAAATTTGGACAATTCTGACACCATTCAATAATTTTCCAACGAATGTTTATGGATTTATCGATGACCATTCCGTGAAACATATACACAAATAATGTGTATTTGCCAAGAAATCCAATCACTTTTACTTGTAGTTTATCTTTAAATGAATGCCAAAAACAAAATATACCCACACTCGTAATATAACATGGTGCACATTCCATTCCCATAAACCTGCCAGATATCTCTGTCCCATAAAGCCAATATGCCAGTTCCTGCAATGAAATTTTTGTTATGACCCCAAAAATAAACATACACAATCCATAGTATCTTAATTGCTTTATTGTCAATTTACTATAATGGAATATATAATAAATCTCATATCCCAGCACAACATAAAGCATATTTTGATCAAATGTCATATTTGAAAAATTTCCTAACTCTTTTCCTGTCATGTATTCTAAATCATTCAGAATCATTACCATATATGCCAACAGAAGAAGTATTCTTCGTGCTTTTGTAATTGTCTCATCTTTTTGACATAACAATGCCAATGCTGGAAACCAAATAAAAATTTTCATATAACTGCATATATACCAAAAATGTCCTGCTCTGTCAAGAGCATTCTGATTACAGTAAAATTCAAACAAATACTGCTTTACAGATGCCATATTCCATGTACATGCTGATAATGCACATTCATTCTTAATGAATGGTGCTATATTAGCAATAAGAATAATTACAATTGTAATTGGTATTAGATTGTTCCTAAACAATGCAATTGTCTTTTTTCCATATGTTTTTACAATAGAATTTTGCCCTCTATCTGTCTTTGCAAATAAAAAATAGCCGCTAATTAAAAAAAACAGCGGAACATTATCTGATATTATTGTAGCTTCAAACAATCTTCCTATGGAAATACTTCCATCTATATTATTTCCCAACTGGATATGTGCACCAATAACCAAAAAACAAGCTATGATTCTAATCCACTCTATCGATGTATCTTTTTTCATTTTTACCTCTTCTTCTTTTGCCTGCATATTAAATTGACTTTGCCTTTTACTTATGATATGGCTCATTTTTCATAATCCTGAATCCTCTGTAAATCTGCTCTAGCAATATCATTCTCATCATCTGATGTGGAAATGTCATTTTCGAAAAACTCCATTTTTCATTTGCTCTCTGTAATATGCGTTGATCCAATCCCAAAGACCCACCTATTACAAAAGCAATATGGCTTACACTATCTATGCCAAGTTTTTCAATGCGCCTTGACAATGCAACAGAATCTAACTGCTGCCCCTCAATGGCAAGAGCAATCACATAAACATCCTCTTTTATATATTTTAAAAGCCTTTCTCCTTCTTTTTCCCTGATCTGCTGTTCTTCCATCTCACTGGCATGATCTGGTGTCTTTTCATCAGACACTTCTATGATTTCCAATTTACAATAACGGCTTAATCTTTTACAATACTCTTCTATCCCCATTGTAAAATATTTTTCCTTTATTTTTCCTACACAAATTACAGATATTCTCATTTCATATACCAATTTGCCCAGCCACAGCTTTTTATCCTTTCCAACATTTTCTTTTATTGTGCATCTCTCTATTTTAAGTTCCTATTCAAGTATGCTAATCCATACCTTATCTTTCAATGCGAAACACATCTATTGTGTTATACCTTGTCAGACAAAGCCTGCCACCCCAAATGGACATGAACTGCGGTATGTCCAACTAGACATTTTATTTTCTGCTCCGAATGGGAATCTTATTATTTTCTATTACATACTCATACAATATTCCATTTTTTACCCGGTGCGTCCGCTTTCCACGAAATCCCATCCGCATTAACTCAAGCTGGAGATTATAAATCATAAACCCATGACATACAATCAATATATTATCTTTAGACCAATCAATTTTTTTCAAGAATTTTCTAATTCTCTCTTTCGTATCTGCACGTCCTTCCATCTGACTCTTTGATTTAAAAAACCACGCTATCCTTCCACCTGCATGCCAAACCTCAAACGGCAGCCGTAGCCGCTCTGTATGGATAAATGGTGCATTTTCTACTTCCCTTAACAGCTTGTCTAAATAAATATTGCCACTATAAACTTCTTTTGCTGTAGCAACTGCCCGTGGCAAATCACTGGCATAACAGATATCCCACACATTTCCATACATCTCTACTGGTTTCTTAATAACTTTGGAATGTTCATATTTTTCAGACCACTGCCTGAACTCTTTTGAAGTCATCATTTTTTTATGCGGGCAATTTACTTTAAAATGTCGTACCAAACCTATTCGCATACCATTTTCTCCCTTGTTTCCTCTCATTTAACATTTTGATTACCACTCAGCTATGTAAGAATAATTATCATTTCGTAACAGTTCAGCCATGCCATTCATAATTTCCCAGAATGTATATTGTTACCAAAAAATTTATAGTTTGGCTGGGAAATTATTCATGTCTGGCATCCGCCCTATAGAAACAATTGTGCAATATGTCCTTAGTGAGCAAGCTCCTACGTGCATATTGCACAATTGTTTCTGCATGGCTGAACTGTTACATCATTTTTTTATTTCTTATCACTATGTTTACAAACCTTGTTCTTTGTAAAATTTTCCGTAGACTTTGATTCATATGAATAGGTCAAAAACATCAAAATGCTTTTGACCTATTCGTTATTTTATCATTTCTTATAATAAATTGCAACCCTGTTACTTTTTTAAGTCTTTCCATTTTGGGACAGTTTTGTCATACAGAACTGGTTATGCAGTGTTTTGCACTATTTATTTACAGGATTGTAGTCCGCTATTTAAAATAATGGAAAACTCAAATATTATTTTTTTTCTGTTAATACCTCATTCAATAATTCTGCTAACGGCTCCATTGCATTTTTTGCTTCCTCTACAGTAGAATTTTCATTCCCAAGTTCAATCAACAGAGCACGTTCTCTTAAATGCAGATTATATCGGTATCCCTTTAAGTAATTGCGGATGGTAAACTCAGGATATTTCTCCATAGCCGCTAATTTCAACTGTAAGCTGAATGCAAGATTCGCCTGCAGGTTCGGATTATACAGATAAGAAATGTCTCCTTTTTGGTTTCTGCTCAACCCATTGAACAACATAATCTGTGCAGTTTTTTTTCCATTTATTTCTGTTACACGCTGATTATTGTTATTCACTGCATCTCTATGTAAGTCTATAATAACTTCTATGTCCGGATATTTCTCTAAAATTTTCTCTACACCAGCTAAAGCGTTATTGTATGCTTTATTCCTATCTATTCTTCCATCTATATTATCATATTCTGTTTCATCATGAATAACCTGATAACCATATATATCAGTCAAAATATCTGCAAGATAAGCTCCTACTCCTACTACTGTATCTTCTTTTTTTCCCGGCCTGCTATCTTTAAAGGCTTCTGTAACCGCATGAGTATGATAAATCAAAATCTGTGGCTGGTTCTTTCTTTTCATCGAAAAATCTTTACTAAGCAGCTTTTTTACATTAAATATATTTCTATCAATTTTCGTTGTACTGTCTACAATATAAAAATTTTCAACCAGATAATCTGTATCCATATTTTCTTTTAGTGTATCAATTATTTTTTTATTTTTTTCTATTTTCTCCATTTCCTGATTTGCTTTGCTCTTAGTTTTTAACTCTTCAAAAAATATATCTCCTATTCCCATTTTTACTTGTTTTTGCTCATTCTCTTCTGTCTTTTGTGTCTGTTCCTGAATTTTTTCTGCAATGTCTGTCAATTCTGCATCTTCAGTATTTTCTATTTTTCCTTGATTTCTCCATAAAATGGTCTGCTGATTCAACACATTTTCTGTGCTCATATTATACTTCTTTGTCTGATTCTGGTATCCTATTATTCCTGTATTCATACCAAGATAATTCTTCCATACCTGTTCTCTTCCTTCATAAGCAAATACAGGAAATGCCTCTGTGATACAGGAATTTCCTATATTTAACAATAATTTATTTTGATCTAAGTTTGCTATCTTCCAATTAAATTCAAAAAAATTTCCCTGCTTTGCTATCATATCAACAAATAAAAGAAAAATTATGAAACCTGCTGCTATTGCAATCTTTTTTGTTTTTTTCTTAAAAACATTTCCTATATTTATCACATTTCTCACCTTTTTCCTTTTTTCCCTGACAGATGACAGCAAGCCATATTACATCATATCAAGTAACTTATAGTAGTATATTCCTGCTTTAATGAAAACATGCATTCAACCCTTCTGATATGGTATAACTTATCCTCCTCATGGATTCATCTACATTTTTGGGTGTTACAAACATGTTTTTCATTGTTTCATTCTTTACTTCCATCAAAAAATTAGCTATATCTCCTTCTGAGAATCCTTGTTCCTGTAATACCTCCTCCATCCTATCCTCTACTATTGTAGAAGCATCTACCACAGTTGGAACACCAATAGCAATAACATCTACACCTAATGTTTCTTTATTTAATGCCCTTCTGTGATTTCCCACTCCGGAACCTGGTGCTATTCCTGTATTTGTAATCTGTATCGTAGTATTCAACCGATGCAGACTTCTGGCTGCTAATGCATCAATTACAATTAACACATCTGGCTTTGTTTTTTCTATAATCCCAGATAAAATTTCTACTGCTTCCATTCCTGTCTGCGCCATAACCCCAGGTGCTACCGCACTTACATTTCCAAGTGCATTTCTTTCTTTAAATTCTTGTCCAAATTCTTTGATTAAATGCCTTGTTACCAAAAGATGATCCACGACTTTAGGCCCCAGAGAATCTGGAGTTACGTCCCTATTTCCAAGTCCTGCAACCAAAACCGATTTTCCAATAAAACCGCCTGCAAGCTCTTTGACATATTTTTTAATTTCATTTGCAAGAGGCTCATGATAATTCCTATCCTCTTTCTCTAAATGAGGCACTTCCATTGTAATATATGTTCCAATAGGTTTTCCCATTTTTTGACTTCCCTGTTCGGTTTTTATTATTACTGTAGACACTTTTATATCTTTCTTCTTATCTGTACGAACTCTTAAAACCACACCTTCTATTTCTACATTTTCTTGAAAACTTTCTCTAATTTCTAATGCCAAGTCGGTACGTTT
Source organism: uncultured Lachnospiraceae bacterium (assembly GCA_964422365.1). Taxonomy (GTDB): domain Bacteria; phylum Bacillota; class Clostridia; order Lachnospirales; family Lachnospiraceae; genus CAYRAV01. The sequence continues at coordinate 6,726 of CAYRAV010000070.1, read as the reverse complement.
CATTCTGCTCACTCCTATTATTTTTCTATCTGTTTTCTGTCCATTATTTTAGAATTAGTATTAACAGATTTTACTTCAATTATGCCATTATGCAAAAATTACCTATTTTTAATTGTTCCTCCATATAGAGATAATTGTGCAATCTGCATGAGGACACTTGCTCACTAAGAGCAGATTGTGCAGCTATTTCTATAGCACAGACACCTAGCGTGTGTTTGAAAATTGCTTGTTACAAGATGTGCATCACAATTTGGGGGAGATTTGTTCCAAATTTATGGGTTGTAGCGGGCTGCATCAATTAAATTTGTGGCAAATAACACACAAAGCAGGGTATAGTCTGACATACTTTGTCCAGTCCTCCCGCAATCGATATGATTCCCACCAAAAAATATGGTAGAATGGCACAGCCAAACTGTATCTATTACTACAATTTATTTGAAATAATTGTTGACATAAAAAGGTATTTATACTACAATATAGAAGTATGTTTACATCAAAGTATCCGTGTCTTATTTGATGTATAACAAAAGACTATGTGAATAACTAATATATATGAAAAAATTTGGAGGTGTACATTTTGGCTAATATTAAATCTGCTAAAAAAAGAATCAAAGTTATTGAAAAGAAAACTGCAAGAAACAAAGCTATCAAATCTAGAGTAAAAACTGCTATTAAAAAAGTAGATGCTGCTATCGCTGCTAATGATAAAGAGGCTGCTACAGTTGCTTTAAAAAATGCTTCTATTCAGTTAAGCAAAGCAACCAGTAAGGGTGTTTATCATAAAAGCACATCTTCTAGAAAGATTTCCCGTTTAACTTTAGCAGTAAACAAACTTGCTTAATTTATAAACATATTATCAGCCAATATTATCTGCTGCAATATTGTGCAAAAAAAGAACGTCATGGTGTGGACGTTCTTTTTTTTCCTTTTCTTAATTCCTACCAAATTCACTTAACTGCAATCCATCATTTCTTTCTAATACTGTGTTGATACTCCACGGATGAATAAAAATAAGAAGTGGATTTTCTTTTAAATCCTTGATTTTCTTTGTATCCGATGTCACGCTTAGTGCAGACACATCCACATCTTTATTTTCTATCCATCTAATATGCTCATATGGCAATGATTCTAAGCGAATTTCTACATTATATTCATTTTCCAACCGGTATTTTAATACATCAAATTGAAGAACACCTACTACTCCTACAATAATCTCCTCCATACCTGTATTAAATTCCTGAAAAATCTGTATCGCACCTTCCTGTGCAATCTGTTCAATTCCCTTTATAAATTGTTTTCTTTTCATGGTATCAACCTGACGCACTTTGGCAAAATGTTCTGGTGCAAAAGTTGGAATTCCTTCATATTCAAATTTCCTTCCAGTTTGACAAATAGTATCTCCGATTGAAAAAATTCCCGGGTCAAATACTCCTATAATATCTCCTGCATACGCTTCCTCTACATGCTTTCTCTCCTGTGCCATCATTTGCTGTGGCTGGGACAATCTGATTTTCTTTCCTCCTTGTGTATGATATACTTCCATACCTGCCTCAAATTTCCCTGAACATATTCTCATAAATGCAATTCTATCCCTATGTGCCTTGTTCATATTTGCTTGTATCTTAAATACAAATGCAGAAAAATCCTCTGAAAATGGGCTGATTTCCCCTTCCTTTGACTTTCTTGGAAGAGGTGAACTTGTCATTGCAAGAAAATGCTTTAAAAACGTTTCCACACCAAAATTTGTAAGAGCAGAGCCAAAAAATACAGGTGATAATTTTCCTTTACTAACACGTTCCATATCTAATTCATCACTTGCTCCATCTAACAATTCTATCTCTTCTAATAAAATATCATGATTCACTTTCCCTATTAATTCGTCTACACTTTCATCACCGAGGGATACTTCTACTGTTTCTACTTCTTTTTGTCCATTGTTTGCAGCAGTAAAACGGGCAATTGTCTTTGTCTGCCTGTCATAAACACCTTTAAAATTCTTTCCTGAACCAATCGGCCAGTTAACAGGACATGTACGAATTCCCAACACATTCTCAATTTCATCAATTAAATCAAAGGGATCATTTGCTTCTCTGTCCATCTTGTTAATAAAAGTAAAAATAGGGATTCCTCTCATAACACAAACCTTGAACAACTTAATTGTCTGTGCCTCCACTCCCTTTGAACCATCAATCACCATGACTGCAGAATCTGCTGCCATTAAAGTACGATATGTGTCTTCTGAGAAATCCTGATGTCCTGGTGTATCCAGAATATTAATGCAGTATCCATCATAATTAAACTGCAATACAGAAGATGTTACAGAAATTCCTCTTTCTTTTTCTATTTCCATCCAGTCAGAAACTGCATGCTTTGAGGCTTTTCTTCCCTTCACGGAACCAGCAAGATTAATTGCGCCGCCATAAAGTAGAAATTTCTCTGTTAATGTAGTTTTTCCCGCATCAGGATGGGATATAATAGCAAATGTTCTTCTTTTTTCTATTTCCTTATTCAAATCTAAATCTGACACAACGATTTACTCCTTTCCTGCTATATGTAAGCTGCCTTCCAAACCGCTACATAACATGAAACAAGTGGTAAGCAGCATCCGCCGCAAACCACTTATTTATTTGTTTATGATTATAGTGAATTTCATTTCAGATTATTATTTAGAATATTTATCAATATCCTCTTTTGTTAAAGTCGAGATTCTCATCATGTTAGCTGGTGCAGCTTCGCTATATGAACTTCCAGCAACAGAAATAATAGTATCACCAGCCTGTAATCTTGCAGATTTTACTGCTTCTTCAATTGCATAATCAAACAATACGTCTGCTGAATTCTGTGCTTCTGCTTTGATTGATTTTACATTCCATGCTAAATTTAACTGTCTCATACCTCTTTCATCTACAACTGCTGCAATAATTGGGCATGATGGACGATAAGCCGAAATCAGTTCCGCTGTCTTTCCACTCTTTGTAAGCACAACAATTGCCTTTGCATCTAAGCTGTGAGCCGCACTACAAGCTGCTTTTGCAATAGCATTAGGAACATCATTTCCTAAATCTAATTCATGTTCATGATACCATTTTTTATAATCAATTGATTCTTCCGTACTTCTTGCGATTGTAGCCATTGTATCTACTACGACTGTTGGATAATCTCCAGCTGCTGTTTCTCCTGATAACATAATACAACATGTATTATCATAAATTGCATTGGCAACATCAGATACTTCTGCTCTTGTAGGACGAGGATTCTTTGTCATAGATTCTAACATCTGGGTAGCTGTAACAACTAATTTACCTTTGCGGTAACATTTTTCAATCATCTTTTTCTGATATCCTGGCAATAAATCATAAGGAATTTCTACACCCAAATCACCTCTGGCAACCATAATACCATCTGTTACTTCTAAGATACTATCTAAGTTTTCGATACCTTCCATATTTTCAATCTTAGAAATTATTTTGATGCCTTCACCATTATTTTCTTTTAATACCTGACGAATATCCAAAACATCCTGTGCTGTTCTTACAAATGAAGCTGCAATAAAATCGATATCTTGAGAAATACCAAAAATAATATCCGCCTTGTCTTTTTCACTTAAGTATTCCATTTTAATAGAAACACCAGGAATGTTAATACTCTTACGATCACTTATTCTTCCACCATTTTTTACAGTACATACAACATCTGTTCCGTTGATTTCATCTACATTCAAACCAATCTTACCATCATCAATTAGAATTGTATCTCCGACCTTAACGTCTTTAGAAAGATTATCGTATGTAACTGCTACGAAATCTTTTGTTCCTGCTTCATCACCTTGTTTTAAAGTAAACTTCTGTCCTTTTTCTAACTCAACTGCTTCATTTTCGAAAGTTTTCAAACGGATTTCTGGTCCCTTTGTATCAAGAAGAATAGCTACACTTTTTCCTAATTCTTTACGAACCCTTTTAATTCTGTCAATACGACCTTTATGTTCTTCAAAATCACCATGTGAGAAATTATGTCTAGAACAGTTCATTCCTTTTAACATCATCTCTCTGATAATTCCATCATCCTCAACTTTTGGTCCCATTGTACATATAATTTTTGTCTTTTTCATTGTTTTAATTCCTTCCTTAAATTTAAGATTTAACAATTACAGCATTGCTGCTTAAACTACAAATCGCGAATAGCTTTAATCATTATATAATAAATTTTGTTTTTCGTAAATGCACATTTTTTTCAACATTTTTCCTTTTTTTTTACGAAAAATATTCAAAATGCCATAGAACTGCCAAAATAGCAAAATTTATCCATCTCTTCTTGTAATGAATCCATAATAAAGTTTCAAATTTTACGTTTTTTTTATTGATTTTTAATTACTTTTCACAAAAAGCTATAAAAATTGAGAGGGTAACCTGTAAAAAATATATTTCTTACAATTTAAGTTTGTCCATTTTTTGTTTTATTATACAATTCTTGTTCTACTTTTTTATATAGGCAATGACGAAACTCTAAATATCCTGATTTTTTTGTGCAAATTAACATACCATAAGCAAGATACCTCTGATCCTGCTGATATTTATGTGCCTTTTCACACATTATGTACCACTCCCAGTATCAGATAGTGCAGCTGTACCTTGTGCTCCAATGACAATTTCCACAACTATTCACAAAATAAATAGAGTTTCACAATTGCCTGACTTTTTTATACATAAAGAATCGGAAATCCGTTCATGCTTTTTAGAATTTGCCAACCTGCATATTTTGCCAGAGCATGTTTGAAAATTTACTGTTTCAGTACCAAAATATCTATGGCAGGCATCTGCCTTATAGAAATGACTGTTACAAACATACAAAGAAAGACTGGTGATATCACCAGCCGCTTTCTTTTATTATTATATTATTATGTGGTTGTACATTTATATTATATGTTATTGTTTTATATTTTATGCTGTTTTTATTGCATGTTTCTGGTTCAACTGTACTTTCTCCACCATTTCCAAAAAATATGCATGCATTCTTGTATCATTCGTTAACTCTGGATGGAATGATACACCTAACTGATTTTTATATCTTACTGCTGCAATTTTTCCATCCACTATAGATAAGACCTCTACACAATCTCCAGCTTCTTCGATATATGGTGCTCTAATAAAAGTCATTGGTATTTTCCCAATTCCTTTCACTTCCATATTTTCATAAAAACTTCCTAATTGCCTTCCATATGCATTTCGTTTTACAGAAACTGGAAGTGTTCCAAAATACAGTTTATCATCATTTGTTAATTTCCCTGCTAGCAATATTAACCCTGCGCAGGTTCCAAAAACAGGCAGTCCATTTTTTATCTGCTGTTGTAATGTATCAAATAAGTCTAACTCCCTTAACAGTTTTCCCATAACAGTGCTTTCACCGCCAGGTAAAATAATACCATCATAATTTTGGTGCAAATCTGCCTTCTGCCTGATTTCAAAAGTTTCTACTCCTAATGTTTCCAGCATTTTTTCATGTTCAATAAAAGCACCTTGTACTGCTAAAACTCCTATCTTCATTTATTTTCCTCTTTCTGCCATTAACAACTGAATTTCCTGCTCATTAATACCAACCATAGCTTCCCCCAAATCCTCAGAAAGTTCTGCCAGCATTTTTGCATCATCAAAGTTTGTAACCGCTTTTACAATTGCCTGTGCACGTTTTTTAGGATCTCCAGATTTAAATATTCCTGATCCTACAAAAACTCCTTCTGCTCCTAACTGCATCATAAGTGCTGCATCTGCGGGAGTGGCTACACCTCCGGCTGCAAAGTTTACAACTGGCAGTTTTCCATTAACATGGACATATTGCACCAACTCATAAGACACTTGCAATTCTTTTGCTGCATTATATAATTCGTCTTCCCTCATAGATGCTATTCTATGAATCTCTGCATTCATCATTCTCATGTGCCGTACTGCCTGTACAACATCTCCTGTTCCCGGCTCTCCTTTTGTCCGAATCATGGAAGCACCTTCTTCAATTCTTCTAAGCGCCTCCCCCAAATCTTTGGCACCACATACAAATGGTACATTAAATTGTCTTTTATCAATATGATAGACATCATCTGCTGGAGACAATACTTCACTCTCATCTATGTAGTCAATTTCAATTGCCTCTAAAATCTGTGCTTCTGCAAAATGTCCAATACGAACTTTCGCCATAACAGGAATAGATACTGCCTCTTGAATTCCTTTAATCATTTTCGGATCACTCATGCGGGATACTCCGCCAGCAGCCCTGATATCTGCTGGTATCCTCTCTAATGCCATAACTGCACAGGCTCCTGCTTCTTCTGCAATTTTCGCCTGTTTCGGAGTGGTAACATCCATAATTACTCCGCCTTTTAACATCTGTGCTAATTCTTTGTTTAAGCCATAGCGACTGCTTTCCATAATTTGTACCAAGCCTATCAAGCATAAGCTCGCTTTTATTTGATAGGCGCAAACACAAAGGATAAAAGATGTGTGCTTGCATATTTTTCCTTTCTTCTTTTTTTCTTTTACCCTTTCTTTTCTAAATTTATATTTTATATTGTAACGTTACAAATTAGTAACCGTTCAACCATGTCAATTATAATTTGCCAGCATATACATTTTCACCAAAAAATATATCTGTTGACTAACAAATGATTCATTGATGGCATCAGTTATATAAAAATGATGGTACAAAGTGCTCTTAGCCTGCAATCAGTCACATGCACTT
>CAYRAV010000069.1:0-17227 GCA_964422365.1 uncultured Lachnospiraceae bacterium | reverse complement strand
ATAGTGAAGATTTAGATTACAGTGAAGATTTAGATTATAGTGAAGATTTAGATTATGATGAAGATTTAGAAGAAGATGAAGATTTAGAAGAAGATGAAGATTCAGAAGATGAAATGTCAAATATAGGATTTGAGTTTAAAAAGTCTGAATATAAAATCACAATCAAAGCAAAAGCAAAGAAATATACAGATTGTGGAAAGGATTTTTCAGGACAGCTTAACTTTAATAAAGAAGAGTATGATTTGGAAGATGTGAAGTGGAGTGTGGATGATAAAAGTATTGCCATAGTGGATAGCGAAGGATATTTAATAGCGGTTTCACCTGGTTCTGTGATATTAACTGCAAGTTTAGATGGTGAAGAAGCAGATTGTGAAGTGATCATACCAAAAGTTTCCTGTCAGATGAATAAAAATAAAGTAACTATAAAACAGGGAAGAAAAGTAAAATTATCAGTGAATTCTCAGTTTGGTAACATTAAAAATGTGAAATGGAAGACAAATAAAAAATCAGTTGCAATTGTCAAAAATGGTGTTGTAACAGGAAAGAAGAAAGGTACTGCTAAAATTACTGCAAAAGTATCAGGAAAAATTTACAGATGTACTGTAAAAGTAAAAAAGTAAATGCCAGAAATTTCTATAAATAATATAAAGAAAACCACACATACTAGAATTAAGATAAGCGGTGAAAATTATAACTTATACAGGAAATAGTAATCGACATACAGAACTGTATATCCATTCTATAACCTCGATAAGTGATAATGAGTAATCACTTATCGAAACTAAAAAGAATATGTGAGGTGAACAATTATGTCAAAGAACAGTAATTCTTCAGGAACAAACAGAATGGAAGTACCACAGGCAAAAGAGGCAATGGATCGTTTTAAAATGGAAGTTGCAAGTGAACTTGGAGTACCATTAAAACAAGGTTATAATGGAGACTTAACAAGTGCACAGAATGGTTCAGTTGGCGGCGAAATGGTTAGACAGATGATTAAAAAACAGGAAGAAAGTATGTCTGGCGGAATGAACCAGTAAATGCAAAAGCAATCATAAAAAGTAGTAACAAAAAGTAATAATAGAAGGCACAATTACAATTTTGTAATTGTGCTTTCTATGCTTTTCATCAGCATTGACAATAGGTTTTGAGATGCTTACAATATACATGGTATAATCGATGCCATCTTTTAAACAATTATAAATGTTCTGATTATAAACAGATAATGAGGATAAAATATAGTGTGGAAAGTATGGAAGGGGGAAAATCATGTGAAGATTAAATTGATTTTAACAGGTGGAACAATTGGGAGTAAAGTGGAAGAAGAAAACAGTCTTGCGGATGTAACCAGGGATTCAGTGTATCTATTAGTAAAAGCATATGAAGAAAAATATGGAAAAGATACAGATTTTGATATAGAATTGGTATTGCAGTCATTAAGTGAAAATTTTAGTCCTGATACATGGGAAAAATTATGTAAAAGTTTAAATGATATTGATACAGCAAAATATGATGGTATTGTTCTTGCTCATGGAACAGATACATTATCATATACATCAAGTCTTTTGTCTATTTTGTTTGCAGAAAATGAAATACCAATTGTGTGTATCGCTTCAAATTATCCAATTGGTATGAAAAAAAGCAATGGTTTAGATAATTTCCGCAGTGCAGTTATATTTATAAAAGAAACAAGAAATCTGAACATGAGAGGTGTATATACTATTTTTCAAAATAGAAAAAAGGAAAATGTATTATATGCAGCAAATCAGTTGATGGAATCAGATGCACAGTTGGATGAATTTTCTTCTTTTGGAAACGAGATTTTAGGCAAGATTGAGATAGTGCCATCTGAAAAAGTGGAATTATATCAGGAAAAAGTGCATAACTATGCAGAATTTCAAAAAAAATGTGTACAGGTACAGCGAACAAAGGAAATTAGTAAAGACATTCAATTTAAACATAAAATACAGATTATATATTCTTATCCAGGAATGGATTATTCTTTGTTTGAAATTGCATATTGCAGACAAAAAGAAGGGAAAAAACCTAAAGCGGTACTGCTGGTCTTATACCATTCTGCAACTGCCTGTGTGGAAGGTGCAGAATATTCTGCTCTTTCTATAATAAGAACATGCAGGGAACAAGGAATTGATTTTTATATGACTTCTTTTAAAAGAGATGCAGAAACCACTTATGTTACAACACAAAAATTATTAGATGCAGGTGCGATACCATTATATGAGATGTCAGTAGAATTGTCGTATGTGAAGTTATGTTGTGCATATAATCAGAATAGAATAGAACCAAAAGCCTTTATGGATGCTTGAATTTCATAATATCTTATGATAGAATGAAAAAGATATACTGATGTGAATATATTTATAAAAGATATACAAATGATATCATAGGGCAGATGCCCAACATGAGTCAAACATCCCGCAGATATGCTCGTCACCTGCGGGAATAAATTGTCTGGTCGATAAGCGGGCTTATTAGCTGGAATAGAAATTCTGGCAGGTTTCAATGCCATGGTCGGACTGTAACATAAAATAATGTATCTGTCTGTATGAAAGGAGAAAAGAAGATGGGTAAGTATTTTGGAACAGATGGATTCCGCGGGGAAGCAAATGTAGAATTAAATGTGCTTCATGCCTATAAAGTAGGCAGATTTTTAGGTCACTATTATGGAAAGGAGCACAAAGCAAGAGTGGTAATTGGAAAAGACACAAGATTGTCCAGTTATATGTTTGAAGATGCTTTGTCGGCAGGATTGACTTCAAGTGGTGCAGATGTATATTTGGTGCATGTCACACCGACACCGAGTATTTCTTATATTATCAGGAGTGAAGGTTTTGATTGCGGAATTATGATTTCTGCAAGTCATAATCCATATTATGATAATGGAATAAAAATATTAAATGAAAATGGACATAAATTAGAAGCTGAGGTGGAAGCTTTGATTGAAGCTTACATAGATAGTGAGACAGATACACTTCCATTTGCGACAAAAAATGAGATTGGAAGAACAACTGATTATGCAGTAGGACGCCATAGGTATATTGGTTATTTGATGTCGCTGGCAACCAGATCTTTTAAAGATATCAAAGTAGGGTTAGATTGTGCGAATGGTTCTGCGTATGCTGTGGCAAAAGGTGTTTTTGATGCATTAGGTGCCAAAACCTATACCATTCATAATGAGCCCAATGGTACAAATATAAATCATAACTGCGGTTCTACTCATATTGAAGTATTACAGCAATATGTAAAAGATAATGGATTGGATGTGGGATTTGCATATGATGGAGATGCAGACCGGTGTCTGGCAGTTGATGATAAAGGAAATATTGTAGATGGTGATTTGATTTTATATGTCTGTGGAACCTATCTGAAGGAACATAAAGAATTGAAGAATGACACAATTGTTACAACAATTATGTCTAATATTGGTTTATATAAGGCACTTGATGAAAAGGGAATCAGATATGAAAAGACCGCTGTTGGGGACAAATATGTTTATGAAAATATGATGGAAAACGATTACAGTATTGGCGGGGAACAGTCTGGACATATTATTTTCAGCAAATATGCAGCAACAGGTGATGGTGTGTTGACCTCTCTTATGATTATGGAAGTGATGTTGGAAAAGAAAATGAGATTATCAGACTTAATCAAAGATGTGAAGATTTTTCCACAACTGTTGGTGAATGTAAAAGTGGATGATAAAAAAGCAGCCAGAGAAGATGAAGATGTGATAAAGGCAGTAAAAGATGTAGAAAAAGAGTTGGGGGAGGAAGGAAGAATTTTAATTCGTGAAAGTGGAACAGAACCTGTTATTCGTGTAATGGTGGAAGCGAAAACAGATGAACTTTGTGAAAAATATGTATATCAGGTGATAGATGTTTTAAAGAGTAAGGGATATGAAGCAGAATAAAAGGTAACAGTTCAGCCAAGCTGTAAATTTGGGGGTAATAATAGTACATTCTGGGAAATTATACCCATTCGGGCATACCGCAATAGATGTGCTCTGCACTGAAAATAAGGTATGAATGACATGACTGAACTGTTACAATAAAAGAGTGAAAAAAAAATGAAATCACAAAAAAATATAGACACAAAGTAAGTTTTCATGATATAATACACTGATGGAATACGCAGATAGCGTACAGGGACGATACCCTGAATTTAAGGAGGAAAATTTTAAATGAGTTTACAGGTAGAAAAATTAGAAAAAAATATGGCAAAGCTTACAATAGAAACAAGTGAGGCTGATTTTGATGCAGCAATAGAAAAGGCATATCAAAAAAACAAAAATAAAATCTCTCTTCCAGGATTTAGAAAGGGAAAAGCCCCTAGAAAAATGGTTGAGAAAATGTATGGTGCAGAGGTATTTTTTGAAGATGCGGCAAATATTATTATTCCTGAAGCTTATGAAAAGGCAGCAGAAGAAAGTGAATTAGAAATTGTTTCCATGCCAAAAGTGGATGTAGTACAATTAGAAAAAGGAAAACCTTTTATCTTCACAGCTGAAGTTGCTGTAAAACCGGAAGTAACACTTGGTGAGTACAAAGGAATTGAAGTAGAAAAAGCTGATCTCACAGTAACAGAAGAAGAAATCAATGAAGAGCTTGACAAAGTAAGAAATCAGCAGTCAAGAACAGTTACAGTAGAAGACAGAGCAGTACAGGATGGCGATATTGCTGTTATTGATTTTGAAGGATTTGTAGATGGTGAGGCATTTGAAGGAGGAAAAGGAAATGATTTCCCATTAACAATCGGCTCGCACTCATTCATTGATAATTTTGAAGAACAGTTAATTGGTAAAAATATTGGTGAAGAATCAGAAGTAAATGTAACATTCCCAGAACAGTATCAGGCAGAAGAACTTGCTGGAAAAGCTGCAATGTTTAAGGTTACAGTAAAAGAAATTAAATGCAAAGAGCTGCCTGAATTAGACGATGAATTTGCACAAGATATTTCTGATTTTGAAACACTTGCAGAATACAAAGCAGATATTGAGAAGAAGATTAAGGAAAATAAAGAAAATGCTGCAAAAACAGCAAAGGAAGATCAGGTAATTGAAAAAATTATCGAAAATGCAGAAATGGAAATTCCAGATCCAATGATTGATGAACAGTGCAGAGAAATGGCACAGGATTTCTCAAATAGAATTAAAGCACAGGGATTGACTTTAGAGCAGTATTTCCAGTTCACAGGGATGGATGCTTCTAAATTCTTAGAGCAGATGAAACCACAGGCTTTAAAACGTATCCAGTCAAGATTGGTATTAGAAGCCATTGTAAAAGCGGAAAATATTGAAGCAAATGAGGAAGATATAGATAAAGCAGTTGAGGAAATGGCTGCTGCATATAATATGAAAGCAGAAGATGTAAAGGAAAGAGTCATGAATGAACAATTAGATATGTTCAAACTTGATTTAGCAGTACAGAAAGCAGTTGATTTTGTAGTAGATGCTTCTGTTGAAGTAGAGGCTGCTGCAAATGAAAATAAAGCTTCAGAAGAATAAAATTGTACAAATAGAATACAAAGCCATTTACATGGAAGGACAATGAATGGATTCATACCAGGTGGAATTGTATATGATGTACAGTAATGACAAAATGGCGAAAGACTCACCAATGGTGAGTCTAATGTCGTATTTATACAGAAACTACAATGGTTTAGGAGAGTGCAAAGGGAGAGGCATTTTATCCCCAGGTATATGATATTCATTGTGAAACATAAAATATATCAAACATAAATTATATGAAAAAATTAGAATGGAGGAGTTTAGATGAGTTTAGTACCTTATGTCATTGAGCAGACAAGCAGAGGGGAACGTTCCTATGATATTTATTCAAGACTTTTAAAAGAAAGAATTATCTTTTTAGGGGAAGAGGTGACAGATGTATCTGCAAGTGTGATTGTAGCACAATTGTTATTCTTAGAGTCTGAGGATACAGGAAAAGACATTCATTTATATATCAACAGTCCAGGTGGTTCTGTAACAGCAGGTATGGCTATCTATGATACAATGAATTATATTAAATGTGACGTTTCTACTATTTGTATTGGTATGGCTGCCAGTATGGGAGCGTTTCTCTTAGCAGGTGGTGCAAAAGGAAAAAGATATGCACTTCCAAATGCAGAGGTCATGATTCACCAGCCATCAGGAGGAGCAAGAGGACAGGCGACAGATATTAAAATTGTTGCAGATAATATTTTAAAAACTAAGAAAAAGTTAAATGAAATGCTTGCTGCAAATACAGGAAAACCGCTTGAAGTGATTGAGGTTGATACAGAGCGTGATAATTATATGACAGCAGAGGAAGCAAAAGAATATGGTTTGATTGATAGTATCATTACAAACCACTAGAACTATCGATGCCAATAGTGTGTAAGAGGTGAAGTTTGATGGCGAATAGAATAGATGATAAAAAAAATGTCAGATGTTCCTTTTGTAATAAATCACAAGATCAGGTGCGAAAAATTATTGCAGGACCAAATGTATATATTTGCGATGAGTGTGTAGATATTTGTGCTGAAATTATAGATGAGGAATATGATGAGCTTTTAAATGATACAGATATTAATCTGTTAAAGCCAAAGGAAATCAAAGATTTTTTAGATCAGTATGTAATTGGTCAAGATGAGGCAAAAAAAGTATTGTCTGTATCGGTTTATAATCATTACAAACGAGTATTAGCAGATCGCAATTTAGATGTTGAATTACAAAAAAGCAATATTATTATGGTAGGCCCAACAGGTTCAGGTAAGACTTATCTTGCACAGACATTAGCCAGACTTTTAAATGTACCATTTGCAATTGCAGATGCAACTGCATTAACAGAGGCAGGGTATGTCGGTGAGGACGTGGAAAATATTTTATTAAAGATTATTCAGGCAGCAGATTATGATATTGCAAGAGCGGAATATGGGATTATCTATATTGATGAAATTGACAAAGTTACAAGAAAATCTGAAAATACATCTATTACGAGAGATGTATCAGGTGAAGGTGTACAACAGGCATTATTAAAGATTTTAGAAGGAACAGTAGCAAGTGTGCCGCCACAAGGCGGCAGAAAACACCCACATCAGGAGTTTTTACAAATTGACACGAAAAATATTTTGTTTATTTGTGGCGGTGCTTTTGATGGGTTGGAAAAAATTATTGAGGCAAGAATTGGAAAGAAATCGATTGGTTTTAATGCTGAACTTGGTAATTTAGATGAGGTTTCTATTGGTGATATGTTTAAGCAGGTATTGCCACAGGATTTTGTGAAGTATGGACTGATTCCGGAGTTTGTAGGTCGTGTGCCTGTTAGTGTAGGATTGGATTTATTAGATGAAGATGCGTTGATTAGTATTTTAACAGAACCTAAGAATGCACTGACAAAACAATATAAAAAATTATTTGAGTTAGATGGTGTGGAATTAGAATTTGAAGAAGGTGCTGTTCGAGAAATCGCAAGACGTTCCTATAAGAGAAAGACAGGTGCCAGAGGACTTCGGGCAATTGCAGAGGAAGTCATGATGGATACAATGTATGAAATCCCTTCTGATGAGAATATAGTAAAATGTATTGTAACAGAAGAAGCGGCAAAAGGAGAAGAAGAACCAGCACTTGTATATTCAGACGAAGCAGTTGTGAAGAAACCTATTGTAAAGAAAAAACGCAGAGTAGTCAATGATAATGAAATTGCATAAAGTATCACAGGGTCATTAGGCTTTGTTGATAATTTTCAAAAGTCTGACCATAATATATATTTTGGACAGACTTTTGTATCATTAAGAAGATAAAAGACATAGTTAGGAGCAGGGTATGAGTCAGAGAAGAATTTTGCCTGTAGTGGCGTTACGTGATATGGTGATTATGCCGGAAATGATAATACATTTTGATGTGAGCCGTAAAATTACAATTAATGCCATTGAGAAAGCGATGATGGGAGAGCAGTTTCTGTTTGTTGCAGCACAGAGAGAACCAACGATAGAAAAGCCGGAATTTGCAGATTTATATGAGTATGGAACGATTTGCATAGTAAAACAAATGGTACGCCTTCCAGAGAATGTGATTCGGGTCATGGTCATGGGTGTTGACCGTGCAAAATTGCTTTCTTTACAGATGACAGAGCCTTATTTGGAAGGAATTGTAATTACAGAAGAGGATGAATCATTCGCAGAGCAGCCAGTGAATGAAAGAAATGCAATGGTACTGCATTTAAGGGAATTGGCTCAGATTTATGGCAGTGAAAACCAGAGATTTGGGAAAAGTACAGAAAAACAAATTAATGATGTGAATAATCTGGCAAAATTAATTGACATTATTACAAGCAATATTCCGTTGGATTTAGAAGAAAAGATAGAAATGTTAGCAGAAACATCTATCGTAGAGCGTTATAATAAAACGGCATTCATTTTAGTACAGGCGATTGAACTGCTGCGTTATAAAAAAGAATTTCAGCAGAAGGTGAAAGAGCAGGTAGACAAAAATCAAAAAGACTATATTTTGCGGGAACAGATGAAAGTGATTCGTGCAGAATTAGGTGAAAGAGAAGATGATGAGAGCACAGAATTTTATAAACAGTTAGAACAGCTAGAAGCCTCTCAAAAAGTGAAGGAAAAAATAAAAAAAGAAATTGAACGATATAAAAGTTTATCTAATAATTCTTCAGAAAGTGCGGTAGTAAGAGGTTATATCGAAACATTACTCTCGTTGCCATGGGATAAAAAAAGCGAAGACAATAGGAATTTAAAGAAAGCTGAGAAAATATTAGAGGCACAGCATTATGGCATGAAAAAAATTAAAGAAAGAATCTTAGAATTTCTGGCAGTGCGTATTCTGACAGGAGAGTCGGAAAGTCCGATTATCTGTCTTGTAGGACCTCCAGGAACAGGAAAGACCTCCATTGCAAAAAGTATAGCAGAAGCATTAGACAAAGAATATGTCAGAGTATGTCTTGGTGGTGTAAGAGATGAGGCAGAAATTAGAGGGCACAGAAAAACTTATGTAGGAGCTATGCCAGGACGTTTTGTGTACGCACTGAGAGACGCAAAAGTAAAAAATCCATTAATATTATTAGATGAAATTGATAAAGTAAGTAACGATTATAAAGGAGATACATCATCTGCTTTATTAGAAGTGCTTGATTCAGAGCAGAATAATAGATTTGTTGACCATTATGTAGAACTTCCGGTTGATTTGTCAGAAGTGCTTTTTGTTGCTACAGCAAATTCTGTAGAAACTATTCCAAGACCTTTACTAGACAGAATGGAACTGATAGAAGTATCAAGCTATACCCAAAATGAAAAATTACAGATTGCAAAAAAATATCTGGTAAAAAAACAGCTTAAGAAGAATGGATTGGAATCAAAGCAGCTGACAATATCGAATAAAGCGCTGGATATGATTATTTCCGGCTATACAAAGGAAGCTGGTGTACGTAGTTTAGAAAGAAAGATAGGAGCAATTTGCAGGAAGGCAGCCAGAGAATTATTAGAAGATGGATTTTTAGGAAAGAGAACTGTCAATAAAAAAAGTTCTAATGGAAATATCTCTACAGCGTTAGAGAAAGAAACATCAAAAAAGCAGGTATCTGGCAAAAAAACAGAAGAAGATTCAGAAAATAAGAAAGTAACGATTAAAGTAACAGAAAAAAACTTGGAAAAATATTTAGGAAAAATAAAATACACTTTTGATGAAGCAAATAAAAAAGATGAAGCAGGTATCGTGAGAGGTCTGGCATGGACAAGTGTTGGCGGTGATACCTTAGAAATAGAAGTAAATGTTATGCCGGGAAAAGGCGAGATGGAAATAACAGGACAGTTAGGAGATGTTATGAAGGAATCTGCACAGATTGCTATGAGTTATGTACGTTCTATTGCACCAAAACATAAGATAGATGGTGATTTTTTTGAAACACATGATTTTCATATTCATGTGCCTGATGGAGCTACACCAAAAGATGGTCCGTCGGCAGGTATCACAATGACAACAGCAATCCTTTCAGCGATTACCGGTCAGAAAGTAAAAGCCAGGGTAGCTATGACTGGTGAGGTAACCTTAAGAGGGCGGGTGCTTCCAATTGGTGGTTTGAAGGAAAAATTACTGGCAGCAAAAAAGGCAAAAGTAAAAATGGTATTAGTACCGCAGCAAAATAAAAAAGATGTAGAAGAAATAGATGCAGAGATAACAGATGGATTGGAGATACAATTTGTAGAAACAATGGATCAGGTGTTATCCTATGCACTTGTAGAATAGAAATGAGGAAAACAATGCATGTAAAATCAGTAAATTTAGAAACTGTTTGTGGAATCACGAGCAAGATTCCTAAAAATGATAAAATGGAAATCGCATTTGCAGGGAAATCGAACGTGGGAAAGTCATCTTTAATTAATACAATGATGAATAGAAAGTCTTATGCAAGAACTTCCCAGCAACCAGGAAAAACACAGACCATAAATTTTTATAATATCAATGATGCTATATATTTTGTAGATTTGCCGGGATACGGCTATGCAAAAGTATCAAAAGAAATAAAGCAAAAGTGGGGAAAGATGGTCGAGAACTATTTGCTGAAATCAAAGAAATTGAGAATCATATTTTTATTAATAGATATTCGTCATGAACCATCCAAAAATGATATTGATATGTATGAATGGATTTTGCATTATGGTTTTAACCCAATTATTGTAGCAACGAAATCTGATAAATTAAAAAGAAGCCAGATTCAGAAACATCTGTCTGTAATAAGAAAAACATTAAACTGTATAGAAGGAACACCCATTATTCCATTCTCCTCTCTGAATAGAAGCGGCAAAGATGAGGTATGGGAATATATTGAGGCATCCTTAGAAGCATATGAAGCAGAGGAAGAAGTTTAAAGTAAATGACAGAAAAATTCCGGATATAGTATTCAAGGAGCACAGATAGATTATGAATCTGATTTTTGAATACTGTATCCGGGATTTTTTAGTTTGTTAATAAGGTTTGAATAGTATATGCGTAAATTTCCTGGGATCTTTCTTTCCAGTGATTACAAATAATTGATGCCTCTTCTTCAGAAGAAACAGTAAGATTTAATTCAATCAGAGTACTATTCCTTTCTTTCACAAGACAGTGGGCAATATATTCATTTGGTTTGTTAGATTGATAATAAGTGGCAATATTGGAAGCCTCTTCTCGAAATTGATAATTATGCTTCTTTAAATAGTCATCAATTTCCTTTTTTATTTCTTCTGAGATTTCATTTTTACAAAACTCCAGCACCTCACATCCTGCATCTGTAATCTGCAAAAAAGAGCTGTTTCTGCGGATTTCTGTTGTAAGAAAAGAAGCTTCTGACAGTTCACTCAATGCCTGCTGAATGTGGAAATAATCTGTGTAATCTTTATCAAGAATAAAGTCTGAAATTTGTGCATTACTTAAAGGAAAATCAATTTTATTAAGCATATATAAAATAATTAATTTATAAAGTGTTAAATCAGTTGTGTTTGATGTCATATTCATGTGTCACCCTCCGATTCTTTTATCATGAATCTAATATATTGTTACTATTTGGCTGTGCCATTCATACGTTGTCTTTTATGAGAAGCTCTCATATGTGGACTGTATCATTATTTTTACATAGCAGAACAGCAGCAATTTATTCATTTTTAATATCATTATTCCATTACAACTGTTTTCCCTGCCAGGAATCCAGTGCTTTCATAGTCTTGTGAATGGTATTCATTACATGTTTCTTTTTTGCACTCCATTCTGGTGCCAGAAGTAATGATTTTGGACCATCTCCGGTAATTCTATGGATGACAATATCTTGTGGAAGATTTTCAATACACATTATCACAAGAGAAACATATTCTTCTAAAGTCAGTATAGAGAGTTCATTCATATATTTGGCCAAATCAGTACCAGACAATACATGAAGCAGTTGTAATTTTATCCCCTGAACAGGTAATTTGCTAATATATTGTATTGTTTCTAATAAGTTCTCTTTTGTTTCATAAGGCAATCCTATTATAATGTGTACAATTATATCAATATTTATTTGATGCAGCCGTTCCACAGCCTGGTGAAAAACGGGCAGAGAGTATCCGCGGCGGATAAAAGCTGCTGTGTGCTCATGTATGGTCTGAAGTCCTAGTTCCACCCAGACTGGCTTTATCTGATTGAGTTTAGTAAGAAGTGCCAATATATCATCTCCCAGGCAGTCAGGACGAGTGGCAATGGAAAGTGCAGCAATAGAAGGATGATGGATTGCTTCTGTAAAAATTTTTTGAAGATATTCTATAGATGCATAAGTATTCGTATAAGATTGGAAATATGCAATAAATTTAGTTCCCACTTTTTTGGCTTTTTTAATGCCCTCAATGGCAGTATCAATTTGTTTCGTCACTGTTTCACAAACAGGAGCCGCAAAATCTCCTGAACCACCCGCACTGCAGAAAATACATCCTCTTGTATCCAGAGTGCCATCACGATTTGGACAAGTCATGCCTCCATCTAGGGAAACTTTGTAAACTTTTTCGCCAAATCGTTCTTTTAGATAGTAATCAAGAGAAAAATAGGGTTTTTCATTCCATACTTTTTTTTGCAATAGTAGTTTCCTCCCTAATGATCAAAAATTATTCCTGTTGGCATAACTCTATGGAGAGTATGCTGTATTGATAGCTGAAAAATAGGATAAAAACAGGAAAGCCGTTTTCTGTTTTGTAAAAACAGGAAGGCTTTCCTGAGGAATAGTTACACCAAATCTTTGATTGCTTTGCTTACCATATCCGCAACTCTTGGGTCAAAAGGTTCAGGCAAAATATGATCTTCATCTAAATCTTTTTCCTCTACCAGTCCTGCAATGGCATGTGCAGCAGCTAACTTCATTTCTTCTGTAATTTGTCTCGCACGTCCCTCCAATGCACCTTTAAAAATACCAGGGAAGGCCACTACATTATTGACTTGGTTAGGAAAATCAGAACGACCGGTTCCGACTATCCTTGCACCAGCTTCTTTTGCAGCATCAGGCATAATTTCAGGAACAGGATTTGCCATAGCAAATAAAATAGCATCCTTGTTCATTGAAGAAACCATTTCTTTGGTTACAATATTTGGTGCAGATACACCGACAAAAATATCGGCACCTTTTAGAGCATCTGCTAAAGTTCCTGTGGCTCCTTCTAAGTTTGTGACTTCCATCATTTCTTTCTGTACCCGATTTAAATTCTCTGATTTTTTAGATAAGATACCAGGAATATCGCACATTGTTACATGTTTAAAACCATATCTTAATAGCAGTTTTGTAATAGCAACACCAGCAGAACCGGCACCATTTACAACGACACGGCAATTTTCTTTTTCTTTTTTAACAACCTTTAATCCGTTGATAATACCTGCTAATACCACGATAGCAGTACCATGCTGGTCATCATGGAATACAGGGATATCAAGAAGTTCTTTTAGACGCTCTTCAATTTCAAAACAGCGCGGTGCAGATATATCTTCTAAGTTGATACCGCCAAATGCAGGTGCGATTGCGACAACTGTTTTTATGATTTCTTCTGTATCCTGTGTGTCAAGACAGATAGGAAATGCATTGACACCACCAAATTCTTTGAATAAAACTGCTTTGCCTTCCATAACAGGCATGGCAGCATGAGCACCAATATTTCCAAGGCCGAGTACAGCACTGCCGTCTGAGACAACAGCTACAGTATTGGATTTTATTGTATACTTATAGGCAGCCTCCTTGTCTTTTGCAATGGCCTTGCAGGGTTCTGCAACACCTGGTGTATAAGCAAGAGCTAAATCTTCTCTGGATGCAACATGGCATTTAGATGCAGTTTCTATTTTTCCATTCCACTTTTCATGGAGTTTTAATGCTTTTTCGTTGGTTGACATTATGGTACGTCCTTTCTTTTGGGTATATTACTAAATTTTCTCACAACATATATCATAACACTTAAAAATGGGGAAGTCAATTCTGTTGAATTCTACAGATTCTTATATCTAACATGAAATAACAGTTCAGTCATACCATTCATACTTTATTTTCAGTGCAAAGCACATCGATTGTGATATGCCCGAATAAGTATCATTTACCAGAATGTATATTGTTATCAAAAATTTGCAGTTTGGCTGGAAATACAATAGAAAGCAAGCTCTCTATTGTTAAGAATTATTTATGTAGGGTGTCCGCCCTATAGAAACAATTGTGCAATATACCCTTAGTGAGCAAGCTTCTGTGTTCATAATGTACAATTTTTTATATGGCTGAACTGTAACAACATGAAAAAATTTACATTTTACATTGACTGGGCAAAATAAATGGTATATAATATATTTATAGTAAATCGATAGGAAAACTATTATTTAAAGATTGTCGCAGAGGTGATAAAGTTTGGAACAACAAATGATAGATGAAGCAATATATCAAAAATATATAGAACCGACAAAAAATAAATGCAAGCGTTTTGCAGGAATTGAAATCGAAATGCCCATTGTAAATCTGGAGAAAGAGCCTGTAGAGGAAAAGATTGTGTTTGCACTTTCAAAGGCTTTCAAAGAGCATTTTGGATTTTTGGTAGTGGGAACAGACAGTGATGGTAATGTAACCTCGATGATAAATGAAGAAAATCAGGATGACTTTTCTTTTGACTGCTCTTATTCTAATTTAGAACTTTCTCTTGGAAAATGTGATAATCTTCATGATGTGAAAGCAAGATTTGACCAGTACTATACATTTATTAACCATTTTTTGTCACAGTATCATTATACGCTTACAGGAATGGGAATCAATCCATACTACAATATCAATAAGAATCAACCAATAAAAAATGAGAGATACCGAATGTTATATCATTATCTGCATACATATAAGAAATATCCTGAACATTCAGTAAAGTTCCATAGTTTTCCTGAATTTGGCACTTTTACCAGTGCATCGCAGGTGCAGATTGATGTTTTTTATGATGAACTTACAAATGTAATTAATACATTTGGTTTACTTGAGCCTTATAAAGCTTTATTATTTTCAAATTCCTATCTGTCTGAGATGCCACAGTTTATGTGTGCTAGGAATATGCTTTGGGAACGAAGTATGCAGGGATATAATCCCCATAATATTGGAATGTTTGGGTGTAGGTTAAATAGTATTTCTGACCTGACAGAGTATATAAAATCAACATCTGTTTATTGTACAATACGGGAGGGCAGATATATTAATTTTACACCCATACCAGTAAATGAATATATGAAGTTAGAAAAAATAAATGGTGAATATTTTGATGGTGGAACATACCATAGCATTGAAGTAAAACCGATGATAGAGGATTTAGAATATCTTCGTACATTTAAATTTGAGGATTTAACCTACAGAGGTACAATAGAATTTCGAAGTTCATGCTGTCAGCCGATTTCAGACAGTATGTGTGTTGCAGCTTTTCATATCGGGCTTATGGAACGGGTTCCGCAGCTAAAAAAACTGCTTGACAATGACCACATCATTTATCATCATGGCTATAATGCAGATGAATTGCAAAAAATGTTTTCTATGTGTGAAATTCCGGATTTTATCAATAAGCCGGAATTGTCTGACCAATTGAAACATATACTTGATATTGCTGCAGATGGACTTAGGAAGCGGAATTCAGGTGAGGAAATTTTTCTTTCACCGTTGTATGAACGCGCAAAAGATTTGAGTAATCCTGCAAGGGTTATGGTTGAGGGGATTGAAAAAGGTCTCTCTCTTGAATATTTTATTGATAAATATGCACAGATTTAAGGTGATTTAGATTGAGGTTACATAAAAATATATTTGATGGAAAATTTGGACTTGAAAGGGAAACTTTGCGTGTTGATACAAAAGGCAGATTGTCACAGACTTCACATCCCTTTCAGGATAAACAGTTAGAACGGGATTTTTGTGAAAATCAGCTCGAAATTATTACTCTGCCCTGTGATACCATCAGTGAAATGCTGTCACAGCTGAAGGTATTGGATGAAAAGGCGAGAGCTGTGCTTAGGGAGCAGAATGAAACTCTCTGGCTTAACAGTAATCCGCCCTATATAGAAAATGAAGATGAAATTCCTGTGGCAAGATATTCAGGAGATAAAGCTGCAAAGCATAATTATCGTTTAAAGTTACAACGCAGGTATGGCAAGCGCCTTATGCTGCATTCGGGTATCCATTTTAACTTTTCCTTTTCAGAAGATTATTTGAAAAGTCTGTATGAAAAGGAGGGTGCAGGTATCTTATACAGGGATTTTAAAGATCGTTTATACCTTCACCTGTCAAAGATGGCAATAAAATATAGCTGGCTGTTGGTTTTGCTGACATCTGCAAGCCCGATTTATGATTTATCATTGGATGGTGACGGACTTTATGGAACAGGATTTGATGGATATGCTTCCATAAGAAATGGCAGGCGTGGTTACTGGAATCAATTTGTGCCGATTCTTGATTATTCAGATACTTTGGCTTATGTAAAAAGTATTGAGAATTATATCAACAAAGGAATGCTTTTTTCGGCAGGAGAGCTTTATCTTCCGGTAAGGTTGAAACCAAAAGGGGAAAACAGTCTGGATGCATTGGTTAGAAACGGCATCAACCATATCGAACTTAGAATGTTCGACATTAATCCTTTAGAACCTTTTGGTATAGCGGAAAAAGATTTGGAGTTTGCACATTTGCTTTTACTATATTTGTCCTCCCTTGCACATTTTGAGTTTACAGCAGAACAACAGGCGGATGCTTTGAAAAACCATAAATCTGCTGCTCTTTTTGATATTTATGGTGTAACGATTGACGGAGTGGATATTCGTTGTGCCGCACAAATGGTTATGAATAAAATGTGCAGATATTTTCAAGAATATAATCGTGCTTTGAACGTAATTGAATATGAGCGTGCAAAACTTCAAAATAAAAGAATTTGCGAAAAAATTTATGAAATGGCAAGGAGTGAGATAAATGTGTGAGCTTTTCGGCTTTTGTTCAGCAAAGCAGAAAGACATAAGGGAATATCTGAAAGTTTTTTATGGACACAGTATCCATCATCCTCATGGGTGGGGATTTATGAGAGAAAATGACAGCGAATATGAGATTTTTAAAGAAACGGTCAGAGCAGCAGATAGTGATATTCTCAGTTGTATTGTTTCTTCAACGAAACCACAGAAAAACACTCTTGCACATATAAGACTGGCAACAGTTGGTGCCATCAAAAAAGAAAATTGCCATCCATATAC